>JAPPJZ010000034.1 GCA_028874365.1 Chloroflexota bacterium | reverse complement strand
CAAGTCGTTCGCGGCTGAGCAGTCCTCGCTGAGCGAGTTCCACGATTCGGCTGTCCATCTTCTGGTCGGCAGCCTGGCGAAGTCCGGCGACGCGGGCGGCTTCTTCGGCGCGGTCGGGGACGGCGATTTCGGCGGCGGCGGACGGGGTCGGCGCGCGGCGGTCGGCGACGTGGTCGGCAATGCTGACGTCCGTTTCGTGGCCGACCGCGGAGATGACGGGGATGTCGCTGGCGAAGATGGCGCGGGCGACCGGCTCCTCGTTGTAGGCCCAGAGATCCTCCGGCGAGCCCCCGCCGCGCGCGACGATGATCACGTCGGGCTCATCAATGGTCAGGAGATTGAGACGCTGGATCCCTTCGGCGATCGACTCGGCCGCGCCGGCGCCCTGGGTCAAGCAGGGCGATAGGACGAGGGCTGTCAACGGCCAGCGACGGGAGAGCACCTGCTGGATGTCGTGCCAGACCGCGCCGGTGGGCGAGGTTACGACACCAATCCGGCGGGGGTAGGTCGGCAGCGGGCGCTTGCGTTCGGGATTGAAGAGGCCTTCGTCGCCTAGATTGCGAAAGAGCCGCTCGAACTCCGCCTGGAGGACGCCCTCACCAATGGGGCGCAGGTCGTCAACGATGATCTGTAGCGAACCGCGGGCGAGATAGAGGTCGGCGCTGCCGTGGACAAGCACCTGGTCACCCTGCTGCACGGCCATGCCCCGGTTGTCGCGGCGGAAGAAGGCGCAGGACAAGGCGGCGTCGGTCTCGGCGTCGGCCAGGTCGAAGTAGTAATGCCCGGCGCCGGAGCGATTGAAGCTGCGAACCTCGCCCTCGATCCAGACGTCGTTGACCTCGGGGTCAGCTTTGAGCCGGCTCTTGATATGTCGGGCGACGTCGCCGACCGGTCGGGATTGAGGAGTCGCGACAGCCTGCTCTGTGGGTTGCGGCTGCGGATTGTCCCAGTCGATGCGCTGTTGTTGCGCTCGGCGGACGTTGAAGCCGGTTGGCGGGCGTTTGGGCATGGGTCGTTGGTCGCCAGGTTCTCCAGCGATGTTGTCCGGCCGGGTTGTCCGGCCGGCACGGGACGGTCCTTCTGCCCTCACCCTAACCCTCTCCCTCACGGAGAGGGGATCGGAAGGGAGTCAGGCGCGTTCGAGGTATTGGCCTGATCGGGTGTCGACCTTGACGGTGTCGCCTGGGTTGATGAAGAGGGGGACGTTGACGGTGAGGCCGGTTTCGAGGGTGGCGGGCTTGGTTGCGCCGGTGGCGGTGTCGCCCTTGACGCCGGGATCAGAGTCGGCCACGACCAGCGGCACGGCGGCGGGTAGCTCGACCGCCACAGGATTCTCGCCGACGATTAGCACTTCGGCTTCGGCGTTCTCGGCCAGGTAGTTGACCGCGTCTCCAACGATGTCGAGGGAGAGCGGTTCCTGCTCGTAGGTGTCGGTGTTCATGAAATAGAGCAGGTCGCCGTCGCGGTAGAGGTACTGCATTGTGTGATGCTCGGTCCGGATGCGGCGGAACTTCGTCCCCGCCTGAAAGGTTCGCTCGATCGTGTGGCCGCCGCGGATGTCGCGCAGCTTGAGCCGCGCCTGCGCGGAGCCGCGACCGACCTTGATGTGTTCCCAGTCGACGATCTGGTACTCGTTGCCGTCGAGTTCGATCACGAATCCGCGCTTGAGGTCGCCGGTGGAGATCATCTTGTGCCTGTCAGTTGCGTTCGCTGGTGTTCGGTGTTGTTCGGCTGTGCTCGACAACGGACGACGTTGCCGCGCAGGTTAGACGCGCTATACCGGCATGCGCAGTTTCGGTGTGCCGGTGAACGAGTGGAATCCGTCATCGTCGAGCACTCCCATGTCCTCGATCCTGATGCCGCCCCACTCGGGAAGGTAGATGCCGGGCTCGATCGTGATCACCATTCCGGCTTCCAGCGTGTCCTCAGATGTCGTCCCGAGATAGGGCGTCTCGTGGATCTGCAGTCCGACACCATGTCCGAGACCGTGGCCGAACTGTTCGCCGTAGCCGGCGTCGGCGATGACCTGTCGGGCGAGCTGGTCCGCGTCTTTACCGGACATACCGGGCTCGACCATCTGGGCGGCGGTCTCGTGGGCGGCGAGAACGATGTCGTAGATGCGGGGAAAGGTCTCGTCGTGGTCACCGATGACGATGGTGCGGGTCATGTCCGCGCAATAGCCCTGGTAGCGGGCGCCCATGTCGATGACGATCGGTTGTCCTTCGCAGATCGCCTCGTCTCGGGGACGGGCGTGCGGTCGTGCGCCCCAGGGTCCTGCGGCGACGATGGACTCGAAGGCCATGCCGTCTGCGCCGTTGGATCGGGCGTACTGCTCAATCTCCCAGGAGACGCGTTGCTCTGTCCAGCCGGGCTGCATCGTGCGCTGGGTGTGGGCGAAGGCGTCGTCGGTGAGCGCGACGGCTTGCCGCAGCAGGGATCGCTCGGTTTCGTCCTTGATCGCGCGCACTTGCTCGATGATCTGAGCAGTCTGCACGAGCGCGGGACGCTGACTGGCGGGCAACTTGGCATTAACGTCGCGGAGCTGCTTGTGAGATGCGACGGTGACATCGTTCGATTCGAAGCCCAGTCGGCCTCGGCCCAACGGCCTGGCGAGTTCGCCCCACCAGTTCTCGAAGCCGCCTTTCATGTTGACGAGCTCGAAGTCGGGCGACTCCTGCGCCGCCTGTTCGAGGTAACGAAAATCGGTCGCCAGTTTGGGCGAGGTTGTGTCGTCGGCCGGAATCAGCAGCCAGCCGTTTGAACCGGTGAACCCCGAGACATAGCGCCGGTTGTGAGCATTGGTCACCAACAACGCGTCGACGTTGGCCTGGACGAGGCGCTCGCGAATTCGATCGAGTCGAGATGTGGTCGCGGTCATGAGTCGGGCTGTGCGTCCTCGGACTCTGCGGGGCGCCCGTTGCGCTCTTGCAGCATGGGCACGAGCGCGTCCAGCGCCGCGAGATAGCCGCGCCAACCTAAACCGGCCACGACTCCGTCCATGATCGGCGCGGTGACCAGATTATGGCGAAACTCCTCGCGAGCGTGGACATTGGAGAGGTGGACCTCCATCTTGCCGCCGGGGAAGGCCTCGAGCGCGTCACGCAGCGAATATCCGTAGTGCGAGAGCGCGCCAGGATTGATGATCAGACCCTCAGCCGAGCGTTCTTGCTGGATGAAGTCGATGATGGCGCCCTCGTGGTTCGACTGATAGGGACGGATCGTGACGCCCCACTCTTTGGCCCGCTTGCCGACCAGGTCCTCAATGTCGGCGAGAGTCTGGGAGCCGTAAATCTCTGGTTGGCGTTGACCGAGGATGTTCAGATTGGGCCCCGAAATGAGCAGGACTTTCATTCTTGGTCGTCCTCATCACGGCTGCGTCGTTCGCGAAGAAGTGCAGCGATGCCGTCGAGGGCGTGTTCAACGGTATCGCGGCGTGCGGCGTCGCTGACGTGGGTGTAGATCTGCGTCGTCGACACGGAGGAGTGACCGAGCAGTTCCTGGACCACGCGAACGTCGGCGCCTCCGTCGAGCATATGAGTGGCGAATGAGTGTCGCAACAGATGCGGATGTACGTCCTCGGGCAGGCCCGCCCGCTCCGCATATCGCCTGACGCTAATCTGCACGGCGCGGGTCGAGAGCGGCCCTCCGAAGCGGTTCAGCCACAGCCAATCTGCAGACCTCTCGGAGCGTAGCGGCGACCGTCCGTCGCGCAGGTAACGTCGCAACCAGTGATACGCCGAACGACCCAGTAGCGCGACCCGCTCCTTGTCGCCCTTGCCCCGGACGATGAACGCATTGTGATCGGCGTCGTAGTCCGTAGTACGCATACCGCTCAACTCGGAGACACGCAGCCCGGCGCCATACAGGACTTCAAGGATCGCACGGTCGCGCAGTCCGGCCGGTGTCGAGGTGTCGGGCGCGGAGAGCAGGTTGTCCACCTGCCCCTCGCTCAGCAACCCAGGCAGGCGAGCAGTAGTCCTGGGCGTCGCCGCCAATACGAGAGGATCGCGTTCGAGCTCGCCGGTTCGAGCCAGATGCCGGGTGAATGACCGGATCGTCGATGCCCGGCGTCGAATGGAGGCTTCGGCGACGCCGTCGGTTTGTAGCTCGGCGAGGTACTCGCGATAGTCGCCTCGGCTCAGGTCGATCAGATTCGCCTGTCGACCCTCCAACCAGAGCAGGAATCCACTGATGTCCGAGCGATAGTTGCGGATCGTGTTGGGCGACAGGCCGCGTCCGTGTTCGAGCAGCGAGAGGTAGCGCTCGAGCGATTCCAGATGCTGCTGAGAAATCGTCGCGGTGCTCACGAAGTCACTCTAGGACGATGAGGAGCCGTTCAGGATCGACGCCTGCCCCGACGCTGTCCGCCCCGCCCGCGACCACGGCGCTGCGGCCTGGGCTCGGCCAGGAGCTCCAGCGCGCGCTCGAGCTCGATCGTCTCGAGGTCATCTTCGGGCTTCAGGTTGCGGCGCTCGTCGCCGCTCTGGACGTATGGGCCGTAGCGTCCAGGCCGGACGCTGACTTCCTCGCCTGACTCGGGGTGGTCGCCGAGCGACTTCGGCCAGCGCAGCCAGTCGATCGCGTGCTCGAGGTTGACGTCGGAGAGCTCAATGCCCTTGGGGACAGAGGCGCGGCGCGGCTTGGGCTGCCCCTTCTTGGGACGACCGACCGTCTCACCGACCTGGACAAATGGGCCGAAACGCCCGTTGAGCAGCCAGACATCGTCGTCGTAGTCGGGATGATGGCCGAGCTTGCGCGGTAGCTGGAGCGTCGTCTCCAGCAGCTCGTCGGCGCCGACCAGGGTCAGGTCGGCGGGGGCGAGGTCGGGTGGCAGCGGAGCAGTGCGCATGTTGTCACCGATGCCGCGTCGGAGGAAGGACGAACCGTTGCGAATACGGACCTGAACATCTTCGGGACCGACCTGATCGTCCCCGTGGAGTTCGAGGACGAGACCTTCCTTGGTCAGGTTGAGCGCCCAGAACGGAATCGTGTCAATTTTCTCCGCCACGCGTACTTTGAGTCCGTTTTCGGCGTCGTCATCGCCGAAATAGAAGGCATGCAAATGTTCCGCGGCGCGAGCTTCGCCGCGTGCGATCTGGTCGAGGGTGTCTTCCATGTCGGCGGTGAACTCGGCGTTGACCAGGTCGGCGAAGTGCTGGGTGAGCAAGTCGGTGACGCCGAAGCCGAGGAACGTGGGTACAAGCGTTCGGCCGCTGCGGCTTACGTACTTGCGATCCGTCAGTGTCTTGATGATCGCGGCGTAGGTGCTGGGTCGACCGAGTCCATCGTCCTCGAGCTTCTTGACCAGTGAGGCCTCGGTGTAGCGAGGCGGCGGCTGCGACTCGCTGCGTTTCGGCTCGAAACCGACGAGTCTCGTCAACGCCCCTTCGGAAACGTCGGGCAAAAGTTGCTGTCCGTCGCCGCGAGGTGGCAGTACCTCGTACCAGCCGGGGAAGAGGACGACCTGTCCGTTGGCGATCATGACGGCCGGGTCATCGGCGGGGCGGTCGGGCAGCGCGGCTTGCAGCTCGATGCGAGTGCGTTCGACCCTAGCGTCCGCCATTTGACAAGCAACTGCCCGGCGCCAGATCAGGTCGTAGAGGGCGAGATCGTCGCCGTCGAGCACGCCGCGCAGCGATTGCGGTGTTCGTGAGATGTCGGTCGGCCGGATCGCTTCGTGGGCCTCCTGCGCGTTGCGAGAGCGGGTCTTGTAGGTGCGGAAGTGGTGGTAGTCGTCGCCGTAGGTCGTTTTGATGAAGTCAGCCGCCTGCGCCAGCGCCTGGTTGGAGAGCGTGACGGAGTCGGTGCGCATGTAGGTGATCAGACCCACACGCTCGGCGCCGAGATCGATGCCCTGGTAGAGCCGCTGGGCGGCAGCCATCGCCCGCGCCGCGGCCATGCCGAGTCGGTTCGACGCAGCCTGTTGCATGGTCGAGGTCGTGAACGGCGGCGCCGGTCGGATGCTCGCCTGAGTCCTGTTGACAGCGTTGACAACCCATTCGGCATCGAGGAGAGGCTGACGCAACTCGTCTAACGAGGCTTCTGTTTCCCAACGCTTGTCGGTCGCTGCGAGCTCTCCCGTGGCCGGATCGAAGTCGGCCGTCTGGCTTGCCAGCTCAGCTCCACCGAGCGAGTGGAGGCGTGCGTTGAGCGGGCTGTCGCCAATCTCGAATTCACCGCTTGCGCCCCAGTATTCGGCGCTGACGAATGCCATCCGCTCGCGTTCCCGCTCGACGAGGAAGCGCAGCGCCACGCTCTGAACGCGGCCGGCGGACGTGCCCTGCCCCAGCTTGCGCCAGAGCACCGGACTCAGCGAGTAGCCGTAAAGCCGATCAAGGATTCGGCGTGATTCCTGGGCTTCGACGAGGTTCTCGTCAATACCGCGCGGAGATTCGAGTGCCTGCGCAATGGCCGTTGGTGTGATCTCGTGGAAGACGATGCGCTCGTACGGCACCTTCGGCTTCAGCACCTCAACCAGGTGCCAGCCGATCGACTCACCTTCACGGTCCTCGTCGGTGGCGAGTAACACCCGATCGACTTGCTTCAGTTCCTTGCGCAGACGCGTAACGTGCTTCTTCGATTCGCCGGGCACGATGTAGTGGGGCTGGAATCCGTGATCGACATCGACGGCGAGATCGGCCCACGGCTGGCCCCTAATCTTGGCCGGCCGTTCGGCTGCCCGCCTCGGTAAGTCGCGGACATGACCGAAGCACGCCGTGACGACATAGTCGTCGTCGAGGAAACGGGAGATGGTATCGGCCTTGGCCCCCGATTCGACAATGACCAGCGTCTTCCTTGCGCCGGGCTCGGTGCCGGACCCGCGGGCGCTAGCGTCGGGCATAGGTCATCGGTCCTAGCTGGTGGATGAGGCCCTTGAGCTCGAGGGTGGCCATCGCGGCCGCAGTTTCCTGGACCGGCTGCTGCAGCAGCCGGGAAAGCTCGTCGACATGAATTGGTTCGTGTCCGATGCGCTCGAGCAGGGCGGCCTCCGTCGTATCCTCAGGCAGCTGCTCAGCAAGCTGTGCCTGACGCTCAATCGGTCCCACGTTGAGCTCCTCGAGCACGTCTTCGGCAACGGTCACGAGCTTACCCAACCCTCGCTTGAGCACATTGTTGGCTCCGGTTGATTGCTCAGAGGTGATCGGCCCCGGCACCGCGAACACCTCGCGTCCCTGATCGAGCGCTGAGGTCACGGTATGCCAGGTGCCCGACTTTTCGCCTGCCTCGGTGACTAATGTGCCCAACGTGATTCCGGCGATGATCCGGTTACGGCGCGGGAAGTAGCGGGCGTCGGGACGCGTGCCGAGCGGGTACTCGCTGAGCAACGCGCCCCCGCTATCGAGAATTCCGGAGGCCAGCCCCTTGTGCTCAGGGGGATACACACGGTCGAGCCCGCTGGCCACCACGGCAACCGTTCGCCCTCCCTGTTCGAGCGTGGTCTCGTGCGCAATCCCGTCCACGCCGCGGGCGAGCCCCGACACGATTGTCAATCCGGCGTTGGCGAGTTCGGCGGTCAGCGTGCGCGTCACCTGGATGCCGTAGGGCGTCGGTCGGCGAGTGCCCACGATCGCGAGCGACCACTCGTCGCGATCCAACAGCGTTCCGCGTACGTAGAGCAACGGCGGTGGATCGGCGATCTCCTTCAGCCGGCGGGGATACTCCGGTTCGTCTGGCGTCAGCGCCGAGATTCCGGCTTCCTGCATGCGCAGGTACGCCTCGTGCGGATCGAGCGTGGCTCGAGTGGTTTCCAGTTCCTCAATCGTGCGCTGATCGAGCCCCGCCTCTCGTAAGCCGCTGCGATCCGCGCTCCAGGCCTCCTCCAGGTCCTCGAAGAAGCGCGCCAACGCGTTCAGCCGTGCCGGTCCGATGCCGGTGACGTGGGAGAAGGCAACGCGGAAGGCAGCGTCAGATTGACGGTCGTCAGTGTGTTGTGACACGGGCGCTCACGTTAGTGCGAGATGGCTTTGCTGTCAGCCGGCGCTGACTCGTGGGTTACAGCGCGCATTTGTACCACACGTCGCCCGTTCATGCGCTCGACGAAGACGGAGAGCGTCCCTAGCTGCACTTCGTCACCGACCTCGGGGATGCGTCCCAGACGGTCGAACACGAGCCCGGCCACTGTGTCGTAGTCGGCGGTCTCGATGTGTCCACCAATCTGTTCGAGCGCTGCCAGCGGCGCGCGTCCGTCCAGGATGAGCGCACCGTCCACCATTCGAGCGCCCTCGTCGTCGGCGCCGGCCGGGTCATACTCGTCGGCGATTTCGCCGACGATCTCTTCGAGCACATCCTCCAGCGTGATCAGGCCTGCTGTACCGCCGTACTCGTCCAGCACGACCGCCATATGCACCCGCGATCCTCGCAGTTCGTGCAACAGGTCGTCAATCAGTTTCGACTCCGGCACGAAGATCGGCTCGCGGCCGATCTCGGAAATGGTGCGTTCTTCCTCCTTCAGGATCTCCGCCATAAGATCCTTGGCGTAGACGATGCCGGTGATGTTGTCGATGGAGTCCTCGTAGATCGGCACACGCGAGTATCCGTGTTCGAGCAGGAAGTTGGCCGCTTCGGTCAGCGCGATGTCGGAGCGCAGCGCTGCGATGTCCGGACGTGGTGTCATTGCTTCGCGAACGATCCGGTCCCCAATCGTCATGATTCCGCGGATCATTTCGCGCTCATCCTCCGCGATCGTCTCATTTTCCTGTTCGATTAACACTTCGATGTCGGTTGGTTGCGGCGCGACTTCAGTGTGACGCCGACCGAGCCCCGTGACGAGACGCGCTGGTGCCTCGAGGATCGCGGCCGGTACGAGGAAGACAGCGTCGAGCAGATCGATTACTGGGACGAAGTTCATGGCGAAGCCCTCGGGCCACGTGGCGGCTAAACGACGCGGTACCGAGTGAATCAATGCAGCGACGATGGCGGAGACCAGGCCGGTGATGACCAACGACTCCCACTGGAAGCCGGTCTCGCGGATGATGATGTAGAAGATCGCGGTGAACCCGCTGGCGACGGCGACCGTGCGGCCGACCGCGAACGAGCCGAGCGCCCGTTCCCGATCGGCTGTGATCCGGGTCAGCCGATTGGCCCGGCGGCTGTCGGGCTGACGGCTGGCGAGTAGGCGCGCTCGCGATCGCGGCAACGAAATCACGCCGGCTTCTGCGATGGCCTCGAGCACGAGCAGCGCCACGGCGAGGATGAGAACGACCAGGGCGATGATTGAGCTCTCGCTCATTGGTCATCCTCCGCCGTGTCGCGCGTGCGCCGCGATGGCGTGAAACGGGCCGGATGTCCAACGGCGTTACCCCCGTCGGGCACGTCCCTGTTGACCACCGCTGCTGCTCCGGTTCGGGCTCGATCTCCAATGCGGATTGGAGCGATCAGCATCGTGTCGGAGCCGATGAAGGCGTCCTCACCGATGATCGTCCGTTGTTTCGATTCGCCGTCGAAATTGCAGGTGACCGCGCCGGCGCCGACGTTCGTGCGCGGGCCGACCTCGGCATCGCCCAGGTAGCTGAAGTGACCGACCTGGACTCCCTCACCGAGATGCGCCTGCTTCAGCTCAGCATGAGTACCGATGTGGACGTCGGACTCGATCTCGCAGCCCGGGCGAATCGTGGAATAAGGGCCGACCTCCACCGAATCGTGCAACGTGGAGTCGCGAATCGTGCAGGACTCGACAACGCAGTGCTTGCCAATCTCCGCGCGCTCAATGATCGCGTTGGGACCGACCCGCGAGCCCTCGCCGATGACGCTTCGGCCTCGAATGTGTGTGCCTGGCTCGATGACGACCCCGGCATCGATCTCGGCCTGTGCGTCAATCCATGTCGCTTGCAGATCTCGAATGTGGACGCCCGAATCGAGTAGTCGGTAGAGGATGCGAGAACGTACGACGGCTTCCGCCCCCGCCGCGTCGGACGGCGTTTCAACGTTCAGACGCATTTCGTCGACCGAAACCTCGACCGCGCAAGCGCTTCCGTTTGCGACGGCTGCAGGTATTGCGTCTGTGGCGTAGGTTTCCGCGATCGCGGTAGCGTCGGCCGCGATCCGCTCCAGCTCGGGCCAGAGGAAGTCGGCACGAAACAGGTAGTAACCGAGATTGACCTCACGGATGCAGCGCTCTGCCTCACTGGCGTCTCGCCATTCCACGATTCTGCTCAGGCCGCCGTCGGCGTCTCGGACAATACGTCCCATCCTGGCAGGCTCCTCCACCACCGCGGTCGCAATCGTCGCGTCTGCTCCAGTGGGCGCAAGCAGCGGGCGCACCTGACCCGCGGTAAGCAGCGGCAGGTCGCCGTTGACGACGAGCACGTGTGAAGTCGCTACTGCCTTCCGTGCGGCGAGCACCGCGTCTGCGGTACCCCGAGCCTGTTGCTGAACCGCGAACTGCAACGCGACACAGCCGGAGTCATCGTTGACCGCCTTGCGAACGACGTCGCCGTCTTCCTCTGGCGGAACGACGACAACCACGCGTTGAATTCCGGCGTCGCCCAGGGCGTGGAGCACATGGGCGGCCATTGCACGGCCGCAGATCGGATAAGCAGGCTTGGGCACGCTCGAGCGCAGGCGTTCGCCCCGTCCCGCGGCCAGCACGATGCCGGTGATCTGCGCGGGTGATTCAGGTTCTGGCGGATCGTCGTCGGAACTCAATCGGGGCTCCGATTCCAGCGGGCCGGTGCAATAACGCTAGGTAGCCAGTTTACGGACTGTCAACCGATGCGAGCGGCAGTCGCTTCGGCACGATTCGGTGGCCTCGACCCTGCGTATACTCGAATCCTGCAAGCCGCTTCCTGAGCGGCGTCGCTCCAAGGTGCGCAGATCAATCCCCGAGGCGGCAGCCGAGCCATGGACGCACAGACGATTCGTCAGATCTTCACCGATTTTTTCGTGCAGCGAGACCATCTCGCCGTGGCATCGGCCCCGCTGACGGCGCCGGGCGATCCGACCTTGCTGTTCACGAGCGCCGGCATGGTGCCGTTCAAGCCCTACTTCCTTGGCGAATCGCAGCCGCCGCATCATCGCCTCACCTCGATCCAGAAGTGCTTCCGCACGACCGACATTGACGAAGTCGGCGATGCATCGCATCTGACCATGTTCGAGATGCTCGGCAACTTCTCGCTCGGCGACTATTTCAAGGCCGAGGCGCAGGTTTGGGCCTGGGAGCTGGTCACCGACGTGATCGGGATAGAACCGGAGCGGCTGGTCGCCACGGTGTTCACCGACGACGATTTCGCCTACGACCAGTGGAAGAAGATCGGACTGCCGGATTCGAAGATCTATCGCTACGGCGCCGATCAGGGCAACTTCTGGGCGGCCGGCCCGACCGGTCCTTGCGGTCCCTGCTCGGAGCTGCACTACGACATGCGCCCCGGCTATCGCGAGGGAACGGGCCCGGCGGAGGCCGAAGAGAAATGGCTGGAGATCTGGAATCTCGTCTTCATGCAGTGGACGAGATTCGAGGATGGCACACGCGAGGACTTGCCCGCCCAGAGCATCGACACCGGAGCCGGTCTCGAGCGCTGGGCAATGATGCTCCAGGACAAGGACAACCTCTACGACACCGACCTGTTCGTGCCGCTCCTCGACTACATCGGGGCACGCTGCGACCTCGAGTACCACAGCGCCGACGAATCACAGCGCCGTGCGATGAGGGTGGTCGCCGAGCATGGCCGCGCCATGACCTTCCTGATCGCCGACGGCGCAATCCCCGGCAACGAGGGCCGCGGCTATGTCCTGCGCCGACTGATCCGCCGCGCGCTCTACATGGCCGACTCGCTCGGCATTCGCGACGACCTGCTCTCCGACCTGGCCATTCGGGTGCGCGAGGTGATGGCTGCGTGGTATCCCGAGCTGGACGAGCATTCAGCACTCGTGGCCAACGTGCTTGACCAGGAAGAGCACCGATTCCGACGCACGCTGTCGACCGGCCGATCGTTGCTTGAGGGCCGGATCGCCGAACTGGATTCGGGAACGATTAGCGGAGCCGACGCGTTCGAGCTCTACGACACCTACGGGCTGCCCTTCGAGGTGACCGCGGAGGTTGCGCGAGAGCACAGCGCGCTCGGCGACGAGGAGCGTGTCCGCGCCGAGTTCGAATCGGCCCTCGAAGAGCAGCGCGAGCGATCCCGCCAGCAAGCCACATTCGCCTACGACGAAGAAGCGAGTCAATACGCCGAGTTGGATGTCGCAACCGTGTTCACCGGATATGAATCGATCCACGCCGAGGCGGAAGTCGTCGCCATCGTTGCCGACGGTGAACGCGTAGCGCGCGCCTCGGTGAGTGAGGGCGTGAGCGTCGTGCTCGACCGCACGCCGTTCTACCCGGAGGGCGGGGGGCAGGTCGGTGATGCCGGCTGGCTGCGCGGCGAGAACCTGCAGGTCGACATCGAAGACACACGCGGGTTCGGCGATGTCATCTCGCACGCGGGCAAGGTGACATCCGGCGGCATCGCCGTCGGTGATCGTGTCTCCGCTACGGTGAGCCGAGCGCGACGGGCCGATGCGGCGCGCAACCATACGGCCACTCACCTGCTCCATGCCGCGCTGCGCGAGGTTCTGGGCGATCACGTTCGTCAGGCGGGATCCTTGGTCGCGCCCGACCACTTGCGATTTGACTACACCCAGCCCGAGGCGCCCTCGCCCGCTGATCTGCGCAAAGTGCAGCAGCTCGTGCAGGAGCGCATCCGCGACAACATCCCCGTCTCGACCAGTGAAATGTCGTACGACGACGCGCTCAAGACCGGAGCAATGGCGATCTTCGGAGAGAAGTACGAGACGGCTGTGCGCGTTGTCGAAATCTGCGATCCTGCGCCGCACGTACACGACTGTTTCTCCAAGGAACTGTGCGGTGGCACCCACGCACCGGCGACCGGTTTTGTCGGAGCCTTCCAGATCATCTCCGAAGGCAGCGTCGGCGCCGGCCTGCGTCGCATCGAGGCACTCACCGGGGCAGCAGCGTCGGCCTGGACCGACGCGCGGATAGACGCCTTGTCGGACATTGCCTCGGCTGTCAGGGCCACTCCGGACACGGCCGGCGATCGAATCGCCCAGCTGCAAGCGGAGGCGACTGAACTCAGGCGTCGGCTCCAGGCCGTCGAAGCCAAGGCCGGCGCAACCGTCGCCGAAGAACTAGCGGCGGCCGCTGTCGAGGTCGGCCCGGTCTCGGTGACCTCGGGAGTCGTGGCGGTCGAGTCTGCGGACGCCCTCCGGCGCGCCGGCGACGAGGTGCGCCGACGGATGACGGAGAGTGGCCGAGAAGGCGTGATCGTGCTCGGCGCCGTCGCCAACGATCGTCCATTGTTCGTGGCGATGGCAACGGAGGGCGCGGTCCGGGAGGGGATCAACTCCGGCAAGTTGATCGGCGGGATTGCCCGGATCGCGGGCGGAGGCGGTGGCGGCGCGCCTGACATGGCTCAGGCCGGAGGACGAGACGCTGACAAGCTCGACGACGCATTGGCCGCTGTGACCGACGCAGTCCGGGAGCAGCTCGGATAGGGCGCGTTCATGTCGCCCACAATGGATGGTTGTGCCGTTGGGATCGACCCGGGCGAACGCTGGGTTGGCGTGGCTCGGGCTGCGCTCGATTCAACCCTCGCATTGCCAGTGGGAACGCTGGATCGCAGCGCCGGTGACGCCGCCATGGTGCAAGCCCTGCGAGATCTACTGGGCGGGGAACAGGTTTCTGCTCTCGTAATCGGAGTTCCGTTTCGCGGTGACGGGCGCGAGGACGCCCAGGCGAGAGCGTTTCGCGAGTTCGGCGAGGAGCTCGCGTCCGCATTGGGAGCGACGTGCGTCGCGCAAGACGAACGTTTCTCCAGCCACTTCGACTCCCAGTTCAGCCTCGAAGGGACCACGGACCGCGGCCGCAAGGCCCGCTCACCCGGTCGCAGGAGCGTCCAACGTCAACGACGTGATCGGGAACGATCCCACGCCGCCGCCGCGGCGCGCATCCTCCAGCGCTGGCTTGACAGCGAGGAGGGAAGTCGCGCGCAGGCGCGCGTCGACGCTGAGATCTGATGACCGCCTCGCGCTGGCGGTTGATGGTGGCGACTCTGGTGCTCGTTCTTGCCTTCCTGGCCGCTGCCACTGCGACGGTGGCAGTATCGAGGGCTCCCTCCGAGCCGCACGTGACCGACCGGGACACCGAAGCAGCTCAACCGACTTACGGGCCATCGTCGGTTTCAATCGCGCTCGGCGACTCTGCGGCATCAATCGGTCGTCGACTTGAAGCCGCCGGCGCGATCGGCTCTCACACGCGCTTCGAGCTTCTGGCCTCGCTGCTGGGCTGGGAATCTCGGCTTGAGCCGGGCGAATACACGTTCGAGGCGGGGTTGACGACGTTTGAAATCCTCAGACGCATACAATCTGGAGAGACTTCACCGCTGCGCGTGGTGATCCCTGAGGGGTTGAGGCTCGAGCAGGTGACGGAACGTCTCGCACAGTCCAATGTGGTTAACGCCGGTGCGTTCCGAGCCGCGTTGGCGACTGTTTCCGATGCGGTCGTGGCCGGCTCACTGGCGAGTAATCGACCGCCCGGCGCGTCTCTTGAGGGCTACCTCTTCCCCAGCGCCTACTCCTTCCCGCTCGACGGTTCCGAGGAAGATGTCATCCGGCTGATGCTGTCGCGATTCGATGAATCCCTAAGCCAGCAACTGGTGGCACGTATCGAGGCGTCCGGTCGATCGCTGCACGAAGTCCTGACCATCGCCTCAATCATTGAACGCGAAGTGATTGAAGACTCGGAACGCGCACTGGTGTCGGCAGTGATCTGGAATCGACTCGACGCGGGCATGCTGTTGCAGATGGACTCCACAGTTCAATACGCCGTGGGCACGGAGGGAGACTGGTGGAAGCGGCATCTGACGGCGGCCGACCTTGGGGTTGAGTCGCCGTACAACACCTACCGATCGGCCGGCCTGCCACCGACGCCGATCGCGTCGCCCGGTCTGGCATCGATCGAGGCCGCCGCCAGTCCGGCGAACGTGCCGTACCTGTTCTTCTTTGCCAAGGGTGACGGAACCCATGCGTTCGCGGTCACCTTCGAGGAACACCAGGCGAATGTGGAGCGCTTTCGCGGAGCGTCCCGATGACCTTACGCGTCGGAGTGATTGGCCATCCCGTGGCGCACAGCATTTCGCCCCGCTTTCAGCAGGCCGGATTCGCCGCGGCAGGTCTCGATGTCCGATACGAAGCCTGGGACCTCGAGCCGGCCCAACTTGAGGGATTCATCAACGATCTGCGTCACGATGACGCGCTTGGCGCGAACATCACGATCCCGTACAAGGAGGCTGCGCTACGTCACATGGACGGGCTAC
Organism: Chloroflexota bacterium; assembly: GCA_028874365.1. Taxonomy (GTDB): domain Bacteria; phylum Chloroflexota; class Dehalococcoidia; order Bin125; family Bin125; genus Bin125. The sequence continues at coordinate 73,759 of JAPPJZ010000034.1, read as the reverse complement.
ACGAGACGGCTCGGTTCGTCGGGGCGATCAACACGATCGTCAACAACGACGGCCATCTGCAGGGTTACAACACTGACGTGACCGGCTTCCAGCGCTCGTTGGCGGAGGCGGGTTTCGATCCAGCCGGCGCCCGCGCCGTGCTGTGGGGTGCGGGGGGAGCGGCCCGGGCGGTCGCCTGGGCGCTGATCTGGCGCGGAGTCGAGCGCCTGACGATTATCAATCGCACCGCCGTTCGTGGTGGACGGCTGCGCCACGACCTCGCCTCGGCGTCGGCAGGCGTGAGTTTGGGCTCAATGGGCGCGGACGACGATGGCGTGGCGAGCGCACTCTCAGATGCCGACCTCGTCGTGCAGTGCACATCGGTCGGGCTCAACGGGAGCGCGACGGAGGGAGAGATGCCCATCGATCTTGCCATGCTGTCGAACGATGCATTCGTCGCAGACCTGATCGCAAACCCCGTCGAGACGCCCCTGGTCAAGGCAGCACTGGCGTCCGGTCGGCGCGCAGTGGGCGGTCTGCCCATGCTCGTCTACCAGGGAGCGGCGGCGTTCGAGCTCTGGACCGAGCGTGAAGCGCCGGTCGAAGTGATGCTGGCCGAGGCCGAGGCGGCGATGACCGGATCACGGACATGAGCGAGGGAGTAACGATCGGCTTCGCCCTGATCGCCGCGTTCTTCGGCGCCGTGGGCCTGCTGCTGTTCAAGGAAGCGAGGACCCATCGATTCTGGCGTCAGCTCGTCGCTCAGAACGACATGGAAGCCATCCAGGGGATCCTCGACCAGGAGATCGAACACTGGCGAACCCAGCGTCCGCCCAAGGATGTCAGCGCGAACGTCTGGGCCGGCGTGCAGGGGCTCAACCTAGTCGGAGCCTCGGCTCGGCATGTCCGTGTGAGCACATCGGCGGACGCCGAGTTCGGGACCGTAGACGGTAACCGTGAGCAGATTGCCTCCTCGCTCGACACGGCTTATTCGACGGCCTTGCGACTGGTCGAGATGATCTTCTACGACATCCCCAATTTCCGCCCCAATCACGTCCGCGTCGATGTCTACACCACGTTCCGCGATGCCGAGGGTCAGGCCAGCGCACTCCCAATCCTCTGTGTCGAGGCGGATCGAGCCGCGGCGATGAGCCTCGATTGGAACCTTCCACCGGGCGTGTTGGCTCGCGAGTTTGAGACGATTGCGAATCGTGCGCCAAACGGCGAGCCGCGTCCCATCGAACTGCCTCCCGACCGCTTCGCCGATATGGTGGCAGAAACGACCGACGCCGACTCTGAGCGGCAGGGGAACGACTGATGGGCAGTCTGCGCTGGTTCACCGCTGGCGAGTCGCACGGACCGGGTTTGACCGTAATCGTCGATGGCGTGCCCTCCGGTCTCCCGCTCTCCGAGGAACAGATTCGCGAGCAGCTCGCGCGTCGTCAGAAGGGCTACGGACGCGGCGGCCGGATGAAGATCGAGACGGACTACGCGCATATTCGCGGCGGTGTGCGTCAGGGTCGGACGATGGGTAGCCCCATCGCCCTCTGGATCGAGAACCGCGACTTCGACAAGGGGTTGGGCCCCGATAAGCGGCCCTGGCGAGAGACCATGTCGCTCGATTCGGTCGATCCGCCCCCGACCCCCGTTACGCGAGTCCGACCCGGTCACGCCGACCTCACCGCCTCGCTGAAGTACGGATACGAAGACGTTCGCGACTCCCTTGAGCGAGCCTCGGCGCGCGAGAGCGCCGCACGCGTCGGCGCGGGCGCCGTCGCGCGGAGGCTGTGCGAAGAGCTGGGCTGCTCGTTTCACAGCCATGTCGTCCAGATCGGCACCGTTGCGATCGACCCGTCAATCGAGGTGGATTGGGACGCGGTTGAGGACTCGCCCGTTCGCTGCACGGACCCAGATCTGACTCAGGCGATGATCGACGAAATCAACGCCGCCAAACAGGACGGCGACACGCTTGGCGGCACTCTCGAGGCCAGGGTCGGCGGCGTGCCGTTCGGCCTGGGGTCACATGTGCAGTGGGATCGGAAGCTGAGCGGCCGCATCGCCCAGGCGATTCTCTCGATGAACGCATTCAAGGGCGTCGAAATCGGTGACGGCTTCAGTGGCGCGGCCTTGACCGGCCGCGGATATCACGACGTCGTGTTGCCGCAGGACGCTTGGGGCGATCATCCCTGGCGTCGCCGGACCAACCACGCAGGCGGCATCGAGGGCGGCATCTCGAATGGTGAAGAACTGGTCGTTCGGGTCGCTGTCAAACCGATTGCGACGCTGGCGCATCCGCTGCCCTCCGCCGACCTGACCACCGGGGAACGCGTGGAAGCCCACTATGAACGCTCGGACGTGTGCGTTGTGCCTGCGGCCGGGGTGATCGTCGAGGCGATGCTGGCGCTGGTCCTGGCCGACGCGATCCTTGAGAAATTCGGCGGAGACTCCCTCCCAGAAACGCGGCAAAACATGGAGGCATTCCTCGAAACGGCGGTTCCGCGCGGAGAGTGGTCGTGAGTCTGCCAGCGGAACTCAAGCGCGTCGTGCTGATCGGATTCAGCGCGACCGGCAAGTCGATCCTCGCTCCATACATCGCCCATCGGCTCGGCTGGCAAGCTGTGGACCTCGATGTGGAAATCGAACGAACTGCCGGTCGCACCATTCCCGGCATCTTCGAGGCGGAGGGCGAGAGCGGCTTTCGCGCACGTGAGCACCAGGTCGTCCGAGACGCAGCATGCCGAGAGGGCGTGGTCATCGCCACAGGCGGTGGCGTCTGGCTCAGCGCTGAGAACCGTTCGGTACTGGCCGATGGTGGGTTTGTCGTAACGCTGGAGGCGCGTTCGGCGACCATTCTGGCGCGTTACGCGGCGGCCGAGCAGGGGACGACAGAGGTCCGCCCCATGTTGGCCGGCACAGACCCACGCCGGCGCGTCGAGACGCTCAAAGCGGCGAGGCAGCCCTTCTACGCGATGTCCGACCTCACCGTCCATACCGACGACATCGAGATCCGAGAAGCGGTCGATCAGGTCGTCGATGCAGTGAACCAGCGAGCTGCAGCCGTGGTCCACTCGGACACCAGGCTGCGCGAGATGCGCAATGGCCCGGGAATTGATCCGCCGCCATTCAGCGATTTCGGTCCCGATGTCGGGTGTGTCGTGGAAGCCGGCTCGGCAAGATATCCGGTCTATTCCGCCTGGGACCTGCTCGAACGCTCGGGCGACATACTGGATCGACTTGGCCTGAGCGGACGAGTGTTCATGATCGCCGACCGGGCTGTCATCGATTCGCACGGCGACACCGCCTTGAGGTCGCTGGAGCGGACAGGTCGGAGCGTGATCTCCTACGCCGTGCCCTCGGGCGAGGCGAGCAAGTCGATGATCTCGCTCGGATCGCTCTACGACTGGCTCTCTACTCACCGCGCCGAACGCCGAGATGTGGTCTTCGCCCTCGGCGGCGGCGTTACGACTGACCTGGCTGGGACAGCCGCTGCAACCTATCTGCGCGGCATGCCTCTGGTCCACGCACCGACGACCGTGCTGGGCATGGTTGACGCCGCGATCGGGGGCAAAGTCGCCATCGATTTGCCATCAGGCAAAAACTTGGTCGGTGCCTTCTATCAACCTCGCGCAGTGCTCGCCGACGCGGCGACGCTCGCCACGCTGCCGCCGCGTGAGTTGCGCTCCGGGTTCGCCGAAGTGATCAAGCATGGTTTCATCCGCGACGAACCGATGCTCGATCTGCTCGACGACTCAGCCGATGCCCTTCTCGATCCCGCAGCCGCCGGCAGCGATGATTCGCGGCGTCAGTTGCTGGTCGACATCATCACGCGCAATCAGGCAATCAAGGCTGCCGTAGTCTCAGCAGACGAACGCGAATCGGATCTCCGCCAGATCCTCAACTACGGACACACCCTTGGCCACGCGATCGAGTCCGTCACTGGTTACAGCACCGTCCTGCACGGCGAAGCAGTGGCCATGGGCATGGTGGCCGTCGCCGAGATGGGCTGCTCACTTGGAATGATCGACGAGGCGGTGGTCAGCAGGCATCGACGATTGATCGAACGATTCGGTCTGCCAACACGGAGTCCCTCCGGTCTGGGCAGGGCCGAGATCGTCGAGGCGATGTCGCGGGACAAGAAGGTCATCGGCGGCAAGCAGCGCTGGGTGCTGCTGGAGAGCGTCGGCTCCCCGATCGTGCGTGACGACGTGCCGCCCGAGATCGTGTCCAACGCCATCGACGCAGTCGTCGGCGCCTCCTGATGGAACGGATGACCGTCCGCGTGCGCGGGCGGGTGCAGATGGTCGGGTATCGGATGTTCTCCGAGGTCACGGCCGATCGCATCGGCGGAATCAGCGGCACCGTTTGCAACCTGGCCGACGGCTCAACCGTGGAAGTGGTGGCAGAGGGGCACCGGATGTCGCTGGAAGCGTTCCTGGACGAACTCAAGATTGGTCCGCCGCACGCCCTGATCAGGGACGTCAACGTCGAATGGGGAATCGCCAGTGGCGAATTCCGGGGTTTCGTGACGACCCTCTAGCGGAAATCGTTCAGTCGGCGGCAGCCTCCGCGCTTGGCGTCGCGAACGACTTACCGCTCGCCCGCTCGACCCGAATGTCGAGGTGCTTGAGTCCGCGCAAAACGATGTTCTGCTTGTACTCGGGCGTGCGGGTGCCGAACGAGATGTCGTCGAACCGTTCGAGCAACGCCTCAAACGCAATCTTGCCCTCCAGGCGCGCCAGCGGAGCGCCGAGGCAGTGATGGATGCCTCGTCCAAACGAGATGTTGCCGGCGTCCTCACGCGTGATGTCCAGGGTCTCCGGGTCGCTGAACTCCTCTGGGTCGCGGTTCGCTCCGCCGATCAGCAGCGAGATCGGCCGGCCCGGCTTCAGGGTGTGCCGGTCGAGTTGGAACTCGTCCAGGACCGTGCGTCCGTCGACCTGCACCGGCGAGTCGTAACGCAGCAGCTCTTCGATCGCGTTGTCGATCAACTCAGGGCGCTCCCTCAACAACTCCATCTGCTCCGGATGCTCGAGCAGCGCCTTCAGGCCATTGCCGATCAGATTCGTCGTCGTTTCGTTGCCCGCGACCAACAGCAGTCGCAGCGTGACGATCATCTCATCCTCGGTGAGCTTGTCGCCCTCTTCCTCAGCCTCGATCAGCCGCGAGACGAGGTCGTCCCCGGGATTCTTGCGGTGCTCGGCGACGATACCTCTGAAGTACTCATCGAAGAGCTGACCCGTCTCGAAGACGACGGACAGTTCGTCTGCCGTCAGATTGGGCTCCAGCACCCGTGCGAACTTGTCGGACCATTCCTTGAACTGCTGTCGATCCTCTGTCGGCACGCCGATCATCTCCGCGATCACGACGGTCGGCAATAGAGCAGCCAGATTAGCCATCAGGTCGAACTCGTTCTCACCATCGACCTCGTCCAGCAGGCCCTGCGCCGTCTCGCGGATGTGGTCTTCCATCTTGGCAACCTGGCGCGGCGTGAACGCTCGACTGACCAACCCGCGAAGCCGTGTGTGGTCGGGCGGGTCGAGCGACAGCATCGACGGCTGCAGTTCGTTCTCGATCTGTTCGCCGATCCCGCGTCGATTGCGTGTGCCGACCGGTCCCCGCCGATTGGAGAAGACTTTGAAGTTGCGCAGTACGGCATCCACGTCGTCGTACTTCGAGACAACCATCGCCCCCGTCAACGGGCTGGGGTGAAACGGGTCCCGTTCTCTGAGCTCCTTGTACGTCGGGTACGGATTGGCGATGAAATCCGGATCCAGCGGGTACCAGACCACCCCGGACTGGATGCGCTCTTGCGCCAGCCTGGCCTTGATGTAGACCGGCGCGATCACTGATCGGATGGCGGTCGCGAGTGGCATGTTCAACTCGATTCAATCCTGGTGGGGCAAGTGACCTAGTCGAGCGGATGATCCCAGTCGACCATGATCACATCGCACTCCTCGCCGGCGTGGATGCGTTCCCGGTCCTCTGGACAGACAGCGTACCCATTGGCAAGCGCCATCGATGTCAATACCCCACTGCCCTGCGGTCCGGTTAGCCGTGCGTGCCAGCGGCCGTCCTCGTCGAGGTTGAGAATCGCCCGCGCGTACACCCGCCGCCAATCGGTGTTGACGATGTCCTCCTCCGCAATCGCTTTGACGATCGGTCGAGGCTGCGGCTGACGACCCATCATCTGGTAGATCGCCAGTCGTCCAAAGAGCTCGAAGGCGAGCAGCGACGACACGGGATTCCCGGGCAGCCCGATATGCGGCACGCGCCGACCGTTCGGACCTTCGAACTCGCCGAACGCCAGTGGTTTGCCCGGTTTCATCTTGACGGTCCAAAAGTCGATCGCTCCCTCGCGGGCGAGCACTTCCTTGACCACGTCGAAGTCGCCGCGCGAAACGCCGGCTGACGTGATGACGAGGTCGCAGGATTCCAGCGCCTCGTTGATTTTCGCCGTCAGAGCCGGAATCGTGTCCCGCGCGATGCCGAATCGTTTCGGTTCTCCGCCGTACTGGGTGACGAGCGCACTCAGTCCGTATGAGTTCGAGTCGTAGATTTTGCCGGGCGCGGGAGCTTCTCCCGGGATCAGTAGCTCGTCGCCTGTTGAGAGGATCGCCACCCGCGGTCGGCGGAATACCTCGACATCGCCGACACCGAGCGAAGCGAGGACCGCCACCTCGGGTCCACGCAGCACGGTTCCGGCGTTCAGCACCTGCTGACCACGGCGGACATCTTCCCCGCGGCGTCGAATGTTGTTGCCTGGCGCCGCCGCCTTCAGGATTCCGACATCCTCGATTTTGACGTGCTCCTGGCCCGGCGCGCGAAGTCCGAACTCGTCTGTCTCTTCGAACGGGACGATCGTGTCGGCGCCGTCCGGCATCGGCGCTCCAGTCATGATCCGCACAGCTTCGCCCGCTCCGACGGAGTTCTCGTACAGGTATCCCGCCGCAAGCTCGCCAATCACGCGCAGGCGAACCGGGGTTGACTCCGTCGCGCCGTCGGTGCTCGCCGATTGCACGGCGTAGCCGTCCATGGCCGTGTTGTCGTGCGGCGGGATGTCGAACGGAGCGCTGATGTCGGTCGCCAGGACCTGTCCGACTGCCTCATCGATGGCTCGGGTCTCCGACGGCAGCCGCCGGCAGAACGAGAGGATGCGTTCGACCGCATCCTCGACCGGAAGCATATCCACTGGCGGCTCTGTCGACCGCGCCGACGTGTTCTGCGACGTCATATTGAAGCTGCTGTTCCAGGTCAGACTTGAATCGTCAGACAGGTCGTGGTGCGCTTAACTCCGGCAACGGTCTGGATCGAATCGGTGATACAGCTTCCCAGGCGTTCGAGGTTCTCCGCTTCCACCAGACAGATAACATCGAACGGGCCGGTCACCAACTCGACCGTTTTGATTTCTCCCTCGCTGTGAGTGATCTCGCCCAGCGAGAGCGCTACCTGTTTGGCCGTGCCGACCTCTGTTTCGATCAGGATGTAGCTCTTCACTGCCATGTCGATAGCTCCAGGATCTCGGATTGCGCGCGACCGTGAGAATGGGACAAGTTTACTATCCGCGCGATGCCACTCGAAGAGGCGGACGGGTACGATACGAGGCGTACGACTGAGTTTCTGTTGTGGGAATGACGCTGTGGTCGATCTCGTGGCGTTGGAAGCAGAGGCGCAAGCGTCGCTCGCCGACGCGGGCGACGAACCCACCCTCGACGCCTGGCGAGTGGAGTGGCTCGGTCGACGAGGCCGCCTCACGGCCGTACTGCGCGGAGTCAGAGAGCTTCCCGCTGAACAGCGACCGATCATCGGCGCGGGCGCAAACCGGCTCAAAGGGACGCTGGAGGAGGCAGTCTCTGCCCGCCGAGCCGAGCTGCTCGCCGCCGCGGACCAGGGAACGTCGATCGATGTCACGCTGCCGGGCCGTCGCCCGCCGCTGGGGTCGCTGCATCCGATCACGCTGACCCGACGCATGATGGAGCGCACGTTCCGCGATATGGGTTTCGACGTGGTCGAAGGGCCCGATGTCGAGTTGGAGGAGTACAACTTCGACCGGCTGCGAATCCCGGCCGGTCACCCCGCAAGGGACATGTGGGACACGATTTGGATCGCCGACGACGATTCCGGCGGCCCGCGCCAACTCCTGCGCACGCACACGTCGCCGATGCAGATTCGCTACCTCGAACGTCGCAGGCCGCCGATTAGAGTGATCGTCCCCGGCACCTGCTATCGCTACGAAGCAACAGACGCCACCCACGAGTGGATGTTGACTCAGATCGAAGGACTTGTCATTGACCGCGATCTCTCCTTCGCGCACCTCAAGGGAACGCTGGAGGCGTTTGTCCGGCGCATGTTCGGGGCAGATATCGAGACCCGATTCCGTTGCGACTATTTCCCCTTCGTCGAGCCCGGCGCCGAGCTCGGCGTTCGCTGGCACGGCGACTGGTTGGAGATTCTCGGTTGCGGCATGGTCCACCCCGAGATCATCGAGGACGCCGGTCTCGACCCCGACCAATACACCGGATTCGCCTTCGGTATGGGCGTCGAGAGGGTGGCCATGCTGCGCTACGGCGTCCGCGATATCCGACATTTCTACCGCAATGACGTGCGTTTCCTGCGTCAGTTCGAGGGGCGCCGCTAATGGAGGTTCCGCTCAAGTGGCTGGCGCAGTACGTCGATTGGGACATGTCGGTCGAGGAACTGGCGCACCGTCTCAGCATGGCCGGCGCCGAGGTCGAGGCGGTCAAACGCAGCGGCGGCGATTGGGACCAGGTGGTCGTCGGTCGTGTTGCCGCCATTGACCAGCATCCCAACGCCGACCGATTGCGCCTCGCCACGGTCGACTTTGGCGCGGATGAGCCGCTGCAGGTGGTTTGCGGCGCGCCGAACCTGGCCCAAGGTCAGACAATCGCCTTCGCGCAGGTAGGCGCGCAGTTGATTGATCCCAACACACGGGAACCGCGTCGACTCCGCAAAGGCAAGATTCGCGGCGTGACCTCGTTGGGTATGGTCTGCTCTGAGCGCGAGCTTGGGCTGTCGGACGAGCACGAGGGCATCCTCGTACTTGACACCGATGCGGGGCTGGGCACGCCACTTGCAGATGTCCTCGGCGATGTCGTGCTTGATATCAAGCCGACGCCGAATCGACCGGACCACTTTTCGATTCTCGGCATCGCGCGGGAAGTCGCCGCATTGACACGCGGTGCTGTTCGTGAGCCGTTGGCGACATATGCCGAATCGACGGTCTCTGCCCATGACCGCACGAGCGTCCAGATCGAGGACGCCGAGGGCTGTCCTCGCTACACGGCGATTGTGATTGACGGCGTGACCGTGGGACCGTCGCCCGAGTGGATGCAAGAGGCGCTGTCGTCGGCCGGAATGCGCCCGATCAACAACATCGTCGATGTCACCAACTACGTCATGTTGGAGTGGGGACAACCGCTGCACGCGTTCGACTACGAAGTCCTCCACGAAAACCGGATCGTGGTACGTCGCGCCCGCCCGGACGAGCGGATCGAACTGCTCGACGGGTCGGAATTGAAACTGGAAACGGACGATCTCGTCATCGCCGACGCGGATCGAGCCGTCGCGCTCGCGGGGATCATGGGCGGCGCCGATTCGGAGATTTCCGACTCGACCACAACCGTCCTGCTCGAGACGGCCAACTTCCAGGAAGCGTCGATTCGCCGAAGCCGTGCACGGCACACCGAGGGCGGCACGGAAGCGAGCCGCAGGTTCGAAAAATCACTCAATCCGGAACTCGCCGAGCTCGCCGCGCGTCGAGCGGCGGCGCTGATCGTCGAGACAGCCGGTGGCACGGCATTTGCCGGAATCGTCGATACCTACCCGGGCAAAGCGCATACTCCCCAGGTCGTCGTCCCGCAGCGCCGGATCACCCAGATCCTCTCCGTCCAGCCGAGCGTCGAAGAGGTGCGCGGCATCCTCTCGGCGCTGGGCATCTCGAATCGCTGGCTGCCGCCCGATCGATTCGCAGTCAGTTGCCCGCCCTGGCGTTCGGACATCGCCGTCCCGGACGACGTCGTGGAGGAGATCGGCCGCGTCCTCGGCTACGACAATCTCCCCTCGGAGCCGCTGCCCGGCGCGGTACCCGACCCCGACATCGATCGGGAGCGAGATCTAGGCGAGCGCATCCGCGACGTCCTGACCGGTCTCGGCTTGCGCGAAATCATCACCTACGTCACGGTCCAGGACTCTGAGCTGTCCGCGACCGCCTCCGAAGCGACCTCCGGACCGTCCTCCGTAAGGCTGCAGAACCCAATGAACGCGGCGCAAGACCGCCTGCGCACCAGCCTGCGGCCGCGTGGACTCGAAACCTTCGCGTCCAATCAGCAGGAAGCTCGTGGCGGACTAGGCATCTACGAGGTCGGCAAGACGTTCGAGGCAAGACCGGGTCGACAACCGATTGAAGAGCGCATGGTCATGGCGCTGGTCGGTGGCGAGGCGCCCGCGTCCGTACACGGCGAGGCGGCCAGGACGCTCGACTTCTTCGATGCCAAAGGCGTGCTCGAGCAACTCGCGGCCGGCCTCGATGTTGAATTCGGCCTGCAGGGCGGCGCTGACGACGCTGCGCTGGTTCGCGGAGAGTCGGCGCAAATCACGGTGCGCGGCAAACCCGTCGGAGCACTCGGCAAGTTGGTGCCGAGCCTCGCCGCGCGGTTCGGGATCGAAAGCGATGTATTCGCGCTTGAGTTGTCTGTCGGGGCCCTCGCCCCGCTGCTGCGGGAATCAGAGACGGTACCCTCGCCATCGATCTACCCCGCTGCGGTCGAGGACTTGGCGTTGATTGTGGATCGCGACACTGCGGCCGGCGAACTGGCCGCCGCCATCGGAGGAAATGGGCTGGTCGAGGCGGTCGATCTGTTCGACATCTACGAGGGCGATCAGATTCCGGCCGGGAAGAAGTCGCTGGCCTTCCGTGTCTACTACCGGTCGCCCGACCGGACGCTCACGGACCGCGATGTGGAGAAGGCACGTCGTGGAATCGTGCGACGCCTGGAGTCGCAGTTCCAGGCGACGCTACGAGACTCATAGACCTACACTGGTCATAAGCCTCCAGCTTCTCTGTTCCCTGCTTGTCGTACTCGATTCTTCGCCAACTCATTGTGTTGGCACTCTCTGCCAGAGAGTGCCAGAATTGGAATCGAAGACAAACGACGCGGAAGGAACCGATCATGACCTACGTGCATCCGAACCTGTCCGAGAACTATGGCAGCGCGTTCGAGCTGGGAGACCTTACGCACCGATTGAACGATGCGAGCGACCACTTGCAGCTCGCCGCAACCCTCTACGACGCCACCGCCCTGCCGCCCATCGAACTGCGACGCGTCATGCGGGCCATGGCCCGACGTGAGGGCGCCGCATCGTGGGAGGCGGCTCACGAGCTGGTCGTCCGGCGACTGCGCGCCTTCCTCCAGCTCAACATGGAGGACGCTCGCGTCGCTGCGCGCGCGTTTGCCGACGCGCACATCGACTTGCCTACTGAGTGGCGAGAGCGGAACCGCGAGATTGAGTTCGACGTGATCAAGAACGCGCTGCACATGCGCGAGTTCATTGCGCTCACGCACATCTTGCCCTGGCTGAAGGATGAAGACGCCGGCGACTGGCTGGCTGAGCATCTCCCCGAGGCCGATGCAGCTGACCTCGCGTTCGACGCCAGCGAGACTCCTGCGCTGTCAACAGGCTCTTGATCGTCGTACGGTCACGTACAAAGAGAAGCCCGGCAACCACCTGATGGTGCCGGGCTTCGTTGTGCCTTGGCTGTGGAGAGTCGTCAGGCGGCGTTGGCCTGCTTGACGACGGCGCTGAACCCCTCCGGGTCATGTAGCGCCATCTCGGCCAGCACCTTGCGGTCGATCTCGATGCCCGCCTGCTTCAGCGAGTGGATCAGACGGCTGTACGTCGTGCCGTTCAGCCGCGCGGCGGCATTGATCCGCTGAATCCAGATTCGCCGCATGTCGCCCTTGCGCTCGCGACGGTGTGCGTAGGCATACGAGAGCGCGTGCAGGCGGGATTCTGACGCTCGCCGATAGAGGCGATGGCGGACGCCGTGATGACCCTTGGTTTGCTTGAGAACCTTCTTGTGTCGCCGACGTTCTCGCGGACCGCCCTTGACTCGTGGCATGACAGGGTTCCTGTTCTGCGGTGCTCAGTGCTGCTCTGCGGACGATCGCTACGGCGATCCGTACGGCAGCAGGCGCTTGACCCGCTTCTGGTCGCCGGAACGCTTGACCTCGTGCATCCGGCTCTGCGCACGCAGGGTGCGCTTGCTCTTTTTCTGCTTGTTGTGCCCGCGATAGCCCTTCATCCGCAGCACCTTGCCCGTGCGCGTAACGCGGAATCGCTTGGCGGCGCCCTTGTGGGTCTTCATTTTCGGCATCGGTGAGCGTCTCCAGCACAGCCGCGGATCATCAACGATGCAGCCGCGCGTCTCCCCAGCTTAGGAGCAAATCGTACTGAGTCCAATGAGACCGAACACACATTGACCGTGCGATCAGACAGGCAACGTTTGGTTGCAGGCTGTCCGACGCGGACCGGCCGCTAGCTAGCGGCTTCGCTAGCCGCCTGGGCCTGCTGCTCGTCCTGCTCGGGCTCCACTGCCGCCTTCGCGTCCGCCATCGCTTTGGCCTTGACCTTATCCTCGGCCACGATGATCGACATGAACCGGCCCTCGGTCGAAATCGGCTTCTCGATTATCGTTGGAACGTCGTTCTGCTCGAGCGTGTCGAGCATCTCCTGGATCCGTTCCTGACCGATGTCCCGGTGCGTGATCTCGCGCCCGCGGAACGTGATCGAAATCTTGACCTTGTCACCGTTGCGCAGCAGCCGAGCCGCCGTTCGACCCTTGGCCTCCATGTCGTGCCGGCCGATGTTCGGACGCATCTTGATCTGATGCAGCGCCGAGCCCTTCTGCCGGCGTCGACCTTCGCGTTCACGCTTCGACTGTTCGTACTTGAAACGGCCGTAATCGAGCATCTTCGCGACCGGCGGTCGCGCGTTGGGTGCGACCTCAACCAGATCGAGTCCTTGCGCACGCGCCAGGTCCAGCGCCTGCACGGTGGGCATGATCCCGAGCTGTTCGCCTTCGGCCCCGATCACCCGCACCTCTCGAATGCGAATCGCTTCGTTGACGCGCTGCTCTTTCTGTTCTCGTTGGTCCTTGACTGCCAGGGCGAATCTCCTTCGCTACGAGCCGGTCTGTCGTTGGCTCCGTTGAGGCAGATGGTAGGTCTGCCGACGCGCGGTTTCAAACCGCGCCGGTCAGCATCCGCTCGCTCACGCCGACTCCGTGTCGATCACCAGCATCAAATCGCCCTGATCGACCGCGTCCCCCGCCTCCACGTCCACTTGCACGATCGTCCCGGCTGCCGGCGAGCGAATCTCATTATTCATCTTCATCGCCACCATCACCAGCAGCGGAGCGCCCTCCTCCACCTGATCGCCCGGTCCAACAAGGACCTCCGTGACCTGACCGGTCATCGGAGCGACGAGCCGCACCTCGCCTTCGATCGCGGGGCCGGCGTGGCTCAGTACCCCGGCGCTGCGTTCGATTTCGGCCGAGTAGCGGTCGGGGCCGATGAACAGCTCCAGCGTCATGCCGTCGCGGCGGATCGCCAACGGCGTGCTCTCGCCGTCGATCCACAGGCGGAACAGCGTGCTGTCGTCGAGCGACTCCAGCTCGAGCGAGTACTTCTCGCCGCCGAAGTCCGCGAGATAGGTTCCGTTGCCGTCGTCGTCGATGGCAACCTCCTGCAGCCCGCCTTGCACGATTAGCCGGTAGTTCTTCGCCATCCTTGCTCCACGGGGAATCGTCGACCGCGCGAGGACTGAGCCCAGGCTCGCCGACGCGGTTGTGGTCCGTTGCGTTCCAGGTCGGCCCGCTCGCCCTGCGTGTGGAAGAAGAGCGCCGCCGCCAACGCCGCCTCCACGCCATGCGCGGGTCGGTCGCCGGGATTGAGGATCTCGTTTTCTTCCACGTACAGCGTGTGGATCTCTCCGTCGCGGAAGCATTCGTCATCCATCAAGGCCTGATGAAACGGAATCGACGTACTCACGCCGATCACCAGGTACTCCCCCAGCGCCCGCTTCATCCTCCGGATGCATTGATCTCGCGTCTCGCCCCAAGTGATCAGCTTGCCGATCAGCGAGTCGTAATGCGCACTCACCCCAACGCCACGCGCCAGCATCGAATCGAGCCGTACACCGGGACCATCGGCCTCGCGGAACCACGCGATCGGCCCGACCGAGGGAGAGAATCCGTTGTACGGGTCTTCAGCGGTGATTCGACACTCCATCGCCCAGCCGCGGATCGGGCGTTCCGCCGCCGTGTAGCCGAGCGGGAATCCACCCGCGATCCTGAGTTGGTCCTGAACCAGATCGACGCCGCGAACCAACTCCGTCACCGGATGTTCGACCTGCAGCCGAGTGTTCATCTCCAGGAAGGCGAAGTTGCGTCCGTCCGGGGCATGGGCGTCGTCCCAGACCAGGAACTCGACGGTGCCGGTCGACGTGTATGAACAGGCGCGGGCCGCGTTCGTTGCGGCCTCCTCCATCCGCGCCCGCAACTGCGGCGACATGCCGGGCGCTGGAGACTCCTCGACCAGCTTTTGCCGCCGCCGTTGAGCCGAGCAGTCGCGTTCGCCCAGACAGACGATGTTGCCGCGCGTGTCCGCCACGACCTGAATCTCAATATGCCGCGCCGGCCGCAGGAGCTTCTCCACAAACACGGCTCCGTCTCCGAACGCCGTGATCGCTTCCTCCTGCGCCTGCTGCACCGCCCGATCGATCTCACCGGCCGATTCGACGATTCGGATGCCTCGCCCGCCGCCGCCGGCCGCCGCCTTGATCACGACCGGATAGCCGATCTCGTCGGCCATCTGGCGCGCTTCGGAGGGATCGACGAGCGGGTCGATCGCGCCCGGGATGATCGGAACTCCGGCCTGCTTCATCGTCCGTCGCGACTCGATCTTGTCACCCATCAGCTCGATCGCCTCAGGGGACGGCCCAACGAACACGATGCCCTGCTCGCGGCAAGCACGGGCGAAGTTCGCATTCTCCGAGAGAAACCCATATCCAGGGTGGATCGCATCCGCACCGGTCTGCTTTGCCGCATTGATCACCGCATCGATCGACAGGTAACTCTCGGCCGGCGCCGGTCCGCCGATGCGGACCGACTCGTCCGCCATACGCACGTGCCTGGCCCGCCGGTCAGCGTCGGAGAAAACCGCCACCGTCTCGATCCCCAGGTCGCGCGCGCCGCGAATCACGCGGACCGCGATCTCGCCGCGATTCGCAATCAGGAGCTTCTTGAAGGGGCGCTGGTAGTCAGTCATCCGCTGCCTTCTGGGATTCGCAGCCGCGCACTCAAGGCCGCGCGACGTTCGCCGTCGCGGCCATGCAAGTGGCCGTATGGATCATACCCGTCGAGATACGAGGAGAGTATCCAATGCGCGACGCGGTTCAGGAGGGCTGGTTCGCCCGCGAGCGGTACTGTTCACTCAGCATCGAGCGAATCTCCGCCAGCGGCATCGCTCCCAGGTCTTCGCCGTTGCGGACTCGCACGGCCGCCGATTGCGACTCCACCTCGCGGTCGCCTATGACCAGCATGTAGGGAATCTTGCGCCGCTGGCCGTTGCGGATCTTGGCCTGCATTCGTTCGTTGCCGTCGTCCACGTCAACTCGCAACCCGGCCTGCCGCAGCTCGGCCGCCACCGTGTGCGCCCAATCGAGGTGTCGGTCCGCGATCGGAATGCAGCGCGCCTGGGTCGGAGCGAGCCAGAGGGGAAAGGCCCCGGCGTAGTGCTCGATCAGAATGCCCAGGAAGCGCTCGAACGACCCGTGAATCGCTCGGTGAATCACGACCGGCGTGCGTCGCTCCCCGTCGTCTGCCACGTACACGCAGCCCAGCCGGGCCGGTTGGATCAGGTCCAGCTGAATCGTTGAGAGTTGCCACTCGCGGCCCATCACGTCGGAGACGAACAGGTCTGCCTTCGGCCCGTAGAACGCAGCCTCGCCCTCCTGCTCCACATAATCAATCTCGGCCTCATCGAGGGCGCCGCGCAAGGCCGACACCGCGGTGCGCCAGGCTTCCGCATCGTCGACGTACTTGCCACCCTCGCCGGGCAGCGACAGCTCGTAGCGAAAGTTCGGCATCCCGTACGTGCTGAACAGCGTTTGAACCAGCTCCAGCACCCGAGCGACCTCATCCGAGATCTGCTCGGGCGTGATGAAAATGTGGCAATCGTCCTGGGTCAGCGATCGCACCCGCGTCAGTCCCGACAACTGACCGGACTTCTCGTAGCGATAGAGCGTCGTGTACTCCGCGTAGCGCAGTGGCAGTTCGCGATAAGAATGCAGCGAGTTGTTGTAGAGCATCATGTGGACCGGACAGTTCATCGGCTTCAGGAAGTAAGCATCGCCGTCGTCCCCAGCATCGACTTCGTCCGGATGTTCATGCATCGCCGGGAACATGACGTCGGAATAGTTGTCCAGATGGCCGGAGCGGCGGAACAGTTCCCCCCTCGCGAGGTGGCCGGTCCAAACCTCGCGGTAGCCTCGCTCGTCCTGCAACTCACGGATCAGTCGCTCCATCTCCTGCCGAATGATCGCTCCATCCGGCAGCAGCAAGGGGACCCCGGCGCCGACCAGCTCCGAGAAGGCGAACAGCTCCAGCTCGCGTCCAAGTCGGCGGTGGTCGCGGCGTTGCGCTTCCTCGAGTCGGGCGAAGTGTGCGTCAAGTTCCTCTCGGGTCGGGAAGAGGGCGCCGTACACCCGTTGCAGCTGCGGCCGCTTCTCGTCGCCGCGCCAGTACGCGCCGGCGACATTGGTTAGCCGGAACGGGCCGATCTGTTTGGTCGACTCGACATGCCCGCCTCGGCACAGGTCGGTGAACTCGGCGTGCGTGCAGATTCCCACATGATCCGAATCGGCCGAGAACTGGTCCAGCAACTCCTGCTTGAACGGCTGGTCGTCAAACCGTTCGCGCGCCTCGGCGAGCGGAATCTCGTCCCAGACGAATCGGTGATTGCGACGGATCTCCTTGCGCATGCGCTTCTGGATCTCTGACAGATCCTCGGGAGTTAGCGGACGCGGCAGATCGAAGTCGTAATAGAAACCAGTGTCGATCGGCGGACCGATGCCAATCTTTCCCTCCGGGAACATCTGCAACACGACCTGGGCCAGCACGTGCGCGGCCGAGTGTCGCATCCGCTGCAGCCAATCGGCGTCGTCGACATCGCCTCGGCCAGCGGCGGCGACAGCGGCGGCGTCCTCCGCCTCCAAGACCGCGCCCGAGTCGTACGGGTCGTCTGCCATCCGCCTGCCATCAGCGCTGGCTCCGCGCAAATCGCCGGTCGATCTGTCGCCGAGGAACCTGTCGGAAGAATGGTGGGCGATACTGGACTTGAACCAGTGACCTCTGCGATGTCAACGCAGCGCTCTAGCCAACTGAGCTAACCGCCCGCACCTGTCCGGTGTCGATTCATCGTATGCCTCGCCCGTCGGCTTGGTCAACGAACGGCCGCATTGGCCCCGCCCGCGACACGCCTGCGGCAACCTCTACAATTGCTGTCAACTCGTTGACGTTCCACGTCTCGTTGGCTAGCTTGCAGGCCAAGCCGACCACGGGGCGGCGACGAGCATCCGAACATCGAGCGGGTTTGGGGACGCAACATTGAGCCAGCCAGCCACCCGGCAGGGGAGCCGTGCAGTCCGTGTAAGATTGGGGGACGCCCCGGCGCAACCGGCGTCGGGAGTGACCCATGCGCGGGGGCCGCTAGCTCAATTGGCAGAGCAGCTGACTCTTAATCAGCAGGTTCGGGGTTCGAGTCCCTGGCGGCTCACCAGATACACCAACGGATTCGGCGATTTGTCAGCCCCTTCGCACCTCTCGCCTGAGGAAGCCGGCGCGCCGGCTGTCTTCGCGCGGGCAGGGGAAGTGTCGGAATTGGCAGACGAGCATGATTTAGGATCATGTGCCGCAAGGCGTAGGAGTTCGAGTCTCCTCTTCCCCACCAACGCTCGCTCGGCCCTGAACCGGTCGGTCGTGTTGCGAACATTGGAACCACAGGCGTCGCTAAAGGAGTGCTCTTATGGCTGACCCGCTTTTGAGTGTCCAGAACCTCTCCACCAGTTTCTTCACGTCTGAAGGAGTCGTTCAGGCAGTCAACGATGTCTCCTACGACCTGATGCCCGGCGAAACGCTGGGCCTGGTCGGCGAGTCCGGCTCCGGCAAGAGCGTCTCCGCGCTCTCCTTGCTGCGCCTGATCCCCAACCCGCCCGGCAAGATCGTCAATGGCGAGGTTTGGTTCGATGGCGAAGAGCTAATGAGCGTTGACGACTCGCGGATGCGTGAGATCCGCGGCAACGACATCGCCATGGTCTTCCAGGAGCCCATGACCTCGCTCAATCCCGTGTTGACGATTGGTCGCCAACTCACCGAGGCGATCGAGCTGCACATGGGCCTCGGCCGGAACCAGGCAAATGAGCGCGCAATCGAACTGCTCAACATGGTCGGCATCCCTGCCGCCGAGCAGCGCCTATTCGACTTCCCGCACCAGTTCTCCGGGGGCATGCGTCAACGCGTGATGATCGCGATGGCGCTCTCCTGTGACCCCAAACTGCTGCTCGCGGACGAGCCGACGACGGCACTTGACGTGACGATCCAGGCTCAGGTGCTTGAAGTCATGGCTCGCCTGAGCCGCGAACTCGGCACCGCCGTCATCGTCATCACACACAACCTCGGTGTGGTCGCCCGCTACGCCGACCGCGTCAACGTGATGTACGGCGGGCGCATCGTCGAGAGTGGGGCCGCGACCGAGATCTACGCGCGCCCCAAGCATGCCTACACGCTGGGGCTGCTCGAGTCGGTGCCCCGACTCGACGCCCGGACCGGGCGTCTGATCCCGATTGAAGGCACACCGCCAGACTTGACCAACATGCCCGATGGCTGCGCCTTCGCACCGCGCTGCCGCTTCGTCACCGACCAATGCACGGACGAGCGTCCCGTACTGCAAGAATTCGCGCCCGGACATCTCGTTGCTTGCTGGAACTCGGAAGCCGTCGCGTCTGAGGCTGACGCCATCCTGGCCAGCGCCCACACCGAGGAAATTCTGGAAGAGGAGACGGCCAATGTCTGAGAACGAACAACCTGACGTCGTCGAAGAGCCGCAGTCCCAGGACGAGGCCGCCGCCGGGACGATGACGCCCGAACAGATGCGCGCCGCCGCGGCCGCGTCCGTTGGTCAGGCGGCTGCCGCCGTCGCCGAGTTCACCGGGGGCGGGCGCACCGAACCGCACGACAACACCCTGCTCGAGGTCAGTGACCTCAAGATGTACTTCCCGGTCACCGCCGGTCTCTTGCTCAAGCGCAAGGTCGCCGACATCAAGGCGGTTGATGGCATCTCCTTCGCCGTTCGCGAAGGCGAGACACTCGGCCTAGTGGGTGAGTCTGGTTGCGGCAAGTCCACAACCGGTCGCGCGATCCTTCAGCTGTATCGCCCGACCGCCGGACAGGTGTTCATGTCCGAACCGCAGTACACCTCGCACATCGGCGCTGACGAGAACGGCGCTGACGAGACCACCGCTCCGGCCCTTGGCGACGGCGGCCCGGTCGACTTGACCACGCTCGCCGGCCGCAACTTGCGCGCCTACCGCCGCCAGATGCAGATGATCTTCCAGGACCCGTATGCGTCCCTGAACCCCCGCATGAGCGTTGGCAGCATCGTCTCCGAGCCGATGGTCATTCACGGCCTGCAAAGGGGTCGCCGCAAGGAGCGAGTGCGCGAATTGCTCGAGACGGTCGGTCTCAATCCGTACTTCGCCAGCCGCTACCCGCACGAGTTCTCCGGTGGACAGCGCCAGCGCATTGGCATCGCCCGCGCGCTCGCCGTCGAGCCCGCGTTCATCGTCTGCGACGAGCCGGTCTCCGCGCTTGACGTCTCGATTCAGGCACAGATCATCAACCTGCTCGAGGACCTGCAGGCCGACTTCGGTCTCACGTACCTGTTCATCGCCCACGATCTCTCGGTCGTGCGTCACATCTCGCACCGAATCGCGGTGATGTACCTGGGCAAAATCGTTGAACTCGCCCAGTCCGACCGACTTTACGAGAATCCGCTGCACCCCTACACCCAGGCGTTGATCTCTGCTGTCCCAATCCCCGACCCGGCGATGGAACGGCGACGCGAGCGCCTGATCCTCACCGGTGACGTGCCCAACCCGATCGCGCCGCCGCCCGGCTGCAACTTCCACACCCGTTGTCCGATCGCCATCGACATCTGTCGTGAGGAAGACCCCGAGTGGCGTGAGATCGTCGAAGACCACTTCGTTCGCTGCCATCGCGTCTAACGCCTGCAGTCGGACACAACTTGCGAAACGGGGCCGAATGGCCCCGTTTCGCATATCCCGCACACCGCGTGCGGCCGCCTGACTGATACGATCCGCCCAGATGGATCCTGCTCGCATCCGCAACTTCTGCATCGTCGCCCATATCGATCACGGCAAGTCGACCCTGTCTGACCGACTGATGGAGGCGACCGCCACGGTCGATCGGCGAGACATGTCCGACCAGTTGCTCGATTCCATGGACCTGGAGCGCGAAAAAGGAATCACTATCAAGGCCCGCGCTGTGCGGATGGACTATCAATCAGCGATGGGCGTCGCGCACCGCCTGCACCTAATCGATACGCCTGGCCACGTTGACTTCTCCTACGAGGTCTCTCGCAGCCTCGCGGCCGCCGAAGGTGCGCTGCTGGTCGTCGACGCCGTCGAAGGCATCCAGGCCCAGACTCTAGCCAACGTCTACCTCGCCATGGAGCAGGACCTCACCCTGATCCCCGTGATCAACAAGATCGACCTTGATGTCGCCCGACCCGACGCGATCACCTCTGAGTTGGTTGACATCATCGGCTTCGGGCGCGACGAGATCCTCTACGTCTCGGCCAAGACAGGCGCGGGAATTGACGAGCTGCTGGAAGCGATCGTCGATCGAATTCCCCCTCCAACTGGTGATGCCAACGACCCGCTCCGGGCGCTGATCTTCGACTCGGAATACGACCCGTACAAGGGTGTCATCGCCCACGTGCGCGTCGTCGACGGCGACGCGAAGGGACAGGCTCCCCTTCGATTGTCCGCCACCAATCGCCGCTTCGAAGCAATGGAGGTTGGTAGTTTCTCGCCAGACCTGCAGCGGCTCGACTCACTGTCGGCGGGCGACGTGGGATACGTAGCGACGGGTCTCAAGGATGTCGCCGATGTCCGCGTCGGTGACACGATGACCGCCGGCGGACGCAACCAACCCGATCCGTTGGCGGGCTACCGCGAGCCCAAGGCGATGGTCTTCGCCGGCCTCTATCCGGCCAACTCGGCCGATTACCAGGAGCTCTCCGACGCGCTCGACAAGCTGAGGCTGTCCGACAGTTCCATTCAATATCAAGCGGAATCCTCAGCCGCGCTCGGCTTTGGCTATCGCATGGGTTTCCTCGGCCTGCTGCACATGGAAATCGTGCAAGAGCGATTGGAACGCGAATACGGCCTCGAGCTGGTCTTCACGGCCCCGTCAGTCGAATACGAGGTCGAAGGCGTCGACGGCCAGGTGAACCTGATCGAGAACCCCTCCGATCTGCCTGCACCCAATCACGTGGCCGAGATTCGCGAACCCTGGGTGCGCATCTCGATCATCGCGCCGCACGACTACGTCGGTCCCGTCATGGAAACGGTCACCGCGCGGCGCGGCGTGTTCGACCACATGGAGTATCTGCAGCGCACCAGTCAGCCAAACGGCGCCGGCGACGACGCCCCCGCGACCGGCGAGATTCGCGTCCTGCTCGAGTACGAACTGCCGCTCTCCGAGATCCTGACCGACTTCTACGACGAACTGAAGTCGAGAACTCGCGGCTATGCCAGCCTCGATTACTCGCTGATCGGTTACCGACCGGCCAAGCTGGTCAAGCTCGACCTCTTGATCAACGGCGAGCCTGTCGACGCACTCTCTGCAATCGTGCACGCTGATGCCGCCGCTACCCAGGGGCGCGAACTCGCGGATCGCCTGCGCCGACTGATTCCGCGCCAGCTCTTCGACGTCCCTATCCAGGCGGCAGTGGGCGGCAGAGTCGTCGCCCGCGAGACGGTCCGCGCCCTGCGCAAGAATGTGACCGCCAAGTGCTACGGCGGAGACATCACCCGAAAGCGCAAACTGCTCGCACGTCAGGCCGAGGGCAAGAAGCGACTCAAGCGCGTCGGCAACGTCGAAATCCCCCAGGAAGCGTTCCTGGCGGTGCTCCAGCTCGGCAAGAACTAGAGCCGACTAGGATGCTTCGGCTGGGGCCGCCACCGCCCCGTTGCCGGCCGTGACGCTCGACGCCTCCACATCCTCCCCTTCCCCTTCCTCTCCCTCTTCCTCCAGGGAAACCTCCAGCACACCGGCGGTTTCCGCGATCGACCGCCGAATCTCCTCCAGTATCTCCGGCTCATCGGCGGCTTCGCCGGCGAAGGTCACCAGTTCGTAGAGCGCCTCGACCGGAATCAGCGCGTAGCCGTACGTCTCGCATGCCTCAGCCAGCGCCTTGGGGAACGGCTCGCGTCGAAGTCGAGGGTCCGTCTGACGATGTCCATTGGCGACAATGATCCCCTTGGGACGGCCTCGTCGGCGCAGGTAGTGCTCCTCCACCCGCTGTTGCAGCGTCAGATACAGGCGATCGCTGACCGCGCCCGTCGCCGACGCCAACTCAAGCAGTGCGATCTCCGCGCCATCGCGAATCTCGGCATCCCCGCCCGCCCCGGCGACCGAGTACCCAAGCACGCGGAACGCATCATGCACGGTCTCACGGAACGACGCGTTCTCGCTCTGCCAGAGCATGCCTTGGAAGCGAGTCGAATCGACAACCAGGGTTTGCGATTCCTTGACCCGGCGATCGGCCTGCTTCAGCTCCGCTTCTGCCTCAGCCAAATCGTCTCGCGCGGCTGAGGCCTCGGGGGTGTCATATCGCCGGACCCAGACCGGCGCCGTCGAGAGATCTGGCTCCTCAACCAATCGCTCGATCATCTCCAGCAGCGACGCGCTGAACGCCTTGCGCTGCGTCGACGCCAGGTTGTCGGTCGGTGGCAGTGCCACAATCCGCCCGGGACCGACCCGGAACTCCGCCGCCACCGCCGCGCCACCGACCGATCGTCCAACGATCTCAGCCTTGCTCGAAGCGGGCAGATCGAACATGGCGCGGTACCGAATTCGATTGGAAAGATCCTCAAGGAAGCCGCTCACCGGGTGTTGCGCAACGGCAACCTCGACGTCCTTGCCGTCGGCAGGACGCAGCGTCGGCCACTTGAACGGATCGCCTTCGGGCGTCGGAATCAGCGAGTACCGGTTGAGCCCGGGAAACGAAGCGACCCGGGGGTGCCGGACGTTCGGATAGACGAACATCACCAGGAGCCCGCCATTGTCGAGCAGCTGACGAAACTCCAACTGACGTAGCTCAAGCAGCTCCCCCAGGCCGAAGTGGAACGCTCCCGACTCACCCGAGCTCACCGCTCGACCGTCGGGCGCCTTCGCGTTGAGCGTGTTAGCCGCTATCCCCTCGATCTGTTCCGAAACGGCCTGCATATCGATGATGCACGCGTCGTAGTCGAAGATCGAGGGAGCGTTGGCGATCGAGTGATTGTCGACACTGGGACTGGGCACCGGGCAGCCGAGAGAGATGATTCGCACTGGCTGCCCCCTCGCAGGTTGGTCAGCTCACCGGCTCACGCTCCGACCTGCTCCCTCTGAGTTTACTCTGACAGGAGTCCGACACCATCGGTGATAGAATTATGGTCGGTCGTGCTAGATGGGGAGCTAGCGGTGCCCTGTACCCGCAATCCGCTCTAGCGGGGTTGAATTCCTGGGTTGAGGGCGACGACATGAGACCTACCGACGCCAAGCAGTGATGAAGTCTGGGTCCCGCGCGGCGGCCCGCCGTGAACCCCGTCAGGTCCGAGAGGAAGCAGCGGTAAGCGGTTGACAGGTCGGGTGACGCGGGAGTGCCTGGGCGGAGCCGGCTAGCGGAGGCAAGCTCATGGCGGCGTTCGAAGCCAGGTGCACGACCACCCTCGCCTTCTTTCCCTTGCCACGCACCATTCGAGGCAGACCATGAGCGGACGCCGACGGCGAGCTCGCCTGGGTCAGCATTTGCTCCGTGACGATCAGGTGCTCGACCGGATCGTCGAAGCAGTGCCCGAGCATCCTCAACCGATCCTGGAGATCGGAGCCGGCGACGGGGCCCTGACCGAGCGCTTGGCACACCTGGGACGCCCACTCGCCTCCGTCGAGCTGGACGAAGGCATGGCCTTCCGCGCCCGCCGTCGACTCGCCAACAACGCCTCAGACGCCCGCACCGTCGTGATTGAACAGGACGTGCTTGAGGTCGAACCCGCCGAGGCGCTCGCAACAGTCGCGGCGAGTCCGCCCTACGGCGTGGTCGGCAACCTCCCCTACGCGATCACTGCTCCGATCTTCCGCAAGTTCCTCGAACTGGAGGCGCAACAACCCGAGTGGATGCTGGTCATGATCCAGCACGAAGTCGCCCAACGAGTTACGGCCCGGCCCGGTCGGCTGTCGCTGATCGGCGTGTCCGTCCAGTTCTACGCCGACGCCGCGTTGCTGTTTCCCGTCGAGCCAGGGTCGTTCGACCCGGCGCCCCAGGTGCGCTCAGCGGTCGTGATGTTGCGTCTGCGCAACGAGCCGCCGGTCCACGTACCAAGCGTCGAGAAGTTCTTTGAGGTCGTTCGCGGAGGATTCCGCAGCCCACGAAAACAACTACACAACGCGCTATCGCAAGGGGTCTGGCTGCCTCCCGGCGGCGCCAACGAGTGGCTCACCGCCTGCGACATCGATCCCACCCGCCGGCCCGGCACACTCACGCTCGATGAATGGGCAACACTCGCCTGGTGGCGTGAGGAGCACATCGCCGAGTACGCCGAGCAGCAGCCATGACTACTTGGATCACCAGGGCGTCCGCCAAGCTCAACCTCACGCTCGAAGTGATCGGCAAGCGCGACGACGGCTTTCACGACCTCGCTTCGATTGCCATCTCACTGGATCTCGCCGACGAAGTCCGCCTCACTCCATGGAACTCCGCCCGCACGATCTCCTACCGCTCCGAGGGCGGTCGTCGAGCGTCAATCGAAACCGATGACGACATCGTCGCCCGAGCCTGGGACGAGCTGGATCGGCATGTCGGGATTCCGTCTGGAGCCTCGATCGAGGTCGTCAAACGCATCCCTGTCACCGCCGGTCTCGGCGGCGGTTCCACCGATGCCGCCGCATTTCTTCGACTCGCGCGTACAGCCTGGGACTTGCCCCTGAGCGATGAAGCGCTTTGCCGCATCGGAGCTCAGGTCGGCTCCGATGTGCCTGCCTGCATCGTCGGGGGAACCGTGCGCATGTTCGGTCGGGGGGAACGAGTCGAGCCGCTCTCCGACCCGACAAACGCGCTCGAGGGTTGCACGGTGCTCTTGCATCGTCCCGAAATTCCTGTTCCGGCCAACAAAACGGCGACGATGTATCGCTCGCTTCGGTCATCTGACTTCCGACGCGGCGACGCGACGGAAACGCTGGCAGCACGCATCATGAACGGCAGCCCACCGACGCAAGACGACTGCGTCAACTCGTTCGACCGCCCGGCCCGCGAGGTGATGCAGGGCCTGGCCGCCGCTTGGCGCAGGATGGGAGCCGCGCTCGCCCGCTCGACGCTTGAGTTAGGCGACGAACCGGTCATGCCGTTGCTGGCCGGAGCGGGACCCACAATCTTCGCCCTGCTCTCGCCTCAGGTGGCGACCCACGCCGCGAGGCAGTTGCAGCGTTCCAACGGCTTCACGGCGAGTGCCAGGCCGCTGAGCAGCTCCGAGAGCACCGAAATCTGGACCGTCTGATCATGGAAACCGTGGCCGCGTTGTTCTCAGGGTTTGTCGCCGGCGCGGCCGTGGGCGTTCTGGGGCTCGGGGTCTTTGGATCGCTGTTGGTCAACGTGCCCACGACCAACTGGCTGCGCCGCCAGTTTCCCGACCCCTCCAACTGGGTCATGGTCAGCCTCGGTGCTGCCCTCGTCGTCCAGGCCGGCTGCGCGGTGCTGGGGCTGCTGTTGGGTGTGCTTTTCCTCAGCGTGGCCGACGGCGGCTCGTTCGGTCTTGGCAGTCCCTCCTGGCAGTTCACGGCGGGGATCATTGCCTGTGCGTCGCTCCTAACGCTCGGTGCCGTCGCCTGGCAACGCTGGCTCTGGCGTCGATTCGCCCTGACCGCCTTGCTCGCGACCGGATGTTACGGCTGGATGCTCCCGCATCTGGCCTCCGCCTGACCGGCGGGGATTCTCCCGATCGGTGCGTATACTCAGGTGAGTAACCCACTCCGACCCTGGACCTGGAGACCCCGTGGATCCTCAGTCGATGCCCGGCACGATTCTGGACGCACACATTCACACCGTTCGCGGCGCCGCCGATTCCGCCCTGCAACCAGCGGAACTGCTCGAGGAAGCGACTCGTATCGGCCTCACCGGCATCAACCTGACTGAACACGATCGCGTCTGGGAGCGCTACGACTGGAACCAGTTCAGCGAGGAGATGGTTGACGCCGGGATCTACTTGAACCCCGGGATGGAGGTCTCCACCGACCTTGGCCACATCGTCGTCTTCGGCATCGACCAGTACTACCCGGGCATCCGATCGGCCGAGCGGCTACGCGAGGTGTGCGACGAAATCGGCGCCTTCATGTCCGTGGCCCATCCCTTCCGCCACTTCTTCGACCCCGTGACCTTCCGCCGCAAGGGCGAGGAACCCTTCTCCATGACCCCGGAAGAGGCGGCCGAGAAGATGCACGTCTTCCAGGTCGTGCACGGGATCGAAGTCGGCAACGGCGGCAACACGAGACGCGAGAACCTCTTCGCGCTCGAAGTCGCCCGTATCCTCGGCAAGCCCGTCACCGGCGGCTCCGACGCGCACTCAACCTCCGGGATCGGTAGCTACTCGACCGTCTTCCCCGAGCGTCTCACCTGCCGCGAGCACACCGTGCAACTGCTGCACGACGGCGCAACCGTGTGCTACGAAGGTCTCAACATCAACGAGTTTCGCCCGTTCGGACCCTGTTCCGACGACGAAGCTCCGTAGCGACCAGCTGAACGCAACTGGCACGGGGCGTGTCTGACCGGATCTACGCCGCCATCGACCTGGAAATGACAGGTCTCAAGCCCGGCCTCGATGAGATCATCGAAGTCGGCATCGTCCGCTGCACTCCCGAACGGGTACTCGATCGCTGGAGCACGCTCGTGCGCCCACTCGAGATGCCGCCGCTGCGCGTGCAGCGCATCACCGGGATCACGCCGTCGATGCTCGTCGACGCTCCCGCCTGGAACGAAGTTGAAGATCGGCTTCGGGAGTTGATCGACGGCGCCACGCTGATCGGTCACAACGTTCCCTTCGACGAACGGTTTCTCGAAGCCGCCGGCGTCGAACTCTCCCGGCCCTCGATCGACACGCTGCCGCTCGCCCAGATCGTCGACCCCGCAGCCCCTTCGCATCGCCTCGGCGACCTCTGCAGCCGCTACGACATCCAGATCGACGCAGCCCATCGAGCCCTCGCCGACGCGGAGGCGGCTCGTCAACTCTTGCTCGAACTCGCCAATCGCTTCGCACGCCTCCCGACGGCGGCCCAGGATGAACTCGCCGAGCTCAGCAGCAACGCGTCGGCCTTCTGGATGCCCGGACGGGTCATCCGAGACTGGTCACGCGCAACCGCCGCACGAGGGTTGGCGCAGCGTCGATCTCCGAACGCGTCAGCCAGCCCCCAGGGACTGCCCCCCGTCGACCTGCCCCGAGGATCACTTGAGGATCTTGTTCGCGCAGCCTTCGACTCGGCCGACGCTCTCGACTTCGAGCAGCGCGAGGAGCAACGCGCGATGGCGCTCGACGTGGCCAACACGCTCCAGTACGGCGGCGCGCAAATCGTCGAGGCCGGCACCGGCACCGGCAAGTCGCTCGCCTATCTCGTGCCGGCGGCGCTTTGGTCGCTCAAGACCGGCAGCACTGTGGTCGTCAGCACCCACACGATCAACCTGCAACAACAACTTGAAGGCAAAGACGTCGAGTTCGCACGTCGCCTGATCGCCGGCGTCTCGACCGAAGCCGCCGAGGCGCTCAAGGCCACCGTCGTCAAGGGTCGCGACAACTACCTCTGTCAGCAGAGCCTCGATCGCGAACTGGGCCGGGTCGCCGACTGGGAAGATCCGCTCCTGTTGGCCCGCGCCGCCGTCTGGAGAACGCTCACCCGGCGCGGCGATCGCTCCGAACTGCGCATCCCCGCGCCGATGCTCTCCCGCTGGGACCAACTGTCCGCGCGCAACACCGCATGTCTCTCCGACCGCACCTGCCGTTACGCCATGAATGGCACTTGCTTCCTGCTCCAGGTTCAGAGAGAGGCAGCCACCTCCAACATCGTGATCGCGAACCACGCCCTGCTCGTCCGTGCCCTGACCAGCGGCGCGATCACCATGCCTGAAGCACCAGTTGTGATCGTCGACGAATCGCATGCACTGGAGGACGTCGCTACCGACCAGCTCACCCTCCAGATGAGCGAGGCCTGGATCAACGAGCCGCTACACCGAGGCGCAGAAGGAACGGACGCCCTCGTACGCCGCGCCGTACACGTCGGTCTCACCGCCGAGTCTCAGCGCCTCGCACAGCATGCCGCACAATCCGGGGAAGCCATCGACCGCTTCTACGAGCGGCTCGCTGTGTACGCCTCGGAGCAGGCGGAAGGCGGAACAGGCAACGAAGATCGCGTCGTTCTGAGTCCCGGCACCCGCAACAGCCGGGCCTGGTCCGAGCTCGAACTCCTGTGGGAAGACACCAAGGCGACATTGAGTGCGTACGGAGAGGCGATTGAAGGCATCGCAGACGCCAGCGCGGAACAGGCCAGGGAGTCGCAGGGCGACGAGGAACGCGAGTTCAACTCAGTCACTCTGGAGTCGCGCAATCTGCTCGACGACTTCAATGCGCGAACTGAACAGCTTTCGCGAACCGTCCTCGAACAATCCTCGGAAGAAGTCGCCTGGGTCACCCGCGAGCACCGCAAGTCCGGCGAGGCGAGCATTCAGGCAGCGCCGCTCAACGTCGCGCCACACCTGCAGCCGCTCTGGAACGACCTACACGCGACCGTCCTCACCGGCGCAACCCTCGCCACTAGGGCGCACGAGGATTCCGCCTTCGCCTATCTGCGCGAACGACTGGGCATTGAAGATGCGTCGGAAGCGCAGTACGGATCACCATTCGACTACGAGCGCAACTGTCGGATCTATCTCCCCACCGATGTGCTCGACGCCGACGACCACGAACACAACGAGTCCGTGGCCAGGGCCGTTCGGATCCTCGCCGAGGCCGCCGGCGGTCGCACCATGGTCCTCTTCCGCTCCTACGCCGCGATGAACCAGGTCCACCGACAAGTCCAGAGCGACCTTGAACAAGCCGGGCTCGTGCTGCTCAGGCAGG
Organism: Chloroflexota bacterium; assembly: GCA_028874365.1. Taxonomy (GTDB): domain Bacteria; phylum Chloroflexota; class Dehalococcoidia; order Bin125; family Bin125; genus Bin125. The sequence continues at coordinate 44,263 of JAPPJZ010000034.1, read as the reverse complement.
GTCGCGATGGCGCCGCTGCGACGATCGTCGAGGCCCTACGCAACGATCCGAAGCTCGTCGTCTTCGGCGTGGCCGCGCTCTGGACCGGCGTCGACATCCCCGGCGACGCGCTCTCCCTCCTGATCATGACGCGGCTCCCGTTTGTCCCGCCTATCGATCCCGTCCTCAGAGCGCGAGGGGAGCAGTACGACAACGAGTTCATGGAGTTCTCGTTGCCGGCCGCCATCCTGCAGTTTCGACAGGGCATCGGGAGGCTCATCCGAACCCAATCGGACCGCGGAGCCGCAGTCATCCTCGACGGTCGAATCACCAGCCGTCGTTACGGCCGACACTTCATCGACGCGCTCCCGCCCGCGCCGGTCATTCGTGAACCGCTCAACCGCGTCGCGGAGGACCTCAAGCAGCTCCTACCCAAGGTCGGAGGCGGCCCGTGAACTCGGCAGTCGACTGGCCGCAGACCATTCGCGGCGCGCGGGCGACCATCCACCGCTTCGAAACGCAAGCGATCCACGCCGAGTGGCTTACGGAGGCTGCCCAGGCGATCGCCGGTCGAGCGGCGCCATGTCTGATCGAACACCGGCTGGACGAAGGTGACCAGGGCTGGTGGATTCACGGAGACGATCTGATCGTTGGCGCGCTGTGCGGTCGCCTCGTCGAGCTGTCGGACGAGATCGGCACGCCTGCCCTGGTCTGGACCTGGCTCGCGATTGATGCCCGCTGGCGCGCGTACGGCTACGGAGGAGCCGCCGTGCCCTTGTTGGAACAGGCCGCCGAGATGACCGGCGCGCGTATCGCGCTCGCCCCGCTGCCGCCCGACAATGGAGTGGCGCTCTACTTCTGGTTACGCTTGGGCTACACGCCGCTGCGCGATGTGGCGGTCCGCCCCGAGGATTGGCCGGCGGGTCTCCCGAGCGACGCGCTCTGGATGCAGCGCCCAATCGCCTAACGCCTTCTCCCTCCACATCAGCCGCAACACGAGGAGTCCACGATGTCACTGGTGCTTCCCGACGAGATTCACGAGCGGGTCAACGCCGCGCTCGACGAAGGCTTCCCGCTCTCAATGATGGCCGTCAGCGCCGACTCCCTCCCCGTCGTCAGTTTCCGCGGCAGCACCCAGACGTTCGGCGACGACGCCCTCGCCATCTGGGTGCGAGGCGAGACCTCCTCCACCCTCGCCGCCATCGCTCAGAATCCCAATGTCGCGGTGATCTACACGAACATGCCGGCGCGCAAGTTCTACATCCTCCGCGGACAGGCCGCCGTGACCACCGACCCCGCAGACCGCGACCGCATCTGGGAGGGTCAGCACGACCTCGAGAAGCAACGCGACATGGAACGAACCGGCACGGCCGTCGTCATCCGACTCGACTCCGTGCAGGGCAGCGGTGTCAACCTGACCCGCGACTAGCGCTCGCGCCGTCGCTGCAGGGATCGGCGAAACAATCGCCCGCCGCCCAATCCCGCCATCAGCACGCCTACCCACAGCACGATCTGCTCCACCAGGCCGCCAAAGCCCGAGAAGGCCCATCCGAGCCATATCCCCAGACCCATCGCCGCCACCACCCCCGCCGTCGGCAGCCACCAGCGACGCGGATCCCCCACCCGCTCCATTCGTGATTCGTCAACCGTCACCTGAGGAGCCGGAGCCGTCGCACCGGCGCGCCGCCGGCGTCTACGCGGTCGCTGACGAGGCATCTCAACGCCGCCGACGCGCGAGATCGCGGGCCGTCGCGCCGCCACTCGCTCTGCGCGCTCGCGGCTTCGACGGCTGCGGTGCGCTCTCCGCTGCGGGTGGCTCATCGACTTCCGGCGTCAGTTCACCGGCCTGCTCGGCGAGGCAGTTCCGACAAGCGAACTGCAGCGCCATCACCTCGTCGTCGATCCACACATCGCCGCAGTCCGGACCGGTCGCCGTCGTCGTCAGGCGCAGATGAAAGAACTCGCCGCACCGATAACAGTCCGAGCGAGCTTCAGGTTCGGCCGGTTCGCCGCAGACCACACACGGCCAGATGCCTTCAGACGCAGGAGCCTCAGTTGTCATCGCGACAATCGTATCCGCTGCTTCAATCGCGCAACAGCCGAGCGATCCTCAGGATCCAGCTCGCCATCCCAGATCAGCCCCTCGATCTCTGTGATCGTCTTCCCCAGCTCTGGTCCGGCGCGTACCCCAAGCTCCATCAGAACCGACGGCGAAATCGGCGAGCGTACCTCCGACCGACCATGCAGATACGCGGACACCGCCGCCCCCGATCGTCCCGTCCAGAGCCGCGTAGCCGCTTCCAGCGCGGAGTCGGAAACGCCGCTCAGCATGTCGGCAACGCGCGACGGTCGCCGAGTCCCGCCTAGACTCCTCCGTCTTCCCCGCAGCCAGACCCCCGCCGCGAGTGCCGTACGCTCCGTTCGCCGCATCCCCACCGACCCCGGCAGCCGGTCCGAGATGCTCGGATCCGTCGCCAGCAGCCCCACGCCCGCCCAGAACACCTCCCCAGGCTGGCTCGTGCGCAGCGCGGCCGCCGGCAACGTCCATCGTGGCTCCCGCGACTGCGGGATCTCCAACCGCCGCGCGACGCTCAGCGCCGAGGCGGGATCCGGTTCCTGCAAGAGGAGCCGCCACGCATCGCCGAAACGCTCCGCCGTCAACGCTGCGAGATGATGACGCTCTCGCGCGGCATCCCTCGCTGTCCGGCGCTCGATCGTGGCGCCAATCCGCGAGGCGTAACGCGCGGCCCGGATCAGACGAGTTGGGTCATCCCGAAACGATTCCGGATGCAACGTCCGGATCCGCCGGCGCTTGAGGTCGGCAGTACCGCCGAACGGATCAAGCAATTCACCTGCGCGACCGCCGGTCAACGCCAACGCCATCGCATTGATTGAGAAATCGCGCCGACCCATATCCACCTCGATTGGCGCCGGCGACACCGAGGGCAGCGCGCCCGGCGACGGGTATCGCTCGCTCCTGGTCAGGGCAACGTCAATTCGCGTGCCGTCAACGAGAGTCGCGCTTGCCGTGCCGAAACGCTCGTGTGTGACCGGTTGCGCGACCGCGGCCGCTGCGATCAGCGGAACGAGTGGTTCGGGATCACCATCGATCGCCAGATCGATATCCGGTGGATTCCCCTCCACGTCGCCCGATCCGGCCAAAACGTCGCGAACTAGACCTCCGACCAGAAACAGCGACTCGTCGCGCTCAGATACGAAATGACATAACGTATGAAGCAGCGCTTCGGCGACAGGCGATCGCCGACGTATCGACCGGAGCACTCGCTCCGTCAAGTCTTGGGAATGCAGCGTGTCCGAGATTGAGCGTCCCCGTTCGTCTGCACCCACGGTATTGGAGGCGTTGCAGGACCGTCTCGAGTACCAGTTCGCTGACGACCGGCTGTTGAGGCAGGCGCTGACCCATCGCTCGTACCTCAACGAGGCCGCCGAGCACGGCCTCGAATCCAACGAACGGCTCGAGTTCCTCGGTGACGCAATCCTCGGCGCCGTCGTGGCCCGTCGGCTCTATCTCATCTTCCCCGACGCCACGGAGGGCTGGCTGACCGTCGCCCGCTCGAAGCTCGTGCGCAACGAGACGCTCGGGCGGATCGGTCGCGAGATCGGTCTGGGCGCATGCCTGCTCATGGGAGCCGGAATCGCCAACGACGGTGCGCGGGACCGCCTCAGTGTGTTGAGCCGCTCGTTGGAAGCTGTCTTCGGCGCAGTCTGGCTGGACGGCGGCGATACCGCTGCCAGCGACGTCATCCTGCGCCTGTTGGCCCCCAACCTCGATTCGCTGTCGCAGGACGATGTCGAACCCGATTCGAAATCTCAACTCCAGCAGCTCGTCCAGGCACAGGACGGTGCACAGCCCACCTACGCAATCGTCGAAGAGACCGGACCGCCGCACGACCGCTCGTTTCGCGCCATAGTCGAAGTGGAAGGTCGGGCACTGGCCGAAGGCGTGGGCCGCAGCAAGCAGGCCGCCGAGATGGACGCCGCCTGTCACGCGCTGGCGATGCTCGAGGAGCAGACCGTATGACACGACTCCGGGCGGTCGATCTGCATGGCTACAAGTCGTTTGCCGCCCGAACGTCGCTGCAGTTCGACGAGCCCGTCACCGCCATCGTCGGTCCCAACGGTTCAGGCAAATCAAACGTGATGGACGCCCTCCGTTGGGCCATCGGAGCCGGCTCCGGCCGCGCCTTGCGTACCAGGCGGGCCGAGGATGTCGTCTTCTCCGGGGGCCGAGACCGCGCCGCAAGCGGATTCGCCGAGGTCCGCGTCCAGTTCGACAACAGCGACCGTTGGCTGGAGCTCGACGCCGCCGAGGTCGAAATCGTCCGTCGCGTTCACCGCGACGGCCAAGCCGAGATTCGAGTCAACGGCCGAGTCGCACGTCTCAGGGATGTGCAGGACATGTTCCGCAACAGCGGTCTCGGCACGGGCGGGTTCGCCCTGATGAGCCAGGGTCTTGTCGATGAGATGCTCCGCCTGCGACCCCACGAACGACGCCAGGCGATCGAGGAGGTCGGCGGTGTTCGCCAGCATCGCCACGAGATGGAAGAGTCCCGCCGCCGCCGACTCCGCGCCCAGGAGCATCTCGAGCGCGCTCGCCTGCTGCGGGACGAACTCGCGCCAAGACTCAAGAGTCTGGAGCGCTCCGCGCGCCGAGCCCGGCGGCTCGGCGAACTGCAGCAACAGCTCGACGAAGCGCAAGGGCGCTACTTCGCAGCTGCGGTCGGCGAGTCGGAACACGACCTGCTCGTCCGCCACGATGCGGCGCAGACCGCGGAGGCGGCCCGATCCGACGCCGAGCGCCGTCGAGACGACGCGACCAACAACCTGGCAGCCGTCGAACGCGAAGCTGCGCTCGCGCGTCGCACCGTGGACGAGTCCGCAGCCCGGTTGGGCGCCGCCAGATCCCAACTGCGAACGCTCGAACACCAACAGGAACTCGATCAGCAGCAGCGCTCCTGGCTCAGTCGCGAGGTCTCCGATCTCTCCTCTCGCCTGGGCCGCGAGCCAGGCGGTTCGTCTGCCATCGACCTCCAGGCAGCTCAGGACGCTTTGGCGCGCATCAACCGCTCCCTGGCAGAGACCAGAAACCAGCGCGATCAGCTTGAACGCGATCAGGCCACTGCATCCACGCTCCATCAGCGCGCGCTCTCCGACGAGAGCATCGCCCGCAGCGACGCAAAACGACTGGTTCGCCGCTGGAAGGCCGCCGCCACGCAGGCTCGTCTGTCCGTCGGCGCCGTCGCTGAGGCCGAGTGCCACGTACGACGCTCGCAAACGGCATGCCAGTCATCCGAGCAAGAATTCGAGCGCCTGCATCGAGAGTTCGCGGATGCTCGTGAGAGATCCGAGGAGCAACAGCGTAAATACGCATCTCTCTCTCGCCGGACAGATCAGATCGACGCTCAGATCGAGGCGCTCGAGCGGCGTCTCGCGCCGACCGACACGCTCCGTAAGATCGTGCACGAACGACTCAACGACCCGGCGCGCGCCGACGCCATATTCGGCGAGCTGCTCGACGCCACGTTGCACGACAGCCTCGACGCAGCGATCGATTCCGCCCGCCTGGGGCTCGAAGCCGACGCCGGACGCGTGTCCGCCATCGAAGCGGATCGCGTCACCGAGCTGATCGACTCCATGATCGCCGCCGTCGAGTTTGTCGACGGGATCGAGGCCGCCCGCCAGGCCGCAGCCGAAGGTCGAACAGCGATCACCCACGCAGGGATCGTGTTCAGGACCGACGGCGTCGTGCAGGCCGGCGGTTCACAACCGGGCGCGAGACGACTGGCTGAGCAGTTGAGCGAACTCCGCGCCGAGCGCGACCAGATCGATACTGAGCTGGACTCGCTGAACGCCCAGCGCCGGGCCGGCAGATCGATTAGCGAGCTTGAGGCCGCGCTCGCCGCCGCCAGGGCCAAACTCGACGAACAGCGTGCTACGGCGTCCGACGCGGCGGTCGAGCTCGAATCTGCCAACCGCCGCCGCTCCGCCGCAATGGCCGAACGTAGCGCCGCTCGAAACCACGCCGCGCAGCTACGCTCCAAGCTCGACCAGGCGAGGCAGCAACTCCGCCAGACCGCCCAGGCGCTGCAGGATGCTCGTTCACAGAGCCCCATCGAAATCAGCGCAATGGAAGTGGAGCGCGACCGCCTCGCGGCCGAGCTGGCCGAAGCGAGAGCCCAGCACGCAATCCGCGAACGATCCCGCTCCGATCGCGCCCGACTGTCGTCCCTGAAACGCGAACTCGAGGTCGTCCAATCAAACATCCGCGAGCGTGAGCCGGAGTTGGAACGCGCCGCCGCCACAGCCTCCGAATCCAACAAACTCGAAACCGCTCGAGAGCACCTCGATCTCCTCAATGACCGTCGCACGCAGGCCGCCGCCGAACTCGAACGCCTGCAACAGGTTCGCCTGAATGCCGAGCGACAGGCCATCGAAACCTCCGCTGCCTTGCGCGAGTCCGAGTCCGCGCGCGCACGTCTCGCCGCCGAAGCCGCCGCCGAAGGCATCGATCTCAGCGCGCTGCATCACGCAACGCAGTCGGCCTTCGAGCTCAACGGAACCGCGCATCACGCGGGCAATGGGACAACCAACGGGTCAGGTAATGGCTCGGGCAACGGAGCTGCACCGGCCGTCTCGCGAACTCCAACCGCCGTCGCCGTCGCCGCTCCGAGCGTCGCGGAGCTCCACACCGCCGTCATCGAGGCCAGAGCCAAGCTGCAGCGTCTGGGACCGGTCGATCCCGGAGCAGCGCACGAGTTCGAGGCAGAACAGGCGCGTTGGCAGGGCATCGAGACCCAGATCGCGGACCTCAAAGACACTGAAGCCTCCCTGCGCCAGGCAGAGCGCGACCTCGAGCAACTGATCGAGAGCCGCTTCCGCGAGGCCTGCCGGCACGTCGACGAGGCGTTCCAGCGCTACTTCCAGCTCATGTTCCGCGGCGGCAAGGCCCAGCTCGTACTGACCGAGGAATCGATCGGCTCCGACGAAGATACCGAAACAACCGAACAACCTCGACGACTCGGCGTCGATATCAAGGCCCAACCGCCCGGTAAGCGCGTCTCGGCCCTCGGCCTGCTCTCCGGCGGCGAGCGCGCCCTCACCGCAATCGCCCTCCTGTTCGCGCTGCTCGAAGTGCGACCCGCCCCCTTCTGCATCCTCGACGAGGTAGACGCCGCGCTCGACGAGGCAAATGTCGAGCGCTTCGTCAACGCCCTCCAGGAGCGCGCCTCCAAGACTCAGTTCGTCCTCATCACGCACAACCGACGCACCATCGAACAGGCCCACAGCATCTACGGCGTCACGATGGGCGCCGCAGGCGTCAGCCGACTCCTCAGCGTCCGCGTCGACGATCTTCCGCACCGGGACGGTTAACCCAGCGCAGTCGTGGACGTTACTTGAAGCGCCAACCTCTGCCCTAACCTGATCCCCATGGACTTCGTACACGCCGTCTGGACTCCCGCCGGCCCCGGACCGCACGCCACATTGATCGCCCTCCACGGACACGGCGCGCATTGCCAGGACCTCGCCCCGCTAGCTCCCATGCTGGCCGAAGGAAGACTGCAAGTGATCTGCCCCCAGGCCGAGTTCCGCCTCGAGGGCGCCGGCTACTCCTATGGCCCAATGTTCACCTGGATGCAGCGCGGCCCCAACGACCGTCCCCTGGACGGCGAACTCGAACGCGTAGCCGCCGCGCTCTCTGTGTTCGTCGACTCAGCTTGCGAGCGCTACAACGTCGATGGCGAGCGCCTGGCACTGATGGGCTTCTCCCAGGGCGGTTCGCTGGCATATCGACTGGCGCTCAGCGAACCGCACCGATGGCGCGGCGCGGCGATGCTCTCGACGTGGCTATCCGACGAAGCGGCCGACGACGTACACATTGACGCGCCCGACCTGCCGCTCCTCGTGCAGCATGGAACCAACGATCCCCTCGTCGAGATCGACCGCGGCCGCAACTCCCGCGATCGACTCCAGGCCATGCGCATGAATCTTGACTACCGTGAGTATCCGATGCAGCACGAAATCGGCCGTCAGAGCATGCACGATCTCTCAGCCTGGTTGACCGAGCGCCTGCTCCGCGACGGATCGGGCAGCTGATGGTCAGCCTGTTCCGCCGTCTGCGGCAAGGTGCCGACGCCAAGCCGGACGACATTGACGCGCGGGAAGTCCGTGAGGAGTACCGCCGCAGCGTCGCCAACACCAGGCAAGGCCAACTCGGAGCGCTCAGGCGCGTCTTCACCCGCACCCGCGTCGACGAAGATTTCTGGGAGGAACTCGAAGAAACCCTCATTCTCGGAGACGTGGGCGGCGCCACCTCGGCGCAATGGGTTGAAGAGATCCGCGAGGAATCGCGCGGCCTGGACGCCTCATCGATTCGGCAATTGCTGCGCGAGCGGATGATCGCCGGACTGGAGCGTCCCCAGACCGACGGTGCGCTGTGGAACGCGACGAACGGCACAGGCGCCACCGCTCTACCTCACGTGGTTCTCGTTGTCGGAGTCAACGGCGCTGGCAAGACCACCTCGATCGCGAAGCTCGCCCACGCCTATCAGGAAGAGGGCAAGTCGGTCATCCTCGCGGCAGCCGACACCTTCCGCGCCGCCGCGATCGAGCAGCTACAAACCTGGGGCGAGCGCATAAACGCGCCCGTCGTCGCCCATCAGCAAGGCGCCGACCCCGGCGCCGTCGCCTACGACGCCATCGAGTCCGCCCTCGCGAGGCAGGTCGATGTCGTGCTGATCGATACCGCCGGTCGCCTCCAGACCCAGCGAAACCTCATGGCCGAACTGGGCAAGGTCCGCCGAGTCGTTGAATCGAGGCATACCGGCGCACCACACGAGGTGCTGCTCGTGATCGACGCCACCAGCGGACAGAATGGCCTCAGCCAGGCGCGTCAGTTCTCGCAGGCCACCGGCGTGACGGCCGTCTGCCTGGCCAAACTGGACGGCACCAGCAAAGGCGGCATCGTCTTCGCCATCGCCGAGGAGCTCGGCATTCCCGTACGCTTCGCCGGCACCGGAGAACAGCTCGACGACATCGCGCCATTCGACGCTGCTGCGTTCGTCGACGCGTTGCTGGCCGACGACTAGTCTCGACATAACTTGAGGAGGCGGAAGTGTTGAGCCAACTGCTGAACATGGGCCCGCGCCGACTGTTCGCCATCAGCCTCGTGCTCGGCGGCGCACTGCTCGCCGTCCTCTTGATCGTCCTCTGGCAGCTCGGCGTCTTCGACAGTCCCCCTCCGCCGGCCGCCTTGCAGTCGGCCGTCGAGTCGATCCGCCAGGAGGAGCAGCAGGAGCAACCGGCACTAACTCAACAGCAGCAAGCGGACGAACCCGCCGTCGAGGACTCGGCGCAGGAGCAGACAGCCGCTCAGCAGGACGACGCCGACCAACAACAATCGGCTTACGCGCAGGACCAACCCCACCAGGCCGAACAACAACAGTCGGCCGACGCCTACGGCTACGGGTCCCAGCAGCAAGAACAGGAACAGCCCCAGCAGGCCGACGAGCAGTCGACCCAGCAGCAGACCCAACAACAGGCCGAACAGCAGTCCTCACAGGAATCGCAAGAGCAGCAAGTGATGACTCCTGAAGATCCCTCGCTGCAGGATCTCGCCGGGACGTGGACCATCTCCGACCGCGGCATCTCCTTCGTCGGTTACCGGATCGGCGAGGAACTCGCCAATATTGGCACCGCGACCGCCGTCGGACGGACCAGCGACATCGTGGCCACGCTTGAGTTCGACGGCGTCACAATCACCGCCGTGACCATCGAGGCCGATTTGCGCACCCTCAAGAGCGACGAGGGCTTCCGCGACAGCGCCCTGCGCACCCGAGGGATCGAATCGGACACCTATCCCTTCGCCACCTTCGTCCTCCTCGAGCCGATCCCGATCGACGCGTTGCCGGTCGGCGACGAAACGCTGAACGTCACGGTCAACGGCACGCTCGATCTCCACGGTGTGACCAACCCGGTAAGCATCGCCCTGCAAGGCCAATACGTCGACGGACTCGTCGTCGTCGCCGGCTCAACCGAAATCGTCCTCACCGACTACGACATCGAAGCCCCCACCGGATTCCGAGTCCTCTCCATCGAGGAAGCCGGGATCATGGAGTTCGAACTCGTCTTCGAACGCGCTCCCTAGAGCCGCTGCTTCTTATCCGCACATCACACAAAGTCGCCCGCGCGCAGGCGTGGGTGAGGACCCCCGAACGCCCCACGTGCCCGCATGCCCTGTGTTCCCTCTCCCCCCGCGAAGCGGGGGGAGATGCCGAAGGCAGAGGGGGGCACTCACCTCGGGGTAGGAAGATGCCCGCAACCTGACCTGCACTACGGTGAGCGCAACAGGGCACGTTATGTCGCCCCTAGAGCCCAAAACACAACATAACCTGCATAGTGCGATCATCAATCCCGATCCGATCCCTCCCGAAGCGTCGCCAGATCAAACTTGAGATTCCCGAACGAGTCCTGCTCCACGTTGGCGATCTCCCCCTCCGCGTCCAGGTGACCGATGATCTGAAACAGGTCCAGGCGACGCAGATCTTCCTCCGAGTGCTCCATCAGCATCGTCACCGATATTCGCTCGCGCCGGCCCAGCCGCTCGGACTCGAGCAGCAGCGCCCGCCGAACGGTCGCGACGTCGGCCATCGTCGCCTCCTCCGCTTGCGCCGCTTCGCGCACATCGTTCAGTGCAGCGAGCTTTCGCCGCAAACCGTCAAACAGTCCCATGGTCAAACTCCCCATGATCCGACTCGAGGTCTCTCGACCGTCCAGCCGCGAGCGCGCCCCTGATCATCGCGAGACCGTCCGCATGCCCACTCGCGAGGTCCGCCAGCCGAACATCGACGCATTCCGCCAGGCGCCACAACGTGGTCAGCAACCGCGCCGCCGCTGCCCAATCGTCATCCGAGGCCGGCAGCTCGTCGAGTGGCGCGAATCCCTGCGCCAGGATCACCGCCCGCTTGCCATCCATCGCGTCCGACTCCGCGCCGAACTCCTCGATCACCGCCTCAAACTCATGCTGGGCATGCTCAAGCTCGTTCCTCGCGAGCCGCACCGTCCCGTGGACGATCCGCGAGTCGACATCGTACGGACGCTCGCTGGCCGCGGCGTAACCGTGTCGCAGGGCCACATCAAGGTCGCCAACCAGGACCGCCGCCCACGCCCGTTCCACCTCGTTATGTCGACCCGCGCTCGCTGCCTGCCGCCGGATCTCGCCTACCGCGGCGCCCGCCCGCAACAGCGCTTCCGCACACGAAAGCTGCTCCGCCTCCCGTGCCGCGACGCCGGCGTCCGATCGTCTCCAGGGCAATCGATCCAGCAGGCTCATCGGACGATCTCCACCGAATTGATAGCGTAGTGGCGTGAGTTCCGCCGCCCGAATCAGGCACATCATCCACGCCGATATGGACGCCTTCTTCGCGTCCGTCGAGCAACGCGATCGACCCGAATTGCGCGGCAAGCCGGTGCTCGTCGGCGGGTCCCCGCAGAGCCGCGGCGTCGTCGCGGCAGCGTCGTATGAATCCCGCGTCTACGGCTGCCGCTCGGCCATGCCGATGCGCACCGCGGTCCGCCTCTGCCCCCACGCCGAGATCGTGCGGCCCCGCTTCTCCCGCTACCGTGAGGTTTCGGCTCAGGTGATGTCGATCCTGCGCGATGTCTCGCCGCTCGTGGAGCCGCTCTCGGTCGACGAAGCGTTCGTCGACGTCACCCAACGAGTCGAGGACGGCGCAACTCCGGCCGAAGTCGGCCAGTGGATTCGCGATCGCGTCAAGCGCGAGACCCAGCTCACGGTCTCCTGCGGTGTCGCGACGAGCAAGTCGGTGGCCAAGATCGCCTCCGATCGCCAGAAACCCGACGGGTTGACCGTCGTCGCGCCGGGCGGCGAGGAAGCCTTTCTCGCCCCACTCCCGATCTCCGACCTCTGGGGCGTTGGTCCCAAGACCTCCGACCGTCTCCGCGCTGCCGGCATCGAGACCATCGGCGACCTCTCCCAACGGCCGCTCCCCTGGCTAATCGACCGCTTCGGCTCCCGCGGCGAGTGGTTTTGGCAACTCGCCCGCGGCATCGACGACCGAGGCGTCTCGCTTGAACATGAAACCAAGTCCATCTCCTCCGAGACCACCTTCGCCGAGGACGTGGGCGATCAGGCAAAGCTGCGAACCGTGGTGTCCGAGCAAACCGCCTCCGTCGCCAAACGCCTCACCGAGCAGGGCTACCGCGCCCGCACCGTACAGATCAAACTCCGCCTCTCTGACTTCACCACCTTCACCCGCCAGCGGACCCTGTCCAGCCCCACCACCGACCGCGAGACAATTGAGCAGACGGCACTGGCCCTGCTCAGCGAACAGCTCTCCCCGGTGCGCCGATTCCGCCTCGTCGGCGTCGGCGTCTCGGGCCTCGAACACCGCCCGGTCGCGTCCCAGCTCTCGTTCTTCGACCGCTCCGGGCAGCCCGCCGCCGAACCTCCCCAATCGACGGCCCGCCGTGAGCGCCAGCGAGCCGTCGACGACGCCGTGCGAGACCTCAACCAGAAGTACGGCGGCGATATCGTGCACTTCGGTCCACAATCAAGCGGCCCACAATCGGCCGGTCCACAGTCGGGCGCCACCAGGAGAACGCCATGATGCATCCGCGCGACGCGGCCGTGGTGTCGTTCGACTGCTACGGCACCCTCATCGACTGGCAGTCGGGCGCAAGAGCGGCCATCGACGCGATACCGGAACTCGCCGGCGTCGATCGCGACGCACTCGTTGCTCGCCGGATCGAGGTCGAACTCGAAGTCGAGCACGAGTACTACCGCCCGTACGACGAAGTACTCGCCATCTCCATCCAGCGAACCTCCGCGGAGTTCGGCGTCGCCCTCAGCTCCGAGTCCGCGCGGTCCTTCGCCGACTCGATCGCCAACTGGCCGCCGTTCCAGGACGCCGGCGGGTTTCTCCGCCGCCTGGCAACTGTCGGAACGCCGCTAGCCATCCTCTCCAACGTCACCAGGACCAGCCTCGGCGTCAGCGTCCGCAAGCTCGGCGGCGACTTCGACCAGTTCGTCACCGCCGAAGATGTCGAGAGCTACAAGCCCGACCACGACCACTGGAACGCCCTCCACGAGTCCCGTGACATCATCGCCGATCAACAACTCCACATCGCCGGCTCGATTGCCCACGACATCCGGCCGGCCTCAGAACTCGGCGCCACAACGGTCTGGGTACGCCGCGCGCATGAGCCGATCCCCGATGACGTCCGGCCCGATCTGATCGTCCAGTCCCTCGCTGAACTTGGCGACTACTGGCGCCTCTTCTATTCGCGATAGCATCAACGGCGCAGGAGGATGCCCATGCAGCTAACCCGCATGTACCAGGGTGATGATGGAACGTCCCACTTTGAGGACATCGACATCGCGCTCAAACAATTCGACATCGGCGATGTCACCCGGCGGCTGTTCCCCACTAGCGTCAGCTTCCGCGTGACCGAGCAAGACTGGCACATGGACTGGCACAACGCACCCGGCAAGTCCATGATCATTGTCATCCGGGGCGCGGTGAAGACCGAAGTCTCAAACGGCGAGACCCGAACCTTCGGTCCCGGGGACATCTGTTACGCCGAGGACGCTGAAGGTCCTGGTCATCGCACTACGGATATCGAGGGGCCTCGACTGAGCCTGATGGTCCTGCTGCCCGACGACTTCGACGTCCACCGCTGGGCCCGATCGTTCGACGACTGACCAGCTAGCAGGAGTAAGCCCAATGCAGATCACCCGCGTCTACACCGGCGATGATGGCGAATCCCACTTCGAAACGATCGATATCCCCCTGAAGGAGAGTCGCTACGGAAGCCTCTCCGACATGTTTGATGCGGAAGGCGTCACCTTCCGCACCACGCCCGTCGGCGGCGAACTCGACTTCCACAACGCCCCACGTCGACAGTTCGTCGTCACCTTGAGCGGAACGGTCGAAATCGAAGTCGGCGACGGCTCCAAAGTCCAGCTCCACGGAGGAGACGTCCTCCTCGCCGACGACGTCACCGGCCGAGGTCACATCACCCGAGATCTCGAAGGCCCTCGTCGCAGCATCTTCATCCCCCTCCCCCAGGACTTCGACGTCGACACCCTGCGCACCTAACGCACGCCGCGTTCTCCCTCCCTCCCTCCGGTCCCCTCTCCCCGAGGGAGAGGGTTAGGGTGAGGGCCTCGGCTACCGAGAGCGATCTCCTCCCACCTCACCGCTCCAGCGCCAGTAATGGTCAAACGCCGCAATCGTCAACGCGTGCGTGATCAGCTTGTCGTTCACCAGTCCCGCAATCTCCGACAACGGCACCGTTGTCACCTCGATCGCTTCGCTTGATGTCCCCACCACGTGGTCGTCGTCGACCACCCGTGTCACATCCTGCGCCAGGTACGACCAGCAGCGATTCTCCTGCAGCGCCGGATTGGGATGCACCCAACCCAGCTCCAAAGCATCCGGCGAGTGATACCCCGACTCCTCGAACATCTCCCGCATCGCCGCGTCCTTCGGCGACTCGCCCGGATCAACGATCCCACCCGGAATCTCCAGCGTCAGCTCGCGCGTCCCGTGTCGGAATTGGTTGACGAACACCACCTCCCGCTCCGGCGTGATCGGCATGATGTTGACCCAGTCGGGAAACTCGAAAATGAAGAACCGATGCTCGCGGCCCGAGGTCGGATGACGCGAGATGTCCTTGCGCAGCTTGAAGAACCTGAAGTCCTCAATGATCTCCGCGCTCAGCCTGCGCCAGTCGTCGATGCTGCTCATGCGATGTCTGTCATGTTGCCGCGTTGATCACCCTGGCGTAGGTCTCGATCTTCAGAAACGAGTCGAGTCCCGCATCCTTGAACTGCACCTCGAGATTATCCAGCAGCGTCGTCTTGTAACCGTCAACGTCGATCCCCAGGGCCGCCACATCCCCTTTGATCCGCCGAAGCCCCAACGCCACTGCCCCGGCCAGCAATAGCTGGCTCTGCCAGATGTAGAACTTCCCGGCCGTCGGCAGCCGATCGATCAGCAGCGGCAGGATTGTGTGCAGAAAGTTCACATGCCGCACCTCGTCGCGGAGGATCAGTCGGAAGATCTGTTTGGCCAGAGGATCGACATCGTCGATTTCCAGCGCCTGCTGCAGGAACAGCGCTGCGAAGTTCTCGCTGAACAGCGTCGACGTCAGCCAGTTCTCCACCCGATAGAACCCCCACGACGCCATCCCGCCAAAGCGCTCGATCAGAAACGCCTCCGGCTTCGAGATGTAACCGTGCCCGTCCACCTCGGTCAGGTAGCGGTCCAACACGTACACGTGCCGCGCCTCGTCCTGGCATTGGGCCGCCAGGTAGAGGTTCAACGCCGGATCGCGAACCTGGTGCGTCGCCTCGCTCATCATCACCTGGATCGTGTCCAGACCCATCACCTCGAGCCCGTGGAACACATTCATCATCCGCAGCCAAGGCCCGCGACGCGATTCCGGTATCACCGAGCCGCCCGCCCAGTCCACGTCGCGGTCCGCGTTCCACAGCCGATCGCTCTGCTGCCGGAACAGCGTCCGGAACGCCTCCGCCTGCTCGGCGCTGCGATGCGGTCGGACGGCGTTGGGCGATCGCTTCATCTCAACTGAGCCCCGGGCCCCTCGTTTGCCCGATCATACCCAACCCCCCGGCGCCGGCGCTCTCGTCATCAATCGCGGGCTGATCGTATACTGCGCGCATGGCTGACGAGGGATTCGACCTGGAAGAGACCCTGCGCGCGCTGCGTGAAGCCGATGTCGTCGTCATCGGTTTCGGTTGGTTGCAGGAGCGACTCCTAATCGACGGCCGCCGAAACGACAGCGAAGGTCCCTACATCCGAGTCGTCGAGCCTGTCCGGTCACCCCAGGACCGCATCCGCGAGCTCCGGAAGCTCCGACCCAGCTTCGACGACCCCGAGTCGTTCGTCTTCTTCCCCTGGGCCGGTCGCGTCGATTCGTTCGTCGAAGCGGAACTGTTCGAGCGGATCTTGGAGCGCTGCGCCGGCGACCCGACAGCCGAGGACGACGCGCGCGCCGCACTTGGCCGACTCTACGAACTCGACCGCGAGGACATCAGGCAAGCGATTTCGGGCGGGGACAAGTACCACACCCTGTACGAGCGCACCTCCTGAGACCCGGCCGTTGTCCACGGCTCGAAACCTGCTCGTTACGTCATAAGTTGTAAGTGTTAGCTAGTTGGCATAGGCTGTGCCCACTTGCGCGTGTCCGTGGACAACGAGGAAAACGTGGTCGAGCGTCAAACCAAGGCTCGCAGCCAGGCTGCGACAGCCAATCAGCCGGTCGCCAGTGTGTCGCCCGAGCCTGAAGAATGCTCTCACGCATGGGAAATCGACCGGCCCAAGCAGCAGGTCTCGCATGGCCGCTGCTCCAAGTGCGGCGCCGAGAAAGACTTCCTCAACTACGGCGAAGAACTGCGAATGCCCTTCGGCCGTCGCCGCCGCTCCTGATTCCACCGCCTATGGCGGCGCCGCCGTCACCTCGACGCGTACCGCGATGATCCGCTCCGTGCCATAGAAGGCAAGTTGCTCGAACGCCGCCGGGCTCAACTGTAGGTCCGTGTTCGACGACTCGGTGCCCCGCACCACCACCATCGCCACCGATCCAACCACCTGATCCTGCTCCTCGTCGCTCAGCACCGTGGCGCCCGGCAGTCGCGTCAATCGCAGCGTCGTGCCGACCGGCCAGCGCGCGGTGAACACCGTTGCAGGTTCAGTCGGATCGTACGACGCGCCATCGGCCAACGAACGCGGAATCCCCGACGGTACCGGTTCCGCCGTCACGCGCTCCGCCACGATCTCCGCGCCGCCCAGCTGCGCCGGCGTCACCTGCTGCTCCGACACCGTTGGCTCGATCGAAGAGATCGCGACGCTGCTCTGCTGAACCTGCGAGCTCTGCTGTCCGGAAGCCGCCGATTCGGCTGAATCCGGTTCCGCGCCGGCCGATTCCTCGTCCGCCGACTGTTGCTGCTCCGTGCCATATTCAGTAGCCGACTGTTCCGCGGCGCCGGAATCTGCCGACTGACCATCCTCCGAGTCGACGGGCGTCGCCGATTCCTCCTCCGACCCGTCCGCCTCCACCGATTCGACCACCTCGTCCACTTCAGCCGCCGGCGCGTCGTCCTCTTCCAGCAACAACGTGACTCCGAAGTACACCCCGACGCCAATCCCGCCGACAATCGCCAGGCTCAGCAGAGCGCCGATCGTCCGTCTGAATCTGGGGCCCAGAGGTGGGCGCTCGTTTGGCAGGCGTAGGCGTTGATTCGAGTACTGCCTGAAGTCGTTGGCGCCTCGCACTCGCACTTGAGGGCTGGAGAAGTCGCGGGCGCCGCGCGGCTCCATCGAGTGGTGACTCATACAGGCAGAGTATGCCATCCACCAGAATCTGCGGTAACCGCGAAGCGGCCGCCGGCGTCCCTCCGCCGCCAGCTCGGTAGGATGAATGCATGGTTGCCAACATCGAGACCAGGCACATCCGTTGCCCCAACTGTTCGAAGTCCCTAGATGTGGGCGTGCCCCCCGATACCGGCCGCACGCGCCGGGTCGTCACCCGCTGCGCGAGCTGCAACTACGATCTCGTCGTCTCTCGAGGCAAGAAGGAAGACGAGCCGTTGCGCATCAGAGCCTGCATGCGCTGGGACGTAACCTGCCCCTACTGCAAGGAACAGACCGTCGCGCGAGTCCCACCAAAAGGCCAGCTCCGCCGCAAGGAAACCGCCCCCTGCCGCCATTGCCGCAAGCCCCTCATCGTCGAGCGTCGAGAAGAAGGCCAACTCGTCCTCCGAGCTCACCGAGGCATCCTCGAAGGAACCCTCCTCTAGCTATCCCCAGTCCCCCGGCGTAACAGGGGCCCAGCCCGCTTCCCTGCTCCCGTCCCATCCCCTCTCCCCCCGCTCCGCGGGGGGAGATGCCGAAGGCAGAGGGGGGCACGTCCCCCCTGCCCCATATAAGTCAAGTACCCGAACGGATGTAACCATTGCTACGAAACTCAGCCTCACGCTGATCATCCCGCCAACCTCTAGTGACCGACTCGGCTCCCGATACTACAGTGCAGGAATACCAATTCCCGGCCCCGGCTGACGCTTCGCGGGCCTCAGAAAGAGCGGGACAATGAGCGACTACGACCAGCGCGCCATCGAGATGCATCGTGAATGGGGCGGCAAGGTCGACTACGCGTCGAAGGTCACCGTCGAAAATCACGACGACCTCTCCGTCGTCTACACCCCAGGCGTCGCCGCGCCCTGCCTCGAAATCGCCCGCGACCCCTCGCTCGCCCGCGTCATGACCGGCGTCGGCAACCTCGTCGCCGTCATCACCGACGGCTCCGCCGTGCTCGGACTTGGTGACATCGGCCCCCAGGCCGCCCTGCCCGTCATGGAAGGCAAGTGCGTTCTCTTCCGCAACTTTGCCGGCGTCGACGCCATCCCGATCGCCCTCGCCGTGCGCGAAGTCGACGACATCGTCGCCGCAATCGAGGCGATCGCGCCCTCGCTCGGCGGCATCAACCTCGAAGACATCTCCGCTCCCCGCTGCTTCGAGATCGAGCAGCGATTGCACGACTCGCTTGACATCCCGGTCATGCACGACGACCAGCACGGCACGGCCGTTGTTGCCCTCGCTGGTGTGATCAACGCCCTGCGTCTCACGAACCGCGACTTCAAGGACATTCGCACCGTCATCCTCGGAGCCGGTGCCAGCGGTATCGCCTGCGGAGCCATCCTGCGCGAAATGGGCTGCGAGGACATTTCCTTGATCGACTCCAAGGGCCTGCTCACCACCGACCGCGAAGACCTCAACCCCTGGAAACGCGTCGCGGCCCAGTGGTGCGAGCATCGCAACAACCCCGACGGCAGCATCCCCCAGACCTCCCAGGTGATGCGTGGCACCGACCTCTTCCTCGGCCTCGCCGGCCCGGGCCTGGTCACCGTCGCCGACGTCGCCTCGATGAACGACAACTCCATGATCTTCGCCATGGCCAACCCGACTCCGGAGATCATGCCCGACGAGGCGGCCGAGGCCGGCGCAGCGATCATCGCGACCGGCCGCTCCGACTTCGCCAACCAGATCAACAACGCCCTCGGCTTCCCCGGCATGTTCCGCGGATTGCTCGACGGCGGCATCCCCAAGATCGAGGACGAGCACAAGATCGCCGCAGCCCAGGCCATCGCCGACTTCGTCCAAGAACCCACACCCGACCGCATCGTGCCGAGCATCTTCGAGGAAGGGCTCGCCTACAAGGTCGCCGACGCCGTCCAGGCCGCCGGCTAGGCCTCGTCCGGCCGTCGATACACATCCAACGCCTGAGCCAGCGCTGCCCGCGCGCCGAGTAACGGTGCGTATCCCAGAGTCACGCGCGCCCTCGAGTCATCAATCAGATGTGGACGGCCCGTGATCGCCGTGTACGCGTCAACATCCTCAGGCTCCGGTAACACCCAGCCCGACAGGCGCATCGCGTCCAGCCCGCGGGCGAAGAAGTAGGGAGCATTCCAGAACCGCGCCTCGACCCCTCGCAACTGACAGGCCTCCAGGGCAAGTTCCCGCCAGGTCGTGTGCGCCGATGCCACGTGGAAGACCTGGTCCACCGACTCCTCCGTCTGGCTCAGCATCGCCCAGACCGATCGCCCGAGATCGGCCGCGGCGAGGATCGACACCGGCGCCGCTCCGCCCGCGACCAGCGCCGCCCGAGGCCGCGAGATGAAGTGTCGAAGCACCTTCATCACCGTACTGTCGCCCTCGCCGATCAATGGCGCCGGTCTCAGAATCGACAAGGGCACGCGCCGTCGATACGTCCGCGCCACCCGCTCAGCGGCCACTCGGCTTTGCAGCGCCGCCCCGATCGGCCGAGGTACCCAGCTCTCGGTCACCGGCCACGGAGGCAGCCGCCGCCCGTACGTCTCGGTCGTCGAGACGAACACCACCTGCTCCATCGCTTGGTGCTGCCGGCAAGCGTCCAGCAACGCTGTAGTGGCATGGACATTCGCCTCGGTGTAGACCGAGCTGGAGTGGCCCCGCTCGGTCAGCGACGAGGCATGGACCACATGAGTCACGCCGCCGACCACTGCCTCGAGATCCCCCTCCGACTCGATGTCCAGCAGGACCAATTCCAGGTCATGCCGCCGCAGCTCGCTCGCAATCGCAGAGCCCACCGGTTGGTCGTATCCGCTCAGAGCGACTCGCATGGGTGACATCTCCCGGTCCCTTCGAGAGGGAGGTCGACTGCTAGCCTCGCCGTTGCATCAAAAGCCTACGAGTTGGGACCTGGGAGGTTCGCATGCCGACGTTGTCACGACCGAACTGCGACATCTTCTACGAGGAGACCGGAGACGGTCCGGCCATCGTCTTCGCGCACGGCGCCGGCGGCAATCATCTCTCCTGGTGGCAGCAAGTGCCCGTGTTCGCGAAGAGCTACCGCTGCATTGCCTTCGACCATCGCGGATGGGGACGTAGCCTCCCCACCGGCGGACCGGGCCCTGCCGCCTTCATCGACGACTTGATCGCACTCATGGATGAGTTGCGCATCGAGCAGGCCGCCCTGGTAGCGCAATCAATGGGCGGTTGGAGCTGCCTAGGTGCGGCTCTCAAGGCTCCGCATCGCGTCGCCGCCCTGGTCATGGCCGACACCCTCGGTGGCCTGATCAACGATGAAATCCGCCCGGTCTGGGAGGAATCCCGGGCAGCCCTACGCGACCGGGGTCTTGAGGCACTGGCCTTCGACCAGGGCCTGCGCAAGAGGGATCCAGCGCTGGCGTTCCTGTACGAAGAGATTATGTCGATGAATCCGCCGAGGGACCCGGCGCTCCTCGGAGCGCTGAGCGAGCTCGCGCCGGACCCCGACGCGGTAGCCAACCTGCCCATGCCGATCCTCTGGGTCGTCGGGGGCAACGATCAGTTGGTCCCGCCGGCCGCGATGCGCGCCGCGCAGGCGCACGTGCCCGGCTCGCAATACTACGAGATCCCCGCAACTGGCCACAGCGTCTACTTCGAACGGGCTGAGGAGTTCAACGGCCAGTTGAACCGGTTCCTGGTCGACGCCGGATGGGGAAACGGGATCTAGGCAGCCGAACAGCCGGCAATCAGGTGGCTATCCGTATGGCGACCAGGTCAATTCCAATGCCTGTTGGAGTGCCTGCTCTTCGTAAGCAAGCGATGGATCCCAGAGCATGAATCCGATCCCGCCGGCGGCAGCCGTCGCGGCGATCTGCGCATGCACCTGTTCCGCGTAGTACCGGAGCCCGCGCGAACCGTAGTCGTGGAAGTCCTGCAACCACGGACGGACCAGCGCCGTCCCGTGCGGTCGAGCCCGGTCGACGGTCGCCTCCACATTGATCCGCACCACCGGGCCGGGATGTGCGGGCGGGTAGGCAAAGCCCAGTGATCCGGCATGCCAGCCGCTCGGGTACACCATCGGAGAGATGTAGTCGAGGTACTGCGCCAGTCCTTCGACCGACTGTCCGATGCCCTGGTCGTTGCCCGCGGTGGACACTACGCCGAACGTGTCGAACGACACCGCAACGCCGGCGAGATGCAACGCTTCGCTCGCCTCCTGAGCGAAGCGTGTGATCGCCCCAACTCGATCCGCCTCGGTTCGGTCGATCCGTTCCCGCAGCCCGTTCTCGTACGGCAAGCGAACGTAGTCATACTGGATCTCTTCGACGTAGTCGGCCGCGGCCACCCCGATCTCGACGTTGTACGCACGCGCGCCGGAAGTGTAGGCCGATGACCAGGTGCTGCCCATGCCATCGAAGAACAGACCGCCGTTGACATGATGAAGGGCATTCTCTCTAAACCACCAGGGGTACGTGTTGTCGAGGAACGTCACGACCCGGCCTATTCGATAGACCCCCTTGTTCTGTAGCTCCTCCAGGAATGCGGCGACCGAGCTTCCGTCTCGGGATGCCCCGATCTGCTCAACTGTCGGCGTGGCAGCGATCGAGAAGACCTGCCCCGATTCGTCCTTGAGATCGACGACCACAGCGTTAATCAGATTGCGGTCGACCAGGTCATGAGCCCATGCTTGCACCGCTGGCTTGGTCACCTCTCCGAACGGGATGTAAATCGCACGTACCACGAGGCTGCGCAACACGATGACGGTCCGGTCGTAGTAGATCGGCCGCTTCACGGTGTCATAGCCGGGCTGAACGATAGAAAGCGAGCCCGTTCTCTGATCAGCCGAGAACTCAAAGCGTCCGCTGGTGTCGGTGCGCACCAGCGCGTTCCCTGTTGAAACCCGAGCCTCGGAGGCAGGACGCAGGCGGCCGCGATCCCATACGTAAACGCGACCGCTGAGATTGTTCGAATATGAGGCCGCAGTGATGGCGGTCGATTCAGCGCGGTTGACCTCCTCCTCGCTCGGCTCGTCGGCATCGACGACACGAAGCGCGGCGCCCGCCAGGAACGCGGTCAGTAGGACCGATCCGAGGAGGAAGATTCTGAGAAGTCGGGCCGTCCGCAGTCCATGTTCAGAAAGCACCTTGTGCGCCTAACTTCACTCGGAAGTGCCCAATCCGCCATTAACATAGTACACATAACAGATCGACCGCATTACACGCGCTCCTCACGGATCGTTGATATCTCGGCAAGCAACGCTGTTGGCTCCGCCCGCAGCCGCTACGACCCGGACACGCTGCGATCCTCGGCCGCCGCCTTAAGGTTGCGCAACCCTTGCTCCGCAGCAGCCTCGATCGGACGGATCCCGCGCCCGAAGAGGAACACGTTGCTCAGTCGCCAGCGCCAGCCGATCGGGCGGATCCGATCGCTGACCGTGCAACCGTCGCCCCGCCGCTCGATTCGGTACGCGTGTTGAACGTGGAATCCGATGCCCATGCGAACGTCGAGCAACAGTTCCCGCCCGCGCGACTCCGAAAGCACCGTCGCCTGCCCCTCGTCCGCTCCGAGCTGTGCCTCCGCTCGCAACAGGTCCCACACAGAGTTCGGGGCAGCGTCTATCTCAACCGGCTCAATCATCTGCTGACAGCTCTCTGATCAGGTCTTGCACCTCGCGCAGGTCAACGCAGCGAGTCACCCCCGGCGGGTACGTAAGATTCCGGTTCCGCGGCCATTCCACCAATCCGCTCCTGACTCCATTCCTCGCCAGCAGCGCCACCGTGGCCGCGTCGTCGTCGACATGCAGTGTCGCGCCGCTCCGTCGCAGATAAGCCTCCTTGTACCGAGCGGATGCCAACGCTGAAGCGTTCATCACGAGTTCGTCAACCAGCTCGGCAAAGCCATATCGAATCAGCCACGCCTGCGTCTGCCGCCGACCTCGCTCATGTCGCCCCGTCAGTACGATCACCCGTCCTCGTTCCGAAGCGCATCGCACGGCGTCCAGCGCGCCGGGGCGTGGCGGGCGCAACACGTACCGCACGCGATACCAGGTCTCTGTGAGCAGACGGTCGATCATCGTAGTGTCGGGAACCGGAGGCAACGCAGCGTCGGTGGCCCGCTCAAGCGACACATTGCGGTTGATCGCCGGGTTCCAGCCGAACGGCGGTTCGGCCAACACTCCGTCAAGATCGAACGACCACAGTCTCGACATCAGCGCGTCACGCGAGGCCCTGTTCGAGGTACCAGGCCATCGTTTGTTGCATCCCAACCGCAAGCGGCGTCTTCGCCCGCCAACCGGTATCCACCGTCAGCGACGATGCATCGCAGATCCAGGCGCGCTGTCGCATCTCTGTCACCCGGGTCCGATCCAGCAGCGGCGCGCCGTTGCTTAGCGCCGCCCAGTACTCGAGGCAGCGAGCAAACCCGTGAAACACCGCCCCCGGCACCGAAGGGATCAACAGCGTCTTGCCAGCGACGTCCCCAAGGCACGTCAGCATGTCATTCCACGAGAATGGCCCCTCCTCGCTGCGCGGGTCGTACTGAGCCAGCTCTTGCGGTGACGAGCGCAGTACCGCCCCCACGGCCTCTGCCAGGTCGGGTCCGTAGATCACATCGATCAGATTGCTGCCGTCGTCAAGCCGCACACAGAATCCGCGTTGCGCCATCCAGAAGAACGCCTGCAAGCCGGTGTCGGCCGGTCCATAGACCACCGGCGGCCGGATAATCGTGATTGAGAACCGCCCCCGATGTTCGAGCAACGCCTCTTCGCCGGCTGCCTTCGAACGGCCGTACGCCGAGGCAGGATGCAGCGGCGTCTCCGGCGATTCCGGCTCTAGTCCCGGAGCCGGGCCTCTGGCGGCAATCGACGACACGTAGACGAAGCGCTCAACCCCCGCGTTGGCCGCGGCCTCAGCAAGTTGCCTGGTCCCCTGCCTGTTGGCGTGCATGAAATCGCGTTGCTGCACCGCCCGCAGCACGGCAGCCGCATGCACGACCGCGTCCATCCCCTCGCAAGCCGAATGGAGCGTCTCTGCCTGACGCAGGTCCCCGACCGCTCGTTCAAACTCAACGTCGTCGACAAATGACGTGTCGCTCGTCGGTCGCACCAGTAGCCGCAACTCGTGGCCTTCGGCCGCAAGCACATGCGCGAGATGGCCGCCGACGAAACCGCTGCCACCGGTCAGCAGCACCCGCACGACGCGCTACTCGATCACGCCGTGGCGCCGCCCGGCCTCCCCGAAGACTTGCAGCGCACGCTCAAGCTGTTCGTCCGTGTGCGTAGCGATGTATGAGGTCCGAAGGATCGCCTGCCCGCGAGGCACCGCGGGCGCGATGACCGCATTGGTATAGACGCCGTTGTTGAGCAGATCGCGCCAGAACGCGGCGGTGCGCACCTCGTCGCCCACACGAATCGGGATGATCGGCGTGGCCGAGTTAGCCACGTCGAAGCCGAGCGCAGCGAGTTCCCGCCGCATCCGGATGCCAATCTCCTGGACCCGCTTCACCCGCCAGTGCTCCTCATCAATCAGCCGCAACGCCGCCAGCGCAGCGGCAGCCGAAGCGGGAGGCAGCGCGGCAGTGAACAGCATCGGCCGCGAGAAGTGGCGAATGTACTCAATCACCATCCGCGGTCCCGCGCAGAAGCCGCCGACCGAGGCCAGCGTCTTACTGAACGTGCCGATCGTGAGATCGTCCGGCTCCTCCAGCTCGAAGTGCGAACGCGTGCCCCGACCCCTGGGTCCGACGGTGCCGATCGCGTGTGCGTCGTCAACCAGCATCCGTGTGTTGTGCTTGCGGCAGACCTCACGCAGCTCAGGCAGAGGCGCCAGGTCGCCGCCCATCGAGTAGGCCCCGTCGATCAGCACCAACCTGGGCTGCTCGGGGCCCAGATTGGACAGCACCCGATCGAGGTGTTTGGGGTCGTTGTGCTGGAATCTCGTGTACTTGCCCAGCGCCAGGCCCGCCGCATCGTAAATCGAGGCATGGACATCGCGGTCGAGGACCGACACCCCATGTCGATCGACCAGCGCCGACACGGCTCCAAGATTCGCTAGGTAGCCCGTCGAGAACACGATCGCGGTTTCAGTGTCGAGAAAGTCGGCGAGCGCCTCTTCAAGTTCCAGGTGAATCGGGCTGGTGCCGTTGAGCAGCCGCGAGCCGGTCATCGACGGCCCGTATCGTTCGAGCGCCTCGTGCGCTGCCTGCAACACAGCCGGATGACGCGTGAGCCCCAGGTAGTTGTTGGAGCCCAACATGACGACCCGCTTGCCGTCGACCACCGCCTCAGGCCCTTCGTTCAGCTCGATCGGCTGAAAGAACGGGTACAAGCCGGCTGCGCGGGCCTGATCGGCAAGCTGGAAATGCGAAACGCGCTCGAAGATATCGGCCGAACCAACTTCGCGTTGATGCCCGTCCATCTCCTCCATGCGTAGGCCGGCGGCCTCTGCTAACTCACTCAGCGACGGCGTATCCGACTGCGTCTGCGTCATCGAGTGACACTCCCCCTCACGTGGATGCTCCGCCAGGTAGCGAAGCGAGGCGAGCCGCACCTTTCCCGCGAGTGTACGCGAACAGCGTTATCGGTCTGGTAATCGAGTGCGCCAATCTTGGGCTAGAGTGGGTCTGTCGGTGCTTCGGCGGCGAGGCCACGACCACCATGCGACTCGACGTCAAGCCCGCCGCGGCAGCCGCTGGCGCCGCCTTCCTGCTCTTACTGATCCTCCACCTCACCTGGCCCGGCCATGGTCTCTGGTTGCTCGTCCTCGGCGTGTTACTGGCATTGACCTCAGCCGCATTGTGGTACCACGCTCGCAACGCGATTCAGAGTACTCACCTGTCACAACACCAACGCGCGCCGTTCGCCGATGTCGGTGCATACGGACTGAGCGGGGCAAACGTGCAAGCCATCCGCCAGCGCCGGACCGGTGTCCCACTCGCCGCGGTTGTCGCGCCGATTGCTGCACTATCGATCCTGCTGTTCATCGGTGGAGCGATCGGCTCGAGTGAATCGCAGACCCCGGAGGTCGTCAGCACGATTCAGCACGATGTAACGGCCATAGATCGTAGCGGCGATACCGCAATGCAAACCCCGCAGGTTCGGCCCCCGACCGCGCACCAGACACAACAGACGACGGCCCCTGCGACCGTGACCGCCGTGACAAGTACCAGCTCGACAACCCCGGACGCCGCCGCGAACACCGCATCGCAGTCATCCGCGCCGATCAAACCGATCGTCGTGCAGGCGCCCCAACCGGCATCCGCAGCGGACGAGGACGCCGAAGTCGAAGAGATCGACCCCAGGGCGCTCACCGCGATCGAGTACACCGTTGAGGAGGGTGACACCCTCTACGACATCGCCGCTCGGTACGACTCCACCGTCGAAGGGATCATGGATCTGAACAAGCTCGACGCCTTCAGCTTCATTCACCCCGGTGATGTGCTGCTGATTCCTCAGGTCGACGACGAGGGCGAAGAGTCGTAACAACGGACTTCGTCAGCGGTGCAACTCAACGTTGGTGAGGTGCGCCGCGCGAGCCTGTTCGTCGGCGTGATAGGAACTGCGGACCATCGGCCCGGACTCGACGTGCCGAAATCCCAACGACAGCGCTTCTTCGCGGATCTCGTCGAACTCCGCAGGTAGAACGTAGCGCGCGACCGGCAAGTGCTTGTCGGACGGGCGAAGGTACTGGCCCACGGTCAGCAGATCGACATTCGACCGCCGCAGATCAGCCAGCAGCTTCGAGACTTCACGTCGCTCCTCGCCGAGCCCGAGCATGAACCCGGTCTTCGTCGGTACATGTGGCGTCCAATCGGAGGCACGCCGCAGTAGCTCAAGAGATCGTTCATACCGCGCCTGGAAACGGACGCGTGGGTACAGCCGCTCGACAGTCTCCACATTGTGATTCAGCACCGTCGGCCCAGCCTCCAGCACCGTCTCCAATGCGTCCCAGTTCCCGACGAAGTCGGGGATCAGCACCTCGACCGCCGTCTCTGGACTCGCCCGTCGGATCAGTTCGATGCACGAGGCGAAGATCTGCGCGCCGCCGTCCGCGACATCGTCCCGATTGACCGAAGTGATCACCACGTACGACAGAGTCAGGCGTTCGACCGCTTCCGCCAATCGGCGCGGCTCGGTCCAGTCAATCGGCGCCGGCCGACCCGAAGTCACGGCGCAGAATCCGCACGCTCGCGTACATGTGTCGCCGAGGATCATGAACGTCGCCGTACCCCGATTGAAGCATTCGCCGATGTTGGGGCAGCGCGCCTCCTGGCAAACCGTGTTCAGCGTCTCATCGCGCAGCAGTTGCACGACCTCCGTGTACCGTTCGCCAGCGGGAAACTGGGCACGGATCCACGACGGCTTACGTTCGCGCAGGGTCGTCATGGCAGCCCGTCGATCTCGGCCGTTGGTGACAGTCTCAACTGAAACACGTCCGCAATGGCTCGCTCCAGCACCGGCACGCATTCCGCAACGCTGACGCGCTCGCCGGTCTCGGCCGAAAGCGACGTTGCGACGCCGCCCTCAACCCCGCAGGCGCGAATGCTGTCAAACCAGGAGAGGTCGACATCGCAGTTCAAGGCCAGACCATGCCGGGATACGCCCGATTGCACCCGAACACCGATGCTGGCGAGCTTGCGGTTGTCGATCCACACCCCCGGCCGTCCGCGAACTCGGTCCGCCTCCACGCCGAACAGTGCCGCCGTGTCTATCCCAACCTGTTCCAGCCCCCGCACATAGCGGGCAATGCCGATGCCCCGTTCGCGCAGGCGCAGGATCGGCCAGAGAACCAGCTGTCCCCGACCGTGAAATGTCACATCGCCGCCCCGGTCGGTGTCGACGATCGGAGCCCTGAGCGAGGCGAGCACGTGCTCACGTCCGCCTCGACGCCCCTGCGTGTACACGGGTAGATGCTCCAGTAGCACAACGATCTCCGGCAGAGCGCCCTGCGCCACCGAGCCGGCCCGATCGGCCTGCCAGGCCAGCGCTGCCTCATATTCGACGAGACCCGGATGCGCGATCTGCACGATCTTCGACCGCTCAAACCCGGGCTCCTCGCGCCCTAGGACTGCGCCGTGTTGGCGTCGAGACATAGCGTTCCCACGTCGATTTCCGTCTGTTTAAGTCTATAGAGCGGCCCTGTCCGCGTCGGGCAGGTCGCGCCGTGTTGACTAGACTGAAAAAACGATGACAACCTCCGAGTCTCCCTGGCAGTCGGCGCTGGCCCGCGTCCCAGACGCCGCTGGAGCGGACGACTGGCTCGAAACCAACGACTGGATTGACTCGCTCAGGGACGTCGCCCGACGTCGTGGACCGGAGCGAGTCTCGCGCCTGCTGCAGACCCTGCAGATCGAAGCCCAGCGTTCCGGTATCCGATTACCCGTCACGTCGCAGACGCCCTACGTCAACACCATCCCAATCGAAAAGCAGCCCCCGTATCCCGGCGATCTCAACATCGAGCGCCGAATCAAGTCGATTATCCGCTGGAACGCCATGGCGATGGTCGTCGAGGCGAATCAGATCAATCACGGCATCGGCGGCCACATCTCAACGTACGCCTCTGCGGCAACGCTCTACGAGGTCGGCTTCAACCACTTCTTCCGCGGCCAGGATCACGGCTCAGGCGGCGATCTGGTCTACTTCCAGGGACACTCCGCGCCCGGTATCTATGCGCGCGGTTATGTTGAACGGCGACTCTCCCCTGACCGACTGCACAAGTTCCGCCAGGAACTGTCCGGAGGACTGCCCTCCTATCCGCACCCCTGGTTGATGGATGACTACTGGCAGTTCCCCACCGTCTCAATGGGGCTCGGACCGATCCAGGCGATCTACCAGGCGCGCTTCATTCGCTACCTCGAGAACCGCGACTTGCTTCCTCCCACCGACCGCAAGGTCTGGTGTTTCCTCGGCGACGGCGAGACCGACGAGCCGGAATCGCTCGGCTCCATCGCACTCGCCTCTCGCGAGGAGCTGGACAACCTGATTTTCGTCGTCAACTGCAACCTCCAACGGCTCGACGGTCCGGTTCGAGGCAACGGTCAGATCATCCAGGAACTCGAAGCCGTCTTCCGCGGCGTCGGCTGGAACGTGATCAAGGTCATCTGGGGCTCCGAGTGGGACCAGCTCCTGGCACGGGACGAGCACGGCTTGCTCGTCCAGCGAATGGGTGAGGTCGTCGACGGCGAATATCAGAAGTACACCGTCGCCGGAGGCAGCTACATCCGCCAGCACTTCTGGGGTGTCGACCCGCGACTGCTGCGCATGGTCGACGACATCTCCGACGACGAGCTCTGGCGGATGCGCTTGGGCGGACACGATCCGCTCAAGGTGCACGCGGCCTACAACGCGGCGGTGAACCATCGCGGCGCACCGACCGTGATTCTGGCCCGCACGATCAAGGGCTACGGATTGGGCGAGGCCGGCGAGGGCCGCAACATCACGCATCAGCAAAAGGAACTCAACGAGCGCGAGCTCATGCAGTTCCGCGACCGCTTCGCGATCCCGCTCTCCGACGCCGAGGTCGTCGGAGCGCCGCTGTATCGTCCCGCGAGCGAAAGCCGCGAAGCCAACTACATCGCCGAGCGCAAGGCGACCCTCGGGGGCCACGTGCCCGAGCGCCGCTCGCCGAAGTCGAACCTGACCGCACCACCCGACGAAACGTTCTCCGAGTTCCACGAAGGCACAGGCGGGCGCGAAGCCTCAACCACCATGGGCTTCGTTCGAATGCTCAGCCGCCTGATGCGTGACCGAGAACTCGGCCAGCACATCGTCCCGATAGTGCCCGACGAGTCCCGCACTTTCGGTATGGAAGGCATGTTCCGCGAGTTCGGCATCTATGCCTCGACCGGTCAACTCTACGAGCCCGTCGACTCCGACCGGCTCCTCTTCTACAAGGAATCGCGCGACGGACAGATCCTCGAGGAAGGGATCACCGAGGCCGGCGCGATGTGTTCGTTCATGGCCGGCGGCATGGCGTATTCCTCCCTCAATGTGCCGATGATCCCGTTCTTCATCTTCTACTCGATGTTCGGACTGCAGCGCTTCGGTGACCTCGCGTTCGCAGCCGGCGACGCGCACACGCGCGGCTTCCTCATCGGCGCAACCGCCGGCCGCACCACGCTCCACGGTGAAGGACTGCAACACCAGGACGGCCACAGCCACGTCCTCGCCTCAACGATCCCGAACCTTGTCGCCTATGACCCCGCGTATGCCTACGAGATTGCCGTCATCGTCCAGGACGGCATTCGCCGCATGCACGATGAGGACGAGAGCATCTTCTACTACATCACGGTCGAGAACGAGTCCTACGTACAACCCCCGATGCCCGAATCGGAGATCGTCCGCGAGGGCATCCTGCGCGGCATCTATCCGCTCGTGCCGTGCGAAGCGCCGCAGGTTCGGCTGTTCGGCAGCGGACCAATTCTCAACGAGGTTCGCCGCGCTCAACAGATACTGCGTGACGAATTCGACATCCGAGCCGATGTCTGGTCAGTCACTTCATACACCGAACTCAGACGCGAAGCGCTACAGACCGATCGCTGGAATCGCTTGCATCCCTTCGAGGAGCGCCGCACATCCTGGCTCGAGTCCTCCCTCGATGGATGCGATGCCCCGATCGTCGCCGCGACCGACTACACCGCCTCGCTCCCAGACCTGGTCGCCCGCTGGCTGCCCGGTCCATTGACCGCATTGGGAACCGACGGCTTCGGCCGCTCCGACACCAGGGAAGCCCTGCGTGACTTCTTCGAGGTCGACGCCAATCACGTCGCCTGGTCCGCGCTCAGCGCCCTGGGCCGGCGTGACGAGATCGACGGCGACCTGCTGCTCAGGGCTCGCGACACCCTCGGAATCGACCCGACTCGTCCCGACCCGATGTTGCGCTAGGAAATCAACATGACGACTACCGCATCAGGCGCCGGCGTCGTGCTCCTGCCCGACCTAGGCGAGGACATCGAAGAAGCTGATGTCCTGCAGGTCTACGTGAGCGTCGGCGACGAAGTGGTCCTCGAACAGCCGATCGCCGAGATCGAGACCGAGAAAGCCACCCTGGACCTACCCTCGCCGGTCGCCGGAACCGTCACCGAGATCCACGTCCGCACCGGCGATACCATCCGCCCCGGCGATCCCGTCCTCACCGTCGATGCCGCATCGTCCCCTGCCCCGCCGCCGCCACCCATCGAGGAAACACCGCCGCAACCCGCCGCCAATTCGTCATCGCCCCCGCAGGTCGAAGCGGTTCCCCAGGCAGAGCCCGAACCGACTCCAGCTACCGAGCCAAAGGTCGATCGCGACCATCCGGCGCCGATCCTGCGCGTCCCGCCCGCTGCACCCGCGCCGCTGGTCGAGGGCGACCTCGAATCTCGACCCGTGTTCGCCTCACCGTCTGTGAGGCGTTTCGCGCGCGAAATCGGCGTCGACATTCGCACGGTGCACGGCAGCGGACCGGGCGGCAGGATCGACCAGGCCGACATCAAGCGTCACGCACGCGAGACGCCATCCCAGGCCCCGGACCAGGGACACTCCGAGCGCTCCCCTGGGCCTCTCCCCGACTTCTCCGAGTTCGGCGCCGTCGAGCGACTACCCATGAGCCGCCTGCGTCGCACCATCAAGCGCAACATGACCGTCTCCTGGCACGAGGTCCCCCACGTCACGCTGTTCCACACCGCCGACGTGACGGAACTGGAGCAGGTCCGCCGCGATTACCGCGACCGCGCCGAGGAAGCAGGCGGACGCCTCACCATCACCGCGATCCTGCTCAAGATCACCGCCGCCGCGCTCCTCGCGCATCCGCACGTGAACAGCTCAATCGACGCCGAGAACGACGAGCTCGTGCTCAAGAAGTACGTCAATGTCGGCGTCGCGGTCGATACGCCCCGCGGCTTGGTCGTACCGGTAATCCGCGATGTCGACAAGAAGAACATCGTCGAGCTCTCCGTCGAGTTGACCGACATCTCCGAGCGCGCTCGCTCCGGAGACCTGAACCTGCAGGATTTCCGCGGCAGCAGTTTCACCCTGACCAATCTCGGCGGCATGGGAACCGGTCATTTCACGCCCATCATCCACCACCCGAACACGGCGATCCTCGGAATCGGCCGCGCCGAAAAACGCCCCGAGTGGTCCGACGCCCTCGACGGCTGGGAGCCGCGCAGCATCCTCCCCATGTCGTTCACCTTCGATCACCGCGTCATGGACGGCGCCGACGGTGCACGATTCATGACCTGGATCGCCGATGTCATCCGCCAGCCGCTCGTGCTGGCGCTCGGGGGATAGCCCGTGGTCACCGCCGACGCGCCCGCAAACGGCGGCTTCCATCTCGTCGTCCTCGGCGCGGGACCGGGCGGCTATCCCGCCGCCTTTCACGCCGCCGAACGCGGCATCGATGTCACCCTGATCGACACCCGTCCCCAACCCGGAGGCATCTGCCTCTATGAGGGCTGCATTCCCTCCAAGGCGCTTTTGCACGTAGCCAAACTACTGCGCGAGGCCCGACACGCCTCCGAGTGGGGTATCAACTTCGCCGAGCCCACCATCGACGTCGACGCCCTGCGCGATTGGAAGGACGGCGTCGTCCGCAAGATGACCAACGGCCTCGGCCTCCTGCGACGCCAGCACAACGTCCGTTACCAGCAGGGCTATGGACGCATCCGCGACGCCGGCCAGCTCAACGTCGAATCCAACGGCGAAGTCGTGCCGATCGAGTTCGACGCCCTCATCGTCGCCACCGGTTCAACCCCGGTCGTGCCCCGCGCACTTCAGGTTGACTCCGACCGCATCATGGATTCGACGGACGCATTGAATCTGACCGATGTGCCCGAATCGCTCCTCGTCATCGGCGGCGGATACATCGGCCTCGAGCTGGGAACCGTCTACGCCGAACTCGGTTCCCGTGTCACCGTCGTCGAGGCGCTACCGCAGATCCTCACCGGCGTCGAGCGCGACCTCGTGCGAATCCTCGAGCGCAGCCTCCGCTCGAGACTGGAGTCAATCAGGGTCGACACCTCCGTAGTCTCCTTGTCCGAGGTCGAGGACGGCATTGAAGCGGTGATCGCCGACAATGAAGGAGTCGAAACGACCGAACGATTCGACCGCGTGCTGATCGCCACCGGACGCCGACCCAACAGCGCCGGCCTCGGACTGCATCGAACCGAGGCCCACGTCGACCCCAACGGCTTCATCGTCACCGACCAACAACGACGCACCGCAGAGTCCTCGATCTTCGCCATCGGCGACGTCGCCGGTGAACCGATGCTGGCGCACAAGGCGACCGCCGAAGCATCGGTCGCGGTCGAGGCGATCGTCGGAGAGCCCTCCGCATTCCGTCCCCTCGCCGTCCCCGCAGTGATCTTCACTGACCCCGAGATCGCCTGGTGCGGGCTCACTCAGGCCGAAGCCACCGCCCTCGACATCGAAGCATCAACCGTCAGCTTCCCCTGGGCCGCCCTGGGTCGCGCCTCGGCCTCCGGGCGCAACGATGGCCTGACGCGGCTCGTCATTGAACGCGGCTCCGAGCGCGTGCTCGGCATGCAGGTCGTCGGACCCGGCGCGGGCGAGCTCATCGGAGAAGGTGTGCTGGCTGTCGAACTGGGCGCCCGCGCCTCCGACCTGGCCGAATCGATCCATGCGCATCCAACGCTGAACGAATCGATCATGGAAGCCGCGCAGGTCTTCTTCGGCCGCAGTCCCCACTACCTCACCCGGCGTCGCTGAGGCCGACGCAATGCTGATCGAGCTCGGCGGACAAGCCCTCGACGCCACCGACCGTTGCCATGTGATGGGCATCCTCAACGTCGCCACCGATTCCCCGGTCACCGATTCGATCGTCGCCGTCCGCGACGCGCCTCGACGCGCCGCCGAGCTGCGCGACGCCGGCGCGTCGATCATCGATGTCGGCGCGCAATCGACCCGCACAGGCGCAGCAGAGATCGCTCCCGACGAAGAGATCGCGCGAGTCTCCCCGGTCGTGGAGTCCCTCGTCGCCGAGGGTCATCTCGTCTCCGTCGACACCTGGACGGCCTCGGTCGCCCGCGCCGCAGTCGACGCCGGCGCCCATCTGATCAACGACATCACCGGCGCAGACCCGGACACCGTGCAGGTCGCTGTCGAGACCGGCACGCCCATCGCCGTAATGCACATGCGCGGCCGGCCGCAGCGCCACCGGGACGTCACCCATCACTACGAGGACGTCACGCTGGAAGTGCGCGAGTATCTCGGCAGCCGCGCCCGTGAAATCAAGGCTGCCGGCGCGCCGGAAGTATGGATCGATCCCGGCTTCCAGTTCGGGCGCGGACTCGATGACAATCTGCGCCTGCTCCTCGACTTGCCTAACCTCGCTCAACTTGGACACCCCGTCCTGATCTCCGCCTCACGCAAGGGATTCCTCGCCGAGATGCTGGGACACGGCGAACTCCGCTCCCATGACGCGCAGGCGAAACCGGGCATGCTCGAGGCGACCATCGCGTTCAACGCGCTCGCCGCCTGGATGGGCGCCCACGTCGTTCGCGTGCACGACGTGCGCGAGGTCGCTTGGGCGCTCAACGTCTCCGCCGCCGCGCGAGCAATACACCGAGCCGAAGGCGCGGTAAACTCGATCCGATGATCCTGTGCACGAGGAGATGACGCCATGCCCGTCTACACCTATCGCTGTGAGAAGTGCAGCGAGAGCTTCGAGAAAATCCGTCCGATGTCGCGAGCCTCGGAGCCCCATCCCTGCCCAACCTGCGAGGCGGAAGCAGAGCGAGTGGTCTCCGGCATCTTCGAGAACAACTCGACCAAGAACCGCTCCGCCAACTTCCCCAAACGCAAGCGCTACACCAACTGGTAATCCACCTCATCATCAGTCCAACGTCCGGAGAACCGCATGACTCAGCGTCCGCCCGACCCCATCCCGTTCCCGCGCGACCGAGTCCAGCCCGGAGCTCCACGTGGCGCGCCTCCGCCCCCGCAGCAACAACAGCAGCCGTCCGGACCGGTGATCTATTCGGCCTCCGGTCAACCGATGCGCCGGGTGCAACAGCAGCCGACCGCGCCTCCACCGCCCGAGCCCGTCCCGCTTCGACGCCCCCCGCCCCCCGCGCAACCTGAAGAATCAACCGATTCGTCCGAACCGCAGGAGCCGCAAGGCCTGCACGGCCACGTCGCCGCCGTCATCGACGCCACAGACGCAACCTTCACCCGCGACGTGATCGAGCGTTCGCACGAGTTGCCCGTCGTGGTCGATTGTTGGGCGCCCTGGTGCGGACCCTGTCGCGTCCTCGGCCCGATCCTCGAGAGGCTCGCCTACGAGCGCGACGGCCAGGTCCAGCTCGTCAAGGTCAACACCGACGAAAACCCGCAGGTCGCACAGGCGCTCCAGGTGGAAGGCATCCCCGCCGTCTTCGCCTTCGTCGGCGGTCAGCTCGTCAACAAGTTCGTCGGCGCCGTCCCCGAGGAACAGGTCCGAGCCTTCTACGACTCCCTCATCCCCTCCGAGGCCGATATCAAGGCGGCCGAGGGCTACCGGATGATGCAGGAGAATCAGATCCCGATCGCTCGGCTCCACTTCGAGGCCGCGCTCGAGGAAGACCCAAACCACGAGCCCGCCGGAGTGGGGCTCGCAGCCATCCTCGTGCGTATGGGCGAGAACGAGCGTGGCGCTGAACTCGCCCGTCGCTGGCCCAATCATCCGATGAGCAAGAGCGTGTTGACCTCGATGGAGCTGACGTCAGCTCTCGAGGGATTCGAGGCCGACGAGGTTCGCCGCGCCGCCGCGGCAAATCCCGACGATCCGATGGCTCGATATCGCCACGGTTGCCTGCTTGCGGTCGAGAGCCAGTGGCCGCAGGCGCTCGAGGAGATGCTCGAGTCGGTTCGAATCGACAAATCGGCCGGCGATGAAGTAGCCCGGAAGACGCTGCTCGGAATCTTCTCAATGCTCGGAGACGATCAGCCCGTCGTGGTCGAATATCGCAAGCGCCTGGGCCGCCTGCTCTTCTAGCAACAGCTTGTCATCGGCGTTCATCGAGACGTGGGCGAACCCCCTCCACTTGCTCTCTCCCCCCGCGTGAGCGGGGGGAGATGCCGAAGGCAGAGGGGGGCTTCGGACGACCGGCGAACTCCTGGAAGCCTCTACAACCCCTACGCCTCGTCCTCTTCACCCCCCCGCGTGTACCACTCCCGAGTCCGCCACCACGGCATCGGGGTTTCATCGTCAATCGGCTTCGCCCGATTGCGAATCGCCCAGATGAAGATCAACACCGTCGCGCCGACAAAGCAGAACGGGATGAACAGCGAGGTCGCAAGCGTCTCATCCGAGACGTGGATCGAATCCTCTTCGTCCCCTCCCGCCTCGGCGATCTGCATCGGCTCACTGAAGGCGTACTCACCTGCCGCCGCCGCGCCCAGCGTCAACGCGCTCAATCCTCCGACCAGCACCAGAGCAAGCAGGAACCGTCCCAGAATGCGCCTCTGCTGAGCCATTGGATCACACCCCTCAACCGTTCTCACGATGGCGTTTGCAATAGTGTCGCGCCATCCCGCCACAGCGTCAATCGATTCCCGGATCAACGCTAAACTACGGACATGCACCCACCTACCAAATTCTCCCTGCTCGACGCCGACGGCCAGGAAATGCAGTTCCCGCCCGAGGGGCCGGTCCTGCTCGCACTGGTCAAAGAGGACTGTGACACCTGCAATCTGACCCTCCCCTTACTCGAGGCCGTGCATCGAGACACCGATGACGGACTGGATGTCTGGGTCGCCGTGCAGAAGCGCGACGACATTCCCGTCCTCAAGGACCGGCACGATCTGACGATGCCGCTGCTCGACGACGACGCCCTCGACCTGTCCTACGAGACCGACATCGACACGGTGCCGACCCTGTTCCTCTACGACGAAGAGCAGAACTGCACCCTGCAAACCTTCGGCTTCGACAAGCACGAATGGCGCGAGATCGCCAGCGAGTCGATGACCCTCGCCGGCCGTCCGGGTTCAGAGACATCAATCGATTGGGAGTCGCTGCCGGAGCAGCGGCCCGGCTGCGGCGCACGCAACTACGAGCCCGGCGTCTACGAGCGCCTGCAGGCGCTCAAGAGCGGCGATCTGCTCTCCCGCCTCGTCGATCTCGCCTCCAGCGACGACATCCACGAGTTCATGTACGACCAGGGCTACACCGACGGCTTCCCGGTCGTGCCTCCGACGCGCGAACGCGTCTGGAAAATGCTCCAGGGCACGACCCGCGATCCCCAGGACGAAGTGGCCATCGTTCCCCCCAACCTCGCCCCGATCACGGTCGAGAAGGTCGCAATCAACGCGGTCATGGCCGGCGCAAAACCGGAATACATGCCTGCGATCATCGCCTTGGTTGAGACCGCCTGCACCGAGAGCTTCAACATCCACGGCGTCCTGGCCACGACCATGGGCGCCACGCCGGTCGGCATCTTCAACGGGCCCATCCGCGACCGAATCGGCATGAACTACCTGCACGGCGCGCTCGGCTCCGGCAACCGTGCCAACGCGGCCATCGGACGAGCGCTACGACTCTGCGCCCGCAACGTCGGCGGCAGCGTCCCCGGCGGCACCGACCGAGCCACCCAGGGCGGACCCCATCGGCTCACCATGAACTTCGCCGAGAACGAGGACGCCAGTCCCTGGGACTCACTCGCCGTCGAGTACGGCTTCGAGCCCACCGATGATGTTGCCACGCTCATGGCGATGTCCGGCGGACCCGCCACGATCGCCGACGAACGCTCGCGCGACGGCCGCGGCATGGCCGGAACCTTGGCCGCCTCGATGAGTTGCATGCAAGACCCCAAATCACCGATGGTCGACACCCTGGTCGTCCTCTCGCCCGATCACGCCGGCATCTTCGGCCGCTCCGGTTGGTCCAAGGACGACGTCCGCGAGTGCATCATGGAGGAAACCGCGATCCCGTTGAAGGACCGCTTGCGCTCGGATCAGGCCGGCGCCGGCCTGCCGCCGTCGGTCGTAGAACGTTTCGGCGGCGAGCAGGCGCTCGACCTTCCCGTGCCCAAGTTCCAGGACAAGTCGAACATCATCCTCGTCGTCGCCGGTTCCTCCGCCGCCAAGTTCTCGACCATCCTCGGAGGTTGGGCAGGGGGCGTCTATTCCACCCCGACCAGCGCCAGGATCGGACCCGGCGGCGCACTCGAGATCCGAGGAAGGAGCGGCGCCGACATGGACAAGCGCCGCTCCGGCGGCAAAGATCTCGGCGCGTTCGAGCCCAACATCCGCCGACCCTGACGCGGATCACAAGTCCGGGAAGAGTAGACTGCCCAGAAGACATACAGGAGACACACAGCGCGCCATAACCCTGCAGACGGCGCGTTGATGGAGAGGTCCAATGGTTACCCAGATCCTTGACCCCACCGACGAACGAGTGCCGATCAAGCGACAACTCACGCCGCGCCCCGAGGCGCTGCATGGGACCATCGCCCTGCTCGACATCTCCAAGCCGCGAGGCGACGTCTTCCTCGACCGACTCGAGCAACTCCTGCACGAGCGCGCGCCCGGCGTCGAGACCCGTCGCTTCATGAAGCCGACCGTCGCCAAGCCGGCCCCGCAACCGATCAAAGATGCGATCCTGGAGGAGTGCGACTTCGTCATCGAAGCGCTCGCTGATTGAGGATCCTGCACGACGTGCAGTGTGCACGACACCGTCTTCTTCGAACTGCAGGGCAAGCCCAGCGTCTTCGTCGCCACATCTGAGTTCATCAAGGCCGCCAGCCACCAGGCCGAACGCCTCGGACTCGAAGAGGTCCGCCGAGTCTTCATCCCGCATCCGATGCAGGACCGCACCGACGCCGAGATGCACGACCACGCCGAGCGCTTCGTCGACGAAATCCTCGACACCTTGATGGCTCCAGTGGAGTAACCAAGCTATCGAGCGTCTCGAACCCTGAAATCTCTTTCTCCCCCCGCGAAGCGGGGGGAGATGCCGAAGGCAGAGGGGGGCATCCCCCCTCAAGTCCGTCCGATAAGGCATCTCCGTGCCCGGCGACACCGACTTCTACTCAAGAATCATCGAAATCGCCGACCACGACGACGTCTACGAGTTCATGTTCGCCCAGGGCATCACCGACGGCCTGCCCGTCGTCCCACCCACGCGCGAACGAGTCGACCGCATGCTCGCCTGCTCGCCCGAGCATTGGAGCGACCCACAGAAAACCGTCGCAACCCTGCCGCCGAACATGGCCCCGATGACCGTCGAGAAGGCCGCCATCAACGCCGTCATGGCCGGCTGCAAGCCCGAGTACTTCCCCACCGTCCTCGCCTCGGTCGAAGCCGCCGCCGGCGGAAGCTTCCCCCTCCACGGCTCGATCGCCACGACCGCCGGTTTGGCTCCAATGATGCTCGTCAACGGACCAGTCCGCGAGGAAATCGGCATGAACTGGGGCCTCAACGCCCTCGGCCAGGGCAACCGAGCCAACTCAACCCTCGGCCGAGCCCTCCGACTCATGCTGCGCAACATCGGCGGCGCCGTCCCCGGAGAGATCGAGCAAGCCATCCAGGGCGGCGGACACAAGTGGACCCTCAGCTACGCCGAGGACGAAGACACCTCGCCCTGGGATCCGTTTCACGTCGAATACGGCTACGAGCCCGACGACAGCGTCGTCTCGCTCATCCCCATCACCGGCGGCCCGCGCGTTTGCATCGACCAATACAGCCGCAACGCCCGCTCCTTAACCGGCTCGATCGCCATGGCCTTCCAACAGGTACTCAAGCCTCGAGGCCAGGTCACACCCTCGATGTTCGTGGTCAGCCCCGAACACGCCGACGTCTACCGCGCCAGCGGCTGGACCAAGGACAACTTCCGCGAAGCGATCATGGAGTTCACCGCCCTGCCCCTGCGCGATCGGCTTGCCTCGCCGACCATGGGCGGCGGCATCAACGAGTACCTGCCCGAGAAGCACGGACTCACCGAGGAAGACCTCGACACGCCAATGTCCAAGGTCGCCGACCCCTCCTTCATCGCCATCACCGTCGCCGGCAGCCACGCCGGCAAGTGGACCAGCATCTACCAGGGCATCTTCGGCGACGGCAACCCAGCCGCTCCGCCGCCAACATTCGTGCCCCCTTCGGCGCGCATCCGCTCCTGATCGTTCATGAGCCGGCTGCTCTCGCGCACCATCGACGTCGCCCAGCACGACGATGTCTACGAGTTCATGTTCGAGCAAGGAATCACTGACGGCCTCCCGCTCGTCCCACCAACCCGCCAACGCGTCGAGCGCATGCTGACGGGAACGACCAGATCGCCGTCCGATGTCATCGGCGAGATCCCGCCCAACTACGCTCCGGCCACCGTCGAGAAGATCGCCATCAACGCCGTCGCCGCCGGAGCCAGGCCCGACTACCTCCCGGTCATCATCGCCGCCGTCGAGGCCGCCGCCGGCGGACGCTTCCCCCTGCACGGAACCATCGCCAGCACCGACGGCATCTCGCCGATGATGATCGTCAACGGACCAATCCGCGAACGAATCGGCATGAACTGGGGACTCAACGCCTTGGGCCAGGGCAACCGGGCCAACATGACCATCGGCCGCGCCCTTCGGCTGGTGCTGCGCAACATCGGCGGAGCCAGGGAGGGTGAAATCGATCAGACCGTCCAGGGCGGCGCCCACAAGTTCACCCTCACCTTCGCCGAGCACGAAGACGCCTCCCCCTGGCCGCCGCTGCACGTCGAGCACGGCTATCAGCCCGACGACAGCGTCGTCACCCTCCTGCCCGTCATCGGAGGCCCGCGCGTCTGCGTCGATGAGTACAGTCGCACCGCACGAGCACTCGTCGGCTCATTGTCGATGGGTTTCCAGCGAATCTTCAGCCCCAACGGTCAGATCGGACCCTCGATGCTCGTCGTCAGCCCCGAGCACGCCGACGTCTTCCGCCGAGACCACTGGTCCAAGGACAACATCCGCGACGCAATCATGGAGCTCACCGCCCTGCCCATCCGCGACCGTCTGGCAACCGATCGGGTCGGCGGCGGCATCACCGAATCAACCTTGCGCCGCGAAAACATCGGCCCCGCCGATCTCGATCACCCGATGTCCAAGGTCTCCCACCCGTCCCACATCCAGATCACCGTCGCCGGATCCACCGCCGGCAAGAGAACTGGCATCTACCCCGGCATCGTCCGCCGCATGGACCCCGAGCACATGGACCAATTCACGCCGGTCTCAAAGCGAATCCTGCCGACGTGACCGTCGCCATGGCCGACTCAGATCGCCTCGACGCACTCCGCGAACATCTCGCCAGAAACCCCGTCGTCACGATCGACCTCGATGACCGTTCGATCGAGTTGACAACTCGCCACGGCCTCTTCTCGGCCCGGGCTCTCGACGAAGGCACCGCGCTGCTGCTCCGCGAACTCGAGGCGCTCGAACCACTGCCGCGCGTCCTCGACCTCGGCTGCGGCTACGGCCCCATCGGTCTCACGATCGCGGCCCGCTGGCCGTCCGCGCACGTCGATCTGGTCGACACCGACATCCGCGCCGTCGAGGCCGCCGCCGAGAACATCAAGCACAACCACCTGGACAACGCCACCGTGACCCTGAGCGACGGAATCCGCGAGATCCAGGAACACGCATCAACCTACGACCTCGTCGTCTCGAATCTCCCCGCTCAGGCCGGCAACGACGCCATCGACCAGCTACTGCTCGACGCGCACGACGCACTGAACTACGGCGGATCGCTCGCCGTCGTCGCCGTCAACGGACTGCGCCGCTACCTGCAGCGCCGCCTCGCCGACCTCTTCGGAGCCCGCCAGGTACGTAAAGTCCACCAGGGATCCCGACACACCGTGCTCGAAGCAGCGAAACTACCCACATGAGCGCCAGCCCGCCTGCCACGCGACCCGGCATGATGGAGCCGCTCCGCCTGCGTGAGTTCCGCCTGCTGCTGGCCGGTTTCATCGTCGGACAGTCGATGATGCCGCTCCAGTTCGTCGCCTCAATCGCCTGGATCCAACTCGTCGCCCCCGACCACATCGAGATCCTCATGGTCGGTGCAATCGGCACAATCCGCGGCATCGGCATGATCGGCTTCGGTCTCTTCGGCGGCGCGCTCGCCGACCGCTTCGATCGCCGCCGACTCCTCATGGTCACCCAGGCCATTGCCTTCATCAGCAACATGCTGATCGCCGTCAAGATCTGGACCGGTTCAGGCGGCACCACCGACATCATCATCTTCTTCGTCCTGACCATCGTCGCGTCGGCCGCCCTCGCAATCGATGGACCCACCAGGAACGCGATCACCCCCGAAATCCTCGGACCCCGACTCACCCCATCTGGCATCGCCCTCAACTCGGCCGCCATGCAATTCGCCATGCCTGTCGCCATCTTCGCCTCCGGTCTGATGATCGACCACCTCGGCCACGGCGCCGTCTTCGCCATCTCCTCGTTCGGTCATCTCGGCGAAGTCATCATCCTCGCGATGATGGCCTACCGAACCGTCTTCTCCGCCGCTCATCTGGCTGCCGCACGCGGTCAGGGACCGGGACAGGCGATCCGCGACATCGGCGCCGGCTTCAGATACGCCCGATCCAAGTCGGTCATCCTCTGGACCGTGCTGATCGTCGTCCTGATGATGTCGCTGATCATGCCCCCGACCGGAACCCTCGGCCCGCAGTGGGTGACAACCGTCGTTGGCGCAACCTGGTCCGAGTTCAGCTATATCGCCGTCTTCTGGGGCGGCGGAGCCATGATCGCCTCCCTCTTCCTCGTCCGCTTCTCCTGGATCGAGCGCAAGGGCCTGCTCACCGGAATCGGCGTGATCGTCATGGCCCTCGGTTTCGTCGTGTTCACCAATCCGCCGACCGTCATCAACGCGATGATGGGCAACCTGCTGCTCGGCGTCGGCATGTCGATCGCCATGGTCTCCGCCAACGCGACGCTCGCTCACGAGACCCCCAACGAGATGCGCGGTCGCATCATGGGCCTGATCTTCCTCGGCATGGGCATCGCCCAGCTGGCCGGTCTGCCCCTGGGCGCCGTCGCCCAGGCCCTCAGCATGGAGACGCTCTTCCCGCCAATGTCCTACGCCGTCCTCGCCGTCTTGGCTGCGCTGATTGTCTTCCGACCCGTCATCATCCGCGCCCGAGTCCCGCAGCATCCCCCCGAGCCAATTGCCCAGGCCGTCCAGACCGGAAGAACCGTGCTCAACGGAGCCGCAACATTCATCCTCCGCGCCGCCCCAAACAAGGCCCGCACCTGATCCCCCCTCCGATGCCCCGCACTCGATGCGGGGCCCAGACCTCCGTCACTTTCCTCGTCATACCCCCTCTAACTCCCTCTCCCTCTGGGAGAGGGTTGGGGTGAGGGCCCCTCCGACAACCACGACACACAACCATGAACATAGTTTCTCTATATTGACTAGAACGCACGTACTTCTCCGTGGAAGGCCCAACCATGCACATCACCCCCAAACGCCGACGCCGCGCCATGCACGCCCACTACCTCAGCCAGCGGGGACGCTCCCACCGACAAATCGCCGAGGCACTCGAGGTCTCCCAGGCCACCGTTCGCTCAGACCTGCAACTGGTCGAGACCCATTGGAGCAGTCTCGCCTCGGCCACGGCCGACGACCTTCTGCTCGAGTCGCTCAACTTCTTGCAGCTACGTCTGCAGTTGGTCGTCGATCAGGACATCGTCGGCAATGTGTCCGGTCACCTTGCGCCGGTCGAGTATCTGCGCGCCCGCGAAGCTCAGGCCGCGCAGCTCAACAACCTCGCCCGCGAGGTTCGCCGCACCACCCACGAGGTCCAGCAAAGAGCCGCCCAGCGCCCCGACCAACCCGACCTCTACGATCAGGAACCGCAGGAACCAGCAGAAAAACCAGCAGAAACCAGCCCAGAATTGAGCAAAACTGACCACCCCGATTCCACGATCTCCAGTCCAGAGCAGGAGATCGTCCAATC
Organism: Chloroflexota bacterium; assembly: GCA_028874365.1. Lineage (GTDB taxonomy): Bacteria > Chloroflexota > Dehalococcoidia > Bin125 > Bin125 > Bin125. Next base: position 15 of record JAPPJZ010000034.1, on the reverse strand, counting down.
TCAGCCCGCAGAAGA
>JAPPJZ010000057.1 GCA_028874365.1 Chloroflexota bacterium | reverse complement strand
CGACCAAGCTGCAGGTCGGCCACCTGGTCACGTTGCTGCACTGCGGCGACATGCCGGACGACAAGGCGCGCGCCTCGACGAAGCTGTTCGCGGAGCAGGTCATGCCGCGGGTCAAGCACATCTGGGAAGACTACGAAGATCACTGGTCGCCGAAGCCGATTGGGTCGGAGCAGGTCGCGACGCCGGCTCCGGTGCTGACCGGTTCCAACTAGGCGAGCGCGCCATCGACATCAAGCTTCCGTCCGCCCCTGATCGGGGGCCGCTTCAACTTGCAGGAGTGAACTGATGGCTGAACTGAAGACGCTTGATTTGCGGCCCGGTGGGCAGACTGCGCATGTGTGGGAGGGCGGCGACGCGGGCTCGCCGGCGCTGCTGTTCCTGCATCCGATCACCGGGATCCCTCGCTGGGGCGACGCGCTCGAGGCGCTGGCCAACGACTTCCATGTGATTGCGCCGTATCAGCCCGGCTGGGGGCCGGCGAAGGATGATCTGCCGGGGGCTCGCGACGGGCTCGACCTGGTGCTGTTCAACGTGGATTTGCTGAACACGCTTGGCGTTGGCTCGGCGCACGTCGTTGGTGTCAGCATCGGCGGATGGATCGGTGCTGAGATTGCCGCGATCCGGCCCGATGCGGTGCAGTCGCTGACGCTGGTCAATCCGCTGGGTCTGTGGTCGGAGCAGTACCCGGGTGAGGACGCGTTCGCTCAGCATCCGGGGTTCCCGACGGCCGTCCTGTTCAGCAATCCGGACAAGCGCACCGAGTTGCTGATGGCTGATCGCGATCCGATGGATGCGTACGTGGGCGAGCTGCTCGACCTGCGCGCCTCGGCGAAGTTCCTCTGGCCGATTCCCGACACGGGCGTCGGCCGACGGCTGGTGCGGATCGACACGCGCACGCTGATCGCGACGTCGGAGCACGACAACATCGTGGCCAAAGAGATGGGCGACATCTGGCGGGCTGCCATTCCCGGCGCGCAATCGGTGGAGATTGCGGACTCGGGTCATATCGCCGATCTCGAAGCGCCCGGGGCTCTGGCGGATCTGGTGCGAAGTTTCGCGCTCGAGGGCGTCACGGCGTGACCAACTTTGGACTGACGCTGACTAACCGGGGGGTTGTGACGGGGGATTCCTCGCTTGAGGAGATGTATGACCTGGCTCGGCGGGTCGACGCGGACGAGCGGTTTACTTCGGTGTGGGTTGGAGATTCGATTACGGCGAAGCCTCGGCTGGATGCTCTGTCGTTGATGAGTGCGCTGGCGGCCCGGACTGAGCGGGTTCGGATTGGGCCTGGTTGCTTTGCGACGACGCCGGTTCGGCCAGCGATTCTGCTTGCCTATCAGCTGGCTGCAATCGACGTGATCTCCAACGGCCGGCTCACGTTTGCCGCATGCATGGGCGCCGCCGATGCGTCGGAGTTCGAGCACTTCTGCGTGCCGCCCATCACCCGCTCGGGGCGGATGGAGGAAGCGATCGAGATCATTCGGTTGCTGACGTCGCAAGACAATGCCTCCTATCACGGCAAGTACAACGATTTTGGCAATCTGACGATCGAGCCCCACTCGATCCAGCGGCCGATCCCGATCCTGATTGTCTCGAATCCGAACCCGAACGACGCACGCAACCGCGAGCGCGGATTGAGCCGCGTCGCCCGCCTGGGCGACGGCTGGATGTCGACCACGCTCACGCCTGAGTTGCTGGGCGAGTACCTGGGCGACATCCGCCGCTACGCGGACGAGGCGGGCCGCGAGTTGCCCGACGATTTCGACGTGGTCGCGTTCCACTCGGTGATGATCGACGACGACCGCGAGGCGGCGTACGCCGAGGCCAAGCGCTTCCTCGACGACTACTACTTCCTCGACCATTCCGAGGCGATGGTGCGACGCTGGTGCTCGTACGGCCCGGCGGAGCAGGCGGTCGAGGACATCCAGCGCTTCATCGACGCCGGCGCGACCTCGGTCCTGCTGCGCATCTGCAGCGGTGATCAGACGACGCAGTACCAGCGCATCTCCGAGGAAGTTCTGCCGGCGTTCCTCTGAGCGCACACCGCCCCATCCGATCCCTACCCTGACCTCGCAAGAGGAGGATGCTTCCATGGTCAACTTCGGACTGACACTCTCCAACCGCGGCGTCGTGACCGGCGCTTCTACGTTGGATGACATGATTGCCCTGGCGCAGCGCGCCGACGCCGACGAGCGCTGGGACAGCATCTGGGTCGGCGACTCGATCCTGGCCAAGCCGCGGCTCGATGCGCTGGGCCTGATGTCGGCGCTGGCCGTCGTCACCGAGCGTGTCCGGATTGGGCCGGCCTGCTTCGCCTCGACGCCGCTGCGCGACGCGCTGCTGCTCGCCTACCAGTACGCCTCGCTCGACTTCATGTCCAACGGGCGCTCGATCTTTGCTGCCTGCATGGGACAGGCCGCGCCGGGCGGCGGCGACATGCTGCACGAGTTCGACGCGTTCTGCGTCGCGCCGGAGTCGCGGATGAGGCGGATGGAGGAGGCGATCGAGGTGATGCGCCTGCTGACCTCGGAGGAGAACGTCTCCTACCACGGTGAGTACAACGACTTCGACAACGTGACGATCGAGCCACGCTCGGTTCAGCGACCGATTCCGATCTGGGTGACCTCCAATCCCAGGCCCAATCTGACCCGCAATCGGGAAGCCGGCCTGCGTCGCACCGCGAGACTTGGCGACGGCTGGATGACGACCTTCCAGCCACCTGCGATCGTCGAGGAGTACATGGCCGACATCCGCCGCTACGCAACGGAGGAAGGCCGCGAGCTGCCCGACGACTTCGAGGTCTGTATCTACTACAACATCAACGTCAATGACGACCGCCAGGCCGCGCTCGACGAGTCGCGCCGTTACCTCGAGGCCTACTACAACACCGAGTACTCGGACGAGATGCTCAACCTCTGGGTCGCGATGGGCACGCCCGAGCAGTGCATCGGAGACATCCAGTCTTACATCGACGCCGGAGCAACGACGATCACGCTCCGGCTGGTCGGCTACGACCAGCAGTCGGCGTACGACCGGGTCGTCAACGAGGTCTTGCCGGCGTTCGACTGAGGACCCTTTCGTACCACCGACTACGCCATTGGAGCCCGCGCTAGCCTGCGCGACACAGTGATCGGAGTTGCCGATGGAGACTCAGCGCGTCGATTCCAATGGGATTCGGATCAATGTCCTCACCGACGGGCCGTCCGACGGCCCGCCGATCCTGCTGATCCACGGCTTCCCTGAGACTTCGTACGAGTGGCGCAAGCAGATTCCAGTCCTGGTTGACGCCGGCTACCGCGTGATCGTTCCCGACACGCGTGGCTACGGCGACTCCGACAAGCCACCCGGGCCCGTATCTCGGCACACGCTGGCGGCCGACATGGTCGGCGTGCTGGACCACTTCGACATCGACGAGGTGGCGCTGGTCGGGCACGACTGGGGCGGGATTATCGGCTTCAAGGTCGTGATCGACTGGCCGGAGCGGATTTCCAGCGTGGCGCTGATGGACACGCTCTGTACGGTCTGGACGCCGTTTGCGGTGCACGGTTTCTGGTTCAAGGCGCGTCCACTACCGGAGCATTTCTACGCCGAGTACCACGAGCAGTTCATCGAGACGATCTTCGCGGGCACGTCCGATCCAGCGCTGCCAGGCTGGCCGGAATCGCCCTGGAACGTCAGCGGCCGGCAGCTGACACCGAATCGCTGGGCGACCGATGAGGATGTCGCGGTCTACAAGCAGGCGTTCTCGAATCCTGAATGCCACGCAGCGGCGATTTCGTACTACCGGCACGCGCTGCCATTCCATCGGATGCACGCCGACGAGAACGTCGCCGGCGGCTATCGCTGCGAGCGGCTGACCTCGGCTCAGGTCGGCGAGGTCTGGCGCAGAGGACTGAACGACCATCCCTGGGGTCGCGAGTTCATGGAGTACGGACCCGAGGATCGGCACAAGCGCTTCGAGAAGCCGGCGCTCTGGATGTACGGCAACGCGCGACTCGCGCCCGACAGTCCGCCCAGCCGCAAGACGCCGTCGGGCAATCCGTTCTTCGACCAGTTCCCGATGTACTTCCCCAACCTGACCACGGTCGGAGTGCCGGGCGCGGGCCACTTCTTCCCCGAGGAAGCGCCCGCCATCACCAATCAGACGCTGCTGGAGTTTCTCGCGGAGGCAGGGGAGCGGCCCTCACCGTAACCATTTCCCACAGGGAGAAGGAATCAGAGGAGGAGATCACGATGCCAACGAACGAATCCACTGAGCTCGCGCTCAAGCTGCTGCGCCAACTCACCGACACGGTCGAACAACTCGCTGACCTGTCGGACGACGACCTGGCGTTCCCGACCGAGCATGGCTGCGCGATGGCCGGCGGTCTGGAGCGGCTGCTCGTGCACAACGCCGAGCATGATCGCATGCACGCTGGCGCGGTCTCGACGGCGCGGTTCACAGCGAAACAAATGCAGGAGTCGCAGCTCGCGCATCTGACGCGCGACCTGCTCCACGTGCGCATGGAACTGGTCAGCCAGTTGCTCAACATGGACGACGCGCTGCTCGACGCCAAGGGTCCGGCCGACGAGTGGTCGATCCGAGAGCACGTCGAGCACGTCCTCTACTGGGAGAACAGCTCGATGTCGCAGGTGGCCTCGGAGATGAAGTCGCAGGCTGGATCGGCCGCAGCAGGAGGTTCCGGATGAGCACCTCGGCTATCCGCTACGACGTCGCCGTGGTCGGACTGGGGGCGATGGGTTCTGCCGCTGCCTGGCACCTGGCCCGACGTGGACAGCGGGTGATCGGCTTCGACCGCTTCCATCCGCCGCACATGATGGGCTCGACCCACGGCGACACCCGGGGCATCCGCGAGGCCTACTACGAGGGACCGTCCTACGTGCCCTTCGTCCGCCGCGCCTATGAGCTCTGGGACGAGCTCTCCGATCTGGTCGGCCGGCCGCTGTTCCGGCAGACGGGCGCGCTGTCGCTCGGCGTCGAGGGCGCAAGCCTGGTCGAAGGCGTGCTGGCCAGCGCCCGCGAGCACGACATCCCGGTCGACTACATGGACGCCTCCGAGCTGAAGCAGCGCTATCCCGGCGTCATGGCGACCGACGACCTGGTCGGTGTGCTTGAGCAACGCGGCGGGATGATCGAGATCGAGCCGGCGCTCAACGGTCAGCTCGACCAGGCTGCCCGACACGGCGCCGAACTGCACTTCGACGAACCGGTCGACAAGTGGCTGCCCCAGGACATGGACGATGTCGAGTCGCCGGTCACGATCGAGACGGCCAAAGGCACGTACGAGGCCGAGCGGATGGTCGTCACGGCCGGCGCCTGGAACGCGGGGCTGCTGGGCAAACTCAATCTGCCCCTGATGGTCACGCGGCAGGTCATGTTCTGGTTCGAGCCGAAGAGCAATCCCGAGGCCTTCGAGGTCGGCGCGCTGCCGTTCTGGATGTGGGAGCGCGGACCGCAGGACTTCGCCTACGGATTCCCCAACGTCGGCAAAGGATTCAAGCTCGGGCATCACCAGCCGCTGGACGAGGTCGAACCGTCGGGCTACAACCGCGAGCTCACCGAGCGGGACGAATCCAACGTCCGCTACTGGCTCGAGCGCACCTTCCCCGATGTCGGCGGCAAACTGCTGCGCGCCGAGACCTGCCTCTACACGCACACGCCCGACGCGCACTTCCTCATCGACATCCATCCCAAGCGGCCCAACATCGTGCTCGCCAGCCCCTGCTCCGGACACGGCTTCAAGTTCGCCCCGGCGATCGGCGAAGCGCTGGCCGACCTCAGCATGCACCGCGAGACCGAGCACGACCTCGAACTGTTCCGCGTCGACCGCTTCGTAGCGCCGCTCGCGCAGGAAACCTCACAAACGGCGGCAGGGGACTGACGGAAGATGGCGCAGCGGATCGCGGTGGTGGGAGCTGGCGCGGTCGGCTGCTACTTCGGCATGCGACTCGCGGAGTCCGGACACGACGTCCGCTTCCTCATGCGACGCGACTATGACGCCGTCAAGGCGGGCGGATTGCATCTCACCAGCCACCTTGGCGACCTCTCGCTGGACGCACCGACCGTTGAGCGCACGCCCGAGACTCTCGCAGCGCACGGGCCGGTCGATTGGGTCCTGGTCGGACTCAAAGCCACCGCGATTCCCGACATCGCGGAGCTGGTCGGGCCGCTGCTCTCCGAGGACACCCGAGTCCTCGCGATCATGAACGGCCTCAGCGTCGACGAAGAAATCGCCGCGGAATTGCCCGGTGGCACGTCGCTGTTCGGCGGGCTCGGCTTCATCGGCGTGATCCGCGGCGAGCCGGGCCGGATCCTGCACCAGGAGTTCGGCGCGATCAACCTCGGACACCATGGCGACGACCCCGACGAGCTGCAACGCGGCGTCGACCTGTTCGCGGGCAGCAAGGTCGAAATCCGACCTGAACCCAGCCTGCTCAAGGCGCGTTGGGAGAAGCTCTGCTGGAACATCCCCTTCAACGGGCTCTGCGTGATCGCCGGCGGCGTCCCCGTCGACCAGGTGATCGAGGACCCGCCGCTCTACGACGCCGCCCACGAGCTGATTCGCGAAGTCGTCGCCGCCGGAAACGCCGACCTCGAGGCCCACGGCCAAACCGCCCGCATCGACGGCCCCCGGATCGCCTACCTCTTCCTCACGCAGACCCTCGGCATGGGAGCCTACCGCCCCAGCACCGTCATCGACTACAACGAAGGCCGCCCCCTCGAACTAGACGCCATCTTCCGCCAACCCGTCCAGCGAGCCAGCGAGCTAGGCGTGGGCGTTCCGATGATGTCAATGGTGGCGTCGCTGGTCGGGAAGTTGGGCGATCGCGGTGGGTGAAGCCCGCCAGTCTGCGGAGCAGCACCTCGGCGCGATCGGGGGCCAATTCACCTCAAAGGTGCCCGCCGTCGTTCTTTAGAGCGAGACGAATTCGGACCAGCCGAATCTCAAACCGTTCTCGGGCGATAGAACCCCCCCCCCCGACCGCGACGCTCGCCTTGCCGACCGCGGAACCCGGTAGTGGTCGAGGCAGGGATCTTCATTGATGACTGTTAACCTTCGTGCGATTGGAGAATGCCATGTCACGACGCAGAGCGGTGGGGTTGATGGCGGCGCTGACGCTGGCGGTGCTGGGCGGGTACCTGTTGGCGACGGAAACGCGGACTGTTGAGACCGAGGTGCGGATCAACGCGCGACAGCTTGACGATGGACGTACTGAGTTTGCGCTGCAACAGCGCGACGGCAGCGGTTGGGGCGAACGCCAACTGGTGCGCGCACGATATCTTCCGGCGGACGTAGGGCATGACCGCTGGCTGAGCTCGTCGCCGTACACGGTCAGCATCGAGGTCGAAGCCAGCGAACCGGTTTCGCAACCTGGTCGCGAAGCCGAGGCTTCGGGCGACGAGAATCGGGCCGCGTATGGCGTGGAGGCCAGCGGGTCGGTTGGCGACGGACGGATCCTGTACTGGCACGGCGACGCCGGCGTGAACGGGCAGCGCGCCGCTCTGACCATCTACGGCACGACAAGCGACTCGCTGTACGACGAGGCGAGGCTGACATTCTTCTGCGATCACGATGTGCGGAGCTTGTGGGTTTCGGTGGATGCAGGGTTGTTCATCGCCGGCGAGTGGAACGCGGCCCTGCTGGACGACTACGACGGCATCACTCTGGCAGCGTTCGGGACGATCGCTGAGCAACGGTGGGAGCGGCGCGGATTCGAGACCTATGACGATGACGCGCAAAGCAGCGGCAGCGACGCAACCGCATTCTTCGTCGGGGCGCTCAGCGAGCGTTGGGTTTCGGTCAGCCTGCCCCAGTCCAGGGACGACATCACCGCAACATTCGACCTACAAGGTGCGTTCGACACGCCTGTGCAGTGGCTGCTCCTAGGTTGCAATCGCGTGACGGGCGCCAACTGAGCATGCGATCTCAGGATCATCAGGGGCTAGTTCACTCAGGCCGAAGACTCCAACATCAGCGCCGCCTGGGCCTGCATCGGAGCCAACTACGCAGTCATGGCGGATCCGGCCAGGCGCACACGTCCGACTCACCGGGTCGACGGCTGCCGCGACGCACCCGCTTACGGGGAACGAAACCCAATCGAGGGTCCCGAACCATCGCCCGGGCGGCTACCAGTTGCTTTGGAAGTCGCTGAGCTATCGAGAGCCGAGGGTTCTGAGTCGGGCGCTGGCGCTTGAGTAGGTCCGGACTGGTCCTTTGAGGTGACCCGCAGAGTCGCCGCGATTCGCAAATCTATCGTCGACGAATCGCCTTGCGTCACGAGCAAGGAGGCGGCTTCTATCTTGCCGGCTGTACGGCTTCTAGGATTTCCTGAGCTATCTCGTCGATGGTGTGGGTAGCGGTGCTCCTCGCCACCTTGTCAGCCAAAGACGGACTGTAGCCGATCACCTCTTGCTTTGTGACATCGTGCCACACAGGGAGGATCGTCTGTTCCTTCGAAATTGAACGAGTGACCAATCCATCCAGCTCATATTGAGGCCAGTCCTTGCGGAAGAAGTTGGGCGATAGAATCACGACGCCGAATCGGCTCCCAGCTATGCCGCGATCGATTGAGCGACGCAGGCTCGCGCCCATCTTCAGTTCAAAGTCGTCGTACCAGACGGAGAGTCCTGCTGCCTGCAAGGATTCCGCCAGTGGCGCAGCGACCGCCCCCCTGTCTTCGCTGGCATATGATATGAACACGTCGGATTGGGTGTCTCCGGTTACTCCCGTGCCGTCGGTCTCAGGCACAGTCTCTCTAACCAGCGAGGGGATCGATGATAGAGGCCGTTCTTGGATAGGTGGCAATGCCTGTGGCAAAACGGTGACTGAGACATTGGCCTGTCCCCTCAGGCCTTGGAAATCGACGACTACATGCCAGTGGCCGCTGTGCGGTACTTGGAGGCGGACAGGCGATTGCTTGGCGAGGCCGCCATAGTAGCGGTGGTCCCTCCCGTTCCTGTACGCGCTGAGATTTGAGCCATCGAGCAGGCGAACGTTGGCGGCGTTGCCTCGGAGCGTCACTTGTACGATGCGGCCGCCCTCGAGATAGCCAAGGTCGCTATGAAGGAACTTCTGGCTCATCGCTGCCTCCTTTGATTGTCCGACCAGAACAGAATAGCGGAATGAAGAATCTAGGTTAAGCGTTTTAGCTCACTCCTCAGCCGCAGAAGGGCCATGGCATCACATTTGTCCGACGTCGATCGAGGCCTTGACTCAGATTGCCGACTTCGTCGCTCTGCGAATCGGGGAGTTGTCATAGGAGTCCTGCAGACGCAGCCAGAAGTCGGTCGTGCTGCCAAAGCCAAGGCTCAGACGTCTGGCGACGTTGAGCGTGATTGGCTCACGACCTTCGACGATCGCGGTCAGTTGCCGCAGATTGATGTCGAGGTGGTCCGCCGCTTCGTCAAGCGTCATGTCCAAGGGCTCTATGCAGTCGTGCCAGACGTTCTCACCTGGATGAGGCGGGTTGTACATCGGCATCGCGTTGGCCCTATCCCCCAAGCGAGCGTATCGCGATTGAACGGCTCCGGCTGCCACTGTCGACCCCGCCACACTCCCCAGCCGACCGACATCCGCAGAACAGATGGTCGTATACAATGGCCCGCACTCGACAACCGGTGTCGAGGCCGAGGAGCGCGCCATGAACCTGCGACATCCACTGGCAACCCTCGCGACCAAACTGGACGTTCGTGGAATTGGCGAGAAAAACACTGACAAAACTGGACCAAAACTAGCCACATCTGGACTGATCTGGACAAATCTGGACTCTCCTGAACGACAAATCGCACGATCTCCAGTCCACAGCGGCAGATCCGCCGAATTGGCCGCGAAATTCTCCGTTCAGCCGCGATTCCGGCCTCGATCGACCGCCAGCGCCGTGCACCATTCCGACAGGGCTGCCGACCTTGAGGCTTCGGTGTTCCAATGGAGGGGGCGGGGACTCGTACTCGGCAGCGCGACGAGTTCCGGCTCGAGGTCGGGGAACGCACGGCGGAATTCTCGCAGGCGGCGGCCGTTCAGCAGGATTGGAAATGGCCCCCGCGACTCCAACAGCTCCCCGATCCGGTTCGGTACGGCGTCGCGGATCTTGTCGTCTCCCGACCCTTCCCGATGCACCCGCTCATACAGGTCCCAGATCGCGACATCTGCCGCCCGAACCTGCTCCAGTCGCTCCGCATACGGCGCCCGCGCATCGCCCACCACCCCACAGTGCGCCATCACGCGCCAAAACCAGTTCTGGGGGTGGGCGTAGTACTGCTGCCGCTCCAACGACTGCACGCTCGGGAAGGAGCCGAGGATCAGGGCCCGGATGGGGCCGTCGGGGAGGATTGGCGGGAGGCCGTGGAGCAGGTCGTCGGGAGGCATGGGAGGGCCCTCACCCAAACCCTCTCCCTGAGGGAGAGGGGATCAGAGACAGAACGGGGATGGGACACTCCCTCTCCCTCTGGGAGAGGGCCGGGGTGAGGGTCCCCCTACTTCGCCGGGAAGACGGGTTCGCCTCCGATGATGCCGGCGGCTTCCATTTCCTGGAGGTCTCCGGCGCTGAGGCCGAGGTCGTCCGAGAGCACCTGCGAGGTGTGCTCGCCCAGCAACGGCGCTCGCACGAGGGGGACGTCGCTCTTGGACATCCTGGGGGCCCAGCCGAGCAGGCGAATGGTTCCGTGGGCCGGGTGCTCGAGGTCGTGGACGAAGCCTCGCTCCTTGAAGTGCGGGTTGTGGAAGAGGTCGTAGGTGTCGAGCACCGCCGAGCAGGGCACGCCGGCCTCACCGAGGATGTCCATCACCTCCCACTTGGTCCGCGTTTTGGTCCACTTCGAGATTTCGGCGTACAGCTCGTCGCCGTTCTCGTTGCGCTTCCACATGTCCTCGAAGCGCGGGTCGAGCAGCAGCTCGGGCCGGTCGATGGTGGCGCACAGCGTGTCCCACATCCGCGAGGTCACGACCATGATGTAGACCCACTCGTTGTCGCCGCCGCGCTCCTCGCTGTCGGGGGTCATCTTGCAGGGATAGAGGTTGGTCGGCGCGCCGGCGGCGTTACCGTTGCGCGGCGCGACCCGCTCGCCCCATTGCGAGTAGGCGATGCGGGTGCGCATGAAGTAGGTCATCGCCTCCTGCATCGTGATCTCGATGAACTGGCCCTCGCCGGTGCGTTGGCGCTGCACGTAGGCGGCCGTGATCGCGAGTGCGAGTTCCGTGCCGGTACCCGAGTCGCCGACAGTCGAGCCGGGCATCATCGGCGGGCCGTCCTTCTCGCCGGTCACCGAGAATGCGCCTGCGGCCGCCTGCGCGACCATGTCGTAGCACTTGAAATCCTGCCAGGGACCGGACAGTCCGAAGCCCTTGAGTCGCCCGTAGATGATCGCCGGATTGATCTCCTTCATCACCTCGTATGTCAGGTTGAGCCGCTCCATGACGCCGGGGCCGTAGTTCTCGACGAAGACGTCGTAGTGCGGCAGCATCTCGAGCAGCAGCTCGCGGCCCTTGGGGTCCTGCAGGTTGATCGTGACCGAGCGCTTGTTGGAGTTCCAGTTGATGAAGTAGGGCGAGTTAAGCGTGCCCGTGCGCACGCCGCGGCCGGGGTCGCCGACGCCGGGCTGCTCGATCTTGACCACATCCGCCCCCAGCCAGGCCAGCGCCTGCGTGCAAGAGGTCCCCGCCTCGTACTGGGTCATGTCCAGAATGCGCATTCCATCAAGAGCCGGCATCGTCAAGTCCTCCTGCAGGCGCGGCGCCGAGCTGGCGCCCTCGCGGGTCAAATTCTTCACCATCATAGGGAACGCCTACGATCCGGGAGTCGGCGAACCTCGAACGAACGGAGCGGTCAATGAAGGTCACCGGAATGCGGACGATGGTCGTGGAGGCGGAGCCTCCGTACATCGGGGGGAAGTACTTTCTCTTCCTGGAGCTTCAGACCGACGAGGGGATCACGGGAATCGGCGAGCGGATTGCTGGGAGTTCCTACTCAGAACACCTTGGCGACCTGAAGACGCAGGTCAGCTTGCTGGAGGAGTTCGTCGGGCAGTTCGTGATCGGTGAGGATCCGATGAACATCGAGCTGATCTGGGACCGGATGTACGGGACGCGGCACGATCTGCGGCATCCGAGCCTCTACGCGACGCCGGCGATCAGCGCGATCGACATGGCGCTCTGGGACATCAAGGGCAAGGCGACGAACCAGCCGATCTACAACCTGCTGGGCGGGAAGTATCACGAGACGCTGCGGGCCTACGCCTACGTGCCCAGCGAAGGCATTGCCGAGAATCCGGAGAAGGCGGGTGACGTGGCCGCGCAACTGTTGGCCGAGGGCAACTCGGCCTGCAAGATTGATCCGTTCATGCCGCTCCAGCCGATCCGCGACATACCGCTCTGGCAGATCGAGCGGGCCGGCAAGATCTTCGAGAGCATTCGCAAGGCGGTTGGCAACCAGTTGGAAGTCGGCATCGGGACTCATGGTCAGATGCCGACCTACAGCGCGATCCGGGTCGCCAACTACCTCGAGCCATACCACCCGTTCTGGTTCGAGGAGCCGGTGATGCCGGAGAACGTCGACGAGATGGCGCGGGTCGCGGCGCACACGAGTATTCCGATCGCGACCGGCGAACGTCTGGTGACCAAGTACGAGTTCGCCGAGGTGTTGGAGAAGCAGGCGGCGCAGATTATCCAGCTCGATGTCGGTCAGTGTGGGGGGATTACCGAGGCGAAGAAGATCGCGGGCATGGCCGAGGCGCACTACGCAATGATCGCGCCGCACATGTATTGCGGTCCGGTCGCTGCGATGGCCGCCATCCAGATCGACACCTGTTCACCGAACTTCCTGATCCAGGAAGCCAATCTGGGTCCGCTGCACCAGAAGATCTTCACGGAGCCGCTGGTCGTGGAGAACGGCGTGATCATCCCGCCGACCGGGCCCGGTCTGGGGGTTGAGTTCGATCGGGATGTGCTGGAGGCGCACCTGGTGTCGTAGCCGGACGGCTACGCGCCGTTGCGGCTGCTGACGATGCCTTCGGCTTCGAGGCGGGCGAATTCGTCTCCGTCGATGCCGAGGTCGTCGAGGAGCACCGCTCGTGTGTGCTCGGCGAGGAGGGGGGCGGCGGTCATGGGGACATTGCTCTTCGACATCTTTGGCGCCCAGCCGAGCAGGCGGATCGGTCCCCACTCGGGGTGCTCGATGTCCTGGATGAAGTTGCGCTCGTCGAAGTGGGGGTTGTGGAAGAGGTCGTAGGTGCTGTGCGTGGCCGAGCAGGGGACGCCGGCCTCGCCGAGGATCTGCATCGCCTCCCACTTGGTGTGCTGCAGTGTCCAGGCGCGAATCTCGGCTTTGAGCGCGTCGTTGTTGTCGATCCGCGCCTGCTCGTCGATGAAGCGAGCGTCAACGACCATGTCGGGTCGATCCATCGCGGCGCAGAAGGTGTCCCACATGCGGGTCGTCAGGGCGATGATGTAGAGGTAGTCGTCGGCGCCGTCCGAGTCAGGTAGGCGTTTGCATGGGTACAGGTCGGTGGGCCCGTTCCAGCCGTTGCCGCGACGCTCGGCGGCAACGTCGCCCCAGCTCTGGGTACCGGCGACCGGCGTGCGCACGTAGTAGGTCATCGCCTCCTGCATCGAGATCTCGATGTGCTGACCTTCGCCGGTGCGCAGCTTCTGCACGTAGGCGGAGGTGATGGCGAAGGCGAGTTGCATGCCGGTGCCGCTGTCGCCGACGCAGGCCCCGGGGCGCATCGGCGGACCGTCGGCCTCGCCGGTGACGGAGAACGCGCCGGCCGCGTTCTGGGCGACCGGGTCAAAGCTCTTGAAGTTCGCGAACGGGCCGGAGAGACCGAATCCCTTGAGCCGCGCGTAGATGATGCTGGGGTGAACCTCTTTGAGCGCCTCGTAGGTCAGTCCCAGTTTCTCCATGACGCCGGGGCCGTAGTTCTCGACGAAGACGTCGTAGTGGGGCAGCATCTCGAAGAGCAGCGCCTTGCCGCGCTCGTCACGCAGGTTGATCGTCACCGAGCGCTTGTTGGCGTTCCAGTTGATGAAGTAGTGAGAGTCAATCGCGTCGCCGCTGCCAACGCCGCGGCCGGGGTCTCCGACGCCGGGCTGCTCGATCTTGACCACGTCGGCGCCATGCCAGGCCAATGCCTGGGTGCATGAGGTGCCGGCTTCGTACTGGGTCATGTCGAGGACGCGGAGTCCGTCGAGAGCTGGCATCGTGGTGTCCTTCCGAGGGCGCTGGCGTGTGGTGGGAATCCTCACCATCATAGGGAAGGCTGCCGCCGGCGAGGAACGTCGTCCCGGTTCGAGCAGGGTTCACTAGGGCTCGATGCCGGCTTGAACCGGGTTCACTGCTTGGATGCAGCGACGGAAGGGATTCCGGCCAGCCCTTCCTGCTCAGTTGCCGTTGCGGTGAGCGGCGACGACACCGTCGGCCTGGAGCTTCGCGAACTCCTCGGCCTCGATTCCAAGGTCGTCGCAGAGGATCTCCGACGTGTGCTGTCCAAGCAGGGGAGCGGCCTTCATGGCCACGTCTGAGCCGGAGAGCCGGGGCGCCCAGCCGAGCTGGCGAATGGGTCCCCACTCCGGATGGTCGAGGTGCTGGATAAAGCCGCGTTCATTGAGGTGCGGGTTGTGAAACAGGTCGTACGTGTCGTGCGTGGCCGAGCAGGGGACGCCGGCCTGGGCCAGGATGTCCTGAGCTTCCCACTTGGTGTGCTGCATCGTCCAAGAGCGAATCTCCTGCTTGAGTTCTTCCTGATGCTCGACCCTGCCCGCGTCTTCGGCGAAACGGGGATCGACGGTCAGCTCGGGTCGGTCCATGGCCGTGCACAATGTGTCCCACATGCGCGAGGTCGTGAGGATGATGTAGACGTAATCGTTCGCGCCGTTCGAATCCGCCGACGGCTTACAGGGGTAGAGATCGGAAGCGCTGAAGCCGAAGCCGTTGCCGTTGCGCGGGACGACGCTTTCGCCCCAGCCATCGGTCTGGGAGACATAGGTGCGCATGTAGTAGGTCATTGCTTCCTGCATGGAGATCTCAATCTCCTGACCCTCGCCGGTGCGCAGTCTCTGGATGTAGGCAGCGGCGATGGCGAAGGCCATCTGCATGCCGGTGCCCGAGTCGCCGACGGCCGCCTTGGGCATCATCGGCGGACCGTCGGCTTCGCCTGTCGTCGAGAATGCGCCGGCTGCGTTCTGCGCGATCGGGTCGAAGCACTTGAACTGTGAATACGGTCCGGTGAGCCCGAATCCCTTGATCCGCGCGTAGATGATGCTGGGCTGGACCTGCTTGAGCACGTCGTACGTGAGGCCGAGGCGCTCCATCACGCCAGGGCCGTAGTTTTCGACGAAGACGTCGTAATGCGGCGCCATTTCGAGCAACAAGGCACGGCCTCGCTCGCTGCTGAGATCGATCGCGACCGAGCGCTTGTTGGAGTTCCAGGCGATGAAGTACGGGGAGTCCAGGTTGTCTTCGCGCGCACCGCGGCCAGGATCACCCTGACCGGGCTGCTCGATCTTGACGACATCGGCGCCCAGCCAGGCGAGTGCCTGTGTGCAAGACGTGCCAGCTTCGTACTGGGTCATGTCGAGGATCCGAAGTCCGTCGAGCGCTGGCATGGCTGAGATCCCTTCCCGTGAGAGTCGAGCCGATGCGGGCACGATAGCCGTTCCGGCTGGCGATTCCTGTGCTGCAAGTTCTTGGCTGGCGGGCACCTCGTACCATGCCTCTCAAGCCACCAGAGTGCAGGGGATGGAGCTGAAATCATGACCACCGCACCAGCCGTCGGCGTCTCACCCGATGCACCGCCCGAACCGGACAGCTACGACTGGCCGGGGATTGTCGCCGGATTGCAGCGCTATCTGCGGCTGACGGCGACGCCGGTCGGGATGAAGATGTTCGAGACGATTGAGGAGATGCAGGAGGTCGAGCGGATTCGTCGACCTCAGTTCAAGCACGCGCTGGACCAGTTGGTGGCCCAGTCGCGCTGGCTCAACTTCACGCTCGGCGTGACGATGGACGACCTGATCGGAGCCCAGTGCGGCGCACCGGTTGGCCTGCATCCCAATGAAGACGACGGCGAATGGCGTCTGCGCACCACGATGTCCAACGTCTGGTTCGAGACCGACGAGGACTCGATCCTGCATCAACAGGCGATGGATGTGATGCCCTACGGCCGATACGCGGCGCTGGCACTCTCGCCGCTGGCGACCGGCCGGCTCGATCCGCCCGATGTCGTGCTGCTCTATGGCACTCCCGGACAGATGATCATCCTGATCAACGGACTGCAGTTCTCAGGCTTCAAGAAGTTCGAATTCGCTTCGGTCGGGGAGTCCGCCTGCGCCGACAGTTGGGGCCGTGCGCTGCGCACCGGCGAGCCGTCGCTCAGCATCCCCTGCTATGCCGAGCGACGCTTCGGCGGCGTGCAGGACGACGAGCTGCTGATGGCGATCCCGCCCAGATACCTGCCCAAACTGCTCGACGGTTTGGACAAGCTGTCGCGCAACGGGCTGCGATATCCGATTCCGCCGCTCGGGATCCAGGCGGATCCGTCGGAGTCGTTGGCGAGGTCATATCAGGACCGGTTCTAGGCGGTCTTGGGTGTCCAGAGGCGCGAGTCTTCATCCACTGGACGCGCGGGCTCACTGTAAAGCGCTTGTTGACAGGCGATTCTGCGCGCGGGTAACATTGCTTCTTGCACCCCTAGTTCAGCAGCACCCGTTTTGAAGCGGGTCGACCGACCTGGGGATGCGCCTTTACAAGGGAGATAGTGATTGAGATGCGTCCACAGCATCCCCCCGGAAATCGGCGACGGCGCCGAATTCCATCGACATCAGGGGGGCTGCGGGAAACTCTCGCGTCGGCTGGCTGCTTGCGCGGCCGGACGAGCGCGGGAGGTACGTGTGTGGTTCTGACGACATGCAGAGATGACTGCGCTGGTCGCCGATGGGACCCCTGATTGCATCGGGGGTGCGGTCGGAGACCGGAACAGCGTGGCGCGCGGCAGGATCGGAAGCCTCGGGGTGTGCAACGACCTCGGGGACTGGCTTTCGGTCACAAATGCATGCGCGTGGCGTAGCGCAGGTCAAGTGACTACGGCGCACGGTGGATGCCTT
>JAPPJZ010000021.1 GCA_028874365.1 Chloroflexota bacterium | reverse complement strand
CCGGCGACGTGGCCAAGTGGTAAGGCAGGGGTCTGCAAAACCCTTATCACCGGTTCGAATCCGGTCGTCGCCTCCAACTCCCCCCTCTGACTCACTGCCGTGCCCGCCTACGACTCGCAAACCGCGCTGATCGTCGTTGACGTCCAGAACGACTTCGCCCACCCCGACGGCTCGCTGTTCGTCCACGGAGCCGGCAGCGTCGTCGCCCAGGTCAACGACCAGATCGTTCGCGCAACCGAGTCCGGCGCTCTCGTCGTCTACACCCAGGACTGGCACCCGCCCGACACGCCACACTTCGAGAAGGACGGCGGCATCTGGCCGGTGCATTGCGTCGGTGAGACCTGGGGCGCGCAGTTCCACGACGATCTGACCGTCGACGCCGGACACGTCGTCCGCAAAGGCGTTGACGGCAACGACGGTTACTCGGGATTCACCACGCGCGATCCCGAGAGTGGCGACCAACACGCGACCGAGCTGGAAAACATCCTGCTCGAGGCCGGGATCGAGCGCTGCGTGATCCTCGGTCTGGCCACCGACTACTGCGTCAAGGAGACCGTTCTCGACGCCTGCCGCCTCGGCTTCGAGGTGCTGGTGCCGCGCGATTGCGTGGCCGCCGTGAATGTCCAGGACGGCGACGGCGACGCCGCCTTGTCGGCCATGGCCGAGTCCGGAGCGCTCATCGAATAGCGTTCACCTAGTGAACACTCCTTCGGCCCTCTTCGTCGACCTCTACGAACTGACCATGGCGCAGGTCTACTACGACCGCGCCATGACCGCCGAAGCCGTCTTCGAACTCACCGTCCGCGAACTGCCCGAGAACTGGGACTATCTGATCGCAGCAGGCCTCGATCGCGCGCTCACCTTCCTTGAGGATCTGCGATTCACGGACGAAGACCTGGCATTCCTGAAGATGTTGCCGCAATTCAATCAGCGATTCCTGGACCAGCTCCGCAACCTGCGATTCACCGGCGACGTCTGGGCGCCGCCCGAAGGCACGATCGTCTATCCGCACGAGCCGCTGATTCAGGTCATCGCTCCATTGCCGGAAGCGCAGATCGTCGAGACAGCGATGATCAACCAGATCGCCTACCCGACCCTGGTCGCCAGCAAGGCGGCGCGAGCGGTCGACGCGGCAGCCGGCCGGCCGGTCATCGAGTTCGGCGGACGTCGGGCGCACGGCTCCGAAGCGGCCGTTGAGGCGTCACGCGCCACGTACATCGCCGGCTTCGAAGCGACATCATCGGTCGAAGCCGGCCGTCGCTACGCCATCCCCACGACCGGCACGATGGCGCACAGCTTCGTCCTCGCCGAGGGCGATGAGGCCAGCGCCTTCGACGCGTTCGCCTCCCGTTATCCGGACACCACCCTGCTGGTCGACACCTTCGATACGCGCGACGGCGTGATCAACGCGATCAAGACGGCCAAGCAGCACGGTCCCGGATCCGTTGGCGCGATCCGCATCGACTCCGGAGACTTCCGCGCAGAGGCCTGGCAGGCCCGCATCATGCTCGACTCGGCCGGCCTGTCGGACGTTCGCATTGTCGCCAGCGGCGGCCTGGACGAGTACCAGATCGCCGAGTTGGTCCAGTCGAACGCACCGATCGATGTCTTCGCCTGCGGCACCAACATCGTCGCCCCACCCGACGCCGCGACGCTCGACTCCGCCTACAAGATGGTCGAGTACCAGGGCAGACCAGTCGCCAAGCGCTCGCCCGGCAAACCCAGCATCGGGAACCGCAAGCAAGTCTGGCGACTCCCGGACCACGATCTCGTCGCTCGCTTCGAGGATCGCCCAACCGACGCAGACCCGGTTCTGCAGCAGGTCATGTCATCCGGGCAACGCACCTCGGACACTGATGACTCGCTGTCGCGGATACGCGCTCGCGCGGCGGGTCCCAGAGGTCCGCGGCGGGTGGAGATCGATCCCTCGCTGCTAAGATGAAATCCAGACATATGTAGTTGGAGTACTACGGTATGACCGATTCCAGAACCGACACGCCGGGCGTCGTGATCCCCATCTGGGACGACGAGCTCGACGACTTCGAGACCGAGGCGACCGCGTTCCGCGAGCAGCAGCGCGACGAGGTCGAGTTCATGCTCTACCGGCTGCGCCAGGGCGTCTACGGCCAGCGCCAGCCCGATGTCCACATGAACCGGATCAAGCTGCCCATGGGCGGCGTCACCTCCGACCAACTCGACGGCCTGGCCGAGATCTGCGAGACCTTCGCCCCCCTGCGCAAGGGACACATCACCACCCGCCAGAACATCCAGGTCCACTTCGTCCCGCTCGACCAGATGCCCGACATGCTCCGCGTCCTCGGTACCGTCGGCCTCTCCTCGCGCGAGGCGTGCGGCAACACCGTGCGCAATGTCACCGCCGACCCCTGGGCCGGCATCTCCGAGGACGAAGTCTTCGACCCCACGCCCTACGCCGGCGCCTTCGTCCGCTACTGGGTCCGCAACTCCATCACCCAGCTCCTGCCCCGCAAGTTCAAGGTCTACTTCACCGGCCGCGAGGCCGACTCCGCCATCGCCGCCATCCACGACCTCGCCTTCTTCTCACAGGTCCGCATCATCGACGGCGAGGAGGTCCGAGGATTCCGCGTCATGGTCGGTGGCGGTCTCTCGACCATGCCCAAAGAGGCGGTCACCCTGACCGAGTTCGTGCCGATGTCGGAGTTCCTCACCCTCTCCGAGGCCGTCATCCGAATCTTCAACGCCGCCGACGAGCTGCGCAAGAACATCCTCAAAGCCCGCCTCAAGTTCCTCGTCCACCGCGTCGGCGAAGAGGCGTTCCGCGAGATGGTCGACGAGGAGCTGAAGAAGGGCTGGTCCGCCGAGACGCCGCCGCTCGAGGAACTGCTCTACCTCGACGACGAAGCGTCGGACGAACGCAACATCTCGGTCGAGCTCCCGTCGCCAAACGGCGATGCCGCTCGCTTCGAGCGCTTCCTCGCCACCAACGTCCGCACCCAGGTGCAGCACGGCTACTCCGCGGTCGAAGCATCGATCGATCAGGGCGACCTGTCCCCGGAGCAGTTCCGCGGCCTCGCCGAGATCCTGCGCAAGTACGGACGCGAGCGCGCCCGCACCACGCCGCAACAGAACGTCGTCCTCCGCTGGATCCCCAACGAGGCCGTCTACGCGGTCTGGAAGGAACTCGACGAACTCGGCATGGGCGCACCCGATGCGCAGGAAATCGAAGACGTCGTCTCCTGCCCCGGCACCGACAGCTGCAAGCTCGGCATCACCTCATCTATGGGCCTCAACCGCGCCGTCCAGGAGCGCGTCCGCTCCATGGCCATCGACGACCCGCTCACCCGCAAGATGCGCATCCACATGAGCGGCTGCCCCAACAGTTGCGGCCAGCACCACATCGCCGACATCGGCTTCCACGGAGCCGCGATCAAGGTCGGCAACCGCCAAATCCCCGCCTATCACATGTTCGTCGCCGGAACCTACCGGACCGAGGAAATGCGGCTGGGCACGCTCGTGCCCAAGGTTCGCATCCCCGCCAAGCGCGTCCCCGACGCCGTCGAGCGCGTGATTGACCTCTATCACTCCGATCGCGACGACGATCAGGAACTGTTCAGCTCGTGGGTCGACCGCGTCGGCCTCAGCCCAATCCAGGACACGCTGAACGACCTCACCCTGCCGCCCGAGTTCTCCGCCGACACGCTGCCCATGTTCATCGACTGGGACCGCCAGGACATCTACATCCTCCAGCGCGGCGAAGGCGAGTGCGCCGTCTAGCACGCTGTATCCCTCTCCCTCTCTGACCCCCCCCTCGGGGGAGTGCTTCTCCTTCTGATCCCCTCTCCCTCTGGGGTAGGGCTTCTCCTTCTGATCCCCTCTCCCTCTGGGAGAGGGCTAGGGTGAGGGCTCCGCAACTCAAATCCTGCACGGCTCCCCACGCCCCGAACCCCATCTGTCGCCGACGCAACATCGCTTGCCCTACCCGCACGTATGTACGTATATGATGGCGCATACGTCCGCTTCCCAGCGGCTGAGAGACAGACAATGCACCGTTCGCCCCGACCCGACCTCCCGGACTTGGCAGTGGACAACGGCCGCTCAAGATCGAACGGGACCGAACAGATCCGAACAACACCGAACAGGATCCGACTGAAAGAACCCGAAAGAAACCCGAAAAGACCTGAAACTCCAAACCCACGATATTCAGCAATACGCTGGAGATCGTCCCCGTTCCTCGCCTGAAAAAAGAAGTTTCCGAAACACCTGAAAGGGCCCGCCGATTGAACAGTTCGACCGACCCCGCCCAACAGGGTGAACGGCCTATCACCGATCGCCGACTCGCCCGGATGCGAGAAGTCCTCGAACGTCGCCACGACGATCTCGTCGTGGTCCTCGAGAACATCCACGACGCTCACAACGCCTCGGCCATCCTGCGTAGTTGCGACGCCTTCGGTGTTGGACGGATCGCTCTGGTCTATACAGATCAGGAGTTTCCCGAGATCTCCAGCGGCGTCGCGGCCAAGGTCCAGAAGTGGCTGCAGATCGATCGGTTCGATTCAGCCGAAGGGTGCGTGTCGGCTCTCCACGAGGAAGGAATCACCGTCTACGCGACGGCACTGAGGGATGACGCGCAGGACTATCTCGATGTCGACTTCAGCGGACCGTCGGCAATCGTGCTGGGTAACGAACATGCGGGATGCTCCGCCGAGATGGTCGCTCTGGCCGACGCCGGGATCATCGTTCCGATGGTCGGCTTCGTACAGTCGCTCAACGTCTCCGTTGCCGCCGCCGTCGTAATGGCGGAGATCGCGCGCCAGCGTCGGCAACGCGTTCCCGCCTGGACCGCACGCAAGTCTGAGCTGGAACTGTCGTGGATCGAGCGGGAGTCCTCGCCACGCTGACTCCCGGGGATGTCGTGTAGCATCGCGTTGGACAACCACGAACACACGTAAAGGAGCACAGGATGGCCGATTACGCCGGCAGGCTGCCCACGCCCACGCCTGAATCGCAGCCCTATTGGGACGGTCTCAAAGAGCACAAACTGATGCTGCCCACCTGCGACGACTGCGGTCCACACTTCTATCCGCGTCCGTTTTGCCCGACGCCCGCGTGCTTCAACTGGGATATCAAGTGGACCCAGGCCTCCGGCAAAGGCAAGGTCCACACTTACGTCATCTCCCACCAGCCGATCCCGCCCTACAACACGGAAGACAACCCGCCTCCCTACGTCATCGCGGTGATTGAACTCGAAGAGGGCCCGCGAATGATGTCGAACCTGATCATCGACGACCCGTACTCGACCGAGGTCGATATGGATGTCGAGATCGTCTACGACGATGTGACCGACGAAATCACCCTCCCCAAGTTCAAGCCGGCCTAATCCCCTCTCCCTATGGGAGAGGGTAAGGGTGAGGGTCCTGGGATTCCTCTCCTCACTGCCAACCTGAAGACCGTCTGAAACGGAGATCACTCATGGATCAGATTCGACACAAGGTCGCGATCGTCGGCGCCGCCGAGACCGACGACCTGGGCCAGCTTCCGCACATGTCTCGGCTCGCGCTGCACGCGCAGTCGGCCAAGAATGCCCTCGACGACGCCGGCATGTCGCTGGCCGACGTCGACGGCCTGCTCTGCGCCGGCGCCATCCCCAACGAAGTCGCCGAGTACCTCGGCATCCAGCCCCGCTACGTCGACGGCACCTCGGTCGGCGGCTGCTCGTTCATGATTCACGTCCGCCACGCGGTCGCCGCGATCATGGCCGGCTACTGCGACGTCGCCCTCGTCACCCACGGTGAGAGTGGACGCTCGGGCGTCGACATGCCGCGCGGCGGCGGCTCCGCCTCTCCGGGCGGACAGTACGAGGCTCCCTTCGCCATTGGCGGCGCGCCGACTACGTTCTCAATCCCGGTGCTGCGCCACTTCCACGAGTACGGCACGACCAAGGAACACCTCGCCCACATCGCCGCCGCCACCCGCGCCTGGGCCAACCTCAACCCGATGGCCATGATGGGCAGCCACCGTCGAGCGCCCGAACGCGGCGGCGGACCAATCACGCCGCAAGACGTGCTCAACTCGCGCATGATCTGCTACCCCTTCAAC
Organism: Chloroflexota bacterium; assembly: GCA_028874365.1. GTDB lineage: Bacteria > Chloroflexota > Dehalococcoidia > Bin125 > Bin125 > Bin125. The sequence goes on along the minus strand of JAPPJZ010000021.1, from coordinate 85,392 downwards.
CTGCTCGACTGCTGCGTCGTCGCGGACGGCGGTGGGGCGCTCGTCCTCGTCTCCGAGGAACGGGCGAAGGACTTCGCCAAGGATCCGGTCTACGTGCTCGGCGCGGGCGAAGCCGCGGCGCACTGGATGGTCTCGCAGATGCGCGACCAGACCACCGCCGACGGCTACCGCATCTCCGGTGAAGCCGCTTACAAGAGCGCCGGCCTCGGCCCGCAGGACATCGACCACTGCATGTTCTACGACGCCTTCACCTTCACCCCGCTGATGGCCGCCGAGGACCTGGGCTTCGTGCCCAAGGGCGAGGGCGGACCGTTCTTCGCCGAGACCAAGACCGGCCCCGACGGCGAGGTCATCTACAAGTCCGGCCCCGGCGGTGACTTCCCGATGAACACCAACGGCGGCGGCCTCTCCTACTGCCACACCGGCATGTACGGCATGTTCGCGATCATCGAATCCGTCCGCCAGCTTCGCGGCGAGTGCGGCGACCGCCAGGTCCCCGACGTCAACGTCAGCATGGCCCACGGCCCAGGCGGCATGTTCGCCTCAGCCGGGACGATCATCCTCTCGAACGCCTAGACCTGATCGTCGGCAACACCTGTAGGGGCGGCCTCCGTGGCCGCCCCGTCGGTTCGCTGCGATACCGGTCACGCGCCCACGCGTACCGGCGCCTCCGGATGCCGGGCCAGCAGCACACTCACGGCCGCGCTCAGCAGCAACCCGACGAACACCACATAGATCAGGTCGTACGACCCCCGGCTGTCGATCACCAGGCCCGACACAAATGGCCCGAACGCATTGATCAGCAGCTGGGGCGGCGCGGTCACCGAGCGAATCCGCCCCACCGAGTAGCGGCCGAAGTAGTCGGGGAACGAGATCCGGTTGAGTGGAAGCTGCGCCCCGAACGCGAGTCCATGCCAGACGGCGAAGACGAACGCCATCCACACGCTGTCGGTCAACACAAACCAGACCAGCGCGCTGGTCGTGATCAGAATGACCAGCGGCAGCGAGTAACGCACCGCTAGACGCTGACGCAACTCGCCGCCCAGCACCCCGCCGATGATCCCCATCCCCGCCCACAGCGCCAGGGCGCTGCGCGCCGTGTCGGCATCGATCCCGTTCTGCGTCATGTGCGAGACGAAGGTGAAGTTCACCGACCCGCTGACCGCCATCAGAATCGTCGTGCCGAACAGCAGCAGCCAGAACGCCCGCGTGCGCATCGCTTCGCGAACGGTCCAGTCCGGATCCGACAACGGGACTGGGTCCGCCCCGGAAGTCGCGACGGACGCTCTGGACCGACGGCCGTCCGGTCGTAGGCCGACATCCTCGGGTCGGCGTCGCAGGATCAGCGACGGTATCCAGCCGACGACGATCACCAGCAGCGCCATCAGCAGGAATGCCTCGCGCAGGCCGCCGAGCCGCAGGCCGGCCGAGATCACCAGCGGGGAGATCATCATCCCGCCCCGCGTGCCCACCATCGTCAGCCCCATCGCCGAGCCGCGCCGCTGGATAAACCAGTTCGCGATCACCACCACCACGGCAATGTCGATCACCGCCACCGTGATCCCGCGGCCGACACCCCAGATCAGCAGGAACTGCCAGAGTTCAGTTACGAACCCCAGCGAGACCAGCAGTCCCGCCACCATCCCGACCGATCCGAACAACAACCAGCGCGCCCCATGACGGTCCGCGATCGGCCCGACGAACGTCGCGATCACACCGCCACCGACCCCGCCAATCACCATCGTCAAACCGATCGAGGCCGTACTCCACCCGTACGCGGCTTGCAGATCAGGGGTGATCGCCCCCAGGACCGGATTGAAGAACGTGACCGCCGCAAACGAAGACATCGACGCGGCAGCCGCAATCCACCAACCCGCGAAGACACGTCTGAACGGGCGCGAATACAGCACTCGCGGCAGACGTTGACGGCGTCTCAGTAACAGTCGCTCTTGCTGCTGCGGTGGCCGGCTCATGAACGCCACTACCCTACCGCTAGAACTTGACCGCCCGAGTTGGCAACACAACCCGCGGAGGCGCCATGGCCGACACGACCTTGCGCGTCGGTGTGACCACCGAGTTGAACGAGCGCGCCGGCGCCCGGCTGCGCGACATCGTCCCCAGCGCTGAGATAGTCCTGCTCCACACGGACGGAAGCTGGTCGGCGGATCCGTCCGGGCTCGATGCGTTCTTCTTCTCCGAAGACCTGTACTACCTCGAAGACTCCGTCGGCGCGATTGTCGAGCTGCTCGAGAACTCGCCTCCAGGTTGGCTTCAGACCGCCAGCACGGGGGTCGACCACACTGTCTACGCGACGCTGCTCGAGTCCGGCTCGATCGTGACCAACGCGCCCGGCGTCCACGCCGGGCCGATCGGCGAGTACGTCTTCGCCTACATCCTCAGCCACGCCAAGCGGTTGCCGCAGCACGCCTCCCACCACGCCGAGCGCGCCTGGACCCCGCTCGAGTCGGTCGAACTCGCCGGCCAGACCCTGGGCATCGTCGGCTACGGCGGAATCGGAGAAGCCTGCGCCAGGCTCGCCAAGGCGTTCGACATGCGAACCCTCGCCACCAAGCGCCGACAACCGAACGACGCCAATCTCGACCAGCACTTCCCTCCTGGCCGCCTCCACGACCTGCTTGCCGCCAGCGATTATGTCGTGCTCTGCTGCCCACTCACCGACGAGACGCTGAACTTGATCGAAGCAGACGCCCTCGCCGCCATGCAACCCCACGCCCTGCTGATCAACGTCGCTCGCGGCCGAGTCGTCAATGTCGACGCCCTTGGAGCGGCTCTGGAATCCGGGCGAATTGCGGGCGCGGTCCTCGATGTCGCGCCGCTCGAACCGCTCACTCCTGACTCACCGCTCTGGGACCTGCCCAACTGCCGAATCACGCCTCACGATTCCTGTCACGTCGATTCGTCGTACATGCGCACGGCGGAGTTCTTCTTCACCAACCTGGCCCATCTCGCGGCCGGCGAGCCGCTGGAGTGGGTCGTCACTGACATCGAACTCTCCGATCCCAGCATCGGGGACGTCTAGGAGCCGACATGACCAACAGTGTCCATCCAAGCGGGCCGCTCGCCGGCATCCGCGTTCTCGACCTGACTTGGGTGCTGGCCGGACCCTACGCGGCGATGATCCTTTGCGACCTCGGCGCGGAGGTGGTCAAAGTTGAACGACCTCCACACGGCGACGTGGCGCGAACGACCGGACCGTTCGTCAACAACGAGTCCATGTACTTCCAATCCGTCAACCGGGGCAAGCGCAGTATCTCGATCGACCTGCGCTCCGACGAAGGCCGCGACCTCTTCCTTCGCCTCGTCGACCAGGCCGATGTCGTGATGGAGAACTTCACTCCGGGCGTCATGGACAAGCTCGGCATCGGTCCCGACGCCCTACTGGAGCGCAACCCGCGACTGATCTTCGCCTCCACATCAGGTTTCGGCCAGACCGGACCGCTGCGCAACAAGCCGGCGCTCGACATCATCGTCCAGGGCATGGGCGGTGTGATGAGCATCACCGGCTATCCCGACGAGCCTCCGGCCAGGCCGGGCACCTCGATCGGCGACATCTGCGGCGGCTTCTACACCGCCATCGGCATCCTGGCTGCGCTGCGGGAGCGCGACATGAGTGGACACGGCCAGTCCGTTGACATCTCGATGCTCGACTGCCAGATTTCGATCCTGGAGAACGCGGTCGCACGATACTTCTCCACCGGCAAGGAACCCGGACCGCTCGGTACCCGCCATCCATCGGCAACACCCTTCCAGGCGTTTCCGACCGCCGACGGTTGGATGGTCGTCGCACTCTCCTGGGGTGTCGAGAACCAGTGGGAGCTGTTCTGCGCCGAACTGGGGTTGCCGGAACTGGTCGGCGATCCCCGCTTCGAGACCTCGTTCAATCGAACCGAGAACCACGCGGAGTTGGAGCCGTTGCTGTTCGAAGCCACGAAGAAGCAGACGACCGACCACTGGGTGACAACCCTGGAGCCGTACAACATCCCCATCGGCCCGCTCAACACGATCGGCCAGGCCGTTCAACAAGAGCAGATCGCCGCTCGTGAAATGATCACCACCGTTCACCACCCAATCGCCGGCGACGTGACGATGGCGGCATCACCGCTCAAGCTGTCGCGCACGCCGGGTCGGGTCTACGGATACGCCCCGGCGTTCGGACAGGACACCTGCGCGGTGCTGGAAGAGTGGTTGGGCATTCCCGAGGAACAGACCTCGGTGCTGGCTGAGGCCGGCATCGTGCTCACCGAGGGTGGCCCTGACATCGCTGCCTACCTCAGCGCCTGAAATGTCGTTCAGGTCTCAACTCGCGAAGGCTCGGGCCACGCTCGAGCGGCGCCTGCGCCCGGAACCGATCGAGATCGAGCTCGATGTAGTCGAGCAGCTCATCGTGCAGCACCTGCTGCTCGTCGAGCAAGCGTCATTCGACGAACTGGTCGACGCCGTGCTCGTCGCACGCCCGACCGCGAATGGGCAGCAAGTACGGCTCTCGCTGATCCGCTTCGAGTCGTTTCGGCTGATCAACCGCATCTTGCATCCCGAACTGGAGCCCGGAAAGCAGATGTCGTTTACGCTCACCCCTGACGGTCGGCGGCTGAAGACGGTCATCCCCGCTGTGCCGCGTTCACGAATTCAAACCTGGCTGTAGACACGTTCTGTGTTGGAGGAGTTTCAATGGCGAAGTTCAAGGTGTATCACATCGATTCCCGCCCGGAGCGGCAGCCGCACGTGGCCGAAGCCGAGCAACTGGCCAAGGCCGACGCCGAGTTGGTCGCTCTGAGCCTGGAACAGCAAGAGAACATCCCGCCCAACGTCACCGACGCCGATGGGATCATCTGTGGCTATCGCCACGTAGGCAAGGACATCTTCGACGCGGCGCCCAACCTTAAGGTCGTGGTGCGCTACGGCATCGGCTTCGACAACATCGACTGGCAGACCGCGGTCGACTACGGCATCGTCGTTTGCAACATCACCGACTACTGCATCAACGAGGTCGCCACGCACGCGATCTCACTGCTGCTCGCTCTCAACCGCAAGTTGATCGCCCACAACGACGCCGCGCGCGCAGGAGACCGCGTCCCGCTCGGACCGTCGGGGCCGCTCTACGGGGAGACGCTGGGCCTCGTCGCGTTCGGCCACATCGCGCAACAGGCCGCGATTCGTGCGCAGGCCTTCGGGCTGGATGTGATCGCCTACGACCCGTATCAGGACCCCGCTGTGGCCGAGGCCGCTGGGGTGCGCCTGACCTCACTCGAAGAGGTCATGCAGGCTGACTATGTTTCGGTCCATCCACCGTTGAGCCCCGAGACGAGAGGAATCGTCGGAGCCGATCAGTTGGCGCTGATGAAGCCGACGGCCTACCTGATCACCACCTGCAGAGGCGGCGTGGTCAGCGAACAGGCGCTGTACGACGCGCTCAAGAACGGGCAGATTGCCGGCGCGGGCGTCGACGTCTGGGATCCCGAACCGGTGCACAAGGACCACCCGTTGCTCGAGTTCGACAACGTCATCGCCACGCCCCACTCCGCCTTCTACTCCGAGGCCTCGATGCCTCTCCTGCTCCAACGAGTTGGTGAAGCGGCCGCCGACGTACTCCAGGGCTACCTGCCTCGTTCGGTCGTCAACAAGGCTGTACTCGACAAGGTCTCGCTGACGCCGCACCCAGACCGCTAATCGTCAAGCAACTCGACGTCTGCGTACCAGGCGGTTATGGTTCCGCCGGACCCGTCGTGGTTGCGACTGACCGGGCGACCGACGATCGCACCGGGTCGCGCCGCAATCGGCTGGTCAAACATCGGACCATCCACCACGCACGTGTGAAACTCACCGTGTTCGCCCAACGGGTCGGTTCCCTCGGGCAGATCGTCGAGGAACGATTGGTCGAACCAACGACCGGCGAAACTGCGATCGAGGTTCGATGTCGGGCTCACCGCCGTCACGATCGCGTTCAGACCGGAATCCAACATGGTCTGAGCGAGCTCGTCGGTGGGAAGACCCCACACTGGGAAGATGGCCTCGAAGCCGGTGCCGCTGAGGCTCGCCTCGCGATACTCGCGAATGTCCTCAAGAAAGAGGTCGCCGAAGGCGAGGGTGTCGGCAGTCAGGTCGGACGGCAAATTTCGAACCTGTTGGAGAAACTCCGACATTGCGGCCTCGTAGGCCTCGTTCGGACAGGGATAGGGGATCGGAATCTCGTAGAGCGGTAGGCCCAGCCGTTGGGCTTGAACTCTTAGAACTCGACGCGGCGTCGCCTGGATGGCGACGCGATCGAAGTGAGGCGTGACGGTGGTGAATATGCCGCGTACGTCGTACTGATCTGGCTGTTGTCGCAGGATGTGCAGCGCCCAGGCTGAGTCCTTTCCGGACGACCAGGAGACCACTACGGGGCGCGCTGTCATCGCAGGGATTGCCAGTCCATCGTGTACCCTCTTGTGTAACGCTCATGACACTAACTGTTCCGAATGTCGGAGGTTACTGATGCGACCGAACACAGTGAAACAACTGTGGGCCGAAGGTAAGCCCTCTTTCGGCGCCTGGCTGGGTACCTGCTCGCCGCTCGCTGCTGAATCGATGGCCCACCAGGGTTGGGACTGGCTCGTCGTTGACGGCGAGCACTCGCCGGTCGACCTCCAGACCATGATCCAGATGTTCCAGGCCATCTCGACCACCGACACGATTCCTATGGCGCGAGCGCAGTGGAATGACCCGGTGATCATCAAGCGGATTCTTGACGGCGGCGCGTACGGTGTCGTCATTCCCTGGGTCAACAACCGCGCCGAGGCGGAACAGGCCGTATCAGCCTGCCGATACCCGCCCGACGGACTGCGCGGATTCGGTGCGTACCGGGGCTTCCTCTACGGCGGCCCCGACTACGGCGACGAGGCCAACAACGAGATCGCTTGCATCATCCAAATCGAGACGATCGAGGCGGTCGAGCGCATCGACGAGATTCTTTCCGTTCCAGGTATCGACGCGACCTGCATCGGCCCAGCCGATCTGGCCAAGTCAATGGGTATCCCGGTCCGGCCGGACAATCCGCACCCGGACCACGTCGCCGCATGCGCGGAGGTGCTGGCCGCGTCGCAGCGAATCGACAACCGCGTCGCGCCCGGTATCTTTACCTCCGGCCCGGTAGAAGCCAAGCGTCGCGCCGAGGAAGGCTGGCTTTACATTCCCTCCGGCAGCGACGGACAATTCATGGCCCAGGCGTCAGCTCAGGGCTTGCGCACCGTTCGTAGCTACGGTCAGGACTAGTTCCATGGCCTGGACCGGGTTCGATGGACCCGAGACCCGCCAGCGATTCGACGCCGACGACCTACGCGGCTTCACGAAGACCGTTCTGCAGTCCTACGGCGTGCCCGCCGACGACGCCGAGATCGGGGCGGACGTCCTGATTGATGCAGACCTCGTGGGAATTGAGTCGCACGGTATCGCCCATCTGCCCTGGCACATTGGCTACGCGCCCGGGTTCGAGTCGGGCGTGGTGAATCCGACACCCGAGATCAAGGTGTTGCGCGAGACCCCTGTCTCGGCGGCCTGGGACGGTGACGGCGGCTTTGGCACCATCGTCTGTCAGAAGGCGATGTCGACCTGTATCGACAAGGCCAAGGCCAGCGGCATGGCCATGGTCACCGTGCGCAACGGTCGGCACTTCGGCGCGGCCGGATACTACGCGCATATGGCGGTTGAACACGACCTGATCGGCATGGCCATGTGCAACGTGCCGCCGATCGCCATGGCCGCGGGCGGTAAGGGACGCGTGTTCGGCACGAATCCAATCGCCATGGCTGCGCCGATCGGCGACGGCACGCCGTTCCGGCTGGATATCGCGACTACGGCGGTCGCCGGCGGAAAGCTGGAAATCGCCGGACGGCAGGGCAAGCCACTGCCCGAAGGTTGGGCTGTCGACGAGAATGGCAGCCACAGCGACGACCCATTCGTGATGCGCAAGAACGGGGCTCTGCTCCCGCTCGGTTCGACGCTGACGACCAGTTCGCACAAGGGCTACGGCCTCGGCTTGATGGTTGACATCATGTCCGGCGTGCTCTCGGGCGACGGATCCGGGCTCTTCGCTCCGCGCGGCCAGAACCTGATCCAGGGGCAATGGTTCGCGGCCTGGCGAATCGACCTGTTCTGCGACCCTGACGAGTTCAAGTCGAGCATGAAGGAAATGGCCGGCGCGATCCGCGAGGTACCGCCGATTGACGGCGTCGAACGTGTCGTGATTCCTGGCGACCCGGAAGAAATCGCTAGGGCGGATCGCTCAGTCAACGGCATCCCTCTCGACGAAGAGACCGTCGAACAACTGATCGCATTGGGCGAACAGCGCGGAACTCCATTCCCGGGTCCAGCCAACAAAGGCGGTGAAGCGTGACTATGGTCAACTCAAGGATCGACGCAGCGATCGAGAGCATCCTCGATAACTATGGTCGTGCCGCAGGCATCTTCGATCCGAACCGCCTCGAAGTGTGGGAGGAGCTGGGGTTGACCATGTCCCAGCTTCGGGTGCTGTACATGCTCCAGGCTGCCCCGGGCACGCCCGCCGGCGCCGTCGCTACTCAACTCAAGGTCCGTCCTTCGACCGCGACCGGCATCATCGACCGCCTGGTCGACAAGCAAAAGCTGGTCCGACGGGAACGCGACGATTCCGACCGGCGGCGAGTTCGAATCTTCCTCACCGAACGCGGTCACAAGGTGATCACCGAGCTGGACGCACGCAAACGAGCAGTGATCTGGAAGATCTTCCGCAACTTCTCCGAGCAAGATCTCGCCGACATTGACCGCACCTTCACGTTGCTAACCTCTGAGGCGGAGCGCCAGGGCATGCTGGCGCCCTGGCCACCCGATCCTGAGGTGATGTAATGACCGCGGGGCCGCCACAACCTCCCAACGGTCAATCTGGCGCCCCCACCGGACCACCGGCGATGCCTGGCGGCGGGCCGCCTCCGGGCATGCCGGGAATGGGTGAGGTTCCTCCGGGCTGGTTGCTGCCCGAGCGCCGCAAGGTGCTCATCATGCTCTGCGTCATGCTGGCGCTGTTCCTGGCAGCGCTGGACCAGACGATCTGGAGCGTGGCCGCGCCCAAGGCCGTTGGCGACCTCGGCGGTCTTGACCTCTTCGCCTGGCCCGCCACTTCGTACTTGCTTGGCTCCACGGTCATCGTGCCGATCATCGGCAAGCTGTCAGACGTTCACGGCCGCAAGCCGTATCTGCTGGCCGGCATCGTCATCTTCCTGATCGCATCCGCTCTCTGCGGCGCGTCCGGATCGATGTGGGAGCTGATTGGCTTCCGGCTGTTGCAGGGATTCGGCGCGGCCTTCATCATGGCCAACGCCTTCACCACCATGGGCGACTACTTCGCTCCAGCCGAGCGAGGCCGCTGGGCGGGCATCATCGGCGGCACGTTCGCGCTCGCGAGCATCATTGGCCCGCTAGCCGGCGGCGTCCTCACCGACGAACTCTCCTGGCGCTGGGTGTTCTACATCAACATCCCTGTCGGCGGACTGGGCCTCCTGGCGATCACGATGATCATGCCGAGGCACAAGCCGCAGCATCCCAACCGGCAGCCAACCGACTGGCTCGGAGCCGGGCTGCTGATCGTCGCCGCAACACCATTGCTACTCGCGTTCTCGATGGGCGGCAATCAGTTCGGATGGCTCGATTCGCCGATCGTCGCCTGCCTGATCATCGCGGTAGTCGCCGCGTTCGCGTGGTGGAAGACGGCTCGACGCAAGGGCGACGACGGAATCATGCCGCTGCCGATGTTCCAGAACAAGGTCTACCTGTTCTGCACCGTTGTTATGTTCCTGATCGGCATCGCGATGATGGGCGCGATGTTCAATCTGCCCTTCTTCCTGCAGGGCGCGCAGGGGATCTCGGCCACCAACTCCGGACTCGTCACCCTGCCCATGAGCATCGGCGTCGTCCCCGCGTCCATCATCACCGGACAGATCCTTGCCCGCACCGGACGCTACAAACCGCTCGCGATCATCGGGGGCATCGGAGCGACATTTGCCCTGTTCATGCTCTCACAGCTCAGTGTCGATTCCGATCTCAACCTGGCCCGGGTCTACATGTTCGTCATGGGCGCCGCCATGGGCATGCTGATGCCCCTGTACTCGCTTCTGATGCAGAACTCTCTGCCCTTCAGACTGTTAGGCGCGGGCACCGCGACCAATCAGTTCTTCCGTCAGATGGGCGCTGCGATGGGCATCTCGCTGTTCGGCGCGATGATCGTGTCCGGTTTCTCCTCGCAGTTGACCAAGGCGTTCCCCGTCGGCTTCGATCAGCTCAAAGAGCGACCTGAAATCCTGTTGAATCCTGATGCGCTGGAGGGATTCCGGCAGCAACTCGAACGGCAATCCCCCGGTTCCTCCGACGCGGTCATCCTGAGCGCGCGCGAGGCATTGGCCGTTCCGGTCACCGACGTCTTCCTCTATGGGGCCATCGTGATGGCGATCGTGCTCGCGATCGCGGTCGTCCTGCCCCGGGTCAGGTTCCAGACCCAGGAGGAAATGATGGCCAACGCGCGGGCCTTGGCCGCCGCCAACCGCGCACCCGGTGCATCACCCAGTGGACCGGCCGGGGCCGCGATGAGCCCTCCGCCAGGAGCCTCTGTTCCGCTTCCAGGTAAACCGCTACCCACTTTGCCGACAGCACCGCCTGAACGTCCTAGAGTGACACCTATACCGGCGGCATCGGCCGGCGCCGATATCGCTGCCAACGGTGGTGCAGTTGCCGATGGCCTGCATGAGTCGGTACCTCTGATCGCCACTTGGGCGCGTCAGCGTCCAGAAACGCTCGACACGGACAGTTAGTCGGAGCCCCGATGTCTACCCCCAACGGTCAACACCCCGCAGATCCCAACGGAGCGGCAAAGCAGGCGACCAGCACCGTGCTCGCGCTCGATGGATGGGGCCCCGTCGTGCCCGACCCGCTCACAAACGGTGCGAATGGTAGCGAACCCGAGGTCGCGGTCGCGGCGGAACTGATGATCGAAACCTCACCACCTCGAGCCGAATGGCGCGAGTCATTTCGCGCGCAGTGGACGCAGCAGCTCCCTCGAGCGACCATTGACCCACAGCTGATACGCATCCTGGCGCCGGCCGCCGCGATGGTGATCGCTGTGGTCGTCGCGATCCGTGTGGGCTCGACCTGGCGGGTTGCAAGCGTACCGGCTCCGGAACCTGAGCCGCCCGACCAATGGACATTGCTGCGGCGCCGGATCGCCCTGGCGATCGACCCGTCACTGACGCCGGTCGAGCCGCAGCGTCGGAGCCTGCTCGATCTGATTCCCTGGTAACGGCCTGGTAGCGGCGTCGAAGCCGCGATGCGTCCCTGCTATTCCTGCGTGGCCAGGGCCTTGGCCTGCTCTTCCGCCCGCTCACGCAGCACCCGCTTGTAGTCGCGCGGGACGACCTTCACCATCTGGCGCAACACGACATCCCAGTTCTCCAGGATCTCTGTCGCGAATGGGCTGCCCGTCCGTTCCGCGTGCGTCTCGATCATCTCTTCCAGCATCACCGCGTCGTTGCCGTCGTCGACCCGTTCCAGATCAACCATCGCCGGATTGACGGAATGTTCGAGCGTGCCGTCGGCGTCCCAGACATAGGCGATGCCACCGCTCATACCAGCCGCGAAGTTCCGTCCGACCGGTCCGAGCACCACGACCGTGCCGCCCGTCATGTACTCGCAACCGTGGTCTCCGACCCCTTCCACCACTGCCCGAGCGCCGGAGTTGCGAACGGCGAAGCGTTCGCCCGCTCGGCCCGCGACCCACAACGTGCCTCCCGTTGCCCCGTAGAGCACCGTGTTGCCGACGAGCACCGCATCACGGCCTCGGAATCCGGCGCCGTCTTCGGGGGCCACCGAGATCATCCCGCCGGCCATGCCCTTGCCCACGTAGTCGTTGGCTTCGCCGCGCAGATACAGGCGCATCCCGCGAACCAGGAACGCGCCAAACGACTGCCCGGCCGAGCCGCTGAAATGCAGTTCGATCGTGCCGCGCTGCATCCCGAGATCACCGTACTGCTGCGCAATCCGACCGGAAATCCGTGCGCCGACCGTGCGATGCTTGTTTGTGATCCCGAACTTGGCCGAGATGTGTTCGCTTTCCTGAATATGCGGCTCGAGGATCTCCAGTAGATCGTCGTCAAGCCGCAGATCATCGTTGCGATCATTGCGCTCCTGGATGCGCATACGCGGAAGTGAGGGGTCAGCGTCAATCGGAGCCAGCAGCTTGGTCAGGTCGACCAGCTTGGCGCGCTCGCCAGATCTCGGTGGAACCTGCTTCAACAGGTCCGTTCGGCCGATGACCTCCTCAATCGATCGATAGCCGAGTTCGGAGAGGATCACTCGCACTTCCTCGGCGACGTGCAGGAGGAAGTCGATCAACATCTGCGGTTTACCGAAGTACTTTGCCCGCAGATCTTCGCGCTGTGTCGCCACGCCGACCGGACACGTATTCAGGTGACACTGCCGAGCCATCTTGCAGCCCAGCGCCACAAGCGCTGCCGTGCCGAAGCCGTAAGCTTCCGCGCCCAGCATCGCCGCAATGACTACATCCCGACCCGTGTGGAACCCACCATCGGTGCGCAGCCGAATCCGCCCGCGCAACCCGTTGACGACGAGCGCCTCGTGAGCCTCCTTGACGCCCAGCTCCCAGGGCGCGCCGGCGTACTTCACCGACGACAGGGGAGAAGCTCCGGTGCCGCCGTCGGCCCCCGAGATATGCACAACATCCGCATACGCCTTGGCGACGCCGGTTGCAATCGTCCCGACGCCCTCACAGGCCACCAGCTTCACGCAGACGCGAGCCCTGGGATTCGCGATCTTCAGGTCGTAGATGAGCTGGGACAGATCCTCAATCGAGTAGATGTCATGGTGCGGCGGCGGTGAGATGAGCTCGACGCCCGGCGTCGAGTGGCGCAGCATCGCGATGTACGCGGTCACCTTGTGACCAGGCAACTGGCCGCCTTCGCCGGGTTTCGATCCCTGCGCGATCTTGATCTCGATCTCCTCGGCGCTGCCGAGGTATGCCGGCGTCACGCCGAAGCGACCGGACGCAATCTGCTTGATGTGCGAGTTGGCGTCTGACTTGTCACCGGAGTCTCGGAATCGCCGCGGGTCTTCGCCGCCTTCGCCGGTGTTCGACGCCGCGCCCAACTGGTTCATCGCGCGGGCAATATCTTCGTGCGTCTCCGGACTCAGAGCACCCAACGACATCGCGCCGGTGCTGAATCGAGGCGTGATCGCGTCGTGCGACTCGACCTCGTCGAGCGCAACAGGATCGCGATCCGACTTGAAGTCGAGCATGTCGCGCAGCGCTGTCGGCTGCCGGCTGTTGGCCCGTTCGGCGTAGGTTGCGTACTCCTCCGCGCCTCCACCCTGCACAGTCTTGTGCAATGCCCGCCAGATTGGCGGTTCGTTCGCGTGATAATCGGCGTTGCGCCGATATCGGTACCAACCACCGGCATCGAGGTCGTCGGCCGGATATGCCTGCTCGTGGCGCGACAGGGCGTCCGCGCCGATCTCGGCGAAACCGACGCCACCGATCCGCGAGAGCGTGCCGGGGAAGGATCGCTCCACGACCTCCTGGCCGATTCCCAGGGCCTCGAAGATCTGTGCACCGTGGTACGAGGCTCGCGCCGCGATGCCCATCTTCGACATGATCTTCAGAATGCCGGCGTCGATCGCCTGAACGTAGCGCTCGATCACCTCATCGGCATCCATGTCGTCGAACTCACCCTCGGCATGGAGCGAGTTCAACGTCTGCAAGGCGAGATAGGGATGCACGGCATCGGCGCCGAAGCCAATCAGGCACGAAATCTGGTGGACGTCACGGGCGTCTCCGCAGTTGGCCACGATTGACGCCGAGAGTCGCTGTCCGCTCGCGATCAGGTGATGATGAACGGTCGAGACGGCCAACAACATCGGAATCGGGGCGCGATCCTGTCCGATGTCCTCGTCGGTCAACAGGATGAGCGAGTGTCCGTCTTCAATGGCATTGTCAACGTGGTCGCAGAGCGCGTCGAGCGCGGCCTCAACGCCCAGGGGACCGTCCTCAACCGGGAACGACGCGTCGATCACGGCGGCCGAGAATCCCGGTTGCTTGAATTTCAGCAGTGCGCGCAGTTCGTCGCTCAGTAACAGCGGTGATCTGAGGTGCACCAGCCGCGCCGCTTCGGGCTCCTCTTCCAGCAGCGACTGCCGCCGTCCCAACCAGGTATCGAGCGACATCACATTGCGCTCGCGGATGGAGTCGATCGGCGGATTGGTGACCTGGGCAAACTTCTGCTTGAAGTACGTGTACAGCGGTCGAGCGGGATCGTGCAGCACGGAGAGCGGCGTGTCGTCGCCCATCGAGCCGACCGGCTCTTTCGCCTGCCGCGCCATGGGCTTCAGCACATACTCGATCTCTTCCCTGCTGAACCCATGCAAGATCTGTCGCGACAGCAACTCACCCTCGTCGGGTTGAGGAATCAGCGAAGCATCGATGCCGCCGACCCGCTGCAGTCTGCCCATGTATTGACGTACCCAGCGTGAGTACGGCATCTGAGAAGCCACGCGCCGCTTGATCTCGTCGTTCCGCAGGATTTCGTGCCGCTCGGTGTCAACCGCGACCATCTGACCAGGGCCGAGCCGACCCGACTCGATGATCTCGGACTGATCCAGTTCGATCAGCCCGACCTCCGAGCCCATCACGACCAGGCCGCTTCTTGTGACCTGATAGCGCGCCGGACGCAGGCCGTTGCGATCCATCGCCGCCGCGGCGATCTTGCCGTCGGTGAAGGCCATTGCAGCCGGACCGTCCCACGGCTCCGAAAGGCATGCGTGGTACTCGTAGAAGCCGTGCAACTCGGGATCCATGTCTTCGAGCTGTTCCCAGGCCTCCGGAATCAGCATCATCATCGCGTGCAGCGGACCCCGGCCTGATGCCACCAGTAACTCGAACGCCTCATCGAAGGCCTGCGAGTCCGAGCCCACCTCACCCAGCACCGGGTGCAACTCCGAAACAGTGTCGCCCCAGACGTCGGACTGCAGTGCTGGCCCGCGCGCCTGCATCCAGAGGCGGTTACCGAGCAACGTGTTGATTTCGCCGTTGTGCGCGATGTAGCGGAACGGTTGGGCGATCTTCCAGTTCGGCAGCGTGTTGGTCGCGTAGCGCTGGTGGAAGAGGGCGACCGACGTGACGGTCTCAGGGTTGGTCAGATCGGGGTAGAACCGGCTCAACTGCGGCGCCACCATCAGGCCCTTGTAGACGACGGTCCTGGTCGACATTGAGACGATGTATGTCCCAGCTGCCGGATCCTCCGAGCTGGCATCGCGCAGCGCCTGGTACTCAGCGTCGGCACGACGGCGTGCCAGGTACAGCCGACGTCCAAACTCGTCCTCGCCGATGCCGCTGGGGCGAGCGATCAGCAACTGCTCGATGCACGGGGCCTCGCGCAACGCCCAGGCACCGAGCACTGAGGGATCGGTGGGCACGACGCGCCAGCCGAGCACGTTGAGACCGGTTCGCGAGAGCGCCTGCTCAAGCACCGTGCGCCCGCGAGAAGCTGCGTCGTCGTCCATGGGCAGGAAGACCATCGCCAACGCCAGACCATCATCCGGCAAGTTCGCATGGCCGAGTCGTGCCAGGTCGCCTCGGAGGATGGCGTATGGAATGGAAATCGTGACGCCAGCCCCGTCTCCGGTATCCGGATCGGCATTGACCGCGCCACGATGGGTCAGGCTGACGACGCCTTCGACAGCCTGCTCGACGAGCCGATGCGTGGCCACGCCGTCCAGCCGAGCGATGAATCCCGTCCCGCACGCATCGCGGAAACTCTCCGGGTCGTGCAGACCCGCGTAGTCTGTCCGGCTCGCTCGGTTGGGATAGTGGCCAGGCGTCATATCGTTAGCGTCTATCGATTCCTGGGCATCGACTGCCAGCGTCAATGCAATTGCGGGCATCTGTGCGGATACTACGTGAATATTCGCACAAAGACCGTCCCTACGCTAGCGCTTTCGTTACAGCCGTACCTGATAAGCGAATCGCTGCCGATGGACTACAGAATCTCGTCCCGCCGCAGGTCAGACAACGCCGCGCCAAAGCTGTCGATCGTCGAATCGATGTCAGCCTCTGTATGCACACATGACACAATCGCGCCCATGCCCATCAGATCGACGCCCTGGTTCAACAACGCCCGCCGGAACGGCCAGAGCACATCACCCCGTGTGACCGGCAGCGTTGACCGTGCGCCGCCATGCTGCCCCCAATCCCACGTCACACCGTCTTCAGGGCGTTCAATGTCCTGGCCCAGGACAATATGCACCAGAGACGCGTCGGCCCACGCGCACCCGGGCGCTTCCGCCTCGACAAGGGCTTGATTGAGACCGCGAGAGAGCTGCGCCGCGCGCTCGTTGGCGATCGAGTTCGGATCCTCTTCCGCCACTGCCCGTAACGCCCTCTCTCCAGCGACAGCAGAGAGTGGATTTGCATTGAACGTCCCTGGGTGCGCGACGCGTCCGCCGCCAGCGTCGAAACTGATCTGGTCGAGCAGGTCAGCACGTCCGACCACCGCTCCGCCGGGCAGTCCGCCGGCGAGGATCTTGGCCAGCGTCGTGAGATCGGGACGCACACCGATTCGTTCCTGCGCGCCACCGCGGCTCATGCGGAAGC
Organism: Chloroflexota bacterium; assembly: GCA_028874365.1. Classification (GTDB taxonomy): domain Bacteria; phylum Chloroflexota; class Dehalococcoidia; order Bin125; family Bin125; genus Bin125. The sequence continues at coordinate 68,714 of JAPPJZ010000021.1, read as the reverse complement.
CGGTCACCACTTCGTCGAAGATCAACAACGTCCCGTGGCGCTCGGTCAGGTCTCGCAGCTCCCTGGGCACCGACGGATCTAGGGGACAGGTGCCCCACGAGTAGCCGGTCGGTTCGAGAATGACTGCGGCGTACTCTTCGCTCGCCAGCGCAGCGCTGATGCCCGCGAGATCAGTCTGATCGAAGACCGAAATCAGGCCCTGCATCGCGACCGGCTGTCCATTGGCGGCGATGTTGCCTGCCGAAGTGCGACCTGCTGCGAAGACGCTGTCGTTCCAGCCGTGGAAGTGATTGCGTAGCCGCAACAATCGATCACGACCTGTCGCCGCGCGCGCCAGGCGGACGGCCATCATCGTCGCTTCGGTGCCCGACGATGTGAACCGCACCTTCTCCGCGCTCGGGATGAGACGCTGAATCGACTGAGCCCAGCGGCGCTCCAGGTCACTGGAGCCACCCATGTGCGTGCCTTGCGCGACCTGCGCCGTGACTGCCTCGACCAGGTAGGGATGGCTGTGACCGAAGAGCAGCGCCCCGTGACCCATCACGTAGTCGATGTACTCGTTGCCGTCGACGTCCCATTTGCGCGGGCCGACGGCACGGTCAACGACGATACCGAACGGTTCGAAGTGCCGCGCGTCGTGGGTCACGCCGCCGGGGAAGATCGTTCGAGCCTCCTCGGCCCGCTGCGCCGACACCGCATGCTTCGCGAAGAACTCCCGATCGATCGCCGTCGTCCCACTCATGTCATGCCTCCTCAAGACCGTGACTTCGACACTAGCGCACCAATGAACGACCTTCTTCGTTGGCAAGATCGTAGCCGCGGTCAAACTAGAGTGACCTCATGCAGAACTGGCGGATCACGCGCGGGCGGGCATTGCTCCTGCTCCTGCTGGGCATCGCTATCGTGGCCGCGCTGATCGGCGCGTATCTCGCCTATGAACGCTGGTTTCCCTGGGAACAATCCGAAATCGAGGAGTGGATCGACGGGTTCGGTGTCTGGGGACCGGTGGTTTACATCGTGATCTTCGGTGCATCGATGTTGTTCGCGCCTCTGCCAACCGCACCGATGCCGTTGGTCGCCGCGGCCGTGTTCGGACCCGTGCTGGGATTCGTCTACACGATCACGGCGACGGCCATCGGTTCGACCGTCTGCTTCTGGATTGCGCGGCGCCTCGGCCGCCCTGCCCTGGGGCGACTCACGTCTCAGCGAGCGCTCGACAAGATCGACGAACTCGGCGAACGACTCGGCATCCGCCTGCTGATTGTGCTGCGATTGTTTCCAATCGCCGGGGTTGACTACGTCTCGTACGCGGCCGGCCTGACGCAGATGCGATTTCCTACGTACATCGTGATCTCAGTGGTCGCTTCGTCGCCAATCCTGATTCTCGCCGCAGTGCTCGGCGACGCCGTGCTGGAACGGAACCGCGAACTCCTGCTCGGCGCTCTGCTCGCGATCATCGTGCTCTTCGCCTTGCCCGTGATCTGGGTCTGGTGGCGACAACGGCGACAGCGACGCCAGACCCGGCCGGCGTCCACGGAGCGTTAGCCTCCCCACATGCCGCTCTCCGACGCCCCCTCGCTGCTGACATTGATGTGGTCGCCGCTGACGCTCGTTACCTCGGCTCACGACGGCGCTCGCGGAGGGCAGATCGCGGTCGGGGCGTTCGCAGCGTCAATCGTGCCGTCACAGCCTCGGGTTCTCGTCCAGGTGCAGAAGCGCAACCACACCAACTCGCTGATCGAAGCTTCGGGTCGTCTGGCCGTGCACGTCATGGCCCGAGAGCAGTGGCACTGGGTGCGGCACTGGGGATTCCGCTCGCAGACCGAGGTCGACAAGTTCGAGGGCCTCGACTGGTTCGAGCACGACGACGGCTTGCCCGTCCTGGAGGGTGTGCTCGGCTGGATGACGTGTGAGGTGGTCAACTACATGGACGGCGGCGACATGGCGATCTGGCTGGCCGACGTGACGGACGCCGCTCGCAACACGCGCGCTCAGCCAATCCGCTGGCACGAGGTGCAGCAGGTCTTGCCACCCGATTGGGCCGAAGAGTACGGGCGCAAGCTGAGCCACGACGTGCCGGACTCCGGTCGTCGGATGGGGGAACTCTCGGATCGGCCTCGCTGGAAGTCCGGCCAGGGACCCTCACCCTAACCCTCTCCCAGAGGGAGAGGGGATCGGAGGCTGGCGGTGCCTAGCGGCCCTTCCAGTTCGGCGTGCGCTTCTCGGCGAAGGCGCGCGGGCCCTCGATCAGGTCTTCGGACTGACCCATAATCCGCTGCTGGTGGAAGCTGTGCGTCAGCGCGGCCGGAAGCGGCAGATCGAGGCCCTTGTAGGCCGCCTCCTTGGAGGCGCGCACCGAGATCGGAGCGCAGAGCAGGATCTCGCTGGCCCAGCGCTTGGCCGTGTCCATCAGCTCCGCGGCGGGTACGACCTCGTTGACCAGACCCCACTGGTGCGCGACGGGCGCCGGGATGTGGTTGCCGGTCAGCATGTAGCCCATGGCGATCTTGAGCGGAATGTGACGCGGCAGACGATGGACGCCGCCGGCGCCGGCCATCAGGCCGACTCGAGGCTCCGGCAGTCCGAGGCGCGCGTGATCGGCGGCGATGATGATGTCGCAGGCCATCGCCATCTCGCAACCGCCGCCCAGGGCGAAACCGTTGACCGCGGCGATCATCGGCTTGGGGCATTCCCAGTCGGCCGTGATTCCGCCGAAGCCTCCACGCACGGGAGCGAAGCTCGGCCGCTCGTTGGCCGGCACGCGCGACATCTCGGCCGTGTACTTCAGGTCGTTGCCGGCCGAGAAGGCTCGCTCGCCGGCGCCGGTCAGGATTCCCACCCAGGCCGAATCGTCCCCGGCGAAGGTGTTCCAGGCGTCGGACAGCTCTTCGGTGGTCGGCGGGTGAATCGAGTTCATCCGCTCGGGCCGGTTGATGGTAATGGTGACGATGTTGCCGTCTTGCTCGTACTTGATGAAATCGTAGTCGGCCATGCTCAAACTCTCCAGGTGGTGTGTACGACTCGGTCAGTGGTCAGTTAGTGCTGGACACAGGTCCCGCCGTCGACATTGTACGACTGACCCGTAATCCACTCGCCCTGTGATGAGCAGAGGAAGGTAGTGATGTAGGCGATGTCCTCGCCTTCGCCGGCGCGGCCCATGGGAATCCGGGTGTCGATGGCGCGCTGCCAGAACTCTCCGCGGCCCATATCGTCCATGCGCGACGTGTCGATGATGCCCGGACAGATCGCGTTCACCCGCACGCCGTGCTGGCCGATCTCCTGCGCCATCGAAGCCGTCAGCGCCTGCAATCCCGCCTTTGACGACGCATACGCCGCCGTGTTGGGACCGAGCATCTTGCCCGCGATTGAAGAGATGTTGATGATCGCGCCGCCCTCGCCCTGTTCAATCAACTTGCGCCCGAAGACCTGGCTCATGTAGAACGCGCCATTGAGGTTGACGTCGAGCACGACTCGCCAGAGCTCGGGGTCGAGTTCGACCACCGGCACGCGGTCCGAACCGCGAGCCGCGCCGGCGTTGTTGATGACGAAGTCGACTCGTCCGAATTCGGCGAGCGTGGTGTCCAGCAGGTCCTCGACCGCTTCGTAGTCGGCCACATCGGAGACCAGCGGTAGCGCACGCCGGCCCTCGGCGCGTACCTCATCGGCGACGGAATCGATGTCGCGCCAACCGGCGGCCTTCTCGTCGTCGGGATAGTTCTCGGGAGCGCGTCCCGTGCCGGTCAGCACGATGTCGCAGCCCTGCCTCGCCAGTTCGACGGCGATCGGTCGACCGATACTGCGCATTCGACCTGCGCCCGTGACCACTGCGACTTTGTCGCCAAGCCCACTCAACTGCATGGGGCAATCTCCTGATCCGTCAATGCTGTGGAACGATGATATGCGAGCCCAGTCGGGTGGTCAGGGAGAATCTTTCTCCTGAATGCCGCAGGAGAAAAAATGAACGATCGCCCGTGTTTTGCTGGACTTCGTGCGGTTGATGTGGTCGGAAGTGGTCGGTTGTGGTTGGGCATGGTCAGTTCGGTCGGCGTCGGCCAACCGCTTCCGGCGAAGCGGTGCCATCTGACTGGAGAAACTCGAAGACATGCGCTGGGCCTCACTAATATGACTCTTGTGTTCTGAGTATACGTCAGGCCACGTCTCGTGGGGTGATTATTCGTCGTCCGGTGGTTCCTCGTCATCGTCGTCATCGGTCTCTTCGCCGTCGTCCTCGTAGAACTCCTCGGACTCCGCCAGGCCCTTGATGTCGCCGAGGATCTGTTCCAGATGTGGACCGTTCCCGGCGCCGCGGATCAGGGTGAGCACCGGTCCCAAGAACCCTGAGAACTCGAGCACGGCCTCGGCGCGCGTGACACCGCCGAATACCCGTTCAAAGCGAAAGTCGTAGCGAGCCCCGGTCAGCGCGGTCGACCAGTTGATCGCGTAGTGGCGCGGCGACTCGCTCACGACTTCCTTGAACGCTCCCTCGGTCACGGCTAACTCCAACACCTCCAGCGCCGCCTCATACACATCAATCGGCTCGGCCTCGATCTCAATCTCGCGAAGCGTCATTCGTCATCTCCCCGCGTGCGACAGCGCCGACCATCATCGATCGCAATACGATGATCCACTGTGACGCAGAGTAAACCGCAACCCTCCGAAATCGATTCCATTCCCGACCTTGAGCGCGACGAGCAGGCTGCCTACGAGGCGGGGTTGGCGGTTCGGGCTGACGCGGAGGCTCGGACTGCGGGCTGGGTTGAGCGGACCGTCGAGGTCGCGCTGAACACGAACCATGGGTTTCCGCGCGGCGAGGCTCGGATTGCACTGCAGTTGGGACCGGCGGAGGAGGTCGTGGAGGCGCTGCTGCCGGCGCTGCTCTCGCCGAACAAGCGCATGCGGCGGCGGTCGATGACCCTGCTGCCGCGACTCGACCCGGAGGAGGTCTGCCGACAGCTCGATCCGGTCCTGGAGACGGGGAGTCGAAAGTCTCGGCGTGCGGCCTGCGTCGCGCTGGCGGCGATAGGCGCGCCGGCCGAAGCGCTGCTCACGCGCCTGGTGGACGACTCGGACGAAACGATCCGAAATCGCGCGGCGCGCGCTCTTGAGGCAATCGCTGCGCGACCACCCGAACCAGCGGACCGCACCCTGTCGTCGGTTCGACCGTTCGGACTGCCCTATCGCGACGCACCGCCGCCTCGACCGCGTTCGTTTGGCGTTGCCGCGTTCAACTTCTCCTACGGCGTCAACCTGGGCACGTTGGTACGCAGCGCCGAGGCGGCCGGCGCAGAGGCGGTCTGGATTGTCGGCCGCGATTTCTACTACCGACCCTCAACCAAGGGCACCGACTGGTGGCTGCCGATCATCACGATTGCCACGCCGGCGGAGTGCCTCGAGCGTGCGCAGCAGGAAGGCTTCGAAATCGTCGCGCTGCAGCAAGGAGCCGCGGCGCAACCGATCTGGGAGGCGGAGTGGCCTGAGCGCCCGCTGATCGTCGCGGGCAACGAGGGCGACGGACTGCCTCAGCGCTTCATTGATGCGGCCGCGCTGCAGCTTGAGCTGCCCGTGGTCGGCAACATCGACAGCCTCAATGTCGCGGTCGCCACGTCGGTCGCCATGTTCGCGTTTCGCGGCTGGCAAGCCCGGCAATCAGCCCAATGACCCGGCGCTTCAGCCGCCGCACGCTGATGCGAGCGAGCGCAGTCGGCGCAGTCGGCGCCATCGCCGCTTCCCTGGGACCGCAGCTCCCGACGAAAGCACGAGAAACGAACGAAATCCCGCTGGTCACCGGATGGAACACACACACCTGGTGCGGACCGGATACGCCGATCCACGAAGCGGTCAGCTCGCTCCCACTGAGGATTGCCCATAGCTGGGACATCGAGGGTCAGCGATGGATGTCCTACGCGCCGGACACCCCGGTCGATACGATCGGGGTGCTCGAACACGGTCAGCCGCTGCTGTTGCAGATAAACTCCGACGCCGTCTGGCGACAGCCGCAGTTTCGCGGCCCGCTGCCCGAGCCGCCCGAGCTGCCGGTCGGCTGGTCGTTCGTTGGCTGGTCGGGACTGCATGAGCCGGTCTGGACGGCGCTCGGCACGGAGCCGTTTGGCCCTGTCGCCGAGGCGCTGCGCTGGAACAGCGAGTATCAGCAGTGGATCTCGTACGAGCCGGGCGAGGCGGCCCAGCAACTGTTCGCCGTGCTGCATCCGGGCGACGCGATCTGGCTGCGGATGCGGGTCGCCGGCGCACGCTGGAACCCGGCCGCCGGCATCGTGCCCGCCGACCTCGCATCTCGGGTCGTCCCCGGTGAGATCACCTACTATCACCCGTCTCTGGCCGGCGGACCGATGTTCTGCCCGCCGCACAATCGGTATGATCCGTCCGATCCGGCCATCGCCGCCGCCGTCACCTGGCCGTGCGGCACCAGGCTGCGAATCTGGCGAGACGAGCGTTACGTGGACGTGATCATCCAGGACACCGGCTTGCTGGGCCACAATCATGTCGACCTCTCGGAGGCGGCCTTTCAGCGGCTGGCCATCCTTCCTGAAGGGCGTGTAAGCGTTCTGATCGAAGTTCTCGCAGGTCCTGAATGACGGAACGCTGAACGAACTGTCGCGGCATACCTTGGGCGCGATGGAGACCGAAGCATGAGCCGACGCAACACCTTCTGCATCTCGATTCTCTGTGCAGCGGTCGCCGCCGCGATAACAGCGGCGGCGTTCCACGCGCTGGACGAGGGCCCGCCAGGCGGGCCGACCCACAGCGCCGCTGAGATTAGCAGCGAACCAGCCTTGAATTTTTGCGAACTGCGCTCTCCCCAGGCACCTGTCTTTCCGCCAACGTTCGCCGAACCCACGACGACCACGGTGGACTGGTCGGCGATCTACGCGCGGGCCGTCCCCTCACTGGTGTCGGTCACGACCGAGGTGGGCACGGGGTCTGGCTTCTTCGTCAGCGAGAACGGACACGTGATCACCAACCTCCACGTCGTCGCCGACGGCGTTAGTATCCGCATTCGCACGCAAGAAGGTCGGGTCCTCGAGGCGGAACTCGTCGCCAGAGACGTCGGCAACGATCTCGCCTTGCTCAAGGTTAACCCTGCGGGACTCGCAATCACCGTCCCGCTCTTCGCCAACATCAATGAGGTTCGCGTCGGAGACCCTGTCGGCGCGCTGGGCGCGCCGTTCGCGCTGCCCAACACCCTGACCGTGGGCATCGTCTCGGCACTCGACCGCGACCGGGGCAACCGACCGCAGGCCTGGGAGCCGCTGCGAGCGATGATCCAGACCGATGCGGCGCTCAATCCGGGCAACTCGGGCGGGATGCTGGTTGACGGTCGAGGTCGGGTGGTCGGCATCCCGACGCAAATCGAGAGCAGCGTGCGCTCCTCGTCGGGGATCGGATTCGCGGTCAGCGTCGAGACCCTCTTGCGATCGCTTCCGACGATGCTCGAGGGCCGGGACGTGGAACGCACCTTCCTCGGCATTTCGATCGATCAATCGACTGGCCGGATCAGGATCGATGACGTCTACTGCAACTCGGCCGCCGACCAGGCCGATGTCCGGACCGGCGACCAACTGATTGCGATCAACGATCAATCGGCAGACACAGCCGACGAGCTGGTCGACGTGCTCGCTTCGATTACGCCGGGCGAGGAGATCACGATCACGGTTCAGCGGAGCTGGCGTCGCCTCGAGCTCGAGGCGACGGCCAAAGCGTGGCCGACATCCCCACTCAGCGCCGGCTGCGGCTAGCGGTCGTCCTCCGACACTCGCAGCCAATCCTCGCTCGAGACATCGGCGTACATCTGCCGCCGCCACAGCCACCAGCGCACGCGCGGCGTGGACAGCGCCAGCAACGCGCAGCCGAGTAGGCAAGCGCCCATTATGAGCAACCCCCAGCGCGCACCGATCGTATCGGCGAGTGTGCCGGCCAGCAGGGCGCCGATCAGAATTGTGCCGATCACGAGGTTCATGAGGGTCAGCGCCTGACCGCGCATGTGCTGCGGCGCGTGGGCCAACAGCGCCAGATTGGCGACGGAGGTCATGTTGTTGACGCAGGCGCTTCCGAAGAATACGCAGAACGCCACCACCGCCAGATGAGGGGCCTGGGACAGTACGGTGAGCGCGATTCCTCCGATCACGATGATCCCGACCATCATGGCGTTCGGTGATCGAATCTCCTTCATTGAGGCGATTAGGACGGATCCGAGCGTCGCGCCGACGCCGCCCACTGCGACGAGATAGCCAACCCACGACTTGTGCTGGCCCAGTTCCTGGATCACGATCAGCGGCACCATCACGCCTTCGTACGGCTGCAGGAAGATGAACAACACCGCCGCGACGGCCAGCACCGCGAGGGGCCAGCGAGCCTCGATTGCCCACCTGGCGCCGGCTGTGAACGTTCGCCGCAGTGAGCGTGCCGCGTCCTGCTCGGATTCGTGCGCTTCTTCGCGTGTCCGAATCAGGATCACCATGACTGCTGCCGCCAGGTTCAGGACGGTCATCACGCCGAAAATCCAGGTGAAGTCGGCAAACATGAGCAACAGGCCGGCCAGGAGGGCGCCGCCGATCCTCATCGACGTTTGACCGGTCTGCGACAGTGCCATCGCCGAGCGCAGGTGCGGTTGCTCGACCATGTGGGGCAACATCGCCCGGCGCGTGGGATGGAAGAAGCCGGTGCTGGAGCCCGAGACGACCGCCAGGACGATGACCTGCCAGCCCTCGGCCTGATCCATCAGCAAGAGGACGAACAGCAGACCCGAGGAGACGATGTTGGCGGTGAGCGCACCGACGAGGACCCGACGATGCGGAAATCGATCGATGATGATCCCGGCGATCGGCGCCAGGAGGAGTGTCGGCGCCATGTAGGCGGCCAAGACCGCGCCGAGCAGGAAGGCTGAGCCGGTCAATTCGACGATCAATACCGGCCGCGCGACGGTCTCCAACCAGAGCGCGGCCGAGCGCACGAACACCATCAGCCATAGCACGCGGAAGTCTCGATAGCCGAAGGGCGCGAACGTCTCGCCGTGGACCAAGCCGAACAACCGCCGCTCGGGCGGTGCGGTCGCGGGGCCGTTGGGCTCGGAGTTCACAACGACCCCTTGTGGGCGACGTGCAACACCGAACGCCGACCCGCTTGCCCCTCGTTCTAGCTAGCAGTCTATGAGGTTTGCAAGTTGGAGCGACTGGATACCTGATGGAGACCTAATGCGATGCAGCGGTTGGTTCGTCTTCCGAAACGCGTCTCGCCAACGGCGTCGCAAGCAGGAGGACGGCGCAGACAGCGAGGCATACGCCCATCGTGAGCAGTCCGGCCCGTGTGCCGAGCAGGTCGGCCAGGCCACCGGTCAGCAGCGCGCCGACCAGGATCATGCCCCTGGCGATGTTCATCAGGCTGACGGCGCGGCCGGCCATGCCTTCGGTCGCCTGGGCGAGGAGCGTGAGGTTGGCCAGCGACATGACATTGGTTGAGCAGGCCGCAGCGACGAACACGCAGATGCCGACCACGATCAGGTGCGGAGCGCCCGACATGACGGCCAGAGCGAGGCCGGATGCGAGCAGCAGCGCAGCCATCAGGCGTCCCGGTGCGGGGATCGTGCGCCACCCGGCGAGCAACAGCGAGCCGCCCGCCGCGCCGACCCCGCCGATGGCAATCAGATAGCCGACCCACGACTTGGGCTCGCCGAGCACGTCCAGGACCATCAGCGGCACGAACACGCCCTGGTAGGGCACGAGGAAGATGAACATCACGATCGAGATGAGTAAGACGGCAAGCGGCCAGCGCGCCTCGAACGCCCAGCGAACGCCGGCCAGGGTCTGTCGGAGCAGCGACCCACCGGCTCTGGCGGCAGATGCTCCGGCCGCTCCCCTGGTCTGAATCAGTGCCGTGCAGACCACGGCTCCGACGTAGATGCCGGTCATGGCTCCGTAGATCCAGACGAAATCGGCGAAGTGCAGCAGCAAACCGGCCAGCAGCGCTCCGCCGATACGCATCGACGTGTTGGCAGTCTGAGACAGCGCCACCGCAGACCGAAGGGCCGACTCCGGGACCATCGATGGCAGGATCGCCTGGCGGGCCGGCTGGAAAAAAGCGATGTTGACACCGGCCGCGGCTGCGAGCGCGATTACGTGCCAGGCCTCGACGACGTCGATCAGCAGGAGTACGAACAGCGCGCCCGTGGACAGCACGTTTCCGGCCTGCGAGGCGACCAGCACGAGTCGGCGCGGGTATCGATCAACGATGGCGCCGGCGACCAGGCCCAGCACGAGGTTAGGCGCCATGCGCGCAGCCAGGACTGCGCCGAGCAGGAAGGCTGAATCGGTCAGCTCGGTGATCAGGACAGGTCGGGCGACCTGATCGAGCCAGAGCGCGCCGGAGCGGAGGAAGATCGCCAGCCAGAGGACGCGGAAGTCGCGCGAGGCGAAGGGGGCGAACATGCCCGCTTCGCGGCGCCGGAGGACGGTCCGACGTCGGCCGCTTGGCGAAGCTGACCCGGATGTGTCGGAGGCCGCGTTTGACTCCCGATCTACTCGTTGTCGGCGTAGGGAGCTCGGCCCTGCATGACGTTGAGCAGACCCTGCCGGGTGAAGTCGTCCGACTTGGCGAAGTTGATGATCACGCGCTCGCGATCCTCGACGGCCTGAGCCGCCGCAGCGACCTCGGGCGCGATGTCGCGCGGAATCCCGCTCACGCCGTGCTTGTCGGCGTGCAGCAGATCACCGGGATGCACCGTCATGCCGCCGACCGTGACCGGCTGGCCGATCTCAACAATGTGCACGTACGCATGCGAGACCAGGATCTCCTTCGAGAGGAACTGGAATCCGATCTCTTCGACCTCGTCGAGGTCTCGGACGCCACCGTCCGTGATCAGGCCGATCGCTCCGAGCGCCTTGTGGATGTTCCCGTTCACCTCGCCCCAGAATGAGCCGATCGGCGGCTGATCGAGGTCCTGGATCACGATGATTCGAGGTTCCGGGATCGACTCGATGTGCGCCCACCAATCCGGCGCGGCCTTGGTCTCGGGATCGTCGCCGGGCGGAATCGACGCGCGGATCTTGCAGGTCGCGGCGTAGCCCACGATCGGATCCATGTCCGGGAATCGGCAGACGATATCCGGCGTCATGAATCCTGTCGCGCGGCTCTGTACATCGAACGTTTCGATCGCGTTCGCGATCGCCGGCGACGGCCAGGCTCGCAGGTCTGCCAGTTGCGCTTCACTCAGCGGTTCAGTCATTGAGCACCCTTCGCTGAACTGTTCAGTCTGATCGATACGGCGGACGCGGATCCGCGGCTACTGGGTCAGGGAGAATTCCCGCTCCAGCTCCGCGGGATTGAGAATCGTCACCCGCTGTCGGTTCACGTCAACGATGTTCTGTTTGCGCCACTGCTGGAGTTGCTTGTTCACGGCCACTCGCGACGCGCCGATCATGTTGGCCAACTCCTGCTGCGAGACGCGCAGGCCGATGTCGATGCCGTCATCGGTCTCTTCTCCGTGCTCCTCGGCGATCGAGAGCAGACGGCGCGCCAGGCGACCGGGAACGTCGAGCAGGTAAGCGTCTTGGATCGACTGGTTGGTCGCCCGCAACCGTGCGACCAGCACGTCGATGATCGCACGCTGCGCTTCCGGGTGACGGTCGAGTACTGAGAGGAAATCGTGCCGACTCAGACTGACGGCCTCCGTGTCCTCGATGGTCGTGGCCGAGGCGGATCGCGGAAAATCGTCGAGCAAGGACATCTCGCCAAGCAGGTCGTACTTGCGGTGGACGGCGAGCACGACCTCTCGACCATCAAGCGATGGAATGAAGATCTTCACGGCGCCCTTAAGCACGATGTAGAGCGTCGCGCCTTCATCGCCTTCGTGGAAGATGTCGGTATGCGCTCGGTATCGAACCGGACGCAGTTTGGAAGCCAGGTCCAAAAGCATCGGTCGCGGCATGCCGCGAAACAGCACCACATTCAGCAACAGGTCAAGCGCTTCATTGGACCGATCAGAGGCGGAAGTTCTTCTTGTGGTCATCGCAAACTCCGACTGCAGTCTAGGCGCATATGTGCTGCAAGCTAATACGATGGCGGAGATCCACGGGAACTCCAAGCGATCCCGTCCAGCGGAAGTGCACATGCCTGAAACCATCGCCATCGAGCGGGTCGGACGCGTTGCCCGCGTCACGCTCAATCGACCCGAAAAACTGAACGCCATCTCCCGTCAACTCCAGCGAGAACTGATCGAGGTACTTGTCGAAGCCGAGCGTGACGACGCAATCCATGTGGCGCTCGTGTCGGGCGCCGGCCGCGCCTTCAGCGCCGGCTACGACCTGACCGGTGGCGCAGGCGTGGCCGCCAGCCAGGCGTCGGCCATCGCTCGCGACCGAGACGGACTCGAGGAACTGAGTCGCAACTGGCTGCGAATCTGGGATCTGCGACTCCCGGTGGTCGCCAAGGTGCACGGTCACTGCCTCGCCGGCGGCACGCAAATGGCGACGATCTGCGACGTCACGTTCGTGGCCGAGGACGCGCGCGTCGGCGCGCCGCAGCTCCCGCTGGGAGCGGGATTCGTGGCGTCGTACTGGGCCTGGCAAGTGGGAGCCAAGCGGGCCAAGGAGTTCTTCTTCCCCGTCGGCAGCATGATCTCCGGCCGCGAAGCTGCCGAGATCGGCCTGTTCAACCGAGCGCTGCCAGCGGACGAACTGGACCAGTTCGTCGACGATTACGTCGAGTGGGTGGCCCGGACGCCCAAGGAAATCCTGATCCTGCAGAAGAAGGCGATCAACCGAACCCAGGAAGTGCAGGGGTTCCGCGAGGCGATGATGAGTGGCGTCGAGATCGACGCGATCGCACACTTCTCCGATCCCGTGCTGGCGATGAACCGATCGATCAAGGAGCGCGGGCTGCGCGCCACTCTCGATGAGTTCCACCGGCAGTAGCGGCAATCGCGAACAGCCGAGCTCGCTCGAGGAGGCGCGGCTGCCCGTCGATCACGCTGCGTTGCTGCTGGCTATCGCCGACGGCCTCTGCGCCATCGGCCAGTTGCGGACCGGCACCCGCTCGGGGCAGTTCTCAATCTTCAACTTCCTGCTGCGCTGCGCCCAGGACGATGACTACGAGGCGCCGGACGAGCGCACGACCTACGTCCTGTTGATGCAGGCAGGCATCGTTCGCCGGCACGGCTGGTACGCCTACTTCTGGCTACCAGACGACGAACGACCGCTGCGAATGGCGGTTCCGGCCCCGATCAGCAAGTCCTGGCACTGGCACGACGACGTCGAGGAAATCAGCAAACGACTGGATGCGTCGGAGACCTGGACGCAGGCGGTCGGGCGCTCTGTGGAAGAACACGTCGCGCACTTCCGTGCGGCGCTGGAGTCGGCGGAGGTGGTCAGAGCATCGAAGGGGTAGGCGGCATTTCGGAGGCGAGCGGGACTCCCTCGGGCCGGTTGGCGATCACGCCCTCTGCTTCAAGCCGCGCTCGCTCTTCGGCGGAAATGCCGAGCAGTCCACCCAACAGCTCATCGTTGTGCTGGCCGAATTCGGGAGCGGGAGCGAGGATGCAGGGTCCAGCGCCGTCGCTGCGCCAGAGCCAGCCATGTACCGACCAGATACCCACCTCGGGATGGCGCAACGGCTCGTAGAATCCGCGCGCCTTGAGGTGCGGCTCACGGATGACCTCGAGCATCTTCCAGACGGGCGACGAGGGAACACGCTCGGCGTGGAGGGCGGCGAAGACCTCGGTCTTCGTCGTCGCGGCGGTCCAGGCGCCGACCAGTTCGTCGAGTTCCACCCGATGCTCCCAGCGCAGGATCTGATCGGAGAACTCCGGACGCTCGCCCCACTCCGGCGAGCCCATCGCCCGCTTCAGACCCTCCCACTCGCCGTCGGTGCGCACGCAGATCGCGATCCATTCGTCGTCTCCGGCGCAGGGATAGACGTTGTGCGGCGACATCCAGTCGTGTCCGGTGCCCATGTGCTCGGGCAGGCGCTGGTTCATCGCCCAGTCCATGTAGAACTCGCCCAGGAGCGTCGACATCACTTCACGCTGTGCGAGGTCGATGTATTGACCCTTGCCCGTCCGCTTGCGCTGGATCAGCGCCGTCGCCACCGCAGCCGCGGCGCAGATCCCGGCGATTGGGTCACCGTAGGAGATGCCGCTCTTGTAGGGCACGCCGTCGTCGCCGTAGCCCGAGGTTGAGGTCATCCCGCTCATCATCTCGATGATCGGACCGTAGCCGACCGCGTCCTTCTCCGGACCCGTCTTGCCGAACCCGGCCATGCCGACCACGATGATGTCTTCCTTCTGCTCACGCAGCCAGTCGTAGGTCAGACCGAGATTGTCCATCACGTCGGTGCGATAGTTCTCGATCACCACGTCGCAGTGCGGCAGCAGCTTGGCGAAGATCCTCTTGCCCTCTTCCGCGCGGAGGTCCAACGTCAACGACTTCTTGTTGCGGCTGTATTCGTGCAGGTAAAAGTTGGTGTTCCACCAGCGTTCGCCGAGGGCGACCGGCGGAGGAATCAGGGTGCGGATGTTGTCCCAGGCGCGGGGCGACTCGATCTTGATCACCTCCGCGCCCTGATCGGCGAGGATCTTGGCCGCGTAGGGGCCGGCCCAGATCATGGTCAGGTCGGCCACACGCACGCCGGTCAGGGGGCGGCCAGGATCAAACATCAGATCGCATCCAGTTCCCGCAGACGGACCAGGTCTTCGCGTTCGTAGCCCAGCTCGCCATGGATGATCTCCACGTTGTGCTGGCCCAGCGTGGGCGCCGCGCCCATCTTCCACTCGTGTTCGTTGCTCAGCCAGAGGCGGCCCGGGTAGGTCAGTTGACCCGCTCGCTCGTCCTCGCGTTGGGCGAAGAAGTTGCGTTGCTGCAGGTGCTCCGAATTGGCCAGGTCTTCGAACGTCGCGACAAAGCCGAACGGCACGCGATGTTCGATGCCCAGTTCCATCAATCCCTCTCGCGTCTGACCGCTGAACCAGCCGTACATGATCGCCATCAGTTCATCGTTGTTGACCAGGCGGTTGCCCGGATCCGAGAACCGCTCATCCTGCAACTCGGGCAGGCCAACTGCTCTCGCGAATCCGGGGTAGTTGCGCGGCAGGGCGCAGATGCCGCCGTATCCGTCGGAGAGCTCGTAGATGCCCCAGAGCGCGTTGAGGAAGTTGCCACCGCGCTGCGTCTCGATTCCCAACTGCGACGCGCGGTTGTGAAACGCCTCGGCCATCGCCGCGTACGCCTCCTGCATTGAGAGGTCGATGTACGAGCCCTGCTCGTGCATCACCGCGCCGTAGTAGGCGGACGAGATGGCGGCGAATGCATTCAGCCCGGCCTGGTACGACGGCTGCGATCCGCCGTTCTTCAGCGGCGTTCGCGCCGGATGACCGGTCAGCCACATCTGACCGCTCGCCGCGTAGAGCGTGAGTTCGGTCGCGGGCAGATTCGCGTTCGGCCCGGTCTGACCGAAGGGCGTGATCGAAATCATCACCAGTGCGGAGTTGTCTTTGGACAGCTCCTTGTAATCCAGTCCCCGTTCCGCCAGATAGCCGGGGTCGAACGATTCGATCACGATCTCGGCCGACTCGGCCAGTTCCCGCAGGATCTCGCGGCCGTCCGACGTCTCCAGATTGAGGGTGACTGAGCGCTTGTCGCCGTTCAGGTAGAGGAACAGGCCGCTGGTTTCGTCGTCGGGCAGATCGTCGGGCCACGGGCCGAACGCGCGTGACGGATCGCCCGTGGTTCGCTCGACCTTGACCACGTCGGCGCCGAGCGCCGCCAGCCAGCGACCGGCGAACGGACCGGATATGCCCTCCGCCAACTCCAGCACGCGCACGCCCGCGTACGGGCCCGGCCGATCGGATCCCTGCTCGCCGTTGCTGTGCTCGCTCATCGCTGGCAGTCTATGAGCAGCCACCACTCCGTTCTAGACTGTCTGCGAATGACCACCGATTCCCCAGACCCAGTCATCGCCCAGCCTGAACTCGGCCCTCCGCTGCTTGAGGGATTGCGAGTCGTCGAACTGGCCGAAGAGGTCGCCGGCCCGTTCGCGGCAAAGCTGTTGGCCGACGCCGGCGCCCAGACCGTCAAGATCGAAGCGCCCGACGGCGACACGGCGCGTCGTATGGCGCCGTTCGCCGAGCCCTCGCCGCACCGCGAGACCTCGACCACCTGGCTGGCCTACAACACGTCCAAGCAGAGCGTGGTGCTCGATCTGGACACCTCGGCCGGTCGGCGCATACTGCAGGGGCTGGTCGCGGCCGCCGACATCTTCGTCACCGACCGCACACCGGCACAGCTGGCCGCGCTCGATCTCAATCCCGACGCTCTGCGCGAGCGCTATCCGCGACTGATCGTCGCAGCCGTCACGCCGTTCGGTCTGGTCGGCAGCGCGGCCGAGTGGCCGTCGACGGCACTCACGCGGGCGCACGCTTCGGGCTCGGCTGCGGGCGTGCGGCGCAACCTCGGCGCGAACACGGGAGCTCCGCTGATGGCGGGCGCCAAGGTGCACGAGGCCGACGGCGGCACCGCTCTCGCCCTCGCGGTCTGGAGCGCGCTGATCGCCCGCGAGCGCTACGGCCACGGACAGATCGTCGATGTCGCCTCGACCGACGCGATGATGAACATGGACCGCGTCGATATCTCAATCGCGCACAACGACGGCGGACCCCCTCCGCGCCCACCAACCAAGGGCGGCAGCGCGTTCGGCGGTCGGTTGGAGTGCTCGGACGGTCATCTGATCGCGGTTACGCCGCAATCGCACCAGTGGGCCGGACTGATCAAGGCCATGGGCGACCCGGCCTGGGCCTTCGACTCGGACGGCAACCTGATCGATCGGATGCAGCTCGGCGAAGAGGCCAGCGACGCGATCGAGGAGTGGGCCCGCGCTCGAACGCGCGACGAAGTCTTCCGCGCGCTGCAATCCAACAGCGCGCCTGCCGGACCGGTCATGCGACCGTCCGAAGTCATGAACTCGGAACAGGAACGCGTGCGCGGCTTCTTCGACCTGCTCGACCATCCCGTCGCGCCCAGCAGCCGCTATCCGCAGTTCGCCGCCCAGTGGACCGGATCGGAGCGCGCCCGCCGCTCAGCGGCGCCGCTGCTCGGTTCATCGAGCGCCGACGTTGCCCGACCGCATCTCTCACCCTGGACGCCCGCACAAGCCCGACGAGCTGGAGTCATTGGATGACCACAACGACGAACGGACAGAGTGACCAGAACGGTCACAATGGACATCAGGGCCTGTTGCGCGCCGCGACGCGAAGCGGCCCGCTCTCGGGCAAGCGCATCATCGACTTCACCTGGGCCTGGGCCGGACCGTACGGCGCGATGCAACTCGCGCTGCTCGGCGCTGAACTGATCAAGATCGAATCGGTGACACGCATCGATCACTCGCGACAACGCTCGCTCGCCATGGGCTCCTTCAAGGGCGGCGTCAATCAGGCCCCGATGTTCAACGAGGTCAACCTGAACAAGTACTCGATTCAGCTCAACCTGAAGATGGACGGCGCGAAGCAGGTCATCCGCGATCTCGCCAGGACCGCCGACGGGGCGATCGACAACTTCCGACCGGGCATCCTGGAGAAACTCGGGCTCGGCTACGACGATCTGCGCAAGGAGAATCCCGATATCGTCATGCTCTCCGCCTCGGCGCTGGGAGCGACCGGACCCGAGCGCAACTACACCGGGTACGCCCCGACCTTTGCCGCGATGAGCGGACTCTCGTACCTCACCGGCGAACCGGAGGAGCCGCCCGTGATGATGGGCGGCTCCATCGATCTGCGTGCCGGCACCGCCGCCGCCATGGCGATGCTCGCCGGATTCCACTATCGCGAGCGAACCGGCCGCGGTCAGTTCATCGACGCGTCGTCCTCCGAAGCGATCGGCATGCACATCGCCGAGGAGTTCCTGCACGTGGACTTGCTCGGTAGCGACGGCGATCGGCTGGGCAACGGTCACCGAGCCTACGCGCCGCACGATGTCTTCCGCTGCGCCTCGATGCGCGCGCCCGAGGCGTACTCGGACGATCGCAAAGGGGCGAGATCCGGTTGGATTGCCATTGCCTGCCGCAGTGACCGGGAGTGGAGCTCGCTCTGCGAATCCAGCGGCCTCGACCATCTGCGTGACGACCCCAGATTCCGCACCGGCCTCAGGCGCTGGAAACACCGCGATGAGCTGAAGCCGATGATCGAGGCGTGGACCTCCGAGCAATCGGCGGTGGAGACGGCAGCAACCCTCCGTGCCGCCGGCGTTCCGGCAGCTGCGTCGGTCTGGGGCAGCGATATCCATCATTCTGAGAACTTCCAGGCGCGGGGCGGCGCGGTCAGAATCCGACCGCCGGAAACCGCGCTGCGCCACGTATTGCCGCCACCGTGGAAGCTCTCCGAGACGCCGGCCGAGATCGTCTCGCCCGCCCCGCGGCTGGGCGAGGACACGGACTATGTGCTCAGCAGAATGCTGGGCTACGACCAGGACAAGATCGACGCCCTCGCGCGAGACGGCGCGCTGGAATAACCTGTACGGGCGGCCACGAAAGCGAGCCAGTGGAGGGGACGACCATGCGAGAGGCATTGCGAGCAATCATCAAGCCGATGGCGCGAATCTCGCTGGCCGCTGCCCTGGCATTGATCGCGATCGCCGCGATCCAACCCGTCTTCTCCGACGGCGGCGACCTCCTCGCTGCGGAAGCGGCTCCAGTCGAGGCCGAACTCAGCCTGCCACAACAGGCCGAGCCGGATGAGGGTGGCACGGGGGTCAACAACTTTGATCGCGAGGAGTGGTACGAGTTCTCCATCCTGCTCGCCCCGTTCATCGTGCTCGTCACTTTCATCCTGATCCTGATGTTCGCCTGGGATCGCTCGACCGGCAACGAGGACTAGGCGAGAGCCAAACATCGTGGCCGAACCGATCGCACAGCAATTGGTCGACACGCTCTCCGGACGAGAACTCACCCTTGCAACCGCCGAGACCGATACGGGCGGGCTGATTGGCCACTGGATCACCGACATCCCCGGCTGTTCGAAGGTCTGGATCGGCGGCGCCTCGCCCTACCATAACTACCCCAAAATCGACCTCATCGGCGTCTCGCGCGACCTGTTGCGCGAGCACGGCTCCGTCTCCGAGGAGGCGGCCGTCGCGATGGCTCGCGGCGTCAGAGACACGCTGAATGCCGACATTGGCGTCGCAGAAACCGGCATCACCGGCCCAACCGGAGGTTCGGAGTCGCGCCCTGTCGGCACAGTCTGGATCGCCTGCGTCGGACCGGGCGATCGGGTCCACGCCGAGCGGCAGGTCTGGGACTCCGACCGCGAGGGCAACAAGCGCCTCACCGCGCAGCGCTGCGTCGAGTTGGTGCTCGAGGCGGCGCAGGCCTCGGGCGACGCCTGAACCACCTGAACACGCCGTGCCCTTCCTCCACTGCAACGAGATCGATCTCTACTACGAAGCGCACGGCGATCCGAGCGCGCCGCCGTTGATCCTCGCCCACGGAGCAGGCGGCAACCATCTCGTCTGGTGGCGCAACGTCCCCGTTTTCAGCGAGCGCTACTACACGATCACGTTCGACCACCGCGCCTTCGGACTGAGCCGCGATGTCCCCGGCGGTCCGGGCCGCCGCGCCTTTCCCCACGATCTGCACGCCCTGCTGGAGCACCTGAACATCGACAGGTTCGCGATGATCGCCCATTCGATGGGCGGCCGAACCGCGACTCCGTTCGCGCTGATCTTCCCTGGACGCATCGAAGCGCTGATCCTCTCGGGCACACTGGCCGGAGCGGTCAACGACGAGGTCCGCGAGATCCAGGCCGCCCATTACAAGACCGTGGCGGGCCAGACCCTGCGCCAACGCGCGCTGGCGCCGTCCACCGAGCAGAACGACCCGCAACTCACCTGGCTCTACCGGAGAATGAACGGCTGGAACCCCAAGCGGCCCTCAACGTTCCTCGCACCGACCCCTGGACTCGCGACCTGGCGCGGATCGTCGATGCCGCTGCTGCGCCAATTCGGCATGCCGATGCTGTACATCGTCGGCGAACACGACCGGATCATTCCCTGGCGGGCGATGGAAGCTTCGCATCGTGCCATGGATGGCTCGGAGTTCGTCGTCGTGCCCGAGGCGGGGCACTCGGTCTACCTCGAACAACCAGATCGCTTCAATGAGGCCGTAACCGACTTCCTCGACCGACGCTGGAAGCACTAGAAGGCACCACGAAGCAGTAGGCGCCAGTAGGCAGCCCACTATCATCGAACCATGAAGACCTCAACCCCGATGGTCCAAGCGCTGATCGACGCGATCGGCGAGCAGGCGGTCGTCTGGCACGACGACGACCTGCTTGTGTACGAATACGACGGAACGATCGACCGCGGCAATCCCGATGTGATCGCGTTGCCCGCCAACACCGATGATGTCGTCAACCTGATCAAGGTGGCCAACAAGTACGACGCGCCGGTGACACCCCGCGGCGCCGGCACGGGCCTGAGCGGCGGCGCGCTGGCGGTCAAGGGCGGCGTGATCATCGGCATGAATCGGATGCGAAACATCCTCAACGTCGACGCCGAAAACAAGACGGCGTTGGTTCAGCCGGGCGTGGTCAATCTCGACCTCGGCGCAGAAGCCGAACGACACGGACTCGCCTACGCGCCCGATCCCAGCTCGCAACGCGCTTGCACGATCGGCGGCAACGTCGCCGAAAATGCGGGCGGTCCGCACACGCTCGCCTGGGGCACCACGACCAATCATGTGCTGGCGCTGGAACTGGTCACCGCCGACGGCGAAGTGCAGTGGATCGGCCACGAGACACGCGACGAACCGGGCTATGACCTGGTTGGCTGCGTGGTTGGTTCCGAAGGCACCGTGGGGATCGTGACGCAGGTGCTGGTTCGCCTGGTGCCGCGTCCGACCGCCGTGCGCACAATGCTCGCCGTCTACGACAGCGTCCGCCAGGCCTCGAACGCGGTCTCAGCCGTGGTCGCTTCGGGGATCGTCCCCGCTGCGCTCGAGATGATCGACAAGATGACAATCGCCGCCGTTGAACCGGTGCTCAACACAGGATTCCCGCTCGACGCCGAGGCGGTGCTGTTGGTCGAGGTGGACGGACCGGAATCCCAGGTCGAGGCGGAGGGCGCGCGCGTCGAAGGCATCCTCAACCGGTTCGAGCCGCGCGAGGTGCGCTCAGCCACAGATCCCGAGGAGCGCGAGCATCTCTGGGCAGGTCGCAAGGGCGCTATCGGCGCGCTCGGTCAAATCATGCCCAACTACTACCTGCTCGACGGAGTGGTGCCGCGGACCAAGCTGCCCGACGTGCTCGACGGCGTCTACGAGATCGCCGAGCGCTATCGCTTGCCGGTGGCCAACATGTTCCACGCGGGCGACGGCAATCTTCACCCCTGCCTCCTGTTCGACGAACTCGAACCCGGAGCCACCGAGCGTGTGCTCGATGCCGGCGGCGAGATCATGCGCCTGTGCGTCGAGGCCGGCGGCGCGATCACGGGTGAGCACGGCGTCGGCCTGGAGAAGCGCGACTACCTTCCCTGGATCTTCACCGAGGCCGACATGGACACGATGAAGTCGCTGCGCGCCGCGTTCGGGCCAACCGAGAATTTCAATCCCTGCAAGATCTTCCCCAAGGGACACGGCTGCGGAGAAGCCGGTCACCAGCACGCGCAGCACCAGATCGCCAAGTTTGGCCCCAAGGCGTTCGTATGAGCCACCGCTCGAGGCCGGGAAGCCGCGATGGCGGACGCTGAGGCCGCCAGCGCCTCAGAGATCGAAACGCTCTTCGACGACGTCGACACCGACACTGCTCGCCTGCAACGTTACGAGGTCGACGGCCGCACGCCGCGCGCCGCGATCAAGGCCGACACGAGCGGCGAGATCGAACACGCGCAAGCCCAGGCCACGAGCCAGAACGTCGCCGTCATCCCGATAGGCGGTCGGACCATGCTCGACCTGGGCATGCCGCCAAGCCGATACGATCTCGCGCTCGACCTCACCGGGCTCAATCGCGTCGTCGAGTACGAGCCCGATGACTTCACGATCACCGTGGAAGCTGGGATGACGCTCGCCGACCTGCAGCGACATCTCGCCGTCAACGGGCAGTTCTTGCCGCTCGATCATCCGCGATTCGAGCGCGCCACCCTCGGTGGAATCTGCGCCGTGGGCCGAGGCGGACTGCGCAGAAACTCGTTCGGAGGCCCACGCGACTGGCTCATCGGGATGCGGATGGTCAAGGCCGACGGTACGCCGTTCAAGGGCGGCGGACGTGTCGTCAAGAATGTCAGCGGCTACGACCTGCCCAAGCTGTTCGCCGGGTCGCTGGGCACGCTCGGGATCATCGTCGAGCTCACCTTCAAGCTCCGACCGCAACCGGCGAGCGACCAGATCGTCGCAGTCAACGCGCCCTCGTTGGAAGCGGCGATGGCCGCCGCCCACGCAGCCGCGCAAGCCGCGCCGTTCCTCAACGGCTGTGTCGTCCTGTCGCCCGACGCCGCGGCCGACGCCCGGGGCCTGGGCGCCAAGATCCTCCACGATCAACCCTCACTCCTGCTGCGCGCAAACGGCCTGGAATCGGCCGCGTCCGAGGTGCTGTCCCAGGCGCTCAACGCCGTGCGCCAGACGGGACTCGACGGACCCGAGCGCACGACCAGCGCGATCGTCGAAACCTGGCAAGCGGTCGCCGACCTCGAACTGCAGACCGACAGCCGGCACGTGAGACTGCGCGTCGGTCTTCCGCCGGCCAACCTCGGCACCGCGCAACGAATCCTCAGCCAGCAGTTGCCGGACGCTTCATCGTGGATTGTGGCCGCGGACTCTGGCCTGATGTTCCTCGAGGTTGCGTCCATCGACGCCGAAACCATCGACGCCTTGCGCCGACAGCTCGGACCGTTGCAGGGTCGCCTGACCGTCGAGACCGCGCCCACCGAACTCAAGCAGACCATCAACGTGTGGGGCCCCGCCGGACGGGGCGCCCGCCTGATGCACAACATCAAGCGCGAGTTCGATCCGCAGTCGCTGCTCAATCCGGGCCGCTACGTGGACGGAATCTAAGCTGCATCCATGAGCATCGCATCGCCGCCCCCGTCCAACGAAACGATCTGGCTCACGCAAGATCGCCCCGACGCCGCCGAGCTCGGCCTCTGCGTCCACTGCGGATTCTGCCTCAACGCCTGTCCGACCTACCACGACCTCGGCGTCGAGACCGACTCTCCGCGAGGTCGAATCGCGCTGATGCGCGGCCTGGACAGCGGCCGCATCGAGTGGTCGCCGAGAGTCCAACAGCACTTCGACCAATGCCTGCAATGTCGAGCATGCGAGACCGCATGTCCGTCCAAAGTTCCGTACGGCCGCCTGATGGAAGCCACCCGCGCCGAAGCGTTCGCCCACGACAAGTGGCCCCGCCGACAGCGGATCATCTGGCGACTGATCATGCGCGGGCTGTTTCCCTACCCGCGGCGCATGCGCCTGGCCGGATACGGCCTGATGATCTACCAGCGCACCGGAATGCAAGCGATCGTTCGCCGAACCGGACTCCTGCGACGATTCGCCCCGAAACTGGCCGATATCGACGAACTCTCGCCCGTCGCCGACAAGCCGTTCTACGCCAACAAGGAAGCCGAGAACATCAGGCCGTCGCACCCGGTCCGAGGCCGTGCCGCCCTGGTCACCGGATGCATGATGCCGCTCGCCTATCCCGAGACCCATCGCGCGACCGTCAGGGTCTTCACCCGCAACGGCGTCGCGGTCGATGCGCCCGATGCCCAGGTCTGCTGCGGCGCCCTGCACGCCCACGGCGGCGACGTTGAGGCCGCGCGAGCACTCGCGAGACGGAACATTGACGCCTTCACACCCGAGTCCGACGACCTGCCTGACGCGATCCTGATCAACGCCGCCGGTTGCGGTTCCCACCTCAAGGAGTACGGCCACCTGCTGCGCAACGACCCCGACTACAGGGAACGCGCCGCCGTCTTCGCGGCTCGAGTCCGCGACGTGCACGAGTACCTCGTCGAAATCGGATTCCAGGCGCCGCGGGGCCTGATCGAGCGAACCGTCACCTACCAGGACTCCTGCCATCTCTCTCACGCGCAGAACGTACGCAAGGCGCCGCGAGAAGTCCTGCGCAGCATCCCTGGTCTGACACTCAGCGAGATGCGCAAGCCCGACAAGTGCTGCGGATCGGCCGGCATCTACTCAGTCGTGCAGAGCGAGATCTCTCAGCGCGTGCTGGCGGAAAAGATGGAAGATGTCCTCGCCACGAGCGCCGAGCAGGTCTGCACGGCGAATCCGGGCTGCATGCTCCAGCTCGATGCGGGTATCGCCCGCTTCGACGACGAGCGCCGGATGATGCCCCGCTCGACCCACGCGATCGAATTGCTGGACGAGTCCTACCGGCTTGGAGACCAGGTCCAGGACCCCTAATCCGTTAGCCTCCCTAGCGCATACGTCATCAACACATGCACTAGAGAGGTGGCGACCATGGGACTGTTTCACAAGGTTGAAGTTGGCGGCGCGACGCTGATCGCGGTCCAGGACTCATGGGCCACCTTGCCGCCCACTGCATTCTTCGACCAGACCGAGGACTCGGACTGGGACAACTACCGAGACCTGCTCAACGACGACGGCCACATCGTCCTGAATCTCGGCGCCTGGCTGGTGATCTCGCAGGGCACCACGATCCTGGTCGACTCGGGTATCGGCGGCCGCCCCGCTCCGATGCCGCTCAAGGAACCGCCTGCGCTGCCCACGGTGATGCAGGAGGCCGGCGTGTCGCCCGACGACATCGACATCGTCGCCTTCTCACACCTGCATTTCGACCACACCGGCTGGAACACCTGGGACAACGACGGCACGCCCGTGCCGCAGTTCCCCAATGCCCGACACCTGATCCAGCAAACCGAGTGGGACTACTGGACCAGCAGCGACGAACTGAAGCAGGGCGCCGGCTACGACAACGTCCTGGCGCCGATCGTCGACGCCGGACTGGTTGACTTCGTCGAGGGCGAACACGCGCTCACCGCGGAAGTGATCACCGTGCCGACGCCCGGTCACACGCCCGGACACGTCTCGTTCGCGGTCAGCAGCGGGGGCGAGAAGGCGTACGTGCTCGGCGACGCCGCGCACCACCTCGTACAGCTCACGGAGACCGACTGGTGCCCCGGCGCGGACGTCAACACGACCGATTCGACTGCCAGCCGGCACAAGCTGTTCGACCAGATCGAGGCCGAAAACGCGCTGATTGCCTCAGGCCACTTCACGTTCCCCGGCCTCGGCCGAGCCGCCCGACGCAACGGCGACCGCTACTTCGCGGCTGAGTAGTTCGCTCAGTCGCGCAACTGGTCGGCGTACTGGGCGATGTCGATGTAACGGTCCGCGACCTGTCGTAGGTCGGACGATGTGCTCTTACCGAAGGCCATCACCTCGACCCGGACGCCGCGCGCCCCGACGATCTCGACCAGGCGGCGGAAGTCGCCGTCTCCCGAGACCAGCACGATCACGTCGACCCGGTCCGACATCGTCAGCACATCGATCGCCAGTTCGACGTCGAAGTTGGCCTTGACCGAACCTCCCGTGAACCGCTTTAGCGGCTTCGTCGCGATCCGGTAGCCGTGGTCGAGGAACGGAACGACAAAGCGTTCGTTCTCGGTCCTCGCGGTCGGATCGTCCGAGATCGGCGCATACGCGATCGCCCGCACCAGCGTCCGTCCGTGCGACAGGAAGTCGGCAACCTTGCCCCAGTTGAGGCGCACGCCCGACGACTCCGCGCCGTAGAGGATGTTGGGCACGTCTACGAAGATCGCCAGCCTCGGCAGCACCTCGATGCGCGCCGGTACCGCGTCTTCGCCGCGCTGCCCCAGCAGCGTCTCGGTCAGCAGCGCCTGCGACTCCGCCAGCCGCTCGATCGTCTGACCCTGTTGCTCCAGCAACGCGGTCTGACGATCCAGCAGTGCCAGCATCTTCTCCGTCGGGTCGGTGGGTTGCGTCTCCTGCGAACCGCGGCGGGAGCCGCGGCGCCCGGAGGGCTTGTTCGTGGTTGCTGCCGGGGTCGCTCGCGTGTTGGAACCGTTCGAGCCCGAGCCTCGTCGCCGCGATCCGCGCCGTGACGGCGCTCTCGCTGGAGCTTCCACCAGGGAGTTCATCGCCGGTCGCTTCTGAGATTCCGGCGTCGCGTCCTGCGCTGCTGGCTTCGTCTGTTGTCCGTTCTGCTCGTCGGCCGAGCCGTCAGTCGATGCGGCTCGCCTCAAAAACCTTGCCATTACCTAGCTTTCCGTTCATAGGACGGGGATCGTCGGCGCTTGCAACAGCGCCGATGCCGCCGCTTTGACCGCGACCCTCGTCGCAATCGCGGCGAACGCCTCGGCCGCCGGGTTCTCCACGTCGAACGCGACGATCGGCTTGCCGTCGTCGCCGCCCGCGCGAACCTCGGTCGCCAGCGGTACCTCGCCCAGGAAGTCAATTTCCAGATCGTCCGCGGCGTCTCGCGCGCCGCCATGCCCAAAGATCTCCAGCCGTTGACCGGTATCCGGCGTGATGAAATAGGACATGTTCTCGACGATGCCGAACACCGGCACGTCGAGCTTCTCGAACATTGTCACCGCCTTGCTTGCGTCTTCCAGCGCCACCTGTTGCGGCGTCGAGACAACCACCGCTCCGGCAATCGGCGCTTCCTGCGCCATCGACATCGAGGCGTCGCTCGTTCCCGGCGGCAGGTCGATCAGCAAGTAGTCGATCTCGCCCCACTCGACATCGTGCAGCAACTGGCGGATCGCCGAACCGATCATCGGTCCCCGCCAGACCACCGGCGCGCCCGGAGGAATGAGGAAGCCCAGCGAGACCACCCTCACCCCGTAGCGCTCTACCGGATGCAGGCCTCTGTCGCTCTCGGCCTGGTATCCGCTGGGCAGGCCGAACATCGTGGGCAGGTTGGGACCTGTCGCGTCGGCGTCGACCAGCCCGACCGCCGCGCCCGAATGCGCCAACGCCACCGCCAGGTTGGTCGCAATCGTCGACTTGCCCACGCCGCCCTTGTTCGACGCCACAGCAATGATGTTCTTCACGCCGCCAATGGTCGCCTGCTGGCCGTTCCCCTGCCAGGACGGCACGTCGACGCGAATGTCGAATTCCACCGCATCGGCGCCGACGTTCGCCAACGCGTTGGAGATGCGATCCTTGAGTTCGTCCTCCGAGGGATAGCCATGCATCGGCAGCGTCAGATGCACGGTGACCGTTCCGCCATCGATCACCGATCCGCCGAACATGCGCAGTGAGATCAGGTCTCGCCCCAGTTGCGGATCTCGCACCGTCCGCAGGGCATCGCGTACCGACTCGTCGCTCAGCGCCATGCCATCCCCGTTCCCATCCCGGCCATCGCCTCGACTCGTCAACCGCCGCCAGACCACAGCTACCTCAGTCCCCGATCCGGCAGATCGGGATACAGTGAGTACATGTCTGGAACCGGGTGCGGTGCTGGCGAGGGATCGACCCATCCAGGCCTGTCGTGTGAAGTGCCGTGTCGTCTTGATGCAAATTCAATGTCAGTATGTGCGCTTGGAATCATCCCCGCTTCGGCGGCAGAGCCAATCCGCGTCAATTGCATCGTACCTCAAAGTCGCCCCGGACCTCTGCTGTCGACCCCGGATCAGACGTCGCATCGCTGAAATTTCGAGGTCTGAAGCCTTCCGATTGTGCAACTATGGAACCTGATCGAGCTCCGAATCGTCAAGTACTTACAGCCGCGTATTCCACTTTACAAGCGCGCGAGACGTATGTCGCATGGTGTATTGCCTAGCAAAGTTTGCAAACGTAGCGTCCTGCTCACATGGGTCTGCCAGAGCGCGGGCTGCGTCCTCAGTCCGGCTACCCAGTCCCAGGAAGGTTCACTGAATGCCGTCCAAGACTCGTCTGAAGACCGAAGCGCCCACTCACATTCACCACTGGGTGATCGACGCCCCCAACGGGCCGATGTCCATGGGTGTCTGCAGCTGCGGCGAAACCAAGGAGTTCCGCAACTCCTCCGAGGACTCGATCTGGGACCGCCAGGAGGGCCGCTCGCGCTGGAACGACATGGGTATCTCGAAGCGTCGCCGAAGCGTCGAGAGCGACAACTAGCCCAACCACTATCCCAGCCACCTTCGGGCTTCCACCTTCGTCCGATTTGAACACTCCAACCGCGCCCTAGCATGCGTGGCAGGAGCCCGTATGTCCACGCCCATCGCCGCAACACCAAGCGCGACACGAGCGCCGTCTCACGCGCTGATGCCCAACCTGAGTGTCGATCTCGCTCCGGGCGCGAAGCGTGAACTGATCCTTCGCAACCCCGTCATGACCGCGTCGGGCACGTCGAGTAACGGCCTCGAGTTTGCCCGACTGTTCGACATCAACCGGCTCGGCGGCATCCTCTCGAAGGGCGTCACACTCAAACCGCGACGCGGGAATCCCACGCCCAGGATCGTCGAGACGCCGGCGGGGATGCTGAACAGCATCGGCTTCCAGAACATCGGCGTCCGCAAGTTGTTGAGCGAGGTCGCTACGGTCTGGGAGACCTGGGATGTGCCTGTCGTGGTCAACATGCTCGGCGATACGGTCGACGAGTTCGCCCGCCTTGCCCAGGTGCTCGACGGCGCGCCCGGTGTAGCAGGCCTCGAGGTCAACATATCCTGTCCAAATCTCGACGTCGGTGGCGTCGCCTTCGGCCGCGACCCCGCTGCCGCAGCACGCGTCGTCGAAGCGGTCGTCACCTCGACCACCCTGCCCGTGATCGCCAAGCTCACGCCCGATGTCACCGACATCGGTGTCGTCGCCCGCGCCTGCGAGGAAGCCGGCGCGGACGCGCTTTGCGTCGCCAACTCGTTTGTGGGCATGAACATCGACGTCAACACCAGGCGGCCACGAACCAACCGTCCGGTCGCCGGACTCACCGGACCGGCAATCAAGCCGCTCGCGCTGCGCCTGGTCTGGGAGACGGCGCGGGCCGTCGAGATTCCCATAATCGGCTGTGGCGGCATCGTCGACGGCCGCGACGCGGTCGAGTTCCTCCTGGCAGGTGCGAGTGCGATCCAGGTTGGTACCGCGTCGTTCCGCGATCCCTATGCCTCGATTCGCGTCCTGGAGGAACTGATCGAGTACTGCCGCGACAACGGCGTGACGGATGTTTCCGACTTGATCGGCGCGGTGCAGGTCGATTGAGGCGTGCAAGCCCATAGAGTGAGCACAACCGGGGTGTAGCTCAGCTTGGCAGAGCGCACGGTTTGGGGCCGTGAGGCCGGCGGTTCAAATCCGCCCACCCCGACCACCACAACCACCCCAACCACCCCAACCACCTAGTGTTGTCAGAGTCGAGGCTTGCTCATCGCCGACAGGCTCGGCGGACGATTCGCAAGCACGCCCTCTGCCACTAGCTCTTCGACCTCCTTCTCGGTCATCCCCAGCACCTCCGTCAGCACATCGACATTGTGCTCGCCCAACCGGGGAGCACCGCGGCGGTACGTCACCGGCGTACCACTGAGCCGAATCGGGCATCCCGGGTAGCGCAGAACGCCCGTATCGATTCCGCCAACCTCCGCCCAGAACTCCCGCGCCCCAAGCTGCTCCGACTCCAGCAAGTCCCGCCCATCGGCCAGGCCGGCGGCGATCACGCCCCTTCCCTGCAGTCGCAGGGTCGCCTCCGTCGGCGAAATCGAACGGCTCCAGATGTTCAGTGCAACATCAATCTCGTCATGCCGCGCCTCTCGCTCCCACAGCTCCCAGGCGAGCCACTCATCCGGCAGCGCCGCAACCTGGCACAGAGACCGCCATTCCGCGTCCGACGTAACCGAAATTGCGAGCCAGCGGTCGTCACCGAGACATCGGTACACGCCCTGCGGCGCCACGCCCTGTTCGCGATTGCCGCGTCGAGGCGGAGGCTGTCCGACAACCTGGGCCGAAAGCAGCTCATCGCCGGCGAACGAACCCATCGACTCGATCATCGCCGTCTCCACGCGCTGAGCTTCGCCGTCCGACGCCAACCGACGCCACAGACCGACCAGCGTGCCTGCCACGGCGCTCATCCCCGACACCGGATCCGGCCAGGCCACGCCGGAGCGGAACGGGATACCGTCGGCGTAACCCGCCATCATCGTCATGCCCGTCGCTGCTTCAATCACCGGTCCCAGCGCGACCCGGTTGGCGCCGGGCCCTGTGGCGCCGTAACCGGGCATCGACGTGTGGACGATCGCCGGATTGATTGCTTGCAGAGAATCCCAGTCGAGGCCCCATTGCGGGAAGACGCGCGGCGAAAAGTTCTCCAGGACGACATCCGACTCGCGAATCAGGTCGCGGAACAGTTGCTGACCTCTATCGGTCGACAGGTCGACTGACAGCCCCTTCTTGTTTCGAGCCAGCTTGTTGAATCCACCGTTCCGATTCCAGGGACGCTCGCCGAGTTCGTTGTCCGGGTACAGATGCGTGAGTTCGGCGAGTTCCTCGGCGACCTCCAGAGGCCCGCGATTCCACGGCGACTCAATGTGAATAACCTCAGCTCCAAGATCGCCAAGCATCCGACCGGCAATCGGGCCGGCCCAGACCCGCGTCAAGTCGAGGATCCGCAGCCCGGACAACGGACCGCCCACCAGGCTGCGACCGCTGGTTGTCGCAGTTCCGCCATCGCTCAGGTCCGATACCTCGTCCAGCGTCGCCATCTTCGGCGCTCGAGGAGACCCACCAGCCAGGTCGGCGCCCAGTCGGAACGGCCCGCGCGGAATGACCTCGGCGCCGTGAGCCTCATCGAGCGGCACAAAGAACTCGCGCGAGGCCATGTGCGGGTCCGCGAGGAACTCGTGCGTGCTCCAGACCGGGCCCATCGGCGAAAACGTCGCCTCGCCGAGCTCGCAGAGCTCCTCAGATGTGCGCGACATCAGCCACGGCCGCAACGCCGCATCGAACTCGCGCTTGTGTCTCCCGCGCGACTCGTTCGTGGCGAAGCGCGGATCGTCAAACAAATGACCCATGCCGCCGGCCTGCAGAAACGGCTCCAGTTTCGTCCCCGTCGCATGGCCGAGGAAGATGAAGCCATCCGCGCACTCGTAGACACCCGCCGGATGCCACATGCCCGGCTGCGCGTTGCCGTCGCGCTTGAGAATGTGACCCGCGTGCGTCCACATCGTGGTCGTGTGCTGATGCATCGCGACCATCGCCTCGAGATGCGACACCTCAACCGTCTGACCCCGGCCGGTGGATTCGCGCGCAATCAGCGCCGCCATCGCGCCAATGAAGCCATACATCCCCGCCGAGTACTCCGTGTGCCGACCGTGGCGCCGAAACGGATGTCGGTCCGGTTCGCCATTCAGATACATGTGACCACCGGCCGCGTCGTCGGTGAACACATTCGACCGCCGACCTGACCACGGTCCGTCGGGACCAAACGGCGACAGATACACCCGCACCAGACGCGAAGCATCAACCTCGGCGGTCGTCGGAACCAGCGGATCAGGAGCGGAGCTTTCAATCACCACGTCGGCGCTGGATATCAGTTCCATGACTTCTGCTGATCCTGAATCAGCCGCCACAACCTGCTTTGACGTGTTGCAGTAGGCCCAGATCGACCCGATCTCCCCGTCGCCCAGCGCATGCGATTTCAGCACCTCGCCATGGTCGATCAGCGGGTCGCCGTCCGGCGGGACGATCTTGACCACCTGCGCGCCGTAGTCCGCGAACATCTTGCCGCTGAACGAACCGGCGTGCGAACCCGCCAGCTCCACAACGCGCAACTCGGCAAACGCCTTCGTCATCGCAACCGACCGTTCATTCGATGCTCACGACAGTGTCCGTTAAGCTATCGCCCGTACGCTTCAAGACACCTCGAAAGGACCCGCCAGTGGCAACCGACCACTTCCCGATTGAGGCCGGGCACATCATGCTCTTCGCCCGCTCGATCGGCGACGACAACCCCATCTACCACAGCGCCGACGCCGCGGCCGAGACCGAGCCCGGCCACGTCATTCCCCCGCCGACCTTCGTCCAGGCCTCCGCCCAGTTCACCGAGGGCTATAGTCTGCGTCCCGTCGTGGGCCAGCCATGGTTCGGCTCCGGCAAGGAGCCGACCGGCATCAAGCGTGAATCATCCGGCGGCAGCGGAGGCACCGGCTTCCACGCCGAGCAGCACTACGAGTACCACGCGCCGATCCAGCCCGGTGACGTGCTCAAGGCCGTCGACAAGCCTGGTAAATCCTGGACCCGAGAAGGCCGCCGAGGCGGCTCGCTCAGCTTCAACGAGTCAATCACCGAGTACTACAACCAGGACGGCGTCCTCGTCGTCACCGCCCGCTCGGTCGGCGTCCAGACCTCTCGCGTCGTCGAGCAGCAGCCCCAGCGCAGTAACACCAGCAGAAACGAGCCTACGATGCCGCTCAGCAAAGCCAACCTCAACGTCGGCGACCAGCACAGCGAACAGGTCGTGGACAACCTCACCCGCACCCAGATCATCCAGTACGCCGGCGCCTCCGGCGACTACAACCCGCTGCACACGGACGAGATCTTCACCACCCAGGTCGCCGGATACCCGACGGTCTTCGCCCACGGCATGCTCAGCATGGGCCTGACCGGCAAGATGCTGACCAACTACGTCGGCGACGGACGCCTGACCAAGTACGGCGTCCGCTTCGTCGCCCAGGTCTGGCCCGGCGACAGCCTGACCGCCACCGCCACGATCGAAGACATCCGCGAGGAAGACGGGGTCAGCCTCGTCGACCTGTCAGTCTCAACGGTCAACCAGGACGGTGCCGAGGTCGTCCGAGGTTCAGCTACCGCCCGCGTCGACGCGTAACGTCGTCCGGACTCAGGACTCGCGTTCGTTCGGCGGGGTGTTGTCCGCCGCCCATTCCGATACGTCCGGAATCAGCCGGTCGACGATGCCCATCATCAGCATGAACGGGACGAACGCGATCCCCGTGCCGATCGCCCACCACCACTCGGCCGCGACCATCGCCAGCACACAGCCGGAGAAGGTCAGGCCCATCCCCAGGATCGAGACCACGCGCAGCACCACCGCGACCGGCGGAATCGGTGGAATCTGGGGCGGCTGTGAGGACATGGCGTCCGCTCTTCGCTGACTACGACTCGCTGATCGTCACCGACTTCATCGCCGGCCCTGGCTCACGCGCCCGCTGCGGGTCGCGCTCCGGAAATGCGTGCACCACTTCCATCCCCGACGTCACCTTGCCAAATGCGGTGTACTGCCGGTCGAGGAACGTCGCGTCTGCGTTGCAAATGAAGAACTGGCTGCCCGCCGAGTTCGGGTCCTGCGCCCGAGCCATCGAGAGCACGCCTTCGACGTGCGCGGTGTCGTTGAACTCGGCCGGCACGTTGTAGCCGGGACCGCCGGTCCCGGTGCCGGTCGGGTCGCCGCCCTGCGCCATGAACCCGCTGATGATCCGGTGGAACGTGACGCCGTCGTAGAAACCCTCGCGGGCGAGGAAAACGAACGAGTTGACGTGCTCCGGCGCTTTGTCCGGCCACAGTTCAAGCTCGATCGTGCCGCCGTCTTCCATTTCGATCGTCGCGCTGTAGGCGACGCCCTCTTCGAGCGCCATCTCGGGTCGCTTGCTATAGCTGGCCATCCCAAACCTCTGTTTCCCTGGGCAACCGTCATCGACGCTTGCTATTGCTCGATAATCCGAATCTCGACAATCTGCGGTCCCGCCGGCGGCGGAGGCACATTGGCAGGATCGCGCGAGTCGAACGCGTACAGCAGATCAAGGCCCGCGGTCACGACGCCGAAGGCCGTGAAGCCTTGCTCGTCGAGATGGGCCTGGTCGCCCAGCTTGATGAAGAACTGCGACGAAGACGCGCCAAGGCCGCTGCGCGCCATCGACACAACGCCAATTGGCGTCACCGACAGCGCATCCTCGTTGCCGTCATGGAGCGGCTCGTCATGCAGCGTATAGCCGGCGCTGCCTGTGCCCGTCGCCGTCGGATCACCGGCCTGGGCGACGAACCCCGGCACCACGCGGTGGAACGTCAACTCGTCGTAGAAGCCTTCCCGGACCAGGAAGACAAAGTTGTTGACGTGTTCCGGAGCGAGCTCCTCATACAGGTCGAGCACGACGATCTCGCCGCCCTCCAACTCGATCTCAGCGACGTAGTCCACGCCGTCGGTCAGGCTGAACTCGGGCGGCCGATCCCACTGCGGCTTGCCGTCGACGGCGCCGATATCCACTTCCGAGCCGGTCCGTCGGACTGGTGGGGGATCGGTGGTCGGAGCCGGGCCACCGCTGTCGAACGCCACGACGGCCAGGCTGGCGATCAACGTGACCGCCAACACCAATCCAACCGTGGCAATCACAGGACGAGAGAAGATCCTCGAGCGACGAACCCCGCCTCGGTCAAACCCTTGCGACGCCGCCCGTCGACGCGCCAGGCGCTGGGGACGTGTTCGAGCGCTGCGACCTCGCTGCGACACCGAGCGTCCCTTCCGATGCCGGGTTCAGACGGGTGGCATCCAAAGACCTACGCTATCACCGCCCCACGTTATGACGACGCCGACCGACAGCAGGCAACCGCCAACAGCGAATCGAGGCGAGCCGGAGATGGACCCCGCGGCACACTACAACGAGATGGTGCTCGCGCGCGCGAGCCAACAGCAACGGCTCAACAATCCGTTCGATGAGTCCTATTGGGAACGCTATGCGCCCGGCTACCGCTTCGATCCGCACCGCGAACCGGAACCCTTGCTGGCAGCGGCCCTCCGTTATGTAAAATCCAATCACGATGTCATCGAAGTCGGAGGCGGAGCCGGCCGAATCGGTCTGCCCTTCGCCTTGCGTGCCCGGTCGCTCCTGAACGTCGAGCCGTCGGCTGCGATGCGCGAGCAGTTTCGACTGGCGGTCGCCGACTTCGGCATCGACAACGCGACCGTCCTGCCATCACGTTGGCCGACCGAGGAAGATGTGCAGGCCGACCTGGTCATCACTGCCGACGTCACCTACTTCATATCCGACATCGAGGCGTTTGTTCGCGCGCTCAATGACGCCGCTCGCCACCGGGTCATCATCTTCACCTGGACCGTGCCCCCGCCCAACGTGAACGCCGAACTGTTCGAAGTCGCCTTCGGCGAGCCGGAGGAGCCCTCGCCCGGCTTTCGCGAACTGCTGCCGGTGATCTGGAAACTCGGGATCGCGCCCGACGTTCAAGTCGTTGACGAGCCCTTCACCTGGCCGGCAATGCGGGTCAGTAGCGACGACGACGCCGTTCGGATGGCGCTGGACGAGCTCGGGCTACCGTCCGGACATCCAGCAGGCGAACGCATTCGCCCTCACCTCGATGACCTGTTCGACCGCAGTCAGGGGTACCGGCTCACATGGCGTACGCCGTCGAACGGGATGCTCATCACCTGGCGAACCGATTGAGCGCAGCCGTCGTGGCGCCCCCGGTAGGATTCGAACCTACGCACCCGGCTCCGGAGGCCGGTGCTCTATCCCCTGAGCTACGGGGGCCGAGTGGTCACGATATCACCGACGATTGACCACAACGCCGTATCTAGGTGCCGACCACCCCGCCGTCGCTCTTGTATGCCGCGACCACGCTCGGCCGCGGGAAGTCGCCATCCGGGAACGTGCTGGACGGCTCGTCGAGTCCGTCGCCCTCGCCCGGATGCTGCACGCTAACGAAGAGCGTCGCGAAGTCGGGAGTGAACTCGGGACCGGCAAGTTCGCCTCCGGGCACGCCGGTCATGAATCGGCGAATTCGACCGCGCTCCGGTCCGGCCGTCGGCACCACGTAGATCGAGTCCGCCTGTCCCAGCTTGCTCGGCTGACCGTCGGTTGAGATCCAGAGGTTGCCGTTGGCGTCGACCGCCAGGTTGTCCGGCGCAGAGATCGAGTCGAGCTCGCTCTGGTCAAAGCCGGCGAAGTAGGTCTCCTGATCCGAGTCGGACGGGTCGCCGCAGAGGATGAAGATGTCCCAGGTGAACCGCCGGGAAGCCGCGTCGCCGCCGTTCTCGGTCAGCTCGAGGATGTGTCCGTGCGTGTTCGGACCGCGCGGGTTGGCGCCGTCAACCGCCTCTGACGCCCGCTCAGTGTTGTTCGTCAGCGCGATGTAGACGCGGTGGTTGACCGGGTTGACCTCGATGTCCTCGGGCCGATCCATCGGCGTCGCACCGACGGCATCGGCGGCCAGACGAGTGAAACTGGCGATCCCGGCGTTGGTCCAGGTGAACAGCGGGCCGGTACCGGCGACCAACGGCAGCCACTCGCCGCTGCCGTCGTCGTTGAACCTCGCCACGTAGAGCGTGCCCGACGACAGCAGGTCGAGGTTCGCCGAGCGGCTGAAGATGTTGTATCGATCGTTGCTGATGAACTTGTACACGTAGTCGAATCGCTCGTCGTCTCCCGAGTAGACCACTGCCCGGCCGTCGTCGGACAGCGTGACCGTTGCGGCCTCGTGCTTGAATCGACCCATCGCGGTGTGCTTGCGAGGGGCATACGTTGGGTCGTACGGGTCGATCTCGACCAGGTATCCGAAGCGATTCGGCTCGTTCGGCTCAGCGTTCAAATCAAACCGGTCATAGAAGTCTTCCCAGTGTCGGCGTGACCCAGCCGAGGGAATCCCGTACCGGGCGGCGCGGGTCTCCTCGCCGGCGTTGGCGAAGTACTGGTTGAAGTTCTCCTCGGCGGTCAGGATCGTGCCCCACGGCGTGCGGCCACCGGCGCAGTTGTTCAGCGTGCCCAGCACGGCGGCGCCCGTCGGGTCGGCCCTCGTGATGGTGTAGGCGCTGCCGGCGCCCGGCCCGGTCAGCATCATCGGAGTCTCACCCGTGAGCCGGAAGTTGTGCGACGACGACGGGTTGTACGACCACGACCCGTCCTCGTTGCGCGAGACCTCGACGACCGACATGCCGTGCGAGGCGATCTCGATCGCCGCCTGCTCGGCGGTCACGTTCTCAGCGTCGTAACCGGGGAACATGTCGACTCCGCTGGTGTACTCGTGATTGACCCCGAGCAGACCGCGCTGGCTCTGTCCCGGCAACAGGGGGAAGAAGCCGTTGTAGTCGCAGTTGAAGCCGAACTGCTTGGCCGCCGCTTCGGCAGTCTGGCCGTTGAGGCTGAACGCCGGCGCACCCGGAACCACGCCGTCCCCCCAACGGATGATGACGTTCGAGCCGTAGCCATCCGCCGCGTTGATCACATCCTCATTGTCGTGAGGGATGCTCTCCAGGCCGACGGTGCTGAACGCCGCGTCGGCCTTGTTCGTCAGCGGCGCCGAACCGAATATCTGCGAGCCAAGCGGCGACGTGCTCAGCGCCAGCAGCGGGGCTCCGGCGATGGTTGCCCTGACCAACGAACGCCGCGATATCCGACGGTTCAGAATCGCCGCGAACGGCTCGTTGCCGCTCCGGTTCGGAACCGGCCGGAAGCACGCGTCGTCGCATGAAATCTCACAGTGATACGCCGACCGCGCCCTACGCGCTATCCAGTTCAACGGCGCAAATCCGCCCGATGACTTGTCCGTGCCCATAAGTCTCATCTCCTCTCCGGCTACGCGAGCTTCGATCGTCTCCGATACTGGACCGCCTCCGCAACATGCTGAGCCGTGATCACGTCGGACTCAGCCAGGTCGGAAATCGTTCGCGCCACCTTGAGCACCCTGTGAAATCCGCGCGCTGACAAGCTCAGCCGATCCACCGCCTCCTGGATCAGGGTCCTCGCCCGATCGTCCAGCAGGTCGTAGCAGTATTGATTCACCTCTCGAGCCGAGAGTGACGCATTCGCATTGGGCCCGCACTCCCCAAATCGCTGCTGCTGCACGCGACGCGCCGACACCACGCGCTGCCGAACGTCCGACGAAGGCTCCGCGTTCGGTGGCGCAGCACCATTGGCGGACTCCATGAGCTTCTGAACCTCGACCCTCGGAACATCGACGAACAGGTCGATGCGATCCAGCACTGGCCCCGAGATCCGGCGCTGATACCGGTACACCGCGCCGTCCGAGCAGGTGCAGTGCTGCGCCGTCCCGAAGTTCCCGCACGGACAGGGGTTCATCGCTGCCACCAGGCAGATATCAGCCGGATACGTCACGGTGCCGTGTGCCCGCGAGATCGTGATATGCCGGTCCTCAAGTGGCTGGCGCATCGTCTCCAGCGCCCGAACCGAGAACTCCGGCAACTCGTCGAGAAAAAGCACCCCCCGATGCGCCATCGTCACCTCACCCGGCCGCAGACGCTGCCCGCCGCCGACCAGACCGGCATTCGAGATCGTGTGATGCGGTGCCCGAAACGGTCGTTCACGGATCAGCCTGTTCCCACCGGTCATTCCGGCGACCGACGCGATCTTCGTCACCTCGAGCGCTTCCTGCGTCGTCAACGGCGGCAGGATGCCTGGCAGACACGAGGCCAGCAGCGTCTTGCCCGCGCCCGGCGGACCGCACATCAACAGGTTGTGACCGCCGGCCGCCGCGACCTCCAACGCCCGCTTCACATGTTCCTGCCCGCGGACATCCGAGAAATCATGGCCGTCGTGCGCCGATCCCGGATCGTCCTCCATCGGATTCGTCGCCGGCCAGATCGCGTCCGCCAGCGGCCGCTCCTCCGTCGCCAGTTCGATCCAGTCCCGCAACGAGTCGACCGCCACGACCTCGATCCCATCGATCAACGACGCCTCCTCCGCATCGACCCTCGGCACCACGATCCGCCGCACCGAAGCGTCCCGTGCAGCCGCCGCCACCGAGAGCACACCGCGAACGTGACGCAGCTCACCGTCAAGCGCGAGTTCCCCCAGGAACAGCGTGTCTTGCACCGCCGACTCGCAGACCTGACCCGTGGCGACCAGCATCCCCACCGCGATCGGCAGGTCGTACCCCGCGCCTTCTTTGCGGATGTGCGCCGGCGCCAGATTGACCGTCACCCGCTTCGTCGGGAAACCGGCGCCGGCATTGCGGATCGCCGAACGCACCCGCGCGCGCGCCTCGTCGACCGCTGCGTCGGGCAGTCCGACGATCGTCGTCTTGGGCATCCCGGCCGAGATATCCACTTCCACGCAGATCGGTGCTCCATCCAGTCCGATGACCGCGCCGCCGTTGACTCGCGTATGCATGTCCCTTTTGCCCTTCGCGCTCGCTAGAACACATCCACGAAACGTGTGTTCTTGTCTCTTCAGCATCATAGAACACGTATTCGTCACAGCGCAACCTCTTCGCCTCTCGTTGCCTCACAGCCTGTCTGTACTCTGTCGGTTGGAGAGCCAACCATGACCACCAACACCTACCCCGTCCTCGACAGCGGCCTCGCCTTCTTCAACCACGCCGGAGTCTCGCCGCTGCCCGCCGACGTCGCCCAGGCCGTCCACGACTACGCCGACCAGGCCGGACGCGCCGGCTACTTCGGCTCGACCTGGATGGAAGACATGGATGACTTTCGGTCGGTATCGGCCGAGTTGATCGGCGCACGCAGCCCCGTTGAGATCGCATTCGTCCCCAACACCGCCACCGGGGTGTCCGTTTCGGCCGGCGCACTGAACCTGCAGGACGGAGACCGCGTCCTCGTCACCGACGCCGAGTATCCATCGAATCGCCACTTCTACAACATGTTGCAGCAACGCGGCGTCGAGCTGGACATCGTCTACCAGCAGGAAGACGGCCGCATACCAACCGAAGACATCATCTCCGCCGTCAACGAGCGAACCAGGCTGGTCGGCATCTCGCACGTGCAATGGGGCAGCGGCTTCCGCTCCAACCTGCGACCGATCGCCGACGCCGTTCACGCCGTCGGCGGCCTGCTCTCCGTCGACGCCATCCAGTCAGCCGGCGCGCTGCCCGTCAACGTGGCCGAGGACGACATCGACATCCTCGCCGCAGGTGGCCACAAGTGGCTGCTCGGTCCAACCGGCTCGGGCATCCTCTACATCCGCGAAGAACTGATCGACGGGCTCATCCCGCCGGTGCTCGGAGCAAACAGCATGGACGGCGGACTCGCCGCCGGTAACGAGGAACTGATTCTCTCGCCAACCGCTTCACGCTTCGAGCCCGGCGCCACGCCAACCGCCACCATGCTCGGCTTGCGAGCCTCGGTGCGCCATCTGCTCAACGTCGGCATTGACAACGTCTGGGCCCAGTTGGAGTCCGTGACCTCCTACCTGCGTGCGGCCCTGGAAGACGCCGGTTGCGTCGTGTTCTCTCCCTGGAGCGACTCAGAACGCAGCGGCATCGTCATCTTCGACCCGCCGGAAGAACTCGCCGCCAAAGAGACGGTCGACGAGACCTGGGAACGACTCCAGGACTCGGGAATCATCACCGCCGTCCGCTTCGGACGCCTGCGCGCCTCCCCACACTTCTACACGCCCGAGTCCGACATCGATCGGCTGGTCGCAGCGCTCAAGCCCTGACGCGAGCGCTCCTAGTGCTCGCGATCTACGCTCATCACCCCGTGAACACCATCCAGCTTTGACATCACGCGCTGGAGCTGTCGCAGACCGCTGACCTCCACCGTAAACGTCAACGTGACTGCACCGCGATCCGGTTCCCCCGTCACGAACGAGACCATGTTCACGTTCTCGTCGGCGCAGATCGCCGCCACGTCGCGCGCCAGTCCGACGCGATCCCAGCCCACCACCTCGAGCCGCGCCTCCGTCATGCCTCGGAACGTGTTCCACCGAACCGGAACGATTCGAGCGTCCTCGCCCACCGCGAGGATGTTCGGACACTCACTGCGATGAATCGTCACACCGCGGCTGCGGGTGATGAACCCGGTGATCTCCTCGCCAACCTGCGGCGAACAGCAAGGCGCGAGCCGGGTCAGCATGTTCGACCCGCCCAGCACATGCACGGCATCCGCACTCGGAGCGCTCGCCGGTTCCACGACCTCGATTTCCGGATCGGTGCTCACTTCCTCTTCGTCCGCGGCCGCCACCTTGAGCGCCACAGCGTGCGCTGTGATGTCTCCCGCGCCGATCATCGCCAGCGCGTCATCCATCGACTTCGCCCGCGTCGCCTCCATCACCTCCGATTCAACGCTCGACAGTCGCAGGCTCAGCCGACGCAGCTCGCGCTCAAGCTCGTCCCGTCCGCGGGCGATGTTCTCCGTCCGCGCCTGCCGATTGAACCACTGCCGGATCTTGGTCCGCGCGTGTTGCGTCGTCACGTAGCCAAGCGCCGGGTTCAGCCAGTCGCGGCTCGGCCCGCGCGCTGTGCGGCTGGTCACGATCTCGACCACATCCCCGTTCTCCAACGGAGTCGAGAGACGTGCCAGTCTCCCGTTCACCTTCGCGCCCACGCATTGATAGCCGACATCGGTGTGAATCCGAAACGCGAAGTCGAGCGGCGTCGCGCCGCTGCGCAGAGCCACGATCTCGCCCTTGGGCGTATGCACAAAGACCTGGTCCTGGAACACGTCCGAGCGCAACGTCTCCAGGAAATCGTCCGCACCCGCGAGCTCTCCCTGCCACTCCACGAGCTGCCGCAACCACGACATCCGCTCGCGGTCGTTCATCGCGTTGTGCCGGTTCTCCTTATAGGCCCAGTGAACCGCGACGCCGTACTCCGCCTCCTGGTCCATGTCGTGCGTGCGGATCTGCACCTCCACCGCGTGCGACGCGGACCAGAACGCCGTCGTGTGCAGCGACTGGTACCCGCTCGGCCGCGGGCTCGCGATGTAGTCGTCAAACTCCCCGGGCAACGGACGCCAGAGTCCATGCACAACCCCCAGCACCGCATAGCAATCGCTGGTGCTGTCGGTCAGCACGCGAAGCGCCAGCAGGTCGTAGATGTCATCGAACGACTTGCCCTGCGCCGAGTACTTCTTGATCTTCTCGTGGATCGAGTACAGATGCTTGACCCGTCCCCGAACCTGCGCGCTCAGGCCCGCGCCCTCCAGCGCATTCTCCAGTTGCACGCGAATCTGACCCAGGTATCGCTCGCGCGTCTGGCGCCGCGATGCGACCAGTTCGGAGATTCGCCGATAGTCCGCAGGCTCGAGGTACTTGAACGCAAGATCCTCAAGCTGCGCGCGAATCTGCCAGATCCCCAGCCGCGCCGCCAGCGGTGCGTAGATCTCCATCGTCTCCCGCGAAATCCTCACCTGCTGCTCCGGACGCATCACGTCGAGCGTGCGCATGTTGTGCAGCCGGTCGGCCAGCTTGACGATCACAACCCGCACGTCGTCGGCCATCGCGACGAACATCTTGCGCAGGTTCTCGGCCTGGACCTCCCGGTCGATCGTGCCCGTCACTCGCGGAAGCTGAAGCGCCGACAGCTTCGACGCCCCATCCACGAGCTTCGCCACGTCAACCCCGAACTCGTTGACCAGCTGCGAGCGCGTCACCCCGCAGTCCTCCATCACGTCATGCAGCAGCGCAGCCTGCAACGCCGGCACGTCGAGCTGCAACTCCGCGCACGTCACCGCGGCCGCAAGGGGGTGCTCAATGTACGGATGCCCGGATCGACGGAGATGGCCTTCGTGCTTCTCCTTGGCGTACTCGTACGCCGCCAGCACCCGGTCGCGATCCACCGGCGCGAGATACTGCTCCAACACATCGACCAACACGTCGATCGTCGGGTGCTTGGTCAGGTCAACAACTTCCGCCGGCACGGTCTGCGTTGCCATAAGTCGATCATACAAAGCCAAATCGTTTACCTGCCGACGCAGTATGACCGAGGCGGAATCTCAACGGGCGTCTGTACGATGACGTTTGAGGATCGAACATGAGCACCTCCGGCAACCGACAGTTCCAGACCCCGCGTGGGACGCGCGATCTGCTGCCCGAGGACTACAGAATCCACGCCCACATTCTCAACCACGCGCGCGAGCAGGCGAGACTCGCCGGCTTCGGGTTCATCGAGCCGCCCACCTTCGAGCTGGCCGACCTCTTCGCCCGCGGCGTCGGCGAGGGCACCGACATCGTCGAGAAGGAGATGTACATCTTCGAGGACCGCGGCGGCGATCGACTCGCCTTGCGTCCCGAAGGCACCGCCTCCGTCTGCCGCGCCTACCTGCAACACGGCATGGCCAACCAGACGCAGCCGGTCAAGCTTGCCTATCACCTGCCCATCTTCCGCTACGAGCGCCCGCAGGCCGGCCGCTTCCGTCAGCACACGCAGTTCGGCGTCGAAGCAATCGGCGTGCGCGACCCCGCGCTCGACGCCGAAGTGATCGACCTCGGCTGGCGGGTCGCCCAGTCGCTGGGACTCACCGACCTCAAGATCCTGCTCAACAGCATCGGCGACGCCGAGGATCGCCGCGCCTACGTGCCGATGCTCAAGGCACACTTTGAGCCCCACCTCGACAGCATCGCCCCCGATGATCGCGCGCGCTGGGACCGAGCCCCCATGCGACTACTCGACAGCAAGGACGATCAGACGAAGCCGTATCAAGATGGCGCCCCGCTGATCACAGACCACCTGCGGCCCGAGTCCGGGGCCTACTACGAATCAGTCAAGTCGCACCTCGAGGCGCTCGGTATCCCCTACGAAGAACAGCCGACGCTCGTGCGCGGGCTCGATTACTACACCCACACCGTCTTCGAGATCGTCCCGGCCAACATCGAGGGATCGCAGGTCACCGTCTTGGCCGGCGGCCGCTACGACGGCCTGATCGAACAGATTGGCGGACCACCGACGCCGGGCATCGGCTTCGGTATGGGTATCGAGCGCATGGCCCACCACCTGCGCGAACAGGGCCTCGCCCCGGACGGCCACAGCGCCACCGACGTGCTCGTCGCCGCTCTCGGAGACGGCGCCGACCTTGCCGCGTCCAGCATCGCCGGCGACCTCCGGCGCAACGGCATCGCCGCCACGCTCGCCTTCGGTGGACGCTCGCTCAAGGCCCAACTGCGCCAGGCCAATCGGGTCGGCGCTCGCTTCGCCATCATTGCCGGCGCCCGCGACCTCGCTGAAGGCCGTGTGACGATCCGCGACCTCGAGTCCTCTGACCAGCGCGACGTCGAGCTAGACCGCGTCGCCGCAGAGCTCGGGGAACTCAGCGACCTTGCATATACTCCGCGTCAGGACTGAGGATCGCCATGCCTGCGAGCGCCGCATCAGACACCTCGGCCATGTGGTCCCGGCTTGAAGATGTCGGCAAGCGTTTCGACGAGATCGAGCAGGAGATGGCCGATCCCGCCACCTCCGCCAATCCCTCCCGCTTGCAGACACTCGCCCGCGAACACGCCTCCTTGCAGGCCAAGATCGCACTTCTGAACGAGTACCGCGCTGCGGCCGACGAGTTGCAACAGGCCCGAGAAGTCCTCGAAGAGGCCGACGATGAGGAAATGCGCGAGTTTGCCCAGGCCGAGGTCACGGAGCTTCGAGCGAGGATCGAACAGTTGGAGTCCGACGCCAGGCGCGCGCTCCTGCCCACCGACCCCAACGACGAACGAAACGTGATCGTCGAAATCCGCGCCGGCGCAGGCGGCGACGAAGCCGGTCTCTGGGCCGCCGACCTGCTGCGCGCCTATGTCCGCTACGCCGAGGGCCGCCGCTGGCAGACCGACGTGCTCAGCGCCTCCGAAAACGCCATGGGCGGCTTCAAGGAAGTCATCTGCCAAATCG
Source organism: Chloroflexota bacterium (assembly GCA_028874365.1). Lineage (GTDB taxonomy): Bacteria > Chloroflexota > Dehalococcoidia > Bin125 > Bin125 > Bin125. The sequence continues at coordinate 24,227 of JAPPJZ010000021.1, read as the reverse complement.
AGGGCAACGGCGCGTTCTCGCGGCTCAAATACGAATCCGGCGTGCACCGCGTCCAACGGGTTCCTGAAACCGAAGCGCAGGGTCGGATTCACACCTCAACCGCCACGGTGGCCGTCATGCCCGAAGCGGAAGAGGTGGACGTCGACCTCGATGATTCCGATATCCGCCTCGATCTGTTCCACTCCGGCGGCGCCGGCGGCCAGAACGTGAACAAGGTCCAGACCGGAGTGCGGCTCACCCACGAACCCAGCGGCATCGTCGTTACCTGCACGGACGAGCGCTCCCAGCTCAAGAACAAGGTCAAAGCGATGTCGGTCCTGCGCGCCCGCCTCTACGAGCAGCAACGTATGGCGGCTGAGCAGGAGCGAGCCGACTTCCGCCGCTCGCAGGTGGGCTCCGGCGACCGCGCCGAGAAGATCCGCACTTACAACTTCCCCGAGAACCGCGTCACCGACCACCGCATCGGCCTCACCCGCCACGACCTCGATGGCTTGCTCGATGGCCATCTTGACCCGCTGATCGACGCCGCCGCCACGGCCGAGGAAGCGCGGCTCCTGGCGGAAGCGTCCTGATGACCACTCCTGCGATCCTTCGCGACATCTGGCTCTCCGGTGCCGTCGAGCTGGAGCAGGCGGAGATTGACGACGCCCGCTTCGAGGCGGAAGTCCTGCTCAGACACGCCACCGGACTCACTCGCGCGCAGCTCTACGCCTCCCTCACCGACGAGGTCGATCCCGCCGCGCTGGAGCGATTCCAGGCCGCAGTCGCCGAACGCACATCGCGCAAGCCGCTCGCCTACATCACGGGTACCCGCGAGTTCTACCGACTCGAGTTCCGCGTCACCCCAGACGTGCTGATTCCCCGCCCCGAATCCGAGTTGCTGGTCGACGCCGCGCTCGACCACATGCGCCAGGCGCGAATTCGCTCGGCCCAGGTCGCCGACGTCGGCGCAGGCTCCGGCGCGGTTGGCATCGCCCTGGCCCGACACCGCCGAGGCGTCAGCCTGATCTGCAGCGACGTCTCACGCGACGCCCTGCTCGTCGCCCGCGACAACGCCGAGCGTCTGCTCAGGCGTCCGCGAGCCGCGTTCGTCCAGGGCGACCTGCTCACCCCGCTGCCCGGCCCCTTCCACTGCGTCGTCGCCAATCTCCCCTACATCCCCGAGGGCCGACTCGACGACCTCGAACCAGAAGTCGCCGAACACGAACCACGCGTCGCCCTCACTCCGGGCACCAGAGGCACCGAGCTCATCCTCCGACTCATCACCCAGCTCCCATCCCGTCTGCACCCAAACGGCATCGCCGTTCTCGAGGTCGATCCCGGCCAGGAATCCGCCATCGCCGACGCCGCCGCCCAGATGCTCCCCAACGCCGACATCACCGTCCTCGACGACGTCTCGCAGCAGCCCAGAGCCGTGCGCATCATCGCCGGATGAGCCAACCCGACAACCACCTGCCATCACCTGCCGACGCCCCCGTCCGGGGCCACTGCGATCCCCGTTTCGCCGCCGTCCGCGACCAGTTCCAACAGAACTTCGTCGACCGCTCCGAGACCGGCGCAGCACTCGCCGTCACCCTCAACGGAGAGCTCGTCATTGACCTCTACGGCGGCTGGACCGACGCCAAACACACCAAACCCTGGGCCGAGAACACCCTCGTCTGCTGCTACTCCGTCGGCAAAGCCATCTGCGCCATCCTCTCCTGGCGCATGGCTGAGCGAGGCGAGCTCGATATCGACCGCCGAGTCGCCGACTACTGGCCCGAGTTCGCCCAGAACGGCAAGGCCGACATCCCCTTCCGCTGGATCCTCACCCACCAGAGCGGCCTCGCCGCCATCCGCCGACCACTCCCACCCGGAGCATTCCTCGACTGGAACCTGATGACCACCGCCCTCGCCGAGCAGGAACCGTGGTGGCCACCGGGCGACGCTCACGGCTATCACTCCAACACCCAGGGATTCCTGATCGGCGAAGTCATCCGCCGCATCACCGGCAGCTCGATCGGCCAACACCTCCACTCCGACCTCAGCGAACCGATCAGCCTCGACTTCTACTTCGGCACAAAACCCGAGCACGACGCCCGCACCGCCGACATGCTGCCCGTCCAGCAACCCCCGGACTTCCGCCGCGCGCCACCCAGCGCCCTGCAGACCCTCGGCGGACGCAACCCGCCACACATCCCCAGCGGACCCGGCTCCCAGAACACTCGCGAGTACCGCGCCGCCGAGTTCCCATCCACCACCGGACACGGAGCCGCCCGCGGCCTCGCCCGACTCTTCGGATCCCTCGCCACCGACGGCCAACTCGACGGCGTCCACATCCTTGATCCCACCACGATCGAGCGAATGTCCGCCGAGCAGGTCTACGGAGTCGACCGCATCCTCGGCCGACCGACCCGCTTCGCCTCCGGCTTTCAGATGACCATGGCCGAGCGCCCGCTCGGCCCCAACCCGAGAACCTTCGGTCACTTCGGCGGAGGAGGCTCACTCGCCTTCGCCGACCCCGACGCCCGAGTCGGCTGGGGTTATGTCATGAACCAGGGCCGAGGGGGCTGGCAACACCGCCACACCCGCCGACTCCTCGACCTCTTCTACGAAGCGCTCTAACCCACGAACCCGAAGCTAGTCCCGCATCATCTGATAGCGCTTGCCCTCGGTCTTGATCGCCGGCGCAATCACCATCTCCGTCTGCTGCAGATCACGAATCGTCTGGGCGCCAACACTGCCCATGCACGTCCGCAGCGCCCCAATCAGGTTCTCGGTCCCGTCCGTCCGCGACGTCGGACCAAACAGCAGCCGATCAAGCGTCGTGTGCTGACCCACATGCACGCGAACCCCACGCGGCAGTTCCGCATGCGGCGTCGCCATGCCCCAGTGGAATCCCCGACCCGGCGCTTCCAGCGCGCCCGCGAACGGCGAGCCAATCATTACCGCATCCGCGCCCGAGACCAACGCCTTGCAGAAGTCGCCGCCCGTCCGAATCCCGCCATCGGTGATGATCGGCACATAGCGACCGGTCCGCTCGAAGTACACATCTCGCGCGTACGCGCACTCGATTGTCGCCGATACCTGCGGCACGCCGATACCGAGCACCTCGCGCGATGTGCAGGCCGCACCAGGTCCGACGCCGACCAGCAACCCGGCAATCCCCTCCTCCATCAACTCCAGCGAGGCGTCAAAGCCCACGGTGTTCCCGACCAGCGTCGGAATGCCCATCTCGGAGATCAGTTCGCTCAGGATCAGCCCGCGCTCCGACCGCGAGTAATGCCGCGCCGTGGTCACCGTCGATTGCACGACGAAGACATCCGGTGCAGCCTCTTTGATCGCCGTTGCCAGCCGCTTGGCGTTCGGTGGAGTCACGGAGACCGCCGCCGCTACTCCGCCATCCTTGATCTGCTGCACCCGCAAACCGATCAGCTCATCGCGAATCGGCGCCGTGTACGCCTGCTGCAGGATCTCCGTTGCCGTCTCGGTGTCGCTCGCCGCGACCTCCTCCAGCACCTCTGCCGGATCGTCGAAGCGGCACTGCAGTCCCTCCAGATTCAACACCGCCAGCCCGCCGTGCCGTCCGACATCAACCGCAAAATGCGGATCAACCACCGCGTCCATTGCGGCCGCGAGGATCGGAATCTCAAGCCGTTGCCCGGCGAGTTCCGTCGACACATCGGTCAGCTCCGGGTTGATCGTGACGGCTCCCGGGACGATCGCCACGTCGTCGAAACCGTAGGCCTCCTGCAGCGACTTGCGCCGCGGATGTCGCATCGGCTCCAACCCCGACTCGTACGCGCCCTGCACCAGCTCCTGGCCGGGGGTCAGCGGTTCGCGTTGTGTCAACGTCGTCATCGGTTTCCCCCTGTTCGGCTGGTTGCTCAGACGGCGTGCGGCCCATCGGGCGTTAAACGCATGAGCGCGGCACATGGCCGCGCTCCTTCGCTTCGACGCCGATGTCCCGTGCATGCAAGCACGTGTCCGACCGCCTGTCCTGCCCGCTTCAGTATGCATAAGATACTCGACACCCGCCGAACAGTTGGTAAACAACCGAACAACGATCCCGATAGCCATCATGTCCGACGAGCCCGGCACCCTCTACGTCGTCGCCACCCCAATCGGCAACCTCGAGGACATCACCATACGCGCGCTCAGAATCCTGCGCGAAGTCGACCTGATCGCCGCCGAACACGTCCCGGTCGCGCTCACCCTGCTGCGCCACTTCGAGATCGACACCCCAGTTCTCCCCTACCACGACCGAGGCCCCGACCCGCAACGGCTCATCCGACGAATCGAACACGGCCAGTCCGTCGCCCTCGTCTCCGACGCCGGCACGCCCGGAGTATCCGACCCGGGCCGAAACCTGGTCGCCGCCGCCGTCAACGCCGAACTCAAGGTCATACCGATCCCCGGTCCCGCCGCTTCGATCGCGCTCTGGTCGGTTAGCGGATCCGACTCGCCCGGTGTCTCACTGCACGGCTTCCTGCCACGTAAGAAGGGCGAGCGCCGCGATGCCATTCGTCAGATCGCCGAGCGAGGCGACGAGACCGTCATCTTCGAATCACCTCGGCGACTCCTCGACACCCTCCGCGACATCGCTGACACCGTGCCCGATTCCCGTCTGGTCGTCGGCAGAGAACTGACCAAGCTGCACGAGGAAATCTGGAGAGGCACGCCCTCGGAGGCGCTGGACGCGTTCCCCGAACCAAGAGGAGAGTTCACCATCCTCCTCATTCCCCCCAGGGCCGGTCCAGTTCGCTGGACCGACGCCGAAGTCGCCGACGCTCTCGCCGACGCCGCATCCCAGGGCGCATCCCGCTCGCAGGCCGCCCGGCACGTCGCCCAACAGTCCGGCCGACCACGCAGAGAGGTCTACACCCTCTGGCCCTTCGACCAGCAGCAATAGCCCGCACTCCGATGCCCCGCACTTGATGCGGGGCCCAGCCCGAGACCGCCACGCCAACCCTTGCCTTGCCCACCTCTCACCCGCCCCTCGGGGGGAGGCCGCCCCGCACTCCGATGCCCCGCACTTGATGCGGGGCCCAGCCCGAGATCGCCACGCCAACCCTTGCCCTGCCCACCTCTCACCCGCCCCACTTGCTCAGTCGCCCACGACACATCTGCCTTCTAAGAACATATGTACATTATCCAGCATTCCGCAAACTAGCGCCCGCAAAGGAACCGAGCCATGTCCTTCCCCAGCTACCCCAATCCCGCCCGACGAGCGCGAGTCCTTGAAGCCCAAGAACTCCGCATGCAGGCACTCACGATGCGCCAGGTCGCCGAGCGCATGCAATGCTCCGTCTCCACCGTCCACGCATACCTGCGCGACTACGAACTCTTCCGCTCAGACCTCGTCCAGGAACTCGCCGCCGACCAGATCGTCGCCAACCTGATACACCTCGGCGACCACGACGACCCGCACCACGACCGGCGCCGCGCCGACCTCCATGAACTCCGCCTCCTGCTCACCGCCCTGCCCCAGATACGCCGCGACGAGTCCGACCGCTCCGTCGAACTGCTCCAGACCGGCGTCGCCGTCGACCGCTACGGCCGCCGCTACGCCAAAGCCGACCGACTGCACCCGCCCACCCCCGAAGAGACCGACCAGATGCAACAGCCCGCCCCGCCCGCCCAGGACCTCGACCCCGACCAACCGCTCGCGTTCCTTCCCGAACCCAGCCGAACGGAACCGAACACATCCGAACAACAACACAACCCGGGCCCGACCTCCGTCGCCCCGCGCCCCGACGCCGGGCCCAGAGCATCCAACAGTGCGAGCAGGACAGAGTCCCCCTCACCGCCGCCGACCCCGAACGATGAAGCCGAACCCGCCCGAACAAATGCGAACAGGCCCGAACAGGAAACCCAACAAAACCCAGCACACAGCGGCAGATCCGCCGACCAGTACCAAAATTCGCCCGCTCAGACCGAACAACCCCAACCCAACCCCGTCCCCGACAAAATCCGCGCCATCCTCGAACGCTCAGACCGAGACTGGATCACCGACTACCACCCGCACTCGCCCAATCACCCCCTCCGTCTCGCCGCCATCCAACTCAAGAAGGAGGCCGAAGCCCGCAAAATCGACGACGCGGCTTGAACCCAACCCAACCGGAAATGGCCCTAACCTAGAACGATGAGCGACAACATCCTCGTCTGCGTGGCCTGGCCCTACGCCAACGGACCCATCCACCACGGACAACTCGGCGGCGCGTATCTGCCCGCCGACATTTTCGCCCGTTACCACCGCATCCGCGGCAATCGCGTCGCCATGGTCTCCGGCTCCGACGCCCACGGCACCCCGATCACCGTCCGCGCCGACGACGAGGGCCGCACACCCGGAGAAGTCGTCGCCGAGTACCACCAGTCGATCCTCGATACCTGGGAGGGCATGGGTATCTCGTTCGACACCTTCACCACGACCATGACCGACAACCACCGTGACGTCGCCCACGGTTTGTTCAACGCGCTGCTCGAGCACGACTACCTCTTCAAGCAGACGCAGGACCTCTTCTATGACCCCGAAGCAAAGCGCTTCCTGCCCGACCGCTACATCGAGGGCCAGTGCCCCCACTGCGACGAACCGCGTGCCCGCGGCGACCAGTGCGATACTTGCGGCCGCCAGCTCGACGCAGTCGAGCTCATCAATCCTCGCTCCCGCAACACCGGCGCCGTGCCCGAGCTGCGCAGCTCCGAGCACTACTTCCTCCGCCTCACCGCCTTCGAGCAGCCGCTCGAAGAGTGGCTCAACGAGGACAAGGACTTCTGGCGCACCCACGTGATCAACTTCTCGCGCGGCATGCTGCGCGAGGGCCTGCAGGACCGCGCAATCACCCGCGACATCGACTGGGGCGTGCCCGTCCCCCTCGACGGCTGGGACGACAAACGCATCTACGTCTGGTTCGAAGCCGTCATCGGCTACCTGTCCGCCACCGTCGAGTGGGCCCAGACCAACGGCGACGCCGAAGCCTGGCGCGACTTCTGGCAGTCCGACGACGCCCGCATCTACAACTTCATCGGCAAGGACAACGTCCCCTTCCACACGATCATCTGGCCCGCCATCCTGCTCGGCGCAGGCGGCTACAACCTGCCCTACGACGTGCCCGCCAATCAGTACATCACGATGAGCGGCTCCAAGGCCAGCACCTCCCAGCGCTGGGCCGTCTGGGTCAACGACTACCTCACCCGCTACGACCCCGACCCGCTGCGCTACGCGCTCGCCGCCCAGATGCCCGAGACGGCCGACTCCGACTTCTCCTGGTCCGAGTTCCTGCGCCGCAACAACGACGAACTGGTCGCCACCTGGGGCAACCTCGTCAACCGGGTGCTCTCTTTAGTCAACCGCCACTTCGACGCCCAGGTTCCCGACCCCGGCCCGCTCGACCGCGACGCCACCCGAATGCTCGACCGCGCCCAATCGGGTCTGGAGCAGGTCGGACAATCGATCGAGGCCGTCCACCTGCGGCAGGGAATCCAGCAGGCCTTCGCCCTCGCCCAGGAAGCCAACCGCTACCTCGATCAGACCGCCCCCTGGCAGGCCGTCAAGACCGACAAACAGGCCGCCGCCCGCAGCCTCTACACCGCGCTCAATGTCATCGCCGCCCTCCGCACTGCGCTCGCCCCCTACCTCCCCTTCAGTTGCCAGCGCCTGCACGAGATGCTCAACACCGACGGCACAATCGACGAACTCGGCTGGCAAATGCACGCCCTACGCCCCGGCGCCCAGCTCCAGAAGCCAAAGCCCCTCTTCAAGAAGCTCGACCCCTCGATCGTCGAGGAAGAGGAAGCCCGTCTGGGCACATGACCGAACAGCCGGCGCTCTTCGACACCCACGCCCATCTCCACGACCCCTGGATCGGCGACGACCTGCCCGACATCATGGCCCGCGCCGGCGAGGCCGGCGTCGAGCGAATCGTCACCATCGGCTGCTCCCTCGAGGACAGCCGAAACGCCCTCGCAGTCGCCAACCAGTACGACAACGTCTGGGCCACGGTCGGAGTCCACCCCCACGACGCCAAGGACTGGGACGCAGCTACTGAAGCCGAGTTCCAGCGCATGGCCGAGAGCGATCAGGTCGTCGCCATCGGAGAAATCGGCCTCGACTTCTACCGAAACCTCTCGCCCCACAAAGACCAATACCAGGCCTTCGAAGCACAGCTAACCCTCGCCGACCACCTCAACCTCCCCGTCGTCATCCACTCCCGCGACGCCCACGAGGAAACCTATCGAGTCCTGAAGCGATGGACCGATTCCATTTCTCCCCCCGCTTCGCTCGCCGAGATGTCGCGGCCATGTTCTTCCTCTCCCCCCGCCGTCAGGCGGGGGGAGATGTCACGTAGTGACAGAGGGGGGCCTTCCCACGTCCGCCAACACCCTCTCGGAGTCATCCACTGCTTCTCCGGTGACGCCGACCTCGCCCACCGCTACCACGACCTCGGCTTCCTCATCTCCTTCGCCGGCCCGGTCACCTACCCCAACAACCACGACCTCCGAGCCGCCGCCGCATCCCTCCCCCTCGAAGCCATCGTCATCGAAACCGACGCCCCCTACCTCTCCCCCCAACCCCAACGAGGCAAACGAAACGAACCCGCCAACATCCGCCACACCGCCAACCAGATCGCAGAGGTTCGCGGTGAGTCAGTAGGAGTTGTCGCTCGGCAGACCTCCGCAAACGCGCACCGGCTCTACCAGTCATCTTGGGCCTCGGAAACAGGGGTACCCTGATCCGGATGACCACCCTCGACCGACTCTATGAACCCATCGCCGACGACCTGGCCATTGTTGAAGACACCCTCTCCCTCGTCGCACAATCCGATTTCCTTCCCCTCGAAGCGATGCTCAACCAGGTCCTCTCACGAGGCGGCAAGCGCCTGCGACCCGCGATCTCCCTCCTCTGCGGCGGCTTCGGCGACTACGACGCCGACACCCAGATTCCGCTCGCCGCCTCGATTGAACTGCTCCACACCGCCACCCTCGTCCACGACGACGTGATCGACTCCGCCGACACTCGACGCGGTCACGTCACCGCCAACGCCACCTTCGGCAATCCCGCTTCGGTCATGCTGGGCGACTACATGTTCGCCCACGCCGCCGAGCTCGTCGCGCGCACCGGCCACATCGGCGTGATCCGCCTCTTCGCCGACACGCTGATGGTCATGGCCAAGGGCGAACTCGCCCAGGACGTCTCCGCTTTCGACGCCGACTCCGGCACCATGCGCGACTACTACCGACGCATCCACGGCAAGACCGCCTCGCTCTTCGCCACCGCCGGCGCCGGCGGTGCGATGATGTCAGCCTGCGACGCCGACACCATCGAGTCGCTGCGCGAGTACGGACGCTCGATCGGCATGGCCTTCCAGATCGTCGACGACATCCTCGACTTCTGCGGCACCGAGGAACAACTCGGTAAGCCCGTCGGCGGAGACCTCTCAGCCGGCACGCTCACCCTGCCCGCCATCGTCCTGATGGAGGACGACCCCGACGACAACCCCATCAACCGCTTCCTCGATGCAAAGGACGACAACGATCGCGCAGAATGCCTGGACCGCGCCCTCGACGCCGCGCGTCAGTCCTCAATCGTCGAGCGATGTATGGGCACCGTCGATGAATGGCGAGAGAAAGGCCTCGCCGCGCTCCACGCCGCCCCAACCAACGGACCCCGAGAAGAACTCACAGCCATCGCCGAGTTCGTCACCCAACGCGACTTCTGACAGGCGCTCCGCTCTCCCCACTCTTACCCCCTCTCCCCGAGGGAGAGGGCTGGGGTGAGGGCCCTTCCGGGAATCCCGGCGGACCAGGTGTAGCCCCGCGAATCAGTCCCGCTTCATCGGCTGCGGCTGAGGCTTCCGCTCCGGCGCCTTCTTCGCCATCCGGTCCCTCTTCAGCTCTCGCTCCTTGCGCCGATCCTCCCGCGCGAGCCGACGCTCGTGGATCTTCCGGTCGACCAGATCGGCGTAGTCCTGCGCTCCCAGCGGTTCCTTCTCGCGCTGCTTCGTGACCTGCGGGTGCTCGTACGGGCGCGCCTTCTTCGGCAGGTAAGTGACCTCCTGGCCCAGGTGCCAATAGGTGCCTTTATCAGGGATCCGACGCGGATAGCCCTGGCGCATGATGAACGCCGAGAACGAAGACGGCATCACCCGCTCGCACTCCTCGTCGCATTCGGGACAGGGCTGCGGTTCCGGCGCCTCGCGAATCGGCCGCACGACCTCGAAAATCCCTGCGCAGTCCTCACACAGATACTCATATAGCGGCACGCTGTTGCTCCTCTCGCTCGCTCTCGGCCACGCGTGACACCGCGTCACGGCCGACGATTTCCGCTCGGGCCAGCGCCTCGGCGAACCCCGACGACCGCAGGCGACTGTCCAGCGCCTGCTCAAGTGACAACCGCAGGTGACGCTCCAGTTCCGCCGAGGCTTCGGCGTCCACGTTCACCTGCGCCGTCGCTTCGCACGACGACCGTCGCATATAGCGTAACAAGCGAAACACCGGCGACGACAGACTCTGCCCGACACCGGCCCCATGACATCGCGGACAGACCACGCCGCCGTCTGCCGCCGCGAATCCGTTGCCCTCCGGACCAACCTCCGCGCGGCACCGGACGCACTCCTCCAATTCCGGCCGATAGCCCTGCTGATCGAGGAACCGGAGCGTAAACCACCAACGCACGGCCGGTGGGGAGTTCGTCGACGCGAGTTCGTCCAAGGAGTGACGCAACAGGTCGTACAGCGGCCGCGACGAAACATCGACATCGGTCGAGCGATCGACCAACTCCGCCAGCGCCAGCGCCTCGGTCATCCGATCCACCTCGTCGTGCAGCGACGGCCAGGAGTCCAATGTCGACGCGTCGGTGACCACATCCAGGTTGCGACCCTGAGCCAGACCGAATTGTCCACGGCTGAGCGGCTCCACGTGCCCGGCCAGCTTGCTCAACGGCTTGCGCACGCCCTTGGCCACCGCCTCAATCCGGCCGCGTGACGGCGAGAACAGCACGCAGATCCGATCCGCCTCGCCCAGCGGACGCTGGCGCAGCACGATCGCCTCTGTCCGAATCGGTCGAATCCTCGGCATCAGTCGTCGTTTCCCTGTTGGTCCATCGAGACGCGATGCGTCATCGCCGCCCGCAAGGTCCGCTCATCCGCGTACTCCACATCGGCCCCGACCGGCAATCCGTGCGCGATCCGCGTGATCCGCACGCCCATCGCCCCGATCACCCGAGACAGGTATCCGGCCGTCGCCTCGCCCTCAAGGTTCGGATTCATCGCCAGGATCACTTCCTCGACCGCCGCATCGCCCAATCGCGTCAACAGCTCCCGAACCTTCAGATCCTCAGGCCCAACCCCGTCCATCGGCGAGATCGCACCATGCAGCACGTGATACCGCCCACGATGCACCCCCGCCCGCTCGATCGCCGCTACATCCAGCGGTTCTTCAACCACGCATACCGTCGCATCGGAGCGCTGAGGATCGAGACACACCACGCACGGATCCGCGTCGGTGATGTTCTGACAGATCCCGCACAGCCGGGTTGAATCCTTGACCTCGATCAGCGCCTCCGCCAGGGCCTCGGCCTCGGCCCTCGGCGCTCTCAGGACGTGGTAGGCCAGTCGTTGAGCACTCTTTGGCCCGATCCCCGGCAGTCGGTGAAACGCCTCGATCAGGCGCGCGATCGTTGGCGCGGTCGCCGGCGAGCGCTGCATGCCATCCGCTCCTATTGCAGGCCTGGCAGCGACAACCCGTCCGTCAACCCCGACATCCGCTCCTGCTGCAATGATTCCAGCCGGTCCTGCGCCTCATTCACGGCCGCCAGGACCAGATCCTGCAGCATCTCCGTGTCGTCTGGGTCCACGACGTCCGGATCGATCGTCACATCGCGCAACTTGTGATCGCCACCCAGCGTCACCGAAACCACGCCCCCGCCCACTGACGCCTCCACCGTCGCCTCTTTCAGTTCGTCCTGGGCCTCCGCCAACTGCGTCTGTAGCTCCTGCGCTCGACGCACCATGTCCGGAGAAAAACCGCCGCCACCCGCGACGCCCTGACCTCGCGCCTTGTTCGTCCGCGCCGGCCGGAACATCCCGCCCTTCCGCTTCGCCATCGTCAACCCTTTCGCCCGCTGCTGTTCGCTCCAGTCTACGCGCTCGCCCAACGGCCCCGTTGCAGCTCAGCGGCAGCTCAGTTCGACTGATACGGCGTCGCGCCGAACCGAGACCGCGCCTCCCGCTCCATCAGGCCCTCCTTCGGCTGCTGCCCAGTCGACTGCTGCCCAGTCGGTCGATCCGCTCCGTGACCATCCCCGTCGCCGGTGGTCGTCGTGCCGTCAATCGGAACGCAACGCACGGACACCCGGCGTTTGAGCACCTCCGACGCCGCCGCGCCAACATCCGACGCCGCATCGCTCACCTTCTGCATATGCACCTGCTGATAGCTCGGCAGGAATCCCAGCGTCACCGTGTCCTCGCTCTGCTCGATGATCCGACAGGAACCGTTCAGCATCGTCGCAATCAGACCCTGGTTCCGACGCCGCAGCGCCGTCCGAATCTGTTCCAGCAGATCGGTCGTCGCATCGCCCCCGCGCGGCGACGAGGGCGGCTGAGGCGCTCGCGCAGGTGGTGGTGTCTGCTGCCTCGGCGCCTGGTCGTTCACCGACCGCTGTCCCTGAGCCTCGACACGAGGCAAGTTGCGCGTCGCCTGCTGCTCACGACGCTGACCCTGCTGTCGACGCGGACCATCCGAGCGCTGCTGCCGTTGCGGACGTTGGGGCTGCGCGGGTGCAGGCGCCGGTGCCGTCGCCGCAGGCGGAGGCCCGTAGACGATCGCCGCCAACGCCAGTTCAAGCGGCAGCGGCTGATACGGATCGCGGCGCACATCCGCCTCCGAGAAGGCCTTCAGCGCCGTCACCGCCGCCGACGCCTCAACCCCCTGGCAGACTTCCTCCAGACGTTCCAGCTCCGGCCCGGAGAGCGACAACGTCCCTGTCGCTCCGGTCAGCGTCAGCAGCGCGTGCCGGAGATGCATCACGACCTGTCGCTTGAATCTGCCAAAATCGATCGCGTCCTCCTGCACCGCCGACAGCACGGCAAGACCCTCCACCAGTTCCCCGCGCAAGGCCGCCGAGGCCAGCTCCATCGCCCGCGCATCCGGACTCAGTCGCAGCGCCTCCTGAGCCGCCTCCAGCGACACCGACGAACCACACATCACCCAGACCTGATCGAGCAGATTGACGCCATCCCGCAACGATCCCGTCGCTTCTCGACTGATCAGCCGGAGCGCGTCGTCGGGAATCTCGATCTCCTCCGACTCGGCGATCTGCCGCAGCCGCGCGACCATGTCATCCACGCCTACGCGGCGGAAGTCGAATCGCTGGCAGCGGCTCAGAACCGTAGCTGGGAGCTGCTCCGGGTCCGTAGTGGCCAGAATGAACACGACGTGCGGCGGCGGCTCTTCGAGGATCTTCAACAGCGCTTCGCTGGCGGCCTTCGAGAGACGATGCACTTCGTCAATCAGGTAGACCTTGAAACGCGCCGAGTTCGGCTGATAGATCGCCTTCGAACGCAGTTCGCGAACGTCGTCCACGCCGCTGTTGGACGCGGCGTCAATCTCAATCAGGTCGAGGTCTTCCGCCTCGCCGAAGCTCAGGACCGCCGTGGAAGCCGTCCGACCGTTGATCGTCCGCGCCAGGATCCGTGCGGTGGTCGTCTTGCCCGTCCCCCGTGGCCCGCAAAACAGATAGGCGTGAGAAATCTTGTCCTGCGCCACCGCGTTCTTCAGCGTGCGCACGACCGTCTCTTGGCCCACCACCTCGTCGAAGTCGGCCGGGCGCCACTTCCGATACAACACTGTTCCGCTCACGCCGCGCCTCCCGGGTCTCCGCCTTCGTTCTCCAGATAGAACATATTATCTATCGCCCTGTCCGTCGATGTCAAGCGCGCGCCGCCGACTCGAGTCCCGCCCTGCCGAGCGCGATCCGCTCCAGCTCCTTCATCCGCCGATCCTCGCCCACCGCCTCGTGATCGAACCCGAGCAGGTGCAACGTCCCATGCACGGTCAGCAGTGCCAGTTCCTCGGCGACGGTCACCGCGCGCTCCCTCGCGCCGCGCGCGGCGACCGGCAGCGCGATCACGATCTCGCCCAGTTCAGCCGAGCCGTCGGGTCGGCGCAGTCCATCGAAGTCGGTATTGAATGAGAGGACATCCGTCGTCGAGTCCTCCCCGCGAAACCGCCGATTGAGTCGGCGCACGGTCCGCGAATCGGTCACATGGATCGCGACAACGCGTGCGACTCGCAGTCTCCGCGAGGCCAATGTCTCTCGCACGCAGCGCTCAAGAGCATCCACATCCACGCGGTGGACAAAGGCGGGATCAACCTGGATGTCGACGAAATGCCGCTCTGCCGTCACATCAGGAGAATATGGCGGCGACGGCCGCCTCGGCAGCATTGATCAACAGACCTGGATGCAACCCGATCATGAGCACCCCCGCCGTCACCAGGCCCATCGTCGCGAGCACACTGTTGGAAGGACGCGGGACCGGCGTTGCCTCGTCCTCGTCTTCGGCCGAGTCGATAAACATCGCTTTGACCGGACGCAGATAGTAGGCAGCGGAGATCAATGTGTTGACCGTGCCGATCACCGCCAGCCAGGCCAGGCCACTCTGTACGGCGGTCTCGAACAGGTAAATCTTGCCGAAGAACACCGCCGTCGGCGGCAGACCAATCAGCGATATCAGCGCAAACGCGAGCACAATCGCCAACCAGGGCGATTTCTTGCCCATGCCGGCGTAGGAGCGAATGTCATAGCTGCCGCCGTTCTGGTTGGCGATCAGGACTATTACGGTGAACGCGGCCAGGTTGGTCACCGTGTAGCCGGCCAGGTAGAAGAGGATCCCGCTGGCGCCGAGCAGCTCTCCCCGGTCCGCCGAAATCGCGGCCAAACCAATCATCAACGTGCCGGCCTGCGCCACCGACGAGTACGCCAGCATCCGCTTGATGTTGTTCTGGCGGATCGCGAAGAAGTTGCCGACGAACATCGAGATCGTCGCCAGCACGGCGAAGATCGTCTTCCAGTGCTCCGCCAGCAGGTCGTCGCCCAGCGCCTCAAAGAAGACGCGGATCAGGATGGCGAACGCCGCCGCCTTCGATGCCACCGACAGATACGCGGCGATCGGCGTCGGCGCGCCGGTGTATGCGTCGGGCGCCCACATCTGGAATGGCGCGACCGCTGCCTTGAAGCCGAATCCGGCGATCAGGAAGACCGCCGCCAGCATCAGCGCTTCTTCCTTGCCGTCGCCCTGCCAGGCGATGTAGTTTGCGATCTCGGACAAATTCGTCGAGCCGGTCAAACCAAGCAGGATCGCCATTCCGTAGAGCAGCACCGCCGACGCCACCGCGCCGGTCAGCAGGTACTTCAACCCGCCCTCGGAGCCCCAACGGTCCTTGTAGAACCCGACCAGGATGTATTGCGAAATCGACGTGAGCTCGAGCGCGATGAAGATCATGATCAGATCGCGCGATCCGGCGAGCAGTTGCAGCCCGGCGGTCGAGAACAGGATCAGCGCCAGGTACTCACCGCGACGCGACGGCGTCCGCTCCATCGTCTCGGTCGAGACCAGCACCGCTGCCATCGCGGCTGAGGCCAGCAGGATCTGGAAGAAGATCGCGAACTTGTCGACCACCAGGACGCCGCCGAAACCTTGCGAGCCTACGTGTCCTTCAGTCAGCAACACGGCCGAGTAGAGGATCGAGCCGAGCAGCGCGGCCAGCGTCACACCCATCAGGATGCGCCGGTCCTTGATGAACAGGTCGGCGATCAGCAGGAAGCCGCCCACGACCAGGAGGACGAGTTCAGGACCGAGCAGGTTGACGTCGTGCAGCATCAGCCGCCTCCCGCCCCACTCGAGACGAACGTCTCGATGTTTTCGACGATCGGCTCAACACCCATCTCCAGCAGGTCCATGACGATTGACGGGTAGACGCCGAGCAGAACGATCAGCGCCATCAGCGCCCCAATGATCGTGTATTCGCTCCAGTGGTTGGCGTCGGGTAGATGCGACCACTTCTCATCTTTGGGTCCGAAGAACGTCCGCTGCAGCGCCCACAGGATGTACGCCGCCGCCAGCAGCACGCCGAGCAGCGCCACCGAGACCGCCGCAGTTTGCGACTCGAACGCGCCCAGGAAGATCGTGATCTCGGCCACGAATCCGGCCAGCGCCGGTAGTCCGAGACCGGCCAAACCGGCGAAGACCATGCCGATCCCCAGTAGCGGGATGTAGTGGGCCAGGCCGCGCATGTCGGCGATCTGCCGCGTATGCGTGCGGTCATAGACCAGCCCGACCATGACGAAGAGCATGCCGGTGATCAGGCCATGCGTCACCAGCTGCATCGCCGCGCCGCTCATCCCGGTCACTCCGAGCGCGGACACGCCTAACAGCACAAATCCCATATGCGACACGGAGGAATACGCGATCAGCCGCTTCAAGTCGGTTTGCCTGATCGTCACGATCGCCCCGTACACGATCGAGACCACCCCAATGATCGCCAGCGCAACGTCGGCGTCGGCCCCGACATCTGGCATCAGTGTGAAGAGCAGCCGCAGGATCCCGTATCCGCCCATCTTCAGCAGCACGCCGGCCAGGATCACCGAGACTGCCGTCGGAGCGTCGGTATGTGCGTCGGGCAACCACGTATGCAGCGGCACGACGGGCAGCTTGATCGAGAAGGCGATCAGGATGAACGCGAAGATGACCGGCGCCGGCAGGAACGCCGCCGCCAGAGCGTCCTGGCGGATCTCGCGGATGTCGAACGTGTCGGCGGCGACGCCCATCGCCAGGAACCCGGCCAGCATGAAGGCCGAGCCGAACACCGTGTAGAGCACAAACTTGAGCGCCGAGTAGTTGCGGTTGCCGCTGCCCCAGATCGAGATCAGCAGGAACATCGGGACCAGTTCGAGTTCCCAGAAGAGGAAGAAGAAGATCAGGTCGAGCGAGGTGAAGACGCCGAGCACGGAAGTCTCGAGTACGAGCAGCCAGGCGAAGTATTCCTTGGTGCGCAGATCGATGCGCCAGGAGACGAGCACGCCGACGACGGTCAGGAACGCGGTCAGGAAGACCAGCGGCATCGACAGTCCGTCGACGCCGAAGGCGTAGGTGACGTTGAAGCCGACCGCTTCGGCGGAAATCCAGTCGAACTCGTCGACGAACTGGAAGCCCGAGACCGAGCGGTCGAAGAGGATGAACATCACCAGGGCGATGATCAACGTGGCGAGGGCAATGCCCAGCGCGATCCACTTCGGGTAATCGATCGCGTTCCCCGGCGCGTTCTGGACCAGCCATTCGGTCCGCGTATGTCGACCGGGCAGCAACGCGATCAGCAACACACCCACGAGGGGCAGGAAGATCAGCAGCGACAGTACGGGGAAGCCCGGATCCATCTATCGCTCCTAGAACAGCACGACGGCGATCCAGATGATCATGCCGCCGAGTCCAATCGATAGTGTGCCCGCCTGCACCCATCCGTTCTGCACGAACCGGGCGCCGTTGGAAATGGTCAACCCTTCGCGCCAGGCGCGGTTGACCACTCCGTCAACGACGGCGGCGTCGAACCAGGCCGACGATCGGGCAATCCAGCCGTAGAAGACTCGCCGAGCCAGCAGATTCTCGGCCAGCGAGTCGAGATAGAACAGCTCCGTCGCAAACTTCTGCGCCTCCGGAATCGGCCAGATCCCTCCGACGCCCCAACTGCGCACCCGCTCGCGGTTGCGCATGAACCAGTAGGCAACGAATCCCGCCCCGACGGCCAGCGCCGTCGAGCCCAGGAAGATGCCCCAGCTCCAGTGGAACTTGCCCTCATGCGGATCCGGCAGAGCGCCGTACACCCACGTCTGGAACTCG
Organism: Chloroflexota bacterium; assembly: GCA_028874365.1. Classification (GTDB taxonomy): domain Bacteria; phylum Chloroflexota; class Dehalococcoidia; order Bin125; family Bin125; genus Bin125. The sequence goes on along the minus strand of JAPPJZ010000021.1, from coordinate 6,357 downwards.
CCGCCGAACGTCAGGAATCCGGCCACAACCGAGATCACCGCGAGGATGATCAGCGGAGTCGTCATGCTGCGCGGCGACTCGTGCGGATGCGACGGATCCTCGTTGCCGTGCTCGCCCGGTACGACTTCCTCGCCGCCCCGATACTCGCCGAAGAACGTCATGTACACCGCGCGCACCATGTAAGCCGCGGTCAGCCCTGCCGCCAGCAGACCCAGCACGAACACGCCCTTGTTGTTGTCCCAGGCCTCGATCAGGATCTCATCCTTGGACCAGAACCCGGACAACGGCACAATCCCCGCCAGCGCCAACGTGCCGATGATGAAGGTCCCGAACGTGATCGGCATCAGCGTCCGCAGACCACCCATCTTGCGCATGTCGAACGTGTTCGTCGAGTGGTTCACCGAGCCCGAGCCGAGGAACAACATCGCCTTGAAGAACGCATGCGTCATGAGGTGGAACACGGCCGCCGCATAACCACCGACGCCGATGGCAAACATCATGTAGGCGAGCTGCGAAATAGTCGAATATGCCAGCACCCGCTTGATGTCCACCTGCACCATCGCCAGGATCGCCGCGCCGAGCGCAGTACCCGCGCCGATCCAGGCAATCAGGTCGGACGCCGTCGATGAGGCGTGAATGACCGGGAAGAAGCGCGCCAGCAGGTAGACGCCGGCCGCGACCATCGTCGCCGAGTGCACCAGCGCCGAAACCGGCGTCGGACCTTCCATGGCGTCGGGCAGCCAGATGTGCAGCGGGAACTGGGCCGACTTGCCGACCGCCCCGGCAATCAGGCCGAGGCCGAACAGCGTCATCGCCGTCTGCCCGATCAGCAGCCCGTTGAACGCGAACATCCCCGCCTCTGCCCCGCTGTCGGCGAGCGCGTTGATCGAGGCAATGTCCAGCGTCCCGGTCTTGCTGAAGATCAGAATCATCGCCGCGAGCATCCCCAAGTCACCCAATCGCGTGACCAGGAATGCCTTCTTCGCCGCCGCCGCGGCCGCCGGTCGGTGGAACCAGAAACCGATCAACAGGTACGAAGTCAGACCGACCAGCTCCCAGAAGGCGAAGAGCATCAGCAGGTTGTCGGCCAGGACCAGTCCCAGCATCGAGGTCGTGAACAGCGCCATGAACGCGAAGTAGCGACGGTACCCGTGGTCGCCGTCCATGTAGCCGGTCGAGTAGACCTGAACCAGCAGCGACACACCGGTCACGACCACGAGCATCACCGACGTCAGCCCGTCGATCCGCACGCCAACGTTGACCACCAGTTCACCAGCCGTGAACAACTCGTGCGTGCCAATGTTGAGCGGCAGACCGCGCAGCCCAATCGAGTCGATCAGGTTGATCACTGCCAGCAGAAACGCAACCGCCAGCGCAATGATCAGCGGCGTCGAGGCCAGCCGCGGTCCGCAGAACTGGTCCGCAATCGGCTTCCATGACCGCGGATAGTTCGGATCCCACTCCGGAATCTGGCGTTGCAGGTGCTGATTGACGGCAGAAATCCCGGCCAACACGAATGCCGTCAGCGGCAGGAAGAGAATCACCCAGAAGATGGTCTCGGGCACGCCGCTACACCTTCCCCAGGATTTCCCGAGCCACGTGCGTCTTCGAGTCCGGCACCATCAGAATCACCGGCGCGAAATCGCCCTCATCCTTGCGATCCGGCTCAACCACGAACCGCACCGACACGCCCTCGGCAAAGAGCAACTCCCGCAGCGTCTCCGCCACGTAACGATTCGACGCGGTCATCAAGGGTGCCCACATGGCGCGTCAACCCCTCAACAACGTCGTGCGGTCGACAGAGATCGTCTGCCGGTTGCGATAGACGACCAGCGCCAGCGCCAACCCCACCGCCACTTCCGCCGCCGCCACCGCGATGATGAACACGACGAACACCTGCGTCGACAGCGCCACTTCCGCCGAACCGAAGCGCGAGAACGCCACCAGCGTCAGATTCACGGCGTTCAGCATCAGCTCGACGCCGATCAATACCCCAATCGCATTCTTCTTCGACAACGCAATGAAGAAGCCGATGCAGAACAGCAGCGCCCCCAGCGTTAGGTAGTGCTCAATTCCAATGGTCATGAGGTCGCCTCGGAATCGGAGGCGTCGGCGGCGATCGGTGGGTCAACAACGTCAACCGGATCAACCGCTCCCTCCCCCTCCAGCTCGGCCTGCAGCGACGCTGCATGAACCGCCGCATCCTCATCGTCCTGCCGAGCCAGCGCAATCGCACCCACCAACGCCGCTGTCAACAACACCGCCCCGATCTCAAATGGCAGGATGTAGTGCTTGATCAGGCTCTCTCCGATCAACCGGGCCTGCTCCGTCAGTGCCGCCTCTCGAACCGCGCCCCAGTCGGTATCGATCGCCACCCACATCGTCGCGATCATCACCATCAACACAACCAGCCCCGCTGGACCCGCCGTCTTGATGTTCTGTGAGTTATCCCGCTCCGCCCGAGGCGTCAGCATGATCGCGAACAGCATCAGCACCGAAATCGCCCCCACGTAGATCAGCACCTGCACAACCGCGATGAAATCGGCCGACAGCGTCAGATACAGCCCCGCAACCCCAAGCATCGACATCACCAGCCAGATCACCGCGTGGATCAGGTTGCGGCTGATCAGGATCATCGACGCCCCGCCGATGGTCATCGCCCCGAGCGACCAGAACGCCAGGTGGAAGCCGAAGTCGCTCATGACCTAGTCACCACCTACCTGCAACTGCGGTTCCTCAGTCCGCGAGGCAACCTGTCGGGCGGCTCTCAGACCACCGATCTGCGCGCCGGCCATCCGAATCCGAGCCGGTCGCCGCAACGGAGCCGGACGCGAAACCCGCGCAAACAGCAGGATTGCCCCCAACGTCAGAGCAATGTTGATCACCGCCATGACCGGCAGAGCCACGGTCGTGTCCCAGCCCTCCGAGACCAGTAGCGTCCGCTCGACGAACGCCACCACGACAAACAACAACGTCGCCGGCACCAGCGCCTTCCAGCAGAAGCCCATCAACTGATCAACTCGCAGCCGAGGCAGCGTGCCGCGCGTCCAGATCAGCAGGAAGTAGACCGCGCCTGTCTTGACCAGCAGGATGATCCAGCTCGGCACCCACTGATCCAGGCCCCACAACCACCAGCCGCCGAGGAAGAACGTCGCGATGAACGCCGAAACCACCAGCGTGTTACCAAGCTCGACCGCGTAGAACAGCCCGAATCGCATCCCCGAGTATTCGGTGTGATAACCGGCCACAATCTCCGATTCCGCCTCCGAGATATCCGCCGGCGTCCGGTTCAGTTCCGCCGACGCAGCAAAGAAGAACGCGATCGCCGAGAGCGGGAACAAGAGGATGAAGATCACATCCTCCTGCTGTTGCCACTGGACGATCCCGTTGATCGACATCGTGCCCGAGAACACGACCAGTGTCAGCAGCGCCAGCACCATCGGTACCTCGTATGAGATCGACATCGCCACGGCCCGCATCGCTCCGAACAGCGCGTACTTGTTGTTTGACGACCAGCCGGCCATGAAGATCACCAGCACCGTCGTACCCGAGACGGCCAACAGGAACAGCACGCCGACATTGAGATCAGCGACCGACATCCGCGGACCGAAGGGCAGCACGCCCCAGATCAAGACTCCGGGCACGAAGATCAGCACCGGCGGCAGGAAGAAGATCAGCTTGTCCGCGGCGCGCGGGGCGAGCTGTTCCTTGAGGATCAGCTTGACGGCGTCGGCCACCGGTTGCAGCAGCCCCTTGGGGCCGACCCGATTGGGTCCGTAGCGCTGCTGGAAGCGGGCGATCACCTTGCGCTCGACCCAGATCAGGATCAACAGCGTCGGTCCGATCACGCCGAGAATGCCCAGCGTGCCCAGCACACCGGCGATGATCGAGGCCAACCAGTCTGGACCCCAATCGGCGATCCACTCGGTGATCAACCGCTGCAGGTTGTTCAGGTCGCGGAAGTCGTACCAGGCCCCCATCGTGGAGCCGAGCACGCTCGCCAGGCCGGTGAGGTCGATCATCGGTCGATCTCCCCCACCACGATGTCAATCGAACCCAGCGTCACGATCGCGTCTGCCAGCGTCCCGCCGATCGACATCTCCTTCAGCGCCGACAGGTTGATCAGCGACGGCGGCCGGCAGTGGAACCGGTACGGCGCCGGACCGCCGTCCGAGACCAGGTAGAAGCCCAGTTCGCCGCGCGGAGATTCCACCCGCGCATACGACTCGCCGGGCTCAGGTCGGGCGTGCAGCGGCACGTCGGCCAGCCACGGACCGTCGGGCAGATTGTCGACGACCTGGCGTAGGATCCTCAGGCTCTCCTTGACCTCGGCCATTCGTACCAGGAAGCGGTCGAAGCAGTCGCCCTGCTCGCCGACCGGCACGTCGAACTCGTAGTCTTCGTAGCCGCAGTACGGATTCGCCTTGCGCAAATCCCACGGCACGCCGGTCGCCCGCAGCACCGGACCCGAGAGCGACGAGTTGATCGCCATCTCCGGTGAAATCACGCCAATTCCGCGAGCACGCGCATGCAGAATCTCGTTCTCCAGCAGCAGCGCCTCGTAGTTCGCGATGTTCTCCGGCATATCGGCCAGGAACTGTTCCAGCGTCGGCAAGAGCTCGTCTGGAAGATCGAAGGCGACCCCGCCGATCCGCATGTAGTTCGTCGTCAGCCTCGCGCCGCAGGTCATCTCGAACATGTCGAGCACCCGCTCGCGGTCGCGGAACATGTGGAACAGAGGCGTATGCCAGGCGCCGCAGTCGTTGATGAATGTCCCGTTCGCCATCGCGTGCGAGGCGACCCGCTGCAGCTCGGCGAACATCACCCGGATTGCGTTGGCCCGCGGCGGTACCTGGATGCCGAGCAGTTCTTCAGCCGCGAGGCAGTAGGCCAGGTTGTTCGACATCGCGGCCAGGTAGTCAATCCGGTCGGTGAAGGGAATGTTCTGGGTGTAGGTGCGTTCCTCGGCCAGCTTTTCCATCGAGCGATGCAGATAGCCGATCCGCATCTCCGCGTCCTGCACGATCTCGCCGTCGAGGGTGACCTTGAGCCGAAACACGCCGTGCGTCGACGGGTGCTGCGGGCCCAGGTTGACGACGACGGGCTCTGAGCCGTCCCCCGTCGTCAGCGCTTCGATCGTCCCCTGCATCGCCAGCCGGGTGTCGTCAGCGGTCGTCACGACGTTTCCTCACCCTCTTCCGCAACAACCAGCTCGCCCTCCGGCTGCGGATCGTTCGGGTGCATCGGACGCTGCGGCACGCTGCCCGGCACCGGCCAGGCGTTCTCTACGCTCTCGTGCGGGAAACCGGGCAATCCGGCCCGCACCTGTCCCGGCATCTGCAGGAAATCCTTGCGCAGCGGATAGCCGGGGAACCCGTCCCAGAGGAACATCCGTCGCAAATCCGGGTGTCCCTCAAAGCGGATCCCGAACAGGTCGTAGACCTCCCGCTCCTGCAAATGCGCGCCGTGGTAGACGCCGGTCAAGGACGGCAGCGCCGGATCTTCCCGATCCGTCACTCGCGCCTTGACCTGGAGGATGTGATTCAGGTCCAGCGACTGCAGGTGGTACACCAACTCGAAGTGAAGCTCTCGGTCAACCGCGGTCAGGTTGGAGAGGAACACTAGGTCGCTCTCCTCAGAATCACGCAGCGTCCGCACCGCGCCGGCCAGTTCAGAGGGTTCGAGGAACAGGACGCCGTCCTCGACACAGGCCGCGCCGGGCGCGTCTGCGTTGACGATCTCCATCGCGGCGGTGGCGTCGTACTGGCTGGTCATGTCAGCGCCACTCCAGCGCTTGTCGGCGCCATTCATAGACCAGTCCCAGGAAGAGCACGGCAATAAAGATCAGCGCCGCCACCAGTCCCGTCACGACGACGGAATCCAGCGCTACCGCCAGCGGGAAGAGGAAGATGACCTCGACGTCGAACAGCACGAAGATCAGCGCGACGAGGTAGTAGCGGAAATTGAATTGCACCCAGGTCGGACCCTCGGTCTCGACCCCGCACTCATAGGTGTCCGACTTCACCGCGTTGGGCAGCCGCGGACGCAGACCAAACTTGAACATCGCCCACGAGGCGATCAGCGGGAGCGATGGGAACAACGCGGCAAAGATCAGCAGGATGCCGAGGTGCCCGTACTGCTCCAGCACATTGTCCATCTGGACGACCCCGCTCTGCCTCGGATACCCGCCGAAGTTGGCGGGCGACTCTGAGGGAGTATATGCACCAGCTTCAACTCACTCAATCGCCCCCCGCTCCGATCCCCTCTGCCCGAGGGAGCAGGTTGGGGTGAGGGTCCCTCCCATCTCCCCCCGCCTAACGGCGGGGGGAGATGTCACGAAGTGACAGAGGGGGGCAT
>JAPPJZ010000027.1 GCA_028874365.1 Chloroflexota bacterium | reverse complement strand
GGATGTTCCAGCGCTGGGCCTGGCCCTCTGGCCGCTGGGGCTCGATGCACATCGAAGGCGGCGCGATGGCGGCGTATCGACGGGAGATCGACACCGCAGACGATCCTGAGGCGAAGCGGGAAGAAATCGAGGATCGGCTGCGCGACCTGGCCTCGCCGTTCCGGACGGCCGAGGCGACGGGTCAGGACATCATCGATCCGGCCGACACCCGTCCGCTGCTCTGCGACTTCGTCGAGGACGCCCAGGCGATCCTGAGGACGCAACTGGGTCCGTGCGCATATCCGTACATGCCGTAGAGAACTCTGTCGTATCGGGGCTCATCGAGAGCCCGTACCACAGCCCGCTGCCACGGGAGGCGGGGATTTAGCCTGCGTTGAGGGAGGGGTGGTCGGATGCGACTGCTGGTTGTCCTGGCTCTTGCCGCCTTCCTGATCGCCGCCTGCGGCTCCGATGCGGACCAGCCGCTGCACCGTCAGGCGAACGATGCGTTCAAGCGCTGGGCGGAGTCGTTCGAGACCGCCGAGTACAGGACGACGGCGCTGGGTGTGGGCGAACGACCGACGGGCGATTTCGATTTCGAGGGCGAAGCGAAGTACCGCAAAGACCCAGAGTCTGTCTGGACGATCCTTTATCTGGGCGATGCAGATTCTGACGACGAGCGCGAGAGCTTCCAACAGCTACGCGTCGAGGATGAGGAGTTCATCTGGGATTTCAGCTTCTGGCGGTTCGTCGGCTCGGGCGACGACTCGCAGAGCATCGCCCTTGAACAGGAACTGCGCTCGATGCTGGGCACGCCGCTGATCACCGACCACGAGGTGCTCGAGGGCTGGCTGGAGTGTGCGGAGTGGTCGTTCGGCGAGGCCAGCCTGGAATCGTGGGAGGAGCATCCTTCCTGGATAGTCCGCTGTCGAGCTCACGCCGGGATCGAAGATCCCGATGAACGTGCGGCGGCGCGGGAGTTAGTCAAGTCGGTCATGGCGACCCTGTTCGGTCAAGCGCCCGGAGCGGAGGCGCAGTTGGAAGAACTGATCGATGCAGCAGAGGTCGGCTATCTCCTCGCGTTGCAGGCCGTGATTCACCGCGAGAGCGGCGCGTTGCTGATGGTCGATCTGGCGATCACCCTGTCGCACGAGGGGGCCCGTTCGGACATTCGCTGGCAGACCGAACTGTTCAGCTACAACGTGCCAATCGAGTTTCCCGATCTGCGCGGAGTCCTGCGCAACTGACGGCCACATGCGTGCCGAGCCAAACGCCTACCCTGAGCGCAATCGATGAACGGAAGAGGCACAGCATGTCGGACCACATCACCATTCACGTCGGCACGATTGGACAGGGGCTCTGGCGCTCGCCCGACGGTGGCGGCATCTGGCAGAAGGGACGGGCCGTCGGCGAGCAGTCGGTGCGTTCGCTGGTCGTCTTCCCCGACGACCCGAATCGGCTGATGGCCGGCGCCGATGATGCGCTGCTGCTGTCGGACAACAATGGCTCGTCCTGGGACGTGGTCGACAGCTATGAGGCCGACCGGGAGACCTGGTCACTGGCTGTTGACCCGCTGGACACCAACACCATCTTCGCGGGCGGTCGGCCGGGCGTGCGCCGCTCGCGCGACGGCGGGCATTCCTGGGACGACCTCCCGGTCGACATCGTTGAGGAATGTCCGATTGGGACCCCGCGCACGACGGTCGTGGTGATCGACCCGCTGAACTCGCAGCGCATCTATGCCGGCGTCGAGGTCGACGGGGTGCACAAGTCGATCGACGGCGGCGACACCTGGGTGCGCGGCAATCCGCTGGGCCCGGAGACGTTCCAGGCCGACATCCACTGCATGGGCCGCTCGACAGCGCCTGAGGGCGCCGCGACCTTCGCGACCAGCCCCTACGGGATCGCCCGCTCCGACGATGAGGGCGAGTCCTGGTTGCAGCACGAATTCCCGCCGGTCACCGAGCGCACCCAGCGCTCGTACTGCCGCGCGATGATTGTCAAGCACGACGACCCGAACACGATGTTCGTCGCCAGCGGCGACGGGATCCCTGGCACGACGGGCGCGATTCAGCGCACGACCGATGGCGGCAAGACCTGGACGCCCTGCGAGCTGCCCGTTGCGCCCAAGTCGGTTGTCTACTGGCTGGCCAGTCATCCCGATGCGCCCGACACGATCGCGGCAGCCACGCTCTACGGCTACGTCTACCTGAGCGAAGACGGCGGCGACACATGGTCCAAGCTGGACCGCGAATTCGGAGAAATCCGCGCCCTGGCGATCAGCACCGCCTGACGCAGAACCTGCACCGCTGACCCGCTCCGACCCCTGGTGCGCGGTACAGTGAATCTCATGTCTGGAGGTTCGCTGATGCGCGTTATGTTGCTGGTGGCCGCCGTCCTGGCGGCGCTCGCCTTCGTTCTTTCGGGGTGCAGCGGCGACGAAGAACAGCAACAGACGCAGCAGTCTCAACAGCCCCAGGCGCGGGCGCAACACCAGCAGGATGCGACGTCGGCTCGGCCTCAGCCGGCCCAATCAGAGCAGTCGTCGCCGACCCAATCGGAGACCGGGCAGGCGGCCGCGGAGCCTCAGCGGGAAGAACCTGCACGTCAGGACGACGCCGCTGCTCGGTTCGACGACCCACTGCTGGAAGACGCCTACGCCGCCTTCACCGCGTGGTCGGAGGGCCTGGAATCGATCGTTCTCGACGTTGAGGCGGACTTCAATCTGGCCGGCCTCGCCGCGCGGCTATCGGCGACCGTCTCGGCCGAGTTCGAGCCGCTGACGATCCTGACCACGCTCGACGCGACGGAACTGCTTGGAATGTTCGGCGACAGCGGAGCAGGAGCGGCAGACGGTGAGGACGTAGCCCTGTTGATGGCGATCCTGATGACCGAAGATGCCGTCTACCTGACGATGCCGATGGCCGGCGGCTGGATCGACCTGACGAGCGAGGCGGAGGGTGTGCTCGAGGGATTGACCGGGATGCTCGGCGGCGACCCTGCCGAGCTCGCCGACCCGGCGCAACTCGGCCTCGCGTTTGGCTGCATCGAGACGGTGGGCGGTTTGGCCAGCGTCGGTTCGCACGAGGGCGAGTCCGCCTGGATCATCGAGTGCGAGATTGACGTCGAAACAGTGAACGATGCGGCCGCGACGGCTCTACGGGAGCAGGGTATCGAGGTCGTCGACGCAGGCATTGAGGCGATGCACCTGCGCCTGACGATCAGCCAGGAGACGGGCGCGCCGCTGCTGATTGAAACCGAAATGACGCTGGCCGACGCGTTCGGCTTTGCCGATGATGAAGATGACGACCAAACGGCGCCGGGGTTCTACATCAACACGGTCACCCATCTGGCGAGCTGGAATGAGCCAATTGAATTCCCGGCGCCGGAGCCGCTCGTTGACGGCTCGATGGTTGATGCGTTCGCTGCTTCGCCCAATGACGGCGCGGATGGCTACTCGTCAGGCCAGTCGGATCCGCCACCGCTACTGGATGCCGGGCAACTCCTCGACCTCGCCTCGCAATGGGCGGCCGGCATTGACGAGTTCCACCTTCAGTTCGTAGCCACGGCGACAATCGACGGCGAATCGAGGTTGGCTGCCACGATCTCGCGCGGCTCGCTGACCCAGGGGGCGTTCGAGACGGCGGTCAACATCGACGACGGCAGCACGTACCGCCTGCTCTGGAACCGGGACGGCATCTGGGTCAGCGACTCCGAGGAAAACGGGGCGCCGATCTGGGCGCCGTCCAGTCCCGCTCTCTTGGGATTTGCCGGCAGGACCGTCGACGATTTCCTTGGCGAACCGGACCGCTTCGATCTTGAGCCGTTGCATGCGCTCCTGGGTCTTGCCTGGGTGACAAGGACGACCGAGGGTGACCGTCCGCCGGTCTATGAACTCGTGATCGAGAGCGGATACCTCGTCCCCGGAGATCCGCACTTTGACCAGATCGTGGAGATGCTCAAGGCCGACACGGCCGAGCTGCTGGCTGAGAACGTCAGCGTTGAGCAGATCGATCACTTCTCCCTGACGATCAACCTGATGGGCGATGACGGCGAGCTCGTCAGCCAGGTCACGACCGCCGAGTTCATCACCAACGCGGGCCGAGTCGAGCTGCTGGCCAGCCTCAACCTCGTCTCGGAAGGACCGATCGTCTTCTCCACTCCGCCCGAATAGACCGCTGTCAGCCTCAGGATGCAACAAGCGGCGCGACATCATCAACATCATCGGCGACGGCTTACGCGACGTGCTCGATCCACGCCTGCGCGGCGCGCTCGAAGGCGATTGACGCCGCTTAGATCCCCGAAATCGCCAACATCCGCCAGACGCCGTCTCGTAGACCGACTAGCGCCAACGCTTCCTGAACCGCTCCGTCTCGTTCGACGCGAAACGTCAGATTGGCTCCGCTCTCGCCGCAGTTGACGATTTCCACCGATCCCGGTGGCACGTCTAGTTGGTCGTCCCCGACCGCGCGCATCGCGGCCGCCATCTCGGAAGCGGATGCAATCTGCATCACGGCGCCCGGTGGTCCGATCAATGTGAACGGATAGCCCAACGCCTCGGCGTAGGCGTCGAGGTCGCGGTCACCGAGCAGTTCGAGCGTCGACTCGACGGCTGCCAGCACTTCGGACTCAGTGGCGGAGTAGTCCCGACCGTCGACGAAGCTGTCGGTCTTGAGCTGCGCCTGCAGTCCCCAGCCCTCCTCGCTCCTCGTTGCCACGTAGACGACCCGGTTGGACGCCATCGGGTTCCCGTCGGCGTCGTATCGAGTCCATCCACCGGCGATGTGGGCCTTGATCTCTGAGGACTGAACGATGCGCGACGGCGAAGATTCGCTGCGCGTCCAACCCGTCGCCTCCAGTTCGTCCCAGAGCGGCGCCGACAGGTATTCCTCCGCGTTGGTAAACACCCGAGTCGGCGGTCGCCAATGGACGGCGCTATCGGACGCAGCAGCCGAGATTCGGGCATGAGGCCAGGAGTTGACACCAGCCCAACCAGCGGCGTCGCGAGCGTTGAACGTCTCGAGGAAGGCGAAGTAGGCCGCCGCGGGTGAGTCGTACGCGCCCATGCGAGTTCCTTCGTGGCACCCAAGCCGCTACGTGATGGCCGAGACGGCAAGGATCTTCCACTCTCCGTCGCGGGCGGCGACGAGGAAGGACTGGTGGAAGGAGTCGGCACCACGGGTGATCTGCTGCGACAGCGTGACGCCGTTCTGACCAGCGGCGATGACCTCTGCTGCGTAGTCGATCGGCAGGGCTTCGCCGGCCCAGTCTCCGTAGGCGTCGCGCATCGCGTCGGCGCCGTCCACCGTGTCGACCGCGCCCGGCGCGCCGACCAGAGTGAGCGGATAGTGGAAACAGTTGAGCCAGGGCTCCACGTCACCGGCTTCAAGCGTCGTCATCAACCGTCCGAGCGCCGCCAGGGCGGCTTCGGACTGGTCGCCGCGGTCGGCGCCTTTGGCGTAGCCGTCGATGCCGAAGCGCGCCTGGATGCCCCAGCCCTCATCCATCCGGCTGAGAACGTAGAGCACGCGGTTGGTGACGATCTCGGAGTCGTCGGCGCGGTGCCGGGTCCAGCCGCCCGCCAGGTGCACCTTGTCCTCCGCAGATGCCACCACGCGCGGTGTGATGCCCTGGGTCCGCACCCAGCCGGTGGCCTCGAAGCGTCCCCAGCCGGCGCGGGTCGCCATGGCGGCGTAGTCGTCGGCAGTCGGATAGACGCCTGAGGCGGTACGAGGGCTCGGTCCGTCTCCGCGCCTCGGTTGTTGCGTGGCGGAGACCCGCACATGGGGATATGACATGACACCCGCCCAGCCAACAGGATCCTTCGCGTTGAAGTTCTCGAAGAAGGCCCAGTATGCGGCGGTGGGTGTGGGGTGGCTGCCCATGATGGACCTCCCTGGTTCGCTGTTCTCGCCAGAGAGGATACGTGCCGGTGGAGGAGCTGAGTCGGCTACTCAGCCCACTGACCGTAGTTCTCGTGGCCCAGGGCGTCGTTGTTCGGGTCGATCAGCGGGTCGACGGCGGGCAGGGTCTGCAGCCAGGCCCAAACGTCGGCGATGTCCGCGACGGAGACGTCCTCGGCCGAGAACTCCTGCATGATTCCGCGCGGCTGACGGTACTGCGAAATCACGCCCTGGATGTCGAGTCCAGTGCGGGCGATGGTGGGACCGACGATGCCTTCGCCCACCTCGCCGTGGCACACCTGGCAGCCGTTGGCGACATACAGTTCTGCGCCGCGCAGCGGATCGGCGGCGGCCCGCACGGCGTCTTCACCGCCGTACTCGTCGTCGTTAAGGTTCTCGATCGGCAGTGGCGCGGCTTCGGCGCAGGTCTCGGGCGGGCGCTCGACGAGCGAGAGCGAGGGGTGGTCTTCCTTGCCCTCTTCGATGCAGAACAACTGGGTTTCCCAGCCCTCGGCTCCGGCAACCTCGGATATCGCCTTGGCTTCAACGATGTGTCGGTCCGAGCCCTTGTAGACGGCAAAGCCGACCAAGGCAAAGATCCCCGCTGCGAGCAGCGCGAAGACGATGATGATGCCGAAGGACTGCGGTACTCCGGTGCGACTCGGCATAGACCTCTACTTCATCTCCCTGAAGGATTGCTCCGGATAGCTCCGCCGGTGCGGATGCGCACGGCTCCGACGTATCCTACCGCAGCATCTGGTTAGGCGGAATTGTTCCACCGAGCGGCGCAGACGAATCGGACATCTCCGGACGGGGATCCCTTGAGCCTCTAGGTCTTCGGAGCGGAGGGTCGCTTCTTCGCCGCACCGTAGTCCTGGAACGGACCGTCGCGCCAGTCGAGGGCGGCCTTGAGACCCTTCTCCTGCGCAATCCGACCGAACTCTCCAGCCGACTTGCGGAACGTGGAGAGCGCCTGGATGTCGGCGCCGACCTGCAGTGCGGTGCGGAAGCCCATCACCTCGTATGCGCGGTTCAGGCCGCGCTTGGACATCATCACCATGTCAGGCGCGATGTTGGCGATCCGCTCTCCCATCCTCTCGGTCTCCTCGGCGAGCTGGTCGACGGGGAAGGCTCGGTTGGCCCAGCCCAACTCGACCGCTTCGAGGCCCGTGACCGAGTCGCCGGTGTAGCAGAGCTCGCGCGCCTTGCGCATGCCCATGTGCCAGGGGTGATAGAGGATGTCGACGGTGGTCATGGCGCGGACCGGCGGGTAGCCGATGATCGCGTCTTCGGCGACATACATCAGGTCGCACATCGAGGCGAGCTCGGAACCGCCGGCAAGCGCGTAGCCGTGGACCTGGGCGATGACCGGCTTGGCCAGCTCCCAGATCTGCCAATAGCCCGAGAGCAGGTGTTGCGGCCATTGTCCCTGCCCCGGATGGATCGGCCCGACCGAGGGCAGGCCGGAGCGGTAGTCCAGGTAGTCGGACTCGGACAGGTTAGGCACCGGGGTGATGTCGTAGCCCGCCGAGAAGGTGCGACCGGCGCCGCGAATGATCACGACATGGACGCCGTCGTCGGCTTCGGCCACCTTGAGCGCGTCGAACAGCTCCGCCCGCAGTCGGTGGCTGAGCGCGTTCATCTTCTCGGGCCGATTAAGCGTGACGATCCCGAGCCGCCCCTTGGTTTCGTAGAGGATGTCTTCGTATTCGCGCATGGTGATGCTCCCCGGTGGCGCCTGGCGCCGTACTTCGACTGATTGAACGCGTCGCGTGCAGGCTATCCGACACAAGCTATTCGAGGCCGTAGAGGGCGGAGAGGATTTCGGTCAACGGCGCGGCGCCGCGAATCACTCCACGGTAGATTCCGTCGGCGTCGATCACGAACAGCTCCGGCAATCCGTCGACGCGATAGTGCTGCGCCACGGTTCCGTCAGCATCGACGAGGTGCAGCAGGCCGCTGCCGTACGTCCTGCCAAACGAAGCCCCGGTGCTGTCGGTGGTTTCGTAGACGTTGATGCCGATCACGAGCACCTCGTCTTCCCGCTCGGCCAGGTCTCCCAGCACGGAGAGTGTTTGCCCCACATATGGAGCCCAGGATGCCCAGAAGACGATTAGGGTCAGTTGCTCACCGGCCTGGCGCGCCTGCGACAGCGTGATCAGAGAGTCGGCCTGGCCGCCCAGGATCGGCAAGCTGAACTGGGGCGCCGGTTTGCCGATCTCCAGCCGGTGCGCACCCGCGACCATCCCAGCCTCCGGGGGCCACAGTTCCGGGTGAGGCGCGACCGGCAGGTCGAGTGTGACCGTCGCGGTCCGCTCCCATTCACCGACAGGGGCGGCATTCCAGTCGAGCACCCACGAGGACGCCCTGACTCCCCTCGCCACTCCTTCGATCGAGACGCCCAGGCCGAGTTGCAACGTGCCTCCCAGGCGTCGGGCGCGGATCCATACGGCGACCTCCGGGGCGATATCGAGAGAGCGGGAGCGCAGCCAGCGACCCTCCGGCGCTCGCTCGAAACGCAGCAATCGACGTTCCGGACACAGCCGCGTTTCAGCGGGAGCCTGACTGCCCAGCTCGAGACATAGCTCCAGGTACCCGGTATCCGACTTGAGCGTGGTCACGTTGGCCAGGAGTGACGACCGCTGGGCGCCAGCCGTGGAACCCGAGATCAGCAGGGCGATGGCTCCGATGGCTGCCGCCAGCGCGAGTAATGCCGTCGCGCGCCGCTGCGGTGTCACTCGCATCAGGATGGCAGCATCGAGAAGTTGTGGTTGCCAAGGAAGGCCCCAGCCCCGGCGACCAGCAAGGTCATCAGCAGCCCGGAGATCGAGAGCGCAATCGTGATTCGTCGAACGCGTTGCAGTTCGGGCGTATCCTCCTCAACCTCAGCCGTCTCGCGGGCGAGCTCCAGTTGCCGCGGCCCGAAGACAAACTGGTGCAGGCCAATCAGCGCGATCATGACCGCCCAGAGCGCCATCTTGATGACGAAGATGTACCCCCAGCGGGCTGCGTAGAGGTCCTCGCCGAAGTTCTCCACCTGGTCCAACCGCGGGTCGATCATGGCCCCGCCCGTGATCACGATGACGACCATGGCGACGATGCCGACACGACCGAAGCGCCGGGTGAACCCTTCGAGCGCGTCGAGCCAGAGCGTGCGATCGCCGACGGCGCGCAGCGCGGGAATCACGCAGGCGGCCGTGATGATCTGACCACCGAGCCAGATCGCCACACCGATCACGTGCAGCCACACGAGAACCGAAATGACTGTTTCCGACATCGCTCCGCTCCGCGCCGCTCACAGGATCGGATCAACGATAATCGCCTGGTCGCGCTCTGGACCGACGCTGACCAGCGCGGCCGGTGCGCCAATCAGATCCTCGATCCGTCTGACATAGCGCTGGGCGTTGGCTGGGAGGTCATCGAAGCGTCGGCAGTGGCTGGTCTCTTCCTGCCAGCCGGGTAGTTCTTCGTAGATCGGCTCAGCCGCCTCCAGCGCGAGCCGCGAGCTCGGGAAGGCGTCGACCCGGCGACCGTTGATGTTGTAGGCGACGCAAACCTTGAGCATCTCGAATTCGTCCAGCACGTCGAGGCGCGTGAGCGAAATGCTGTGACAGCCGTTGAGCCGGATCGTGTACCGGCCGGCGACGGAGTCGAACCAGCCGCAGCGCCGCGGACGCCCGGTGGTGGTGCCGTATTCCTGTCCGGCGTCGCGCAAGCGGTCGCCCTCGGCGCCGTGCAGTTCGGTGGGCATGGGTCCGTTGCCGACGCGCGTCTGGTAGGCCTTGTAGACGCCGATCACCCGGTCGATATCGCGCGGAGCGATGCCCGCGCCCACGGCCGCCCCGCCGGCCATCGACGTGGGCACGGAGGACGTCACATAGTCATAGGTGCCGGCGTCGAGGTCGAGCAACGAGCCTTGCGCGCCTTCGAGCAGGATGCGCTCGCCGCGGCGTAGCGCCTCGTGGCAGATCAGGGACGTATCGGTCACGTATGGCGCCAGTCGAGCCCAGTGTTCACGGTAGCTCTCGTAGATGTTGTCGAAGTCGAGCGGTTCGACGCCGTAGAGCTTGGTCAGCATCTCGTTCTTGTAATCGAGCACGAGCCGCAGCCGGGCCATGAAGCCCCCGGCGTCGGCCAACTCCGACATGCGAATTCCCCAGCGCCCAACTTTGTCGGAGAAGGCTGGGCCGACACCCTTGCCTGTGGTGCCGACCGCCGCCGTCCCGCGAAATTGCTCCTCCTGCTGGTCAATGATCGGATGCCACGGCATGACCAGATGAGCGCGGTCGGAGACCTTGAGCCGCTCGGTGCTGACGCCGCGCGTCTCCAGCATCGTGATCTCGTCGATCAGCGCCTGCGGGTCGATCACCAATCCGTTACCGATGATCGCGGTCTTGTCGGGATAGAAGATGCCGGCAGGCACCAGGTGCAGCGCGAACTTGCCCTTGGCATTGACGATCGTGTGGCCTGCGTTGTTGCCCGCCGAGTAGCGCACCACGATCGAGGCGTGCCGCGCCAGCAGGTCGACGACGCGTCCCTTGCCTTCATCACCCCACTGACCACCAATGGCCACGACTGCCGGCATCGTTGCGCACTCCAAGTCCGGCGCTCAGCCTTCAGCAGCGAGCGCCACAGCCGTCTTGACCGTGATGAACATGACGGTGCAAGTCAGGACCACCGCGATCCGCAGGCAAGCGTAGCACGGCGCAGCGAGCCGATCGGATGCGATCGCGGTGGCGGTAACCTGCGCGCATGAGCGTTTCCGCCGGCTGCCTGGAGTTGCCGCCCGCGCCCTCGGAACTGCTGATCGAACGCAAAGTCGCGCTGAACGGAAATGTGCTCGAGTTCCCGATCGAGCGCTGGCTCGTCACTCCCGACCTGATTGTTGGTCGCTGGGTCGCTGACAAGGATCCACGAGCGGTTGACCGCTATCCGCGGGCCAGCGGGTTCACCAGCTGGGGCGTCTGGTGGCCGGGCAAACCGTATAGCGCCTACCGCCTACACCGACCGGACGGCTCGCTGCGCATCTATCGGCTCGATACGGTCGACAGGGTCCTGTTCGATGGCGAGGCGGTCGAATTCCACGACCTGCTGCTCGACGCATTGATTCGGCCCGACGGCGAGGTCACCATCGAGGATGAGGACGAGGTTGAGGAAGCCATCGCCGAGCGCCAGCTCAGCCTGGATCAGCGCTGGCGGATCGATTGGACGCGAGGGATGTACCAGAACAAGGCCGACCTCCTGGTGCAGCGAATTGATGCGGCCGTCGATCAGGCGATCGCTGCGGTCCGGAACGGCGGCTGAGATGGCCAAACCGTTCCTCAAGTGGGCCGGCGGCAAGACGGCATTGCTGCCCGAACTGCTCAAGGCGGCGCCGGAGCAGATCGAGACGTACTACGAACCATTCTTGGGTGGTGGAGCGCTGTTCTTCGCGCTGCAGGCCGAGGGCCGCTTCAAGCGCGCCGTGCTGTCGGACAGCAACGAGGAGCTAATCAACGCCTACATCCAGGTCCGCGACAACGTGGAGGATGTCATTGACGTTTTGGCGACTCACGAGCGCAAGTATCGGAGGGCACGAGATCCAGAGGCGTATTACTACAGGATTCGCGGCAAGAGGCTCACTTGCGATCTCGGCGGAGCGGCGAACCTGATTTTCCTGAACAAGACCTGCTACAACGGGCTCTTCCGGGTCAACTCGAACGGCAGATTCAACGTCCCCCACGGTACTTATGACAATCCCACAATCTGCGACGCTGCCACGCTTCGAAAAAGCTCCCTCGCGCTTGCGGAGGTCGAGTTGGTTGCCGCAGACTTCTCGTTCACGCGCTCTCGGGCCATTCTTGGAGACTTTGTGTACGCCGATCCGCCCTATCTGCCTATCAGCTCTAGTTCCAATTTCACGTCGTACACATCAGGCGGATTTGGGTTTGGTGGTCAACGCAGGCTGGCGCGCATCGCACACGTCCTGCAACACCAAGGCGTCGAGGTGGTCGTCTCAAACTCTTCACACCACCTGTTGCGGACGCTCTACGAGGGACTGGGATTTCGCGTGCAGGAAGTCGAAGTCCACAGGGCGATCAACTCTGACCCGGACGGCCGTGGTCGGATTCCGGAGTTTCTAATTCGAAGTAGGGTGCGGCCGAACGCCAACCGCCGGGCTAGTGTGAGTCGCTAGTCTCCAAGCCGAAGAACATTCTGAGCCACGAGTCGAACTCATCGAAGGCGATCGCATTACCTCTTGCCCTCAGGAATCCCCTGAAGCCTTCGGTGAACCCACTCCCCTCATAGACAACGATCCCTCGCATAGGCCATGCCTCAATGTCATCGAGGGTCAGCGGTACCTTCTCGTAGGTCGTGCCCGATTTGTCCTGAAATCTGCAGACGACGCCAAGGTGCTTCGCGTTGAGGCTGTCAGTCACCAGGAGGTCGATTTTGCGCCTCTCTCCCCAGATCGTATGGCCCAAGACGAAGTTCTTCTGAACAAAGAGGCCTAGGCGCTCGGCGATGTCGGCTACTCCATCAAGGAGCTGCCTCCTGGACATTGGCCGCTTTGCCGGCTCATCAACCACCGAACGTTCCGTCACTCATTACCGTTGAGAAGCAGCTCAGCTTGACGCGCCCGTTCTCTTGGCAGTCGGAAGTAGAAACGAAGCCATTCGGCGAGGCGCCTGAACTCAACGATGTGCCCTCGCCCCTTCAGGAACGGTCGAAAGTCTCTCGAGAACCCGTCTCCGTGGAGAACGACGATTCCGCGGATAGGCCAATCTTCCATGTCCTCGACGGTCAGCGGGATTTTCTCTTCGACCGTCCCTTTCGACCGTTGGTACTTGCATTCGATCCCAAGCATGCGCTCAGTGTCTGGCTTGCTGAGCACAACATCGACATGGCGTCGTGGTCCCCAAATCCGGTCGCCCATTACCACCTGACGCTCGACTTCGAGACCGAGCGCCTCGCCTACCATCGCAACGGCTTTTTCGAGGTCAGCGCCCGATTTGATCTCGATCATGGCCCAATCTTACTCTGGCCGCTTCGGGATCATCACCGCTCGATGGAACGACAGGACCTCCGTCCCATCCTGATTCGCGGCCGTCGTGTGGACGGTGACGATGCCTCGGTCGGGCTGGCTCTTGCTCTCGCGAACCTCCAGCACCTCGGTCCTGGCCTGGAGCGTGTCGCCGTGGAAGACGGGGGCGGTGTGGCGCAGGTCTGAAGTAGCGAGGTTGGCGATCGCCTTGCCGGAGATGGTCGGTACGGTCATGCCAAAAATCAGCGAGTACACGAACGGGCCCGAGACGACACGCTGGCCAAACTGGGTGTCCTCGGCGTATCGCTTGTTCGTGTGCAGCGGATGATGGTTCATCGTCAGCATGCAGAACATCAGGTCATCGGCCTCGGTAACCGTCCGCGCGGGCCAGTGCTCGATGACTTCGCCCACCTCGAACTCGTCGAGGTAGCGTCCGTAGAGTTCCTTCGTCGGCATCACAGCTCTCCGCTCAGTTGCTGAATCGACCTATTCGACCGCGTACATCTCCAACAGGCGCCGTGCGATCACGATGCGCTGGATCTCGTTCGTGCCTTCGGCGACCGCCATCAGCGGCGCGTCGCGATAGAAGCGCTCGACGGGCAGCTCCTTGGTGTAGCCGACGCCGCCGTGGACGCGCATCGACTCGAGGCTGCATTCCAACGCAACCTCGGTCGCGAACAGCTTGGCCATGCCGACGTCGAGGTCGGAGCGCTGGCGGCTGTCCTTCTTGCGCGCGGCATCGCGGGTAAGCAGCCGCGCGGCTCGGATCTTGGTCGCCATCTCGGCCAGCTTGAGCTGAATTGCCTGATGCTGGGCGATCGGACGGCCCATCGTCTCGCGCCGCTGCGCGTAGACGATCGCTTCATCGAACGCCGCCTGCGCCACGCCCGTCGCCCGGGAGGCGACGTTGATCCGGCCGATCTCCAGGCCCGAGATCATCTGCTGGAAGCCGCGTCCCTCTGATCCGCCGAGCAGATTCTCGGCCGGCACACGAGCATCCTCGAGGAAGAGCTCGGCCGTCTCGGGACCCTTGTAGCCCAGCTTGTCGATGGTCCGGGCGACCGAGAATCCCGGCGTGTCCTTCTCAACGAGGAAGGCGGAGATCCCGCGGTGCCGCGGCTGGGCCGACGGATCGGTCTTGGTCATCGCCAGGTACACGTCGCCGCGGTCGCCGTTGGTCACAAACAGCTTGTTGCCGTTGAGGATGTAGTCGTCGCCGTCGCGTGAGGCGGTGGTGCGGATCGCTTGTGCGTCAGAGCCGGCGTTCGGTTCAGTGATCGTGAAACATCCCTGCTTCTCGCCGGTCGCGAGGCCGGGCAGGAAGCGATCCTTCTGCCCCTGCGTGCCGTGTTCGTCGATGATCCAACCGTCGATCACGTTGGTGTTGATGATCCCCGCCAGCCCCATCCAGCCGCGCGAAATCTCCTCGATTACGGCCGAATAGGTCTCGAACGAGAGTCCGAGGCCGCCGTGCGACTCGGGGAACGTGATCCCGAAGATGCCCATCTCGCACATGTCGGCATGGATCTTGGCGGGAAACTCGCCCGAGTGCTCCAGTTCGGTCGCGTTGGGGATGACCTGTTCGTCGACCCAGCGGCGCACGTTGCGCGTGATCTCCACGCCGGTCTCGCCGTCGCCCGCAATGATCTCTCGCACATCCGAAACACCAGCCATCAGCACGCTCCAATCTCCCAAACCGCGTTGCGAACTCAGTGTATGCGCGGTACTGTCATGCCCGAATTGAGTGACGGGAAGGCTGCTTGCGGATGGAGTCCGACCTGCCGGCCCGGTTGCGCGAGTGGCGCGAGCGCACGGAGTCAATCGACGCGATCCTGCGGGTTGAGGCAGACCACAACGATCAACTCCGGCATCTCTCGCCTGCGACGATGGAAGCGCTGCACCGGATCGAGGCTTTCGGAATCTGTACGCCGGTCCAGCTGGGCGGATCGGACCTGCACCCGGTCGCGCAACTCGAAACGGTCGCGGCAGTCTCCGCAGCCGATCCATCGACCGGCTGGAATCTGATGAACGGTTGCCAGGAGTCGGCCTGGCTGGCCACGAGATTGCCGGACGAGACGGTTGCACGACTCTTTCGTCCGGGCATCAGTGACTGGCGGTTTCCCGTCACGGCAGGCGGTCTGGCTCCTGAAGGTGAGGCTCGGCCGGTCGAGGGCGGCTGGGTCGTCAACGCCCGATCCGCCTGGGCCTCGGGGATTCACACCGCCGACTACGTGCTGATTCAGAGCTTCATCGCAGACCAAGAGCCGGAGGCCGGCACGCCTCGATCGACGGTGACCCTCGCCGCGCGTCGCGAGGAGATTGTGATCGAGGACACCTGGCACACCCTGGGCATGCGCGGCACCGGCTCGGCCCACTATCGCTTCGATGGGCTATTCGTCCCCGACGCCATGAAGCTCGTCAATCTTGAGTTGCCTCCGCCCCGCGGAACAGGGTTCGTCACCCGGCCGAATCCAATCTTTCTCGTCCCCGCGATGTACGCGACCAGCCTCGGGATCGCCCGCCGCGCGCTTGAGGAGTTCGCCGCGCACGCGCCCACGGGTCGTCGACGGGCGTACCGCGGGTCAGTTGGAGATCGAGAACGGGTGCAACACGACATCGGCGAGGCGCAGGCCATGCTGGAGGCAATCGAGGGCTACGGCCGAAACCTCTGCGAGCAGCTACATGACACCCCGATCGACACTCCTGAAGAGGCCGTGAGCCTGGGCGATCGTGCTCGCTCCGCCTATCGCTGGTGCAACCAGACGACCGAACGAATCGTCAAGACCGTCCACGATCACATGGGCGGCGCCGATGTCTTCGAGAGCAGCATCATCCAGCGGCTGCTGCGAGACATCCAGACCTCGTCGCAGCACGTCATGCCCGGCGACAGCGCCTATGTCAGGCTGGGCCGGCATCGGCTGGGCCTCGAGGTGCGGCCGGGAATCTGAGGCGGCGGCCTCATACCCTAGATGGAACCAGCGGAGCGGGGGGATCGATGAGCAGCACATTGGCCGATGAACGAGCCGAATGGCGAGACCGGATTGCCGCGATTGGCGACACCTTGCGGGGTGAGTCGGAGACCAACGAGGAGTTGCGTCAGCTCTCGCCGGCGACAGAGGCGGCGCTGCGCAGCGTCGATGCCTTCCAGCTCTGCTCGCCTGACGAACTGGGCGGCGTCAACGCGCATCCGCGCCTCCAGACCCAGGTCATCGCCGACATCACTTCGCACGACTCGTCCGCCGGCTGGTGCGCGTTGATCGGCGCGCATGAGTCCGCCTGGCTCGCCTCGCGATTGCCCGACGGCGCCGTCGAACGCATCTTCGCGAACGCTGCCGAACGCTGGCCGGTGACCTGCGGCTCAATCGCACCCGAGGGCGAAGCCGAACAGGTCGAGGGCGGTTGGATGGTCACCGGACGCTGGGGCTGGGCCTCGGGCATCCATCACAGCGACTACGTGCTGGCACAGTGTCGGATTCCCGCGCAGGAGCCCGAGCCGGGCAAACCGCCGCCGCTCGTCACCGTCGCCGCACCCAAGGATGATGTCGTGGTCGAGGACACCTGGCACACCCTGGGCATGCGCGGCACCGGCAGCACCCACTATCGCTACGACAGCGTCTTCGTGCCCGACGAGATGTGCCTGGCCGGCTTCGAGCGCCCGCCCCTGCGCGGCGACGGCTGGCTCGCGCGTCCAACGGTGACCTTCCTCACCGCCGCCGGCTACGGCTTCCCGCTCGGCGTCGCGAAACGAGCCGTCGAAGAGATTACGCGCCAGGCCACGGCTCACACCCGCACCGGCCAGCGCGCGTCGATCGCCGAGCAGCAACACTTCCAGGGAGACCTGGGGCGTTGCGTCGCGCTGGTCGAGGCGATGGAAGGCTACGGTCATCACCTCTTCGAGGAATTGCTGGAGGCGCCGATCGCCTCGCTGGAGGACGCCGTCAGGATGGACGACCGCGCCCGCGCCGCCTTGCGCTGGGCGCACCAGGCCGCCGAGGATGTCGTGCGCACCGCGCACGAGCACGCCGGCGGACCCGCCGTCTACTCGGACAACGTGCTCGCTCGACTATTGCGAGACATTCAGACCGCCAGTCAACACGTGATTCAGACCCAGTCCGCCTACATCCGCCGCGGCCAGCACCAGCTCGGCATCCCGGTACGGCCCGGGCTGTAGTCGCTAGGCTGAGAGCCTCCGGGGCGTTGGGAGCGACCATGAGCCGCACGAGCATTGAACGCCAACGCGAACGCTCCGAGTGGATCGAGCGGGCCGAGTCGGTTGGACCAACTCTGGGAGAGTTCGCGGCCGCATCGACCAGAGGCAAGACCCTCGCGATGGAGTCGGTCGCGGCCCTGGAAGACGCCGGGCTCTTCTCGATGGCGTCGCCGCTGGAGGTCGGCGGCTTCGACGTGCATCCCGCCACCCAGGTCGAGGCGTTCGAGGCGCTCGCCTCGGTCGATGTCTCCAGCGGTTGGGTCGCGATGATCCAGGCGGAATCGCCGGCCATGGCAGCGTCGCATCTGCCCGACGGGATCGGGCTGGACACGGTCTTTGGCGGCGATTTCCCTCGCGTGGCGGGTACGGCTAATCCCGAAGGCGTCGCAACCGCGTCACCGGACGGCACGTATCGACTCAATGGCCGTTGGTCCTTCGCCAGCGGCATCCGCCATTGCGGCTGGGTGCTGGCCAACGCGATCGTGCGGATGGAAGACGGCTCCAGGCCCGCACCGGCAGACGAACTGCCGCCGGTCGTCGGGTCGCTGGTTCCGCTGGATCAGGTGGAAGTCGAGGACAGCTGGAACGTCATGGGCCTGGAGGGCACGGGAAGCTGTCACTATCAGCTGCACGACGTGGTCGTCGAGCGCCCGTTCATGACCTCATTCGGCGGCGTGCACTCCTACCGCGGCGGTCCCTGGTTCGCCAACCCGACGATCACGTTTCTTAGCCCCGGACACACCGGAATCGCGCTGGGATCTGCCAGGCGCGCGCTCGAACTGCTGACCGGCGATGTCGGCAATCGAACACGGTTCGGGCAGGCCAGCGCCGTCGCCGACCGCGGCGCCTTCCAACGGGACTACGGCGAGATGTCGTGCCGCTACGAGGCGGCGCGGGCGTACGCGCTCTCCACGCTTGACGACGCGATGGCCCAGCGCGAGGCGGGCGAACCGATCACGCCCGACTACGACGCGCGGATTCGGGCCATGGTCACCTGGGTGACGGACACCTGCGTCGACGTGGTGCGCTTCGCTCATCACCACGGAGGCGGCGCAGCCGCGTTCAGCGACAGTCCGTTGCAACAGCTGCTGCGCGACATCCTCGTCGCGAGCCAGCACATCTTCGTCGCCGATGTTGCCTATGAGCGCACCGGCGCCTTCCGTCTCGGGCGAGAAGCCAAGGGCGGCTTCTAGCGCGCCTTCTCGGAGACGTATGCTGGCTATGGTCCGGCTTGCTCCGACCGCAGCAGAGAGA
>JAPPJZ010000009.1 GCA_028874365.1 Chloroflexota bacterium | reverse complement strand
GCGCCGGTCTCGGTCGAGAGCTGGGCGCTGGCCAAGGACGCGAACTACTACCCCGGCCACGACCTCCAGGTAGCCCACGAACTGATGGACGCCGCCGGCTACGGCGACGGAATCGAGGGCATCCACCTCAGCTACATCGCCGAGTTCCAGACCGTCGTCACCGAGCCGGTCAACTCGCAGATGCGCAACGCCGGCATGGAGATGGAGTACATCAAGGGCACCGAGGCGGAGATCATCCCGCGCCTGCTGGCAACGCAGGACTGGACGATCGGCACGTTGTCCTGGGAGTCTCCGTTCGATCCCGATCCGGTCCTGCGTCCCTCTTTTGAAGGTCTGCAGAACTGGATGTACGGATCGCCCGAAGGCGGCCCGCGCACCGGCCGAGCCAGCACGGCGGACTATCCCAACGACCAGGTGCTGGCCGACATCAACGCGACCGAGCAGTTGGTCTGGGACGCTGCGGTGCCGGCCAGCCAGGATGACCGGGTGCCGCTCTATGAGAAGGTCTGGGAGGCCGAAGAGGAACACATGTGGTTCCCCTATATCGCCCAGTGGCCAGCCAACTGGGTCGCTCAACCGCATGTCGAGAACTTCGAGATCATCCCCTTCTTCGGCTTCCCCAAGGGAATGAGCTTCAAGGGCATCTGGTTCAACAACGTCTGATCGGGGGCGTTTCCGGGTGGGCGACCACAAGGGGCGCCTCTGCGCAGTCATCTAGGGGCAGCCCTGGTGGCTGCCCGTTCCCTACTGCGATCGCAGGATGTTGTGGTGAGGCACTGATCGAGGATGCTGCGCTACATCACGACGCGAATCCTCTCCTCCCTGTTCATCCTCTGGGTGATCAGCGTGCTGGTCTTCGCGCTGATGAACATTTTGCCCGGCGATCCGGCCGCTGGCATCCTCGGCGTCGAAGCGACGCCTGAGCTAATCGAGGCTACCAAGCGCAGGCTCGGCCTCGACAAGCCGCTCGTCGAGCGCTACGGACGCTGGATCTGGAATGCCTTGCAGGGTGACCTTGGCACATCGCTGATCGGCGAGGTCTCGATCAACCAGTACTTCGAGCGCCGCGTCCCCGCGACGATGCAGTTGGGCATTCTCAGCCTGATTGTCGTGATCACCATTGCCATCCCCGTTGGCGTGCTATCCGCGCTGCGGCCCGGCTCGAAAAAGGAGGTCGGCGCCAGCACGCTGATGATTGTCGGCAACTCGATCCCCGAGTTCTTGACCGGCATCGCCCTGGTCATCGTGCTCGGTCTCGAGTTCGGTTGGTTCCCGATCTTCGGCTATGTGCCCTTCTGGGAGGACCCAGCCGAGAACATGAAACACATGGCGCTGCCCGTCATCGCCGTCTCGCTCACCGCGACCACGCTGCTCATGCGCCAGACCCGCTCGGCCATGATCAACGTACTGACCGACGACTACATCCGCACCGCCCGCGCCAAGGGCCTGCGCGAGCGCATCGTGATCGTCCGCCACGGATTGCGCAATGCGCTCATCCCCATCGTCACGGTGTTTGGTTTCCAGGCCGGCCTGATCTTCTCCGGCGCCGTGATCACCGAGACCGTCTTCTCCATCCCCGGCATGGGCCGGCTATTCGTTGAGGCCGTCGTCCAGGAGCGCGACTACGCCGTCACACAGAACGTGACGATGTTCTTCGCCGTCTCGGTGATCCTGGTCAACCTGCTCGTCGATCTCTCCTATCCGCTCTTCGATCCGCGCATCCGCATGGGAGCGGAGGCGAGCGAATGACGGCGCTCGTCGAGACTCCCGGCACGCCGCAAGGACTATGGCAACGCCTCGGCAACCTCGGCTTCTTCCAGGAGGCGGCGCCGATCGTCCGGGTCTTCCTGCGCAACCGGCCGGCCGTCGTCGGCGCCGTCCTGCTCTTCGCATTCGGCATCTGCGCCGCCTTTGCCCCGCTGATCGCGCCCGCCGATCCGCTCACGACCAACCTGCGGCTTGAGTCGGTGTTCCAGCCGCCTAGTTGGGACCACATCCTCGGCACCGATGCGCAAGGTCGTGATGTGCTCAGCCGAACGCTGTATGGAGCGCGAATCGCCTGGCAGATCGTGCTCGCCGCCATCGGCGTAGCAATCGTGCTCGGCGTGCCGCTGGGCCTGATCTCCGGCTACATCGGCGGCAAGCTCGACGAGCTGATCATCATGCGCATCGTCGATGCCCTGATGGCCATGCCCGGCCTGATCCTGATCCTCGCCGTGACCGGCGCGTTGGGACCGTCGATCACCAACTCGATGATCGTGATCGGCATCGTCTGGTCGCCGGGCTACGCCCGCTTAACCCGCGGGATCATCGTCTCGATCCGTAACGATGTCTATGTCGACGCGGCGCGCGCCCTCGGCGCGACGCCCTGGCGGATCATGTGGCGGCACCTGCTGCCCAACGCCGTCGCGCCGATCATGGTCCTCGCCTCGCTCTCCGCCGCGGGCATCATCCTGGTCGAGGCCGGACTCAGCTTCATCGGCGCCGGCGTCCAACCACCAACCCCGGCCTGGGGCGGCATGGTCTCCGAGGCCTACAAGACCCTGATCCGCCGAAACGGCTGGCCGATGATCGGCCCCGCCGCCGCCATCATCCTGATGGTGATCGCATTCAACTTCGTCGGAGACGGCATCCGCGACGCCTTCGATCCGAGGCTGCGCAACGTCCGTTGACCAGAGTTGCAAACGCAACTCCAGCTAGGCATAATCCCTCCAATCGCTGCGCATTCAGAGCAGTCGGAAGGGACGGGTTCAGGTGAGCGACCGAAACTACTGGCAACGGATCAAGAAGCGACAGTTCAGCAGGCGATCCCTGCTACGAGCCTCAACCCGCGCGGGCATTGGTGCGGCTGGACTGATGCTGATCGGCTGCGGCGACGATGACGACGATGGCCAGCAGCAAGCGCCCGCCGCGGCTCAGGCGCAACAGCAACAGCAGCAACAACAGCAAGCGATGCAGCAGCAGGCGCAAGAGCAGCCTCAGCAGCAGGCGATGCAGCAGGAGCAACAGCAAGAGCAAGCCGCTGTCGCCCAGGCCCAACAGGCCGACGACGGCCCGCGCAAGGGCGGTCGGCTGATCGCCGGCGACACGACCAACTTCGAAGACGACGTCACGCTGCCATACGCGATCGCGGAGGGGCGTTTCACTCAGCCACCGGACGCCGGGATCTGGGACTGGCTGGCGCAGCGTGGGGACTCGCTGGAGCCGGAGCCCCGACTCGCCGAGTCGTGGGAGCAAAACGCCGATGCCACAGCCACAATTTTCAAGCTGCGCCCGGGCCTCGAGTTCCACAACGGCAAGCCGCTCAACGCCGAGGCCGTCAAGCTCAGCTATGAGGCGATGAACTGGGAAGACACGCCGAATAGCCAGGTGCGGGGTCTCGCAGGTGTGTATCTCGAATCGATCGATGTGATCGACGACATCACAGTGCAGTTCAACCATTCGAACTGGCCGGGACCGGTAATTTACGACCTGGTCACGTTTGCGCCGATCGCTGACGCTGACACGATCACGGCCTTGGCCGCCATGGAGGAGATCAATGGCAGCGGCCCGTTCAAGTTCGACTTCAGCGAATGGGAAGCGGGCGCGAAGTGGGTGTCGGTGCCACACGAGAACGGCTACCTGACCCCGCACCTCGACGCGATCGAGTATCGCAAGATCCCGGACGAGGACACTATCGTGCTGGCCCTCGAGAGCGAAGAACTCGACATGGCCGTCATTCCGCTCCCGCAGTTCGACCGCCTGAGCCAGATAGAACACCTGACGACAGATGTCGGACCGGCATTCGGGTACTGGGTCGTCGGGCCGACGCAGACGGCCCTCGGCGGCGGTCACCCGGCGAACGACGATCCGCGCTTCCGTCGTGCGTTGCAAAAGGCGATCGACCGAGAACGCCTCCACGAGGACGTGTTCTACGGCGTGATGCCGATCGCGAACCAGATGTGGCTCCCGACATCGTCTGCCTATGACCCGCAGTACGACGTCGTCGCCTATGACCCCGAAGGCGCCAGGGCGCTACTGGAAGAGGCCGGTCTGGTCGGCACCAAACTCGACATGCACATCTTCGAGGGCTGGCTCCCCGCCGGCGCACCGGAGATCATTCAGGCCAACTTCAACGCCATCGGACTCGAAGTCACGATCAAGGTGATCGACCGCGCCGAATGGATTGAGCTCTTCCTGGCCGGTCAGATGCCTGGCCTGTACATGGCGAGCACCGGCTTCTTCTGGATGGAGCCGGAGACACTGCCGAACATGAACTATCAGTTCCGGCAGCCAGTCAACGCCGTGGCCGAAGTTTCCGACGCCTACGTATCAATCCTGGAGGGCTTCGCTTCGCAGCCGACGCCCGCCGAGCGTCAAGAGCTGTTCGACCGCTGGAACCAGCTCTATTTCGACGCGCCGTGGTTGCTTCCGTACGCTGGCGCAGCCAACATCGGGGCCTACAACCACAACCGCGTAGGAGGGTTCTACACCACAACCGCCTCCGGGAAAGTGCACAAGGAAGAGCTCTGGCTCAAGGCGTAGTCCGCTAATCGGATCAGGCTGGTCCTCCCGCGGAGCCCGGTGGCCGTCCATTGTCTACCTGTTGGTAGTAGGTGGACGGTCGCTATTGACACTCGCGCTGCGAACAGTCTCGCGGACCGCACAGATCGCTTTGGTCATCCATCAAGGGAGCGTCGGCCATGGGTTCGTTCCTGATCCGCCGCTTCGCTCAAGGCGTGGTGACGGTCCTGTTGGCCAGCATCCTGGTCTTCCTGGTGATGCGGCTGATTCCCGGCGACCCGGCCCTGCTGCTGGTGGGACAGGACGCGAGCGCCGAAGACATCGAGCAGGTGCGCGAACGACTCGGGCTCAAAGAGCCGCTAGTCAAGCAATACGTCGACTGGCTATCCGGCGCCGTCCGGGGCGACTTCGGGCCGTCGTTCACCAAAGGAGCCGAGGTCGGCTCGCTGATGACGGTCGCCCTGGTGCCCAGCGCAGAACTCGCCATCGCCGGCTATCTGTTCGTGCTGGTCGTTGGCATCCCGCTCGGGATCTTCGCCGGCCTCAGACCGGGCGGCGCGCCCGACTACGCCGCGACCGGATTCACCATGTTCACGCTCGGGATCCCGAACTTTGTACTCGGCATCATTCTGATCTGGGTGCTCGCCGTCGAGTTGAGCCTCTTACCGATTACGGGCCGGGTCGCGATCACTGAGGACCCGCTCGAGGCGCTCAAATTCCTGGTCATGCCGATGATCGCGGTGGGGGCGGGGACGGCGGCGATCCTGGCCCGCTTCGTGCGGGCCTCGATCATGGAGACGTTGAACCAGGACTACGTGCGCACAGCCCGGGCCAAGGGATTGCGCGAGCGAACGGTCGTCCTACGTCACGCGATGCGCAACGCGTTGATCCCGGTGATTACGGTTGCCGCGCTCCAGATCGGTTTCCTGATCTCCGGCGCCGTGATCGTTGAGGTGGTCTTCGCGCGGCCGGGCTTCGGATCACTGATCATCGACGGCGTAATCGGCAGGGACTACCAACTCATACAGGGCATGCTCACTGTGCTGGTCACGGTCTTCGTGGTGGTCAATACGCTTGCCGATGTCGCCTACGGGTTCGTTGATCCCCGGATTCGGGTGCAGTGATGGCAGAGGCAGATCGAACCCGACCCGCCATCGGAGACGAACACCTTCGTGCCCGGGTGTTGCGCTGGCGGCAACAGTCGCAGTGGTTCGATGTCGCTTATCGCGTGGCTCGCGAGCGGCGAGGCCAGATCGCGATCGTGATCCTGGGTGTCTTCCTCGTCTGTGCCATCTTTGCGGGTCAGATCGCTCCGTACGAGTACGCCGAACAGATTCGCGGCGCTCGGCTTCTGTCACCCTCGTGGACGCATCCGTTTGGCACCGACGAAATCAGTCGCGACCTGTTCAGCCGTGTGGTCTACGGCATTCGCATCTCGCTTTCCGTCAGCGCCGGCGCGATCGCGATCGGGATGCCAATCGGCGTCGCGATCGGCTACGCAGCGGGCTAC
This sequence comes from Chloroflexota bacterium, assembly GCA_028874365.1. Classification (GTDB taxonomy): domain Bacteria; phylum Chloroflexota; class Dehalococcoidia; order Bin125; family Bin125; genus Bin125. The sequence goes on along the minus strand of JAPPJZ010000009.1, from coordinate 89,326 downwards.
TTCGGCCGCTGGACGGACGCCGTGGCGATGCGGTTCATTGACACGATGCTGGCCTTCCCCGGAATCCTCACGGCGCTCGTCGTCCTGGCGGTGCTCGGGACCGGCACGCGAGAAGTCGCGATCACGCTCGGGATCGGCGCGATCCCCGTCTTCGCGCGACTCGCCCGGGGACAGATGCTGCAGGAGAAGGAGCGCGACTACGTGATGGCGGCGCGCACCCTGGGCGCTCGCCCGATCCGTATCATCATGCGGCACATCGCAATCAACACATTGCCGCCGCTGATGATCCAGGCCGCGCTCTACATGGCGTTTGCGGTGATCGCGGAGGCGTCGCTGAGCTTCCTCGGGCTGGGGGCAGCGCCACCGACGCCGACGATCGGGTTGATCCTCAATGCGGCCAGGCCATTCCTCACGCTGGGCGCCTGGTGGTTCCTGCTGACCCCAATCGCAGCGCTGGCGCTGCTGCTGATCGCGTTGAACTTCCTTGCCGACGCAATCCTCGAGGCAACAAGCCCCTACGTACGCAACAAGTAGCGAGTGCCCTCAGCGGGAAGAAGCCGGTGACGCATGGACTCCCAAAACTTGAGCTCGACCAGCGAGAGCAGGCCGCTGTACTCGGCACCGGCGGAATGGCGCGGCAGAATCGGCAGGACCGAGGCTGAGTCGGAGCCTCACTGGCCTGAGTTCCCGTCGCCGCCCGACGGCACGCCGGATATCGTCGTCATGGTCCTCGACGCCACGGGGTTTGGGCATCTGTCGTGTTACGGCGGCGACGTCCCCACCCCGAACATGGACCGCTTGGCGGCGGGCGGACTGCGATTCAACTCGTTCTACACCACGGCGCTGTGCTCGCCGACCCGGGCCTCGCTGTTGACCGGACGCAATCATCACTCGGTCGGCATGCGCGGGATCGCGCATTGGGACACCGGCTATCCGCACATGACTGGAGCAATCACTCCGCAGGCCGCCACCATCGCGGAAATCCTGCAACAGGAGGGCTTCTCGACCCTGGCGGCGGGGAAGTGGCACCTCACGCCGGTGCGGGACTCGTCGCCGGCGGGGCCGTTCACGCATTGGCCCCTCGGACGGGGATTCGATCGGTACTACGGCTTCCTGTTGGGCGAGACCGACCAGTTCCATCCCGAACTCTGCCGCGACAACCAGTTCATCGATCCGCCGGCAGCCCCCGAGGACGGCTACCACCTATCCGCAGACATCGTCGATCAGGCCATCTTGATGATGCGCAACTCGATCTCCTTGGTGCCGGAACGTCCGATCTTCAGCTACGTCGCGTTCGGAGCGACGCATGCCCCGCACCAGGCGCCCGATGACTATCTCCTGCGCTGGCGCGGCAAGTTCGACGAGGGCTGGGACGTCGTCCGCGAACGCGTTCACCAGCGACAGATCGAGACTGGGATCATCCCGCCGGAGGCCGAGCTTGCGCCGCGCAATCCGGGTGTCGAGCCGTGGGCCGAGTTGTCCGACGACGAGCGCGCCTTCGCGGCCAGGCTGCAGGAAGCCTTCGCCGCGTTCCTTGAATACACCGACGAACAGATCGGGCGCTTGATCGACTTCCTCGAGGAGACCGGCCGACTCGACAACACGATCTTCGTGTTGCTGAGCGACAACGGCGCGAGCCGAGAGGGTCGGGCGACGGGACAGTTCGACAACAACCGGTTCTACAACGGCATCGAGGAGGATGTCAGCGAAGCGGTGAAGCGGCTGGACGATATCGGCACGATTCGATCAAACAGTAACTATCCCTGGGGCTGGTCGATGGCCGGCAACACGCCCAACAAACGGTACAAGGGGACGACGCATGCCGGGGGTATCCGCGACCCGCTGATCATCCACTGGCCGGCAGGGATTCCCGCATCCGAGCGCGGCGCGATCCGCTCGCAGTTCCACCACGCCGTCGACATCACGCCGACGTTGCTCGACCTGGTCGGCGCGGAGGCGCCTGCGACGATGAAGGGCGTCGAGCAGATGCCGCTGCACGGACGGAGTATGCGCGCCTCGATCGAGTCGGCGAGCGCGGCGACGACCCATCCGACGCAGTACTTCGAGATGTTGGGATCACGTGGCATCTATCACGATGGCTGGAAGGCCGTCACCTATCACGAATTCAGTTCCGACCCGTCCTTCCCGGATTCGGAGTGGGAGCTGTACCACCTCGACACGGACTTCTCCGAGTGCCATGACCTCGCGCAGCGACACCCGGCCAAGCTCCGTGAGCTGATCGAACTGTTCGACGCGGAGGCGAAGCGCTATGGGGTCTACCCGCTCGACGATCGAGGCGTGGAGATGTTCTTCCCCACCGAGCGAAAAGGCACACCGGCGGGGTCCCGCACATCCTATGTGTACATCCCGCCGATCGACCACCTGACGCCGGATTCACACCCGCGCCTCGGTGCGCGCTCCTGGGACATGCGCTTCGATCTCACGCGCGCTTCGGCGTCCGATCACGGGGTGTTACTGGCCGCCGGGAACCAGAAGAGCGGCCAGGTCGCGTACATCCTGGACAACCGCCTGGTCTACGATGTCAACTTCTTCGGTGAGCATCAGATCGTGCGATCGGGAGAACTCCCGCTGGGACGGCATGTGTTGGGTATCCAGCTCGAGCGCGTCAGCTCGGGCGGCGGACACCTGCGGTTCTCCGTCGACGGCACGGAATTGGCGGGCGGCGCGATGATTGCGAAGTTCGCCGAGTGGATCTCGTCGTACGGCCTCGACCTCGGCCGCAACCCGACGAGCATCTCACCGGACTACCGCGGGCCATTCGCATTCGACGGTGAATTGCATCGCGTCGAGATCGATGTCCGCGAACCGATTAGCGATGCCGCGGCCCACGAAGAAGCCGTGACGGTAGCGCTGGTCGCATCCGGCAACGATTGATCGTTCGTGCGGGACCCCCACACTTCGCGCCAGCCGGCCCCAGAGTGGCAGGCCCGGAAGCACTACTCGAACGTGATCACGAAGCGGCCTCGGTGGCCGCCCTGCTTGAACAGGCGGTGGGTCTCGGAGGCCTGCTCAGCGGGATACGTCGAGTTCACCCTCAGCGTGACCTGGCCGTCCTCAACCTGCTGGCGCAGCGTGTCGAGCAGGTCGGCCCGGCGGTCGTAGCTGAAGACCATGGTGACGTGGAAGGTGATGTCGCGCTCAGGCTCGCCGCGCCATCCCCGGACGCTGGCATACTGGCCGCCGTCCTTGATCGCGCCAACCGCCAGCTCGTTCTGGACCGCTCCGTCGGCGAGCGCATCGACACCTTCCGGCATCACCGTGCGAATCTGCTCAGAAATGTCGTCCCCACGCGGCACGATGATGTCCGCTCCGAGATCCTTAACCAGTTGCACGTCCTTCTCGGCCGCGTCGCCGATCACGGTCAGGCCTTCTGCCTTGCCCAACTCAACCATGTAGCCGCCGTAGCAACCCGCCGCGCCGGTCACGGCGAGCGTCTGTCCAGGCCGGAGGTCCATCTGGTCGAGGGACTGACGCGCGGTCAGCGCGTTCATAGGCAGCGTCGACGCTTCGGCGTGGTTGGCGCCTGCGGGCGATCGAGTGACCGCGTCGGCCTTGAGCACGATGCTCTCCCGGTAGGCCCCGTGGCTGCCCCGCGGGATGACCATGGCCATCACCGCGTCGCCCACCTGCAGGTCGGTCTCGGTGTCCGGACCGACCTCGTCGATCACACCGGCCGCGTCCATCCCGGGGATGTACGGCGGCGGACCGGACTCGCGCAGAGCATCGGCGCGAGCGCCACCGCGAACGAACGTGTCGGTCGGGTTGACAGTTGCGGCGTAGACCCGCAGGCGCACTTCCCCAGGGCCGGCGTGCGTTTCCGGGAGGTCGACGACTTGCAGGGCCTCGGGCCCACCGAATTCCATCACTCCTACGCCGCGCATGGTGCTGCTCCCAATCGATTGGCTGCCGTTGGCGGCAAGGCTAGCCGACTCTACTGGCTCGCCATCTCCCGGCGCGCGCGTTCGCGGGCGACCCACTCGGCGGCGGGGCCGTCGAACGGGGTGACGACCACGTCCACCTGCCGAATCGTACCTTCGAACTCGAACGGCGGCTCGTACCGATCGCCCACGGGCGAGCGCCGGTCTGCGCCGATGTCGAACTCGCCGTGTCCGAACAGGTTCTGGCGCTGGAGCGTGGTGATCTGCCCGGAGGCGGCCGCGTCGCCGTTGATTTTGAGCGTCAGCGTTGCCGGGCCCCGCGGGCCGTCGCTCTGCAGCGAGACGCCGATCTCGATCTTGCCGTCCGGGACGGGCCCATCGCTGCGGAAGCGGAACCAGTCGTCGTAGGCGTGGTAGTCGAAGTGGAGATGGTTGTCCTGGATGTAGAGCGTGCAGCCGCTGTGGATCGAGCCGCGATTGAAGATCACGCCCTGCTGCTCGGTTGAGGCGCGGGCGCATTGCGCGCTGACCGTCCAACTGCCGACATCCAGGGCCGGCGAGACGTCGCGCTGGAGGTGGGTGATAGGCGGGGTGTAGCAATAGCGGAAGTCGGTGTGCGGGCTGCCGGGCGCCTGCGAGGGCTGGTTAATCTCCAGGGTGCGATCGTCGAGCGGCAGCACGCCGTGCTTGCCCGCCTCGATCCACCAGCGGTCGATCAGCGCTCGCAAGCGCTCCGGCTCTTCCTGGGCGAGGTTGTTGGTCTCGGAGAAATCCTCGTCGACGTAGTAGAGCTCCCACTCGTCGTCGGACCATTCGTTGCCCATCCGGTGCCAGGTGACGGCCTTCCAGCCGTGGTCCCAGAGTCCGCGGTGACCGAGCATCTCGAAGTACTGCGTGTCCTTCGTGGTGGCGGCGTCGGGGTCGTCGAAGGTGTATTGGAAGCTGGTTCCGGCCATCGGGAGCTGGCTGCGGCCCTGGTAGGTGTCGGGCGCTTCCGTGTTGAGCGTGTCGAGGATCGTGGGCAGCACATCGGAGACGTGGTGGAACTGGCTGCGGATGCCGCCGCGCTCGCTGATGCCCTGCGGCCAGTGCGCGATCAGCGGCACCCGGACGCCGCCGCCATGCGTGTTCTGCTTGTACCAGCGCAGTGGCGTGTTGCCCGCCTGGGCCCAGCCCCATGGATAGTTGGAGGCCGAGCGCGGCCCTCCGATCTCGTGCAGCCGCGACTGCACCTCTTCAAGGTCGTCGCGAGCGCCAAACAGGCGCGGTTCGTCGGAGACGCCGGTCGGACCGCCCTCCTGCGACGCGCCGTTGTCGGCCATCAGCAGAATCAGCGTGTTGTCGAGCTGGCCGGACTCCTCGAGGTGGTCGAAGAGGCGTCCGAGCTGCTCGTCGGTGTGTTCGAGGAAGCCGGCGAAGGCCTCCTGCAACGCAACCGCGAAGCGCTGCATGTTCGGTTCCATCTCGTTCCACGCCTCGACGCCGCGGTTGCGCGGCGCGAGCTGCGTGCCCTCGGGCACGATGCCCAGCTCGAGCTGTCGCGCGAAGACCTGCTCGCGCACGGCGTCCCAGCCAATGTCCCAGCGACCGCGCTGCCGCTCGATGTAGTCCTGCGGCGCCTGGTGCGGCGCGTGCGTCGCACCCAACGCGAAGTACATGAAGAACGGCTGCTCGGGATAAATCGAATGCTGGTCGCGTAGGAACTGCTGCGCCTGGTCGACCAGGTCCTCGGTCAGGTGGTAGCCGTCCTCGGGCGAACGGGGCGGCTCGATCAGCGTGTTGTCGCGGGTCAGCTCGGGGTAGAACTGGTCGGTCTCGCCGGGCAGGAAGCCGTAGTAGCGGTCGAATCCGCGCTGCAAGGGCCAGTCGTGGTAGGGTCCGGCCTGGCTCAGCTCCTCGCCCGGACAGAGGTGCCACTTGCCCAGGGCAAAGGTGGCGTAGTGCTCGTCGCGCAGCAGTTCGGCCATCGTCGCGGCGTGCTGCGTGATGCGTCCGCGCGTGTTGGGGTAGCCGTTGTTGAAGTTGGTTACCGAGCGCATCCCGACCGTGTGGTGGTTGCGACCGGTGAGCAGCGCCGCGCGCGTCGGCGAACAGAGCGGCGTGACGTGGAAGTTGGTGTAGCGCAGCCCGTTCTGGGCCAGGCGATCGATGTTCGGAGTCGGCGTGAGACCGCCGTAGCAGTTGAGGTGCGCGAACCCGAGATCGTCGAACAGCACGATCAGCACGTTGGGCCGATCCTGCGGCGCGGTGGTCATCGGCGGCCACCACGGCTCCGATTCCCGAAACGTGCGGCCAATTTTGCCCTGGAACTGTTCGTCGGTGGTCATCTGCATCCTCCGCTCGTTGTCGGTGCATCCAGACAGTGACCGAAGGCTATCGGCCCAGCGCCCGGACGCAGCGGAATCCGGTGTTGCTCGTGGCGCTGTCCGGGGTCAGCCCCTGCCGGGCGGCGGTCCGATAGCGCAGACAGTAGCTCTCATGACACATGAAACTGCCGCCCTTGAGCACCTTCAGGTCGCCGTCCGGCGGCCCCAGCGGATTGACGCGCAGTGCAGGATCGTGGAACACATCGAACCAGTCGCTGCACCATTCCCAGACGTTGCCGGTCGTGTTGAACAGGCCGAATCCGTTGGGCGAGTACTCGTCAACGGGGCAAGTCGCGTACCAGCCGTCCTCGTTCCAGTTCTCCGCTGGAAACACGCCCTGCCAGACGTTCATCCGGTGCTCGCCGCCCGGCGTCAGCTCGTCGCCCCAGGGATAGGGCTGCGATTCGAGCCCGCCTCGGGCAGCATGCTCCCATTGAGCCTCGCTCGGCAATGACTTACCGGCCCACTCCGCAAACGCCACCGCGTCGTTCCAGCTGACGTGCACGACCGGATGACTAAGCCGATCGTCAATGCCTGAATCCGGCCCTTCCGGATGCCGCCAGCCGGCCCCTTCAACCGCCCGCCACCAGGGAGCATCGGCGGCGCCTTGAGTCGGCGGAAAATCATCCGGCAGCAACCCCGCAAAGACGAACGACCAGCCGATCAATTCGGACTCCGTTCGGTAGCCCGTCGCATCGACGAAGGCCGCAAAGTCGGAGTTGGAGACGGCGCAAGCGTCAATCTCGTAAGCCGACAGCTCGATCTCGCGCAACGGCCCTTCCCCGTCTCCGGGATAGGCAAGATCGTCGACCGCTCCCATAACGAACGTCCCGCTGGGAATGCTTGCCATCCCCAATTCTTCCCTCCCCCTCTGAGGGGGAGGTGCCCCGAAGGGGCGGAGGGGCTCCCTCGCGTGCGCTCCAACGCCCTCGGCATCTCCCCCCTGAGGGCGGGGAGAATAAGCCCGCGATGCTCCACAGCAGTCCGTCATGGCGTCAGCTGTGCCAATCAACCTACTGCTGAGCCATCAGCAGCTTGAAGGCATTTCGCGCTGCCTCGTAGGCGGCGCCCGACTTCGGGTACGGCGTCACTTCAAGCGTCAGTTCGTGGATCGTGCCGTCGAACTCGAACGGCGCTTCGTAGGAGGCGGTCACCGGCGACTTGCGGTCGGAACCAATATCCGCGCCGCCTCGACCGCCGAATCCACCCCGTACGAGGAACGGGATATCACCCTCTGCGACTCGCTCTCCATTGAGACGGATCGTGACGTGCCCCGGCGCCGAGGGCGCTTCGCCGTCCATGCTCATGCCAATCGTGCAGCGACCGTCGGGCACCTCGATCTCCGACGCAATCTGCGTGACCTCGGTGAAGGCGTTGTAGTCGACTCGCAGGCGGTTGTCCTTGATATAGAAGCTGATCCCGCCCATGACCGATCCACGGGCGAAGATCACCCCATCTCCGAGTCCGTCACGCTCGATGTCCGCCTCAAGCGTCCACGAACCCATGCCGATCGCCGGCGCGATCTCTCCGGGTAGATGCGAGACCGGCGGCGTGTAGCGGTACTTGAGCCCGTTGTGCGGACCGCCCGGTCGCTGCGTCGGCCCGCCGAGCTGGAAGCTGCGATCGTCGAGCGGCAGGACTCCGTAGCGGCCGGCTTCGACCCACCAACGATCGATCAGTTCCCGCAGCTTCTCAGGATTCTCGGCGGCCAGGTTGTTGGACTCGGAGAAGTCCTCGGCGACGTGGTACAACTCCCACTCGTCGTCGCCCCAAGGATCGTTCTTTTGGTGTCGCGTGACGGCCTTCCAGCCGTCGACCCAGATGCCGCGGTGGCCCAGCATCTCGAAGTACTGCGCCTCCTTGACCGTGTCGGCGTTGGGGTCGTCGAAGGCGTAGGCGAAGCTAGTGCCGCTGACCGGCATCTGACGATGTCCGGCGTATTCCTCCGGCGCGGTCGCCTGGACGGACTCGAGCACCGTGGGCAGCACGTCGCTGACGTGATGGAACTGGCGGCGGAAGCTCCCGGTGTCTTTGATCCGGTCGGGCCAGTGGACGATCAGCGGGACCCGAACGCCGCCGCCGTGCGTGTTCTGCTTGTACCACTTGAGCGGCGTGTTGCCAGCCTGGGCCCAGCCCCAGGGATAATTGGGCGAGCTGCGCGGACCGCCGATCTCGTGCAGCCGCGACTGCGCCTCGTCGACATCGTCGAGCAACGGCTGACCGTAGCGCGCCGTGTCGGAGACTCCCTGCGGTCCGCCCTCCTGGCTGGCGCCGTTGTCGGCCATCAGCATGAGGATCGTGTTGTCGAGCTGGCCCGAGTCGTCGAGATACGAGATCAGACGGCCAATGTGTTCGTCGGTGTGCGTTAGGAAACCGGCAAAGGCCTCCTGGAACGCGGCGAGAAAGCGCTTCATGTTGGGCGAGAAATCGTCCCAGGGCTTGACTCCGGCATTGCGCGGCGCGAGCTCAGTCCCCTCAGGAATCACGCCCAGCTCCAGCTGTCGCGCGAACCACTCCTTGCGCACCTCGTCCCAGCCCTGGTCGAACTGATCCCGGTAGCGCTCGATGTACTCGGCCGGCGCCTGGTGCGGCGAGTGCGTCGCGCCCAGCGCGAAGTAGAGAAAGAACGGCTGACCCGGATAGACCGACTGATGATCGCGCAGGAATCCGGTCGCCTGGTCGACGATGTCCTCGGTGAAGTGGTAGCCCTCTTCCGGAGTCCGCGGAGGATCGATCAGGTGGTTGTCGTAGCAGAGATCGGGATAGAACTGGTCGGTCTCGCCCGAGAGGAAACCGTAGTAGCGATCGAATCCGCGCTGCAGCGGCCAGTCGTGGAAGGGTCCGGCCTGAGAGCAGGTCTCGGACGGATTCAGATGCCACTTGCCCACCGCGAAGGTGGCGTAGTTCTCGTTGCGTAGCATCTCGGCCATCGTCGCGGCGTTGCGGCTAACCGCACCGCGCATGTTCGGGTAGCCCGGGTCGTAGCTCGCGATCGAACGCATCCCGACCGCGTGGTGATTGCGTCCCGTCAGCAGCGAGGCCCGCGTCGGAGAACAGAGTGCGGTGACGTGGAAGTTGGTGAAACGCAGGCCATTGGCCGCCAGCCGGTCGATGTTCGGCGTCGCGATCGTCGAGCCGTAACAACCCAGATGCGAGAAGCCGGTGTCGTCAAACAGGATGATGACCACGTTGGGCCGGTCCTGTGGCGCCGTCGGCAGCGCCGGCCACCACGGCTCCGACTCACGGAACGTCCGTCCGATCACGCCACCGAATTCTTCTTGCTGACTCATCGACATTCCCTGGTCTGCAACCTACGTTGACGCTCGCCACTCAAGATAGTGAGGGATCAGCCCCGGTTGATGCGTTGAGCGGTCACAGCGGTAGGCTTCGCGTAGCACCCGGACCTGCGACGGGAGTTGTCGAAGAGGGCGGCCATGGACGATGGATCGGACGGCATTTTCGCCGGCGTGCGGGTGCTCGAATTCGGGCTGTTCGTCGCCGGGCCGTATGCTGGCGAGCTGCTCGCTCACGGTGGCGCCGACGTGATCAAGATCGAACCGACGACAGGCGACGCCACCCGATGGAACAGCACAATTGTCCGTGGCGAGGGTCGGCACTACATCATCAAAGCGCGAGGCAAGCGCGGAGTACCCATCAACCTTCGCCATCCTGACGGCCTCGCGATCGTCCATGACCTCGCGGTGCGCAGCGACGTCATCATCTCCAACATGCGGCCGGGCGCCCTGCAACGTCTGGGCCTCGACTATGAATCGCTCAGCGCCGAGAACGAACGGATCATCGTGGCCGAGATCGCCGCCATGGGCGAAGAAGGTCCCTACGGGATGCACCTCGGTGCCGACTTCCAGGCTGCCGCCGCATCAGGTCTTGCGATGTCCACCGCCAACTTCGACGGCGATGAGCCGCGCGTGCTCGACGCCTACCTATGTGATTTCCATGCCGGCACGCTGCTCTCCTTTGGCATTGCCGGCGCGCTGTATCGGCGCCAGTTCACGGGCAAAGGGCAGCATGTCCGCACGTCGCTGTATCAGGCAGGGCTGTCGCTGCAGACGGCGACGGCCAACCTGTTCGACGCTGTCGACGGGTGGAAGCGGGAGTTCGCCAGCTGGATGGAGAGCGAACGTCCACATCCGAAGCTCGCCTCACAGAGACGACGCGAACAGACGGCGCTGATCGTCGGCGGCTTGTACGAGACACGCGACGGACGCTGGATCACGCTTGGCGCTGGACAGTTGGCCTTCAAACGACTGCTGGAAGTCATTGGAATCGAAGACCCGAGCGCGCACGACCCGGACTGGGAGATGCCCGACGACCCTCGCGAACACTTCGCTTCGCTCCGACAGCGGATCCGCGAGATCGCGTTGCAGCACGACGGCGAAGCACTGCGTGAACGAATGCAAGCCGCGGGCGTGCCCTGCGCACTGCTGAGTTCGCTGGAAGAGGCGCTGCTCAGCGAGCATGCGCGCGCCAACGACTACGTACACAGCTTCGACCACCCGGCCGTTGGTCCCGTGCTGATGCCACAGGCCCCGCTCAAGTTCAGCCGAGACGGGTACCGAGCGGCTGAACACACCCCTGCGTTCGGCGAGCATCTGCGCGATGTGATGGGCGAGCTTGGCTACGACGATGCAGCCATCGAGAAACTGATCCAGAACGGCGCGATCGCGGAAGAACTGACCTAGGCGCCGCGCAGACGTGGATCGAAGATATCGCGGACCGAGTCGCCAACCAGGTTGAAACCGAGCACAGCGATCGTCATGGCGACACCGGGGAAGATGCTCAGGTGCGGGTGCTTCCAGTTGGTGCGGGCCTCGGTCAGCATGCGCCCCCAGGACGGATCTGGCGGTGGGACGCCGAGACCGAGGAATGACAGCGCACCCTCGAACAGAATCGCGCCGCCGAGGATGGCGGTCACATAGATCAGGAGCGGCGGTCCCATGTTGGGCAGCACGTGCCGCCAGAGGATGCGGTACGGCGACGCGCCAATCAACTGAGCGGCTTCGACATACTGCTCAGCCAGAGTGGCGAGGGTGCTGGCGCGCACGATACGGACCATGCTCACCGCGAAGAGAATTCCCATGCCCAGCGCCACGGATTGCCAGCCGCGCCCAATGACCTGAGACAACAGGAGCAGCAGTACCAGCCCCGGGAAGGCGAGCAGCATGTCGATGATCCGCTGCAAGAACAGGTCGACCGCGCCCTTCGCGTAGGCCGAGACCATGCCCAGAACCAGGGCAGCGCCAACGCCAATCGCCATGGCGCCCAGGGCCAGCGACATCGAAAGCCTGGCACCGGCGATCACCCGTGCCAGATAATCCCGTCCGAGCCGATCAGTGCCGAACCAGTGCTCTCCGCTGGGGCCGACCAGGATATCGGCGGAAATGGACTCGGCATCACCGGCGATGAGCGGTCCAACGGCGGCGAGGAAAATCACGATCAGGACGATCAGGAACCCGAATGCGCCGAGTGGATGTTGGCGCAGGAGCCGGCGCGCGCGGACGCCCAATGGGGGTTTCTCGGGAATCCCGTATACGTCAAAGACAACCGAGCCAGGCTCTGCGGTGCTCACTGGAACCGAATCCTTGGATCAAACATGCCGTAGCTCAGGTCAACGAGGAGGTTGACCATGATGAACGCCGCTCCGAAGATCAACATCCAGACCTGGACTACGGGCAGGTCGTTGTTGAGCAGCGATTGCACCAGATAACGCCCCATGCCTGGGATGGCGAAGATCTGCTCCACGATCACCGCTCCGGCGACGCCGTTGGCGAAGACCAGGCCGATCAGGGTGATCAGTGGAATCATCGCGTTGCGCAAGGCGTGCCGCAGGACCACGACATAGCCGGACAAGCCCTTCGCATAGGCGGTGCGCACATAGTCCTGGCGCAAGACCTCAAGCATCTCGGAGCGCGCGACGCGGCCAAGCACGGCCGCACCCGCCAACGCCGCAATCGCGGCGGGCACAATCATCTGCACTAAGTTTGTGTCCGGTTCCTCCCAGAGCTGGACATAGGGAACCGGAGGCGCATACCCCCAGAGCACGAGCGGAACAACGATCACCAGCGTGGCTAGCCAGAAATTGGGAATCGCGAGGAAGAGAATCGTAACGAAGCGAATACTGTAGTCATCCGTCCGGTTTTGGCGTACCGCCGACCACACCCCCGTTCCAATACCGAGCGGGATGTAGATGAGCAAAGTCAGAACGAGTAGCTCAACCGTCACCGGCATCCGCCGGCGGAAGTTGTCGAGGATGTCTTCCTTGGTCAACCACGAGGTTCCGAAGTCGCCGCTAAACACCTGTCCGATCCAGGTGACGTATTGCTCGTGGACCGGTTTGTCGAGGCCGAAGTGCGCTTCCAGCTTGGCGCGATCATCCGCGTTGGCGGTGCCGGGGAAACCAGCCGCCAGGCGCGCGTCAATGACTGATCCCGGCACCAGCCGAATCAAGCCGAAGACGAAGATCGACAGCAGGATTACCGTGATCGGCAGGAGCATCAGGCGACGAAAGATGTAGTTGCGCATCGCTCGCTGTTCGTCCGGACGCGGATTCTACCTGCCATGACCCTGGTCTCGGCCAGGCTCAGGCTCGCCAAACACTGGCGATCTGGCGGAAAGTTAGAACGCCTGGGCACCCTCTGGGATCTGATCGAACCACATGCCCCAGAGAATGGCGTTGGAAGCGGTTGGACCAGGCGTCGGGCGGAATCCTCTCAAGTAGGGGCGGAAGGCGACGACCGCGTTGCTCCAGGACCAGTAGAGACGTGGGTTCCACTCGTTGAGCAACCGATCCTGCGCTTCGTCGTATACCTCTTTGCGCTCTTCGACATCGAAGAGTGAGCGGCCCTTCTCAACCAGGGCGTCGAACTCGGGGTTGGAGAAATTGCCGTAGTTCTGACCGCCCGTGGTATGCAGGTCGTTGTACAGCAGATCCGGGTCGGACGCGCCTTGCTGGCCGAGCATGATCATGGTGAACTCACGGTTCTGACGGGCAGCGAGCGCGTCGGTCGTCGTTAGCTCGTTGATTCCGATGTTGATCCCGACCTCGGCGAGGTTCTGCTGTAGCACCTGGGCGTAGTCGGACGCGTTGGGCGCCCAGATGTCCATCGGCGGAAAGCCGTCGAGATCGACGCCGGCCGCCTCGAGCATTCTGCGTGATTCGGCTAGGTCTTCCTGGCGCAAATCGCCCGAACGGTAGCCGGGCAACTGGCGCAGCTCATCTTCAGTTCGGCCGTACGGCTGGATCGCCACGGCGATCGGTCCGCCAATCACCAACGAACCCTGCGAAAGCGCGATGAGTTGTTCGCGGTCGGCAGCCAGGTGGACAGCCGTGCGTACACGTGGGTCGGTGTACGGCTCGACTTCGCAGTGGATGTGCGTGGCCATGCCAAACGTGACCGGATTCTGGACGCCAACCACTTCGTCCTCACCGAGCACCGAACGCGCCTCTTCGAGATTCGTTTGCGAACCGGTCCACTGGTACGTGAGGAAATCGGTCTGGCCGTCGGCGAAGGCGGCCGTGCGCAGCGCGTCATCCGGCAGGGCAATGCCCTTGTAACCGTCAAAGTACGGTTGCCCCTCCTTGTAGTAGTTGGGATGCCGTTCCAGCCGGAGTTCGACCTCCGGCTCTCGTGAGAGCCCCATGAATGCGCCGGTGCCAATCTGCGCCTCGAAGTCCGTCGACAGCCCCTCGTCGCCAAAGGCCTCGACTGCGTCCCGGGAAACCATCAGCATGTTGTCTTCGGCGATTGCCGTCAGAATCGGCGAAAAGACCTGACCCGCTTCTACGTGCATCGTCAGTTGGTCGGTCGCTTCAAACTTCTCGACGATCGAGAACCGGTCCTTGAACACGAACTCTGGGTTGTCGAAACCGAAGCGCTCGAGACCGAAGACCGCATCTTCGGCAGTGAACTGGCGTCCGTCCAGGGGCGGCTTGTCGTGCCAATAGACGTTCGGTTTGATCGAGTAGATGAAGTTCAGCTCGTCCACAACCTCCGGAAGCTCTGCCATGCCGGAGGTGATGACAAAGCCCTCATCGAGATAGTTGATCCAGTCGTAGATCTGATGGACGCCGGCGTAGGTCCCGCCGTGGATGACGATCGCCGGGTCGAAGATACCGCCGTCGGACATCACGATCCTGACGATGCCGCCTTGTTTGGGTCCGTCGGCCGCCTGGGCCTGCGCCTGAGCGACAGCTTGCTGCTGGGCCTGCTGCTCTTCCGCAGTCTGAGTTTGGGCCTGCTGCTGCATGGCCTGTTGCTCAGCCTGCTGCTCGACTTGGGCTGCCTGTTGCTCTTGTTGCTGCTGCTGTTGCACTTCGGCCGCGGCAGGCTGAGCGTCGTCGTCATCGTCGCCACAACCAACGAGCGCCAGCCCCGCCGCGCCGACGCCGGCGCGGGCGCTCGCCTTCAACAATCCGCGCCGCGACATCCGGTTTCGGCGCATCCGGGTCCAGTAGTTCCGCTCAGACATAGGTCCCTCTTTCCCAAAGGCTCCGCCCCTGAATAGGGGCGGGGCCCTCGCAACAAGTGCGCGTAGTATGCCGATCCGCGGTCAGGCTTTCAACGCGCCTCGGAAGTCGCTACCTAGATCGTCCGAGTCTCGTCGAACCAGCACTCGTTCATGACTTGATTGGTTGGCGTAATACCGGGCGTGGCCCGGAACCCTTGAAGCCAGGGGCGGTGACCGACAGTCGGCAAGCTCCAGTGCCACCACAGACGCGGCGCGTGCTCTTCGAGCAATTTGGTCTGGATCTCGTCGTAAATTGCCTTGCGGTTCTCGGTGCCGAACGTGGTGCGGCCCTTGACGAGCATTTCGTCGATCTCTGGATCGGAGAACTCGCCATAGTTCTGCCCGGCCCCGGTGTGGAGGTCGTTGTAGAGCAGGTCCGGGTCGGCGGCGGCCTGCTGGCCGAGGGTGATCATCGAGAACTCGTGGTTCTGGCGGGCGGCCAGGCAGTCGTTGGTCGTTTGCTCCAGGATCTCAACCTCGTAGCCGATCTCGCGGAAGTTCTGCTGCAGTACCTGGCCCTGGTCGGAGGCCCAGTCCCAGACCTCCATCGGGGGAACCGTCGACGGATCGTAGCCGCTTGCTTCGAGCAGCTTGCGGCCCTCAGCCAGGTCTTCTTCGCGTTCGGCATCCGAGCGGTAGCCCGGCCACTGCGACAGTTCGTCGATGCCCCAGCCGTAGGGAGCGATCGTCTCGGCGACCGGACCGCCGATGGTGCCGGCGCCCAGGGTGGTGGCGATAATCGCCGGCCGGTTGACCGCATGGTGGAGCGCCAGGCGGACCCGGGGGTCGGTGTAGGGCTCACGGTTGACATGAATGTGGGTCGCCAGACCGAAGGCGACGGGGTTGGGTACCGCGACGATCGAGTCTTCACCCGCTTCGGCGCGGATCGTTTCGATGTCTCTCAGCTCGCCGTACCACTGCAGGTGGTGGAAGTCGAGGTTGCCGGCGATGTACTGCGCGATCCTATTCGCGTCGTCGAGACCCCAGATGATGTTGTATCCGTCGAAGTAGGGCAGTTTGCCGCCGTCATGGGCGGGGCGATAGTAGTTGGGGTTGCGTTTGAGCACGGTCTCGACATCGGGCTCACGCGAGTCCAGCATCATCGAGCCAGTGCCGACGACGAGATCGGGATTGCTAGAGACTTCGGCATCGCCGAACTGGTCAACGATGTCGCGCGCGACCATCAGCGCGCCGGTTTCGGACATCGCGACCAACAGTGGCGCGAACGGCTCAGAGGCCGTGACGTGCATCGTCAACTCGTCGACCGCCGTGAAACTATCGACCAGCACATAGCGGTCCTTGTAGACGAACTCCGGGTTGTCCTGGCCAAACCGCTCGTAGCCGAACACCGCGTCGTCCGCAGTGAACTGACGGCCGTTCAGCGGCGGCAGGTCCTGCCAATAGACGTCGGGCTTGATCTGGTAGATGAAGTTGAGTTCGTCAACGATCTCCGGCAATTCGGCCATCGCGTCGGTAATCTCGTTGCCCGCATCCATGTAGTTGATGAAATCGAAGCACTGGAAGATCGAGGCGTCAGTGCCACCATGGATCGTCACGGCTGGGTCAAACAGACCGCCATCTTCTCCCCAGATCTGGACCATGCCACCGTACTTTGGTCCGCCAGCTTGCTGTGCCTGCGCCTGCGCGACGGCCTCCTGCTGTTCCTGCTGCTCTTGGGCCGTCGCAGCTTGTTGCTGCTGCTGCATCGCCTGCTGCTCGGCCTGCTGCTCGACCTGATCCTGCTGCTGCTGGACCTGGGCAGCGGCCTGCTGCCCATCGTCGTCGTCGTCATCGCCGCAGCCGACCAGCGCCAGCCCCGCCGCGCCAACGCCGGCGCGAGCGCTCGCCTTCAACAGGCCACGCCGCGACATCTGGTGTCGCTGCATTCGGGTCCAGTAGTTTCGCTCTGCCATGGGAGGTACCTTCCGTCCGAGCCGAGCACCTGATAGGGCACGGCCATTCGCATGCGCGCATTATGGCGATTCGCCGAATGAAATTCAACGATTCAGGGCGACGCGACTTTGCTGAACTGCTTGGACGGCATCGTGCCCAGCAGAGGCGCCCAGCCCGGCTCCGGATGCGGCGGATGCGCCGCCAGCCAGTCCTCGTCGATCGCCGCGCCCAGACCCGGCGCCTCGGGCACCGAGTAGAAACCGTCCTTGTGAGTCGGCAGTTCGCCGATGCAGGCGTCCTGGAACCAGGGGCGCATCCCGCCCTCGTGGATCTTGAAGTTCGGGATTGAAGCATCGACGTGCAGCGCGGCCAGCACCTCCATCGGTCCATGGATCGCATGCGGCTGGACGCCCACGTACTGCGCCTCGGCCAATGCCGCGATGCGCTTCATCTGTCCGATCCCGCCCGTCTGGATCATGTCCGGCTGGATCATCGCCACGATCTGCCGCTGCAGCAGGTCGAAATAGGTGAACGGGCTGTAGATGCGCTCGCCGGTCGCGATCGGGATGTTGGTTCCCCGCGCCACCTGCTCCATCGCGTCGATGTTCTCGAACGGCACCGGCTCCTCGTACACAAAGGGCCGATATTGCTCCATCTCGTTGCCAATCCTGATCGCCTCGGCCGGCGTCAACCGGCCGTGCACCTCGACTAGCAACTCGACCTCGAAGCCGACCGCATCGCGTACAGCGGCGAGTGTGTCGATCGCCTTCTTCTCGGCCTCGTAGGAAATGAACAGGCCGCGATGGTCGAACGGATCGCCTTTGAGCGCAGTGAAGCCGCGCTCGAGTTGACTCAGGGCGAACTCGGCCGCGCTCTCAGGCGACGGACCATCCCAGCGGCCATAGGTCCAGATCAGGTCGCGCATCTTGCCACCCAGTAGCTCGTAGACCGGCACGCCCAGGGCCTTGCCCTTGATGTCGTAGAGTGCCATCTCGATCCCGGCCTGGGCGCTGTTCTGGATTGGACCGCCGCGCGTGAAGTAGCGATGGTGAATCGTCTGCCACAACTCTTCGATGCGGAAAGGATCCTCGCCGACAATCATGCCGCCGTATTCCTCGACCAACGAGGCCACCGCCGTCGGCCCACAGGTCGCATCGCCCCAGCCGACAATGCCCTCGTCTGTCTCGACCTTGACGAAGACGTAGTTCCAAGGCGGAAAGTTGAACATCGGATGGGCAGTGGTACCCGGTGAGGCGGGGATGGCGCTGATCTTGGTGATTTTCACGGAACGGTCCCTTGCAGATCGCTGTTTGGGCGAGGCTAGCGGTCGACTCATCCGGCGTCAGCGCTACTTGAGCGCTTCCGCCAGGGCGAATCGCTCGATCTCCGCGTCGCTATAGTCGAGCACTTCGCTCAGCACCTCGTAGGTGTCCTCCCCGAAGAGCCGTACTCGCTGTAGTTCGCACGGAGCATCTGACAGCCGGAACGACGCCTGAGGCGCCCGATAGGTGCCCATGACTGGGTGATCGAGGGCTTGATAGAAGTTGCGGTGGCGAAGCTGGGGGTCGTGCTCAAGCAGGTCCTCGCCGGTCTGTACCACGCCGGCAGGGACACCGAGGCGCTGGAGCAGATCCATGACCTCGTAGGCGTCTCGCTGACTGGTCCATTCCTCGACAATCCGATCCAGTTCGTCTTCATTCGTTTTGCGTCCCTGGAGCGAAGCGAAACGCGGATCATCGGCGAGCGCGGGCGCTTCCATCGCGCTGCCGAGCGATTGCCACTCGTCGTCGTCCGTGACCGCAATCACGCACCAGCGGTCGTCGGCGCAGCGATAGGCTCCGTGCGGTGCAGCGTCGGGCTGCCGGTTGCTGTTCCGATTCGGGACCCGATGATTGATCGTGTACTCGAGGATGGAAGGCGTGAGCCAGTGGACCGCGGCCTCATACTGCGAGACATCAAAACACTGCCCTTCGCCGGTGCGACGTCGATGATCGAGCGCGGACATTAGCAGCGGGATGTTGAAACGCGGGGCGATGAAGTCGGTGTAAGCGCTGAGGTAGCCGGGTTCTCCCTCGGGCCATCCGGTCAGTTCATTGAATCCCGCGAGCGCGGCGTAGTGTCCGCCGCCGCCCTTGCCGTGAGCGTGCGGGCCGTCCTGGCCCTGTCCGCTGCTACTGAGCACGATCACGTCTGGGTTCAGCTTTCGCAGGGCCTCGCGGCCCAAGCCCATCCGATCCATGGCACCGGCGGAGAAGTTATCGAAGACGATGTCGGCCCATCTGACAAGTCGGCGGGCGATCTCCTTCCCTTCCTCGGTCCCCAAGTTGACGTTGATCGTTCTACCACCGGTGCGGACCTGGGCATACTCCCCACAGCGTTCCGGATCGGGCACATCGTCTTTGAAGGGTCCAACGATTCGCAGCGCGTCGAGTCGGGCGGTGCTTTCGACGTGAATCACATCAGCGCCGAAGTCGGAGAACGCCTTGATCGTCAGCGGGCCGACCATGAACCAGCCGAAGTCGGCGATCTTGATGCCGGCCAGCGGCTTGACGTCCGACGAGCCGAGGACGATGCCGTTGGACGGCGAGGGCGTGTTCGCTAGTTCGGCGAATACCTCGTCGTTGTGTTGACCGAGGGCCGGCGCAGGATGGGTCTGTGGCGGCACCGGACGATCACACTTGGCTATTGCGCCGGGAAAGCGGACCGTGCGTCCTATTTCGGGATGATGGACGTCACGCCAGAATTCTCGGGACTGCAGCTGGGCGTTGGCGAGCGTGTCGGCAGATGTCGCAGACGGGTAGAGCAGAAAGTTGTGTCGCGTTGCTGCCTCGTAGAGCTCGTGTTTGGTTCGATTGATGAACAGTTCGGCAAACAGCCGGCCGAGGGGTTCCCAGTCAGTCGCCGACATTTCGTCGAGCGGCAGATGGTCCCAGTCGATCGATTGCAGTTCGCGTCCCTCGCCAATCTCATCAAGCCACGCGAACAGCCCGCTCAATCGCTGACTGGCACCCGGTCCTGCGGCGCACAGCCAGATCACATAGCCATCGCGGCATCGCCACGTCCAGGGCAAGTCGGCTCCGCCGACAGTGGGGCGCTCGTCCCGACCGAGATTGCGTCCGGTCATGTCCCAGCTGCCGCTGATCTGGTACAGACCTCGTGCGGTTGCTTCCTGGATCGAGAGATCGACGTGCTGACCGCGTCCGGTTCGGGCGCGTTGGATCAACGCAATCAATGCGCCAATCACCGCATCTCCTCCCGCGTGAAGGAACGACTGGCAGTCGTCGCTGATATGCGAAGGAGGCCGCGACGATTCGCCCGTGATGGACATGTTGCCGCTCATCGCCCAGGCGACGATGTCCGTCGCCTGATAGTCGCGATATGGCCCGGTCTGACCGAAGGGTGAGATCGAAACGAGGATCAGCCCGGGATTGGCCCTACTAAGGACGTCATAGCCGAGACCGAGTTCGTCCATGCGTCCCGGCGCGAACGACTCCACAACGAAATCAGCCGATTGCGCCAACTGGAGAAACAGGCGTTGTCCCGCCGAGTCGGACAGATCGATCGTGACGCTGCGCTTGTTGGTGTTCCAGGCGAGCCAGCGGAGACCGCGGTCCGGGCCCGGAATGTCGTCGACAAAGGGGGCTCGCTTTCGAGACGGATCGCCGTGAGGCGGCTCAACCTTGATCACATCGGCGCCGAGGTCGGCGAGCAGCTTCCCGGCGAAATGCCCGCGCTCGTTCGTCAGATCAAGCACTCGGTAGGGAGAGAGCATCTCCGATTGATCGTTCACACAACAGCCTCCGTGACAAATCTAGCAACTGAACGGCTCGGCCTCGCCTGCGGCAGAGGCTTCGACCGAGTGGAGATTCGAATGGAGATTGCGGGGGTCGAGACGTTCGTCATCGACTCCGCCCGGCCCGTCAGTCCGCCAGGGGCACCGGGTCGATCGGTGTCGGCATCGGACTTGCCGTCTCGATCTGTTCGGCGGCGGCGAGGCAGAGGTCTTCGCGCCAGCGGTCGGCGTAAACCTGCACGCCGGTTGGCAGACCGTCCGCGACGCCGGTGGCCAGCGCGACGGAGGGTAGGCCCAGCACGTTGGCCGGGCTGATGAAGTGCGCGGTGCCGAGCGTCAGGTCCATGCCGGTTTCGGGATCCAGATCCGAGTCGATCGGCCACGGCAAGCAGGTCCACGTGGGCCCGACGGCGACTGGGTACGCGCCGAAGAACTCAGACCACACGCGGCTCAGACGCGAACGCTCTGCGTGCACGACAGAGTTGGCCAGCGGCGCGGAGGCGGTGCGCTCGCTGATCTGTCGATGGAGGGCAGCGAGCTGCGGGGTGACCAAAGCCTCCTGTTCCTGGAGCGCTTGTTCGTCCATGTCGGCGGCCATGACGTAGGACCAGATCTGATTGACGCGGTCCAACTCGGGCGCCTGGACTTCCTCCACGCTCCAACCGTCGGCGATGAGCACCTCACCGGCACGGCGAATCTCGGCGACCGTCGCGGCCGGGAGTTCGAATCCCGGGATATTGGTGATCAGCGCGGCCCTTCGTGGCGCCGGTACGGGGCCTTCGAGCGGGGCGTCGACGGAACGCGGGTCGCGAACGTCGCGGCCGGCGAGCACGGAGAGGCCGAGGCGGAGATCGGCGACGGAGCGCGCCATGGGGCCCTCAACCAGCATCGCCTGCACGGCCATCCCGGCGTCGACCCCCATGGAGAGCACGCAGGGGATGCGACCGGCGGAGGGCTTGAGCGAGGTGATGCCGCAGCAGTAGGCGGGATTGCGCAGGGAGCCGAGAATGTCGTTGCCCAAGCCGATCGGCGACATGCCGGTAGCCAACGCTGCAGCCTCGCCGCCGCTCGAGCCGCCCGGTGTGAGGGCAGGGTTCCAGGGGTTGAAGGTGCGGCCGCGGAGCGGGTTGTCGGTATCGAGGCGACCACCGAGCTCGGGCAGGTTTGTGCGTGCGAGGGGAATCGCGCCGGCGCGCTTCATCCGTTCGACGACCGGCGCATCGCTCGGCGGCAGGGCGTCGGCCAGGGCCGGAATGCCTGAGGTGGTGGGCGAGCCAACGCAGTCGATGTTCTCCTTGATGGTGAAGGGGACGCCGTGCAGCGGACCGGAGTTCTCGCTGCGGTCGGCGGCGTCGGCGCCCGCCAGCGCCGTCTCTTCGAGCACCAGGGTGACCGCGTTGACCTGGCCGTTGACCTCAGCGATGCGGTCGAGGTGGGCCTGGACCACTTCGCGGCTGGAGACTTCGCGGTCGCGAATCAGCGCGGCGAGTTCCACGGCGGTGCGTGTCCAGAGTGCATCAGGCATGGGGGTCTCCTCGTGGTCGGGGAGCTCAGGCTAGTGCGAACATCGCGTCTTCACCGGCGTGGCGGTGAGCGGACCGGCGCTTCGTGGGATCATCGGAGCCATTCTGCCAGGCCCTAGCCTGCGGCTGAGGCACGGGACGGTTGGAGCAGACAATGAAGATCACTGAGATTGAAACGTTTGTCGTCGATGCGGGTTGGCGGCCGTGGCAGTTCGTCGCGGTTCGGACATCGGACGGAATCACGGGGTACGGGGAAATCTCAGACGGCCGCACCCCCTATGGGATCGTGGGGACAATCAACGATCTCGAACCCGTCCTGATTGGCCGCGATCCGCTCGCCGTCGAAGCTCGCTACTGGGACATGTACCGCATGGCCAGGCAGTCCCCTGGTGGCGTCGTCGCCAAGGCAATCGCCGGCGTCGAGCTGGCGCTTTGGGACATCAAAGGCAAGGCGTTGGGCGTCCCCGTCTACTCGCTCTTCGGCGGCCCCACGCGGGAGCGGCAGCTGATCTACTGGTCGCACTGCGGCAGCTCGCGGGCTCGCAACTTCGATCGCATTCGTTGGCACAACGGAGACGAATGGGTCGTCGGCGCCCCGCCCGTGCGCACGATGGGCGACGTTGTGGCGCTTGGCGCGGAGGTCCGAGCGAAGGGCTTCCACGCGCTCAAGACCAACATCCTCTTCCCGGGAAACCCAACCCGCACCTTCGGCCTGCAGCAGGATGTCGAGAACATCGACAGCAACACCACGCCGGCCGTGCTGCGCCACGTTCCCGAGTACATTGGCGCGCTCAAGGCGGGCGCAGGTCCCGACGTGCAGATCGCGCTCGACATCAACTTCAACTGCACGCCGCTGGCCGCACGACAGATCTGTCAATCGATCGAACATCTCGAGATGATGTGGGTCGAAATCGACATGTACGACGCGGAGGCGCTGGCCGACGTACGGAGTCAGACGACGGTGCCCATCACCTCGGGCGAGAATCTGTACACGGTCCGCGACTACCTGCCCTTCCTTCACCACCGGTCCATGGACAACGTGATGATCGACGTGTGCTGGCAGGGCTTCTCGCGCTCTCGCGACGTAGCTCTGCTGGCCGAGAGCTATGAACTCAACGTCGCGCCCCACAACTACTATTCGCACCTCGCTTCGATGCACGCCCTGCACCTCTGCGCCAGCGTGCCCAACGTACGCATCATGGAAATCGACATCGACGACGTCCCCTGGAAAGACGACATCACCGGTGGCCCGATCGAGATCGTCGACGGCCACCTGCTACTCCCCACGAAGCCGGGCTGGGGAGTTGATCTGGACGAGAACCTGGCGCGCCAGAAAATCTGGGAGAAGGGCCGCGGCCCCGGCTTCTCGTCTGGCCGCAACTAGCCGCGAGTCAACCATGGAGAGCGATCTATGAGGATCACCGAAATCGAAACATTCGTCGTCGACGCCGGCTGGCGCCCCTGGCAGTTTGTCGCGGTGCGGACCTCGGATGGCATCACCGGCTACGGAGAGATGTCCGACGGCCGCAATCCCTACGGCATTGTGGGTGCGATCACGGATATGGAACCGATCCTGATCGGCAGTGATCCGCTGGCGGTCGAGGCCCGCTACTGGGACATGTACCGGCTGGCGCGGCAGTCACCGGGCGGGATCGCGGCCAAGGCCATCGCCGGAGTCGAGCTGGCGCTCTGGGACATCAAGGGCAAGGCCCTGGGCGTGCCCGTCTACTCCCTGTTTGGCGGCCCGACCCGTGAGCGCCAAATGATCTACTGGTCCCACTGCGGATCCTCACGCGCACGAAGCTACGACCAGATCCTCTGGGACAACGGCTCCGAGTGGGTCGTCGGCGCGCCGCCGCTGCGCACGATGGAAGACGTCACGGCGCTGGGCGAAGAGGTCAGGGGCAAGGGTTTCCACGCGCTCAAGACCAACATCGTCTTCCCCGGCGATCCGACCGGCGTCTACGGGCCCGGCTGGGGCGGCGTCGGCAATATCGATCGCAACGCGGTCCCCTCGCTGCTGCGCCACGTTCCCGAGTACATCGGAGCGCTGAAGAAAGGCGCCGGTCCCGACGTGCAGATCGCGCTCGACCTCAACTTCAACTGCACGCCGCTGGTCGCCCGACAGATCTGCCAGGCGCTCGAACACCTCGAGATGATGTGGGTCGAAATCGACATGTACGAGCCCGAGGCGCTGGCCGACGTGCGCCGCCAGACCACGGTGCCCATCACCTCTGGCGAGAACCTCTACACGATTCGCGACTACCGACCCTACTTCGACCACCGATCCATGGACAACGTGATGATCGACGTCCCCTGGCAGGGCTTCGCCCGCTCCCGCGACGTGGCCCTGCTGGCCGAGAGCTACGAACTCAACTGCGCCCCGCACAACTACTACTCCCATCTCGCCACGATGCACGCCTTGCATCTCTGCGCAACCGTCCCCAACGTCCGCATCATGGAGATCGACATCGACGACGTCCCGTGGAAAGACGACCTCGGTGGAGGCCCACTGAACATCGTCGACGGTCACCTGGAACTGCCGACCAGCCCCGGTTGGGGCATCGACTTCGACGAAGACATCGCCCGAGAACACGTCTGGGAAAAGGGCCGCGGCCCCGGATTCACCGCGAACCGTCGATAGCGGTTGCCTCTATCCTCAGGCAGTGACCATACGCCCGCATCGCGCGATACGAGCGCGGCTACCAGAGCGTGGAGATAACACATGCACGACATCGTGATCCGCAACGGACGAATCATCGACGGCACCGGGGCCCCCGAATTTGTTGGCGACATCGCGATTGACGGCGATCGCATTTCTGCGGTCGTTCGCGACTGTGAAGGCCTGGTCGCTGAGGGCCGTCGCGAGATCGACGCCTCCGGCAAGCTCGTCACCCCGGGCTGGATCGACATTCACACGCACATGGACGCCCAGGTCTCCTGGGACCCGTACATGACCCCATCCTGCTACAACGGCGTCACCACGGTCGTCATGGGCAACTGTGGTGTCGGCTTTGCGCCGGTGCGCGAAGACGACCGCGAGTGGCTGATGGACCTGATGGACGCCGTCGAGGACATTCCCGCAACCGCCATGGCGGCCGGGATCACCTGGGAATGGGAATCGTTCCCCGAGTACCTCGACGCGATCGACGACAAGCCGCGCGTGATGGACATCGCTGCGCAGTTCCCCCATTGCGCGCTGCGAACCTACGTCATGGGCCCGCGCGGCGCCGACGACGTGCAGCCCTCCGACGATGAACTGGCCCACATGCGCCGTCTCGTACGCGAGGGTATCGAGGCCGGCGCGGTTGGATTCTCCTCCAACCGCCTCCTCGCTCACCGGACCAAGGAAGGCGAGCTGATTCCCGGCACGCTGGCCCAGTATCCGGAGCTTGAAGCCGTGGCCGAGGGCATCGAGCAGGGCGGTGGCGGCGTCTTCCAGCTCGTCGGTCCGTTCGAGCGCGAATGGGTCGAGGACATGGCTCTGACCCACGGACTGACCATCACCTATCTGTCAGGCGAAGGCTCAGTTACCAATGGAGCCGGCTGGAAGGAAGGCTTGGAGAGCGTCGAAGAGGCGACTGAGCGCGGCGTGCGAATCTTCCCCCAGATCCGCGGCCGAGGCACGACGCTGCTGATGAATCTCGAAGGCTCGATTCACCCGTACACCCTCAACTTCGCCTACCGCGACCTCGTCGAGCATCTGCCCCTCGCCGAGCGCCTGGAGAAGATGCGCGATCCCGAGATCAAGGCCCAGATTCTGGCCAGCGACTGGGATCTGACGAATGACGTGCGCAACAACGCCGATCACGCCGAGGACCACCCCTTCTTGGTCGACACAACGCCGGGCAACCTGCTGCCCGGGCTGTTAGAGCTGGTGCTCGGCTCTCCAGCGACGGTGTACGTGCTGGGTGACCCGCCGGTGTACGAGCCCGAATACGACCGCTCGGTCGCCGCTCACGCCGAACGCGAAGGTCTGACTGCCGACGAGGCCTTCTACGACCTGATGACCAACGGCGACGGCTCAACCCTGCTGCTGGTCTACCTAGAGGGCTACTCGCAGGGCAACTTCGACTATCAGCGCGAGCTGATGATGCACCCGCTGACCCGCAACGGCCTGTCCGACGCGGGCGCGCACGTGGCCGCCGTCTCGGACGCGCACATGGTCTCCTGGAATCTGGCCTATTGGGGCCGCGACCGAACACGTGGCGAGCGAGTGCCACTGGAAACGATCGTGCACAAGCAGTCGGGCGCCAACGCTGACCTGTACCGATTGCGCGACCGGGGCGAACTGGTCGAGGGCAAGCGGGCCGACGTCAACGTGATCGACCTCGAGCGGCTCGACACTGACGCGCCGCAGATGGTCTACGACCTACCTGAGAACGCGAAACGCTTCATGCAGCGTCCAACTGGCTACGTCGCGACGATCTGCGCCGGCGAGGTTGTGCTCGAGGATGACGAGCTGACCGGTGCGCTGCCGGGCAAGCTCGTGCGCGGTCCGCAGACGGCGTAGGCCGCTACTCGACCTCGTACCCTGGCGATCAAGGGGTTCCTTCCGTCTCCGGAAGGAACCCCTTGATCGTTGCAATCGCACTTTGTAGTTGGCATACTCCCAGAGATTCGCGGCATGCGAATCAGGTGGCGCGTGTTCGAGAACCGCCACCACGCAGGCAGGTTGGAGTGGAAAGGTTGGATTGAGCGAGTCCCGACCGCTGCCACCGCACGACAGACCCAGCAACAAGCTAGAGAGACGGACCGATGACCGAACGAAACTACTGGCAGCGAATGCGCCGATCACGGATGAGCAGACGTGCGCTCCTGCGCGCCTCGGGACGCGCCGGAGTCGGCGCAGCCGGACTCGCCCTGGTCGGCTGCGGCGACGATGACGACGACGATGACGCCGTCGCGCAGGTTCAGCAGCAGCAGCAGCAGCAGGCCCAACCGGCAGCTCAGCAACAGCAACAACAGCAGCAACAGCAAGCCGCACCCGCTGAGCAGCAACAACAGCAGCAAGAGCAGCAAGCGGTGGCGCAGGCGCAGCAGGCCGAGCAACAAGAGCAACAGGCCATGCAGCAGCAACAGCAACAGCAGCAGGAAGCCGTTGACCTGTCACGCGAAGGCGAGACGGACTGGGAACGCACCGTTGTCGCCGCCGTGCCCAACGCTGTTGGCGGCCTCGACGTCCAGGCGCCGGGCAATTACACCCTGAAGTGGAACGGTCCGCTCCACTTCGACCGACTCCTGCAGTACGACCTCGTGACCCGCGAGATCGTGCCCCACGTGGGGAGTTTCGAGTGGATCGAGGATTTCACCGCCCTAATCTGGCACGTCAATCCTGGGCATGCCTGGCACGACGGCACTCCGCTGACCGCCGATGACGTGAAATTCTCAATCGACCGCGCTGCCGGCAACGCGGCGTACAACGACAGCGGGACCTACGAAACGGGCATCGCGTACATCGTCTCGGCCGTCAACGGAGACGCGGAGGTCATTGATGATCTGACCCTGCGGCTTCCCGTCAACACAGATGTCACCGCGCCGGGCAGTGTCGGTACCACGCTGCCGCTGGTGCCAAAACACCTGATCGAAGAGATCGGCGATGAGGCCTACAATCGCGAAGGTCTGGCCAGCGGACCCTTCCAGATGGTCAACTTCGAGCCGGACATCGAAGTGCGCAGCATTCGTAACGACAACTACCCGATCGGATACGAAAACCTGACTCGGATCCACAGGCCCTGGGTGAAGGAAGTCGTCCAATCGGTCCGGCCCGAGCCGGTCGCCCGTCTGGCCGCCCTCCAGGCAGGCGAGGCCGACGTCGCGCCATCGCTCGAGTGGGAGCTCGTCCAGGACTTCGTCGACGAGCCGGGATTCGAGGTGCTCTTCGACCCGGGCTGCTGCCCGCACACCATCTTCCCCAACACCCTGGTGCCGATGTTCGAGGACGGTTCAAACGCCTACCGCGACATCCGCGTGCGCCAGGCGATGAACCACGCCGTCGACGTCGAGACCATCTACACGACGCTGGCGACGGGCCGCGAGCAGCGGGCCTACGGCATCGGAACTCGGCAGCTCGGCGGCATGCAGCCTGAGCAATCAGGTCCGCTGACGATGGAGTACGACCCCGAGAAGTCGATCGCGCTCCTGGACGCCGCCGGATACCCGGAGGGGTTCGAGTCTGACTTTTACGGCACGGCCGGCTTCTTCGCCTGGACCGACCAGATCGCGCTCTCGGTGCAGCAGTACCTCGATGTCGTGGGGATTCGCACCAACCTCCAGCTCGACCCGCTGCCCGACTTCCGCGCTCGCATGGCCCAGCGCGACGTGCCCGGCCTCCACTACTACTTCACCAATCAGTCGCCGGACCCGTTCCAGGTGATCAACGCTGAAGTGGCCGAAGGCGGCACGCTGTCGGTCGCCGAGTACCCGGGCTCCGGCATCCAGGAGCTGGTCGAAGCCCAGCGCTCCGAGTTCGACCCGGAGAAGCGAAAGCAGTATCTCAACGAGCTCGCTCAGCTGATCTACACCAACGCGTCGTGGCTCTTCCTCTTCGAGACCGTCGGCACCGGCCTGATGTCCGACACCCTCGAGTGGGATATGAAAGGCAACTCACGAGACTACGGCGGTCTCTGGGGCATCCGACCCCTCGTGACCTAAGCTCGACCTCCCCCTGCAGGAAGGCCGGACATGGGTGCGCAGAGCATCTCGGCGATCCTCATTTCGCGCCTCCTGCAGGGGATCCTCGTCGTGTTCCTGGTCGTCTCGATCGTGTTCCTGGTCTCGCGACTGGCGCGCAACCCGGTCGAGTACCTGACCACCGATGAAACCACCGCGGAAGAGAAGGAACTGCTAAAGGAGCAACTCGGTCTCAGCGGGCCGATTGGCATCCAGTACGTCAACTTCCTGATCGACGCGGTGCAGCTGGACCTGGGCAATTCCTTCATCAGCGCGCGCCCAGCGTTGAGTGAGGTTGGCAGCCGCGCGTCGAAGACCTTACAGCTTGGCGCCGCGGCGCTGGTCTTCTCGATGGTCCTGGGCATCCCGTTAGGGATCATCGCCGCGCTCAGACGAGCGTCGCCAACGGACTGGTTGGCACGGCTGCTGGCCGTGCTCGGCCAGGCCACGCCCAACTTCTGGTTGGGCTTGATGCTGATCTTTTTCTTCTCCGTCCAGCTCGATCTCATGCCGACCGGCGGCAGCGGCGGGGTTGAGCACATCGTCTTGCCCACGATCACCCTAGGCTTGTTGTCCTCGGCTGTCTCGATGCGTCTGACACGCTCGGGCATGATCGACGTGATGAACACCGATTTCGTCCGCACCGCGCGAGCGAAGGGCCTGCGCGAGTCGACGATCATCTGGCGTCACGCCCTGCGGCACGCCCTGTTACCGGTCGCAACCATCCTCGGAATTCAAGTCGGATACCTGATCGCAGGCACGATCATCGTCGAACAGGTCTTCGCCTGGCCCGGCATCGGGCGGCTGATGCTGCACACGATCACCGTGGGCGACTTCCCAGTTCTCATTGCCGCGATCCTCGTCATCTCGACCAGCATCGTCGTCGCCAACATCCTGGTCGATATCTCCTATCCGATCATTGATCCCCGTATTCGGGCGGGGGCTCGGTAATGTCGACCCAGGTGGCTGCGCCTGCCGCCGAGACCATCCTCCGCAGCTTCCGAATCGGTGTGTCATGGCAGCGGCTGCTGTTACTCAGCCCGGCACTGATCATCCTTGGAGTCTTCCTGGTCGCCGGAATCTTTGCCGACCTGTTGTCGGCATACGACCCCGAAGAAATCGTCCTGATCCGGCGCCTCACCCCTCCGGTGGTTCAGGAGGGCGGCAGCTGGGCGCATCCGCTTGGCACCGACAACCTGGGCCGCGACATCCTCTCGCGGGTCATGTATGGCGCTCGCGTATCTCTGCTTGTCGTGGTGACGTGTATCCCCGCTTCAGCGCTGATCGGGACCCTGATTGGCCTGCTCGCCGGCTGGCGTGTCGGCTGGTGGGACCGACTCCTAATGCGCCTCGTGGACATGCAGTTGGCGCTCCCGGCGCTGCTGTTCGCCCTGCTGATTTCAGTGGTCTTTGGCCGCAGCTTGCTCAACGTGATCGTCATCATCATCATTTTCAGTTGGTCCGGCTACGCCCGACTGGTCCGGGCCGATGTGCTCTCGCTGCGCGAGCAAGAGTTTGTCGTCGCCGCACGGGCCAGCGGCGCCACCGACAGGCGCATCCTCTTCCGCCACGTCCTACCCAACATCGTGAACACGATCGTGATCATGGCCACGCTCGACGTGCCCGCCGTGATCCTGATCGAAGCTGCGCTCAGCTTCCTCAACATCGGCGTCGCGCCCGGGACCCCGTCCTGGGGCGCGATGATTTCCGAAGGACGCAACTTCATGACGATTGCCTGGTGGCCAATCTGGATGCCGGGCATTGCCATCCTGTTGGTCTCACTGACCGGCAACCTGATGGGCGACTGGTTACGAGACACACTCGATCCTCGCTTACGCAACGTTCGTTGAACGGCGGAACACCCAGCCGCGATAGCATCGAAGCGCCGCCTCGATTTGTTCAAGGAGCACCTCGATGACCAGGATCACCGCGGTTCGCGCGCGCATGCTTCGGATTCCGCTCGACAATCCAACCTCGTTCTCCAACCGCACCGTCTACCACCGAGACCATCCGGTGGTCGAAGTCGAGTGCGACGACGGCAACACGGGGATCGGCTTCTGCTATGCGGGCAACTCCAACGGGCAGTTGGTCACCTCGGCCATCGACAACCTGTTCGCTCCATTGCTGATCGGCCAGGACCCGTTCCGGGTCGAGGGTCTCTGGGCCGAGATGTACCAGGAGTCGTTGCTGCACGGACGCGCGGGCTCGACGATCCGCGCATTATCGATGCTGGACATCGCGCTCTGGGATCACAATGCCAAGGCGGCGGGTCTGCCTCTCTACAAACTGCTCGGCGGCTACTACGAGGACACGGTCCCGGCCTACGCCTCCGGCGGCTACTACCTCGAGGGCAAGGGACACGAAGGTCTGCAGCAGGAGTTGCTGGGCTACGTCGAGATGGGCTTCGATGCGGTGAAGATCAAGGTGGGTCGCCTCTCGGTGCGCGAGGAGGCGTCGAGAATGCAGGCGGCCCGGGAAGCGGTCGGGCCCGACGTCCACATCATGCTCGACGCCAACAACGCCTGGTCAAACCTCGAGGATGCGCTGCGTTACATGGCCGCGTATGAGCCGTCCAACCCCTACTGGATGGAAGAGCCGTTCTCACCCGACGCCATCGGTCTCCACGCCAAGCTCGCGCAGCGGACGGGCGTACCGGTGGCGACCGGCGAGATCGAAGTCGGCCGCTGGCGCTTCAAGGACTTGATGGACCAGGACGCGGCGATGATTCTCCAGCCCGACGCCGCCGTCCTTGGTGGAATCACCGAGTTCCGACGGATCGCAAGCACGGCCGCCTCGTATGGGGTCTCGATCTGTCCGCACTGGTTCCACGACCTGCACCGCCACCTGGTGGCGTCCTCGCCGAACGCGACCTACGTCGAGTTTTTCCCCGACGATCAGGTACACAACTTCCGCAACGTGATCGATCGCCAGACCGACGTCCGCGACGGCCGGCTGGTACTGCCCAATACGCCAGGTCTGGGCTTCGAGTTCCTGCCCGAGGCATTGGAGCGCTACACAGTCGCTGAGTGACGGTGTTACGAAGCGACGACGACGCCGTTGGTAATCGCCGATTCGCCCCGGTGATTGCGCATCTCGTAGAAGATGATCTCCCGGTCGCCCTCGTCGCGGACCTCGAGAGCGTTGACCGTGACGTCCCTCCCGGGAATCACCATCCCCCGGAACTGACCGGCGAAGCGGCTGACCCGGGTCGGGTCGCCATCAAGAGCGCGGTTGATCACCTCACGTAGCGCGATCAAGATGTTGGCGGAGCCGTGCAGGATGATGTCGGGCAGGCCCGCGGCCAGGGCGACCTTGCGCTCGGTGTGAATCGGATTCCAAATGTCTGCGCACTCCGTGTAAACATGCGGCGCTTGCGGGTCGATCGGGAATGTGGTCGACCATACCGGCTCGCTGCTGTCGGTTGAGCACTGCGGCAGAGGAGGGGCGGCCGCAAGTTCGGCGTCTTCACCGTCCAGCTCGGCCCCGCGGGTGATACCACCTGTATCCATGATGGCGACGGTGTCACCCTGGCTATCACGAAACGTGAAGCGCTGTGCGCTCAACACACCGGGCTTGACCTGCTTGACCGCGACGCTCTGGCCCTGGCTGGTGATGATGTCGCCCTCACGAGCGTGTCGTTCGAACTGGACGTCGACCCAGGCGTGGACCCCGCGTCGGACGAGCTCCAGCGGATACTCAACGTCCGGTGTAAAGCGGCTGTTCCATTGCCAGCTAAAGACCATGCCGGGATGCGCGACCAGCCCGCCCGGACGGTCGTCCTCGAAGTAGACAGGATTGAAGTCGTTGACACCACCGGCGAATGCGGTGATTGAGCGCGCGGTCACCTCGAAGGACCTGGCGATCGTGTAGTGCCCCACATCCGGGCTCATCCGCAGGTCAATGGACGCGGTCTCGGTCGTCATACCCTTGGCCTCTCCGGCGAATCCGACTTGTGCTCGTAGCGATCCCAGTGCAGGACCTCGTCCAGCGGACGACGGCGGATCGGGCCGAAGTTGCCGGTCGGCCAGCCGAGCGGGATCAGGACCATGGGCAGGATGTGATCGGGTAGATTCAGCACTTCTTGCGCTTTCTCGCGGCCGCCACCGAAGAACGCGAGCGTGGTCGGTACGCTGCCGACTTCCAGCGCGCGCGCCGCAAGCAGCAGGTTCTGTACCGCGCCCCAGACCTCCGTTGCCGCGGCCGAGCCGACGGCGAACGTATCGGTCGGCTTGACCACCGTGTCGGCGCAGGCGATCACGATCGCCGGAACCTCGTGCATGTGGTTCATCTGGTGTTCGACAGCGGCGAGGAAACGCTCGCGGCGGCCCTGATCGACGTGCGGGTTGGCGGCCTCGCGGTTGTTCTCCAGATACCTCGACACGCCGGCGCGATTGAGGTCGGCGAGCTGCTGCTTGACCTCGGGATCTCGGACCACGACCCAGTGCCGGGCCTGACGATTCGAGCCGCTCGGTCCGAGGTGCGCTGCCTCGATGAGCTGGACCAGCACGTCCTCCGGGATCGGATCAGGCTTGTAGCGCCGCATCGCGCGGGCGCTCTGAATGACTTCGAAGAACTCCATGCTGCTACTCCTCCATCAGTCTCCGTACGAGATCAGTTCCACCAGGTTGCCGTCGGGGTCGCGGGTGTAGACGCTGATTCCTTCGGCCGTGCCAGTGGCGCGACCGCCGATACGCGAACCGGGACCCTCGATCACTTCGCAGCCGGCCGCTTCGATCGCCGCCGACGCCGACTCGGGCGTGCCGTCCCAGACGAAGCAAAAGTCACCGCAGCCGGGCTCGGCGGTCGGGCCGCGCAGGTCAAAGTCGGGATTCTGCCAGAGCTTCGGGTCGTGGACGTTGATCTTCTGGTCGCCGCACGCGACAGCGAAGGCGGGGAAGTCGCCCGCGCGCCACTCGGCCTCGTGCAAGATGCTGAATCCTAGAGCGCGATAGAACCGCATCAGCGCCTCAGGATCGCCAGCCGGGATTGCGACGTGGTCCATTCCTGTGACTGCCATCGTGGACCCTTCCCTACGACACTCGTACTGCTTCGCTGAGCGAAGACTAACCGCATCCACTGTTATCCTTTCGTCGCCTGTGAGCGATTCCCCAACCATCAATGCACCTTTTGGAGTGACGATGCCCGATATCTCCGCCGACGACACGTTCCCCCGCAAGCGACTGACCATCGGCGAGACCACGATGGCCTATGTCGACGAGGGAGATCCCGACGGTGACCCGATTATCTTCCTCCACGGCAACCCGACATCGTCCTATCTGTGGCGCAACATCATGCCGCACGTGTTTGAGTCGGGCCGTTGTCTGGCTCCTGACCTGATCGGCATGGGCGTGTCCGGCTCGTCTCCATCAGGGTCGTACCGGTTCGTCGACCACGCGGCATGGGTCGACGCCTGGATCGACGGCATGAACCTGGGCGACAACCTGACGTTTGTGATCCACGACTGGGGTTCGGCGCTTGGCTTCCACTGGGCCAACCGGCACCGCGACCGGGTCAAGGGCCTGGTCTACATGGAGGCGATTGTCCGTCCCGTGACCTGGGACGAATGGCCTGAAGCCGCAGCGCGGATCTTCCAGGGCATGCGCTCGGAAGCCGGTGAGTCGATGGTGCTGGAGAAGAACGTGTTCGTCGAACGGATCCTGCCGGGCAGCGTGCTGCGCGGTCTGACCGAGGAGGAGATGGAGGTGTACCGGCTGCCCTATCGCGAGGAGGGCGAATCACGCCGACCGACCCTCACCTGGCCTCGGGAGATTCCGATTGACGGCGAGCCGGCCGATGTCGCCGAAATCGCCCAGAGTTATGCCGATTTCCTCGCCTCGGACGACTCGGCGCACATCGCCAAACTGTTCGTCAACGCCGAGCCAGGTGCGATCCTGACCGGTGCGCAGCGAGAGTTCTGCCGCAGTTGGCCCAACCAGACTGAAGTCACTGTCGCCGGTAACCACTTCGTCCAGGAAGACTCGCCCCACGAGATCGGCGCGGCCATCCGCGACTGGTACGCGGCCATCTGAGAACGAACAGGTAGCTAGGACAGGACACGATGGCTAAGATCACGGACGCCGAAGCGGCGCACGCCGAGTTGGATCAGGCACGCGAGGCATACCGCGAGCTCGTGCTCGATCTGTCCAGCGAGGAATGGGACCGCAAGAGCGACAACGCCGGTTGGACCAATGCCCAGCTCTGTTGGCACCTCGCGTTCACTGCGAGCGGCGGCACGCTGAGGGTGTCCCGGCTGCGCCAGAACAAGGACATGAAGCCGCCCGCTCCGCTAATGGCGGTCCTCAATGCCCTCAGCATGTGGATGGTGCGCATCCGCTCGCGCGGCGCGACGCCTGACTCGGCGCTGGCCCTGTTCGACGAGCGGCTGGCGATGACACGCGCGTTGATCGATACCATCGCCGACGACGAGTGGGGCAACGGCGGCGTGTTCCTGGGCGAGCCGACGACCGTTGGCAACTCGTTCGGATTCCTGCGCCAACACGTCAGCGATCATGCGGCCGAGATGCGCCGCGACTAGGCCCCCGGCGCGACGGTTGCGCTGAGGTCGGTGGTGATCTTGGCTCACGATCCCCGAAGCCGGTAACGAAGAGGACTCAACCATGTCAGAGATCACCAACGCCGACGAGGCACGCGCCGCGCTCGAGCAAGCGCGGACGGAGTATCGCGAGCTCGTACTGGGGCTCTCGGAAGACGAGTGGAATCGCCAGAGCAACAACACCGGTTGGAACAACGGGCAGCTTTGCTGGCACATCGCCTTCGGAGTGGGGGCCGGCGGCCAGTCGCTCTCCAGGCT
Source organism: Chloroflexota bacterium (assembly GCA_028874365.1). Lineage (GTDB taxonomy): Bacteria > Chloroflexota > Dehalococcoidia > Bin125 > Bin125 > Bin125. The sequence continues at coordinate 53,843 of JAPPJZ010000009.1, read as the reverse complement.
GCGTAAGAACAAAGGCATGAATCCGCCCGCACCGCTGATGGCGGTGATCAACTTTGCCAGCCTGTGGTATGTCCGCATCCGTTCGCGCGGAGGGACCCCGGATTCTGTGCTCGCGTTGTTCGACGAGGGCTGCGCCAAGATGCAGCAACTGGCCGATGGCATCGGCGATGACGAGTGGGGCAACGGCGGCCTGGTACTCGGTCAGGAGACCACGGTCGGTGGCGTGTTCGCGTTCCCGAGCGAACACATCAGCGAGCACGCAGCCGAGATGCGGCGCGACTAGGTCGCAAGCACGCTCATGCCACTGAGTTCCGAGGAGATATTCAGGCGTTACCCACCGCTCCGTGATATGGAGGCGGTCGCGCTGTTCCAGGAGCTCGGCTACCGCTTCACCGACGCCGGCGACGGCTGGTGCGAGATCACACTGACTGCATCGGCCAAGACGCACAACCTGTACGGCATCGTCCACGGCGGCGTCTGGTTGTTGGTCGCCGATTCGGCGATGGGCGGCGCGCTGGGCACGATCCAGGCGGAAGGCGAACGAGTGATCACCGCGCAGTCGGAGTTCCGCTGGTTGCGCGCGCTCGACGGCGACATCATCCGCGCGCGGGCCGAAGTAATCCGCCGTGGACGTACGTTGAGCCACTGCTCGGTCGACCTCTACGACGAACAAGGCCGGCACATCGGTCACGGCAACGGCACCTACGTGATGCTTCCGCCGGAATGACCACCGCAGGGGGAGAGAGCGGGGAATCGAAGCTTTACCCTGTGGCTCCATCGACTGGTTGAGTGTTGGAAGCGTGTGTTGGCATGGCCGGACGACTTGAGGGCAAGACGGCGTTGATCACCGGGGGCGCGCGAGGTCAGGGCGCGGCCGAGGCGACTCTGTTCGCTGAAGAGGGCGCGACCGTCATAATCACCGACGTGCTGGACTCGGACGGCGAAACGACGGCATCTTCGCACGACAGCGTTCGCTATCTGCATCACGACGTGACTCACGAGGACGAATGGATCGCTGTGGTGCGGGATGTGCTCGAGGACCACGGCAGAATTGACGCGCTGATCAACAATGCGGGCATTTTCCGCTACGGCTCGATCGCCGAGACCTCGTTGGCCGACTACCGCCAGGTGATCGACGTCAACCAGGTCGGTGTCTTCCTCGGCCTGAAACACGTCGGACCGGTGATGGCAGCAGCCGGCTCGGGCTCGATCGTCAACATCTCATCGGTGGCGGGCATGCGCGGTCCGGCGACCATGGTCGCCTACACGGCGAGCAAATGGGCGGTGCGCGGCATGACGAAAGTGGCGATGAACGAATTCGCTCCATCCGGCGTCCGCGTCAACTCGGTCCATCCTGGACTGATTGAGACGCCGATGCTGGAGCACCACCCGATGATCGAGGGAGGTCAAGCAGAAGCGTTGATCCGGCGTGTGCCGTACGGCCGGCTTGCGGGGGCGGAGGAGGTTGCGCGCCTGGCCTTGTTCCTCGCGTCGGACGACTCCGAGTACATGAACGGTGTCGAGTTCATCATCGACGGCGGCATGACCCAGGGTTTCTGACTGTCAGGATCGAAGACACGAAGCACGAGCCTTCGGTCGTCGCAGCGCCCCATGCGCGAACACTTGCTCCCAGTTGATCCCTGCCCCCTTCGGCATCTCCCCGTGAGGAGGGAGAGGTGAAGATCGAAGCGATACCCTAAGGCTCCGACGAAGCGATGAAATGTGGAAGGACGTGTCTGCATGGCCGGGAGACTCGAAGGCAAGACAGCGTTGATAACTGGCGGCGCACGTGGTCAGGGAGCCGCTGAAGCGCAACTGTTCGCCGACGAGGGCGCGACGGTCGTGATTACCGATGTGCTCGATTCCGATGGTGAGGCGACCGCGGCGACCAGCGACAGCATCCGCTACCTACACCACGATGTAACCAGTGAAGACGAGTGGACGGCCGTGGTCCAGGACGTGCTGGAGGACTACGGCAAGATTGACACCTTGATCAACAACGCCGGAATCTACCGCCAGGCGCCGATCGGCAGTCTGTCGGTCGAGATGTACATGGAGGTGATCAATATCAATCAAGTTGGCGTCTTTCTCGGCCTCAAGCATGTGGGGCCGGCCATGTGTGCGGCTGGCTCAGGATCGATCATTAACATCTCGTCGATCGCAGGAATGCGCGGCGGGGCCGGTTCATTGGCCTATTCCGCGTCGAAGTGGGCAGTGCGTGGCATGACCAAGGTTGCCATGAGCGAGTTCGCGCCCTCTGGGGTACGCGTCAACTCGATTCATCCGGGCTTGATTGAGACACCCATGCTGCATCAACTCCCCGCGATCGAGCAAGGTCTCACCGAACAACTCGTACGCAGGATTCCATACGGAAGGATCGCCGAGGCTGTGGAAGTTGCGAAGCTCGCTCTGTTCCTTGCTTCGGATGACTCCGAGTACATGAATGGCGTCGAGTTCGTCATCGACGGCGGCATGACCCAGGGCATCTGATCAGCCAAGATTGACCGCAACATGAGCGCTCCATCGGTCCAATACACCCTCACCGACGACGATGTAGCCATCGCCTGGGTCGAACGCGGCGTCGGCAAACCGTTGGTCGTCTCGACCGGACCGATGCTCCCGCTCAACGTCGGTTGGGAGCCCGGCGGACTCTGGGATCGATTGTCACAATCCTTCCGTGTGATTCGATTCGATCCGCGCGGCTGCGGTTTGTCCGAGCGGGACGGCGTCTTCGGATCGTTTCACGACGAAGCAATGGATTTGGCGGCGGTCGTCAGTGAGCTGGGCGCGCCGCGGGTCGCGTTGATGGGCTACTACATCGGCACGCCCGCCGCCGTGATCGCGATGTTGAACGAGCCGGAACGCTTCACACACATGGTGCTGCACTTGCCGATTCCGATGGTTGGCAATCAGATTCTGCCAAACACAGCGACCGCTTCGCCGCAGGATGAATACAGCGAGCTCATGGACGGCACCATCGGCAACCTCCTTCGGCTGGGCTGGCAGTATCACGAGGAGTCGGCGAGACGCGCACTGTTGACGATCATCGCGCCGACCGCGGACGAAGCCACACTGCGAAGCCTCTCGGAACTGATGCATCACTACCCCTCGATGAATCGACTGTTCGGGCTGATTCCGGAGATGCGCAGCCTGAACCTGCGTGACGAACTGCGAAGCGTAGATGTGCCGACGCTGATTTCGATCCCTCCCGAGGGCGAGGGCTTCGAAGATGCGAATGCGTCGTTCGGACGCGACTGGGCCCGGCGGATCCGCGGTGCCCGGCTCCTGGTTGGACGAGACGACACCTCGGTGCTTGTGAACGGGGCGCTGACGATCAATCAGCTGGCCGAGGCCATGGAGGAGTTCATCGGTATCGATCAGCAGTCACAGACCTCCGGCCAGGCGACGAGGACCGTATTGTTCACCGACATCGAAGGCTCGACATCGATGGTCGATCGACTCGGCGACGACGAGGCACGCACCATCACGCGCGAGATCGAACAGCTCACACACACAGCGATTCGTGACCATCAGGGCGTTCAGGTCAAGACAATGGGCGACGGGGTCCTGGCCTGGTTCGGCGCCGCGTCGGCAGGCGTCGAGGCAGCCGTGCAGATTCAGAGTCAACTGGCCAACCACGAGCGCTACAGCGATGTCTACGTTCGGATCGGGCTCAGCGCCGGCGAGCCGATCGCCGAGTCCGACGACCTCTACGGCACCACGGTGAATCAGGCCGCGCGCATCATGTCAATGGCGCAAGGCGGAGAAATCCTCGTCTCCGACCTCGTCCGCGGTCTGTTGCAGGGACGGCGATACCGCTTCGAGGATCGCGGAGTCCATCAGCTCCGCGGCTTCAGTGAGTCGATCCAGCTGTTCAGGGTCGAATGGCAATCCGGCGACGGCGGCGATAGCGCCCTGGAAGGGACAATCCGATGACCGAAATGACCAAGCGTGAGCGCGTACGAGCCGCGATATCTGGCGAGCCGGTCGACCGGGCGCCCGCGTCCCTCTGGGGCCACGACTTCCTGCGCGAATGGAGCAACGACGAGCTGGTCGGCGCGACCTGCGAACAGTACGAGGCCTACGACTGGGACTTCATCAAGATCAATCCGCGCTGGTCGATGTTCCCCGAGGCTTGGGGAGCGGTCTACCGGCCTCCTGTCGAGCAGACGAATCAGACACTGATCAGTCCGGCGCTGAGCGAACTCGAAGAACTCCATGACGTCGTCTCGGTCCATGCCGAGCGGGGGGTGTTCGGCGAGCACATCGAGTCGACCCGCCTCGTGGTCGAGCGGACCAAGGCCGGAGTTGACGTGGTGCAAACCGTCTTCTCTCCGATGTCCGTGGTCGGGCTGATGTTTGGTCACCCGCGGGCATTCAAGCAGGCCGCAGCCGAGGCGCCGGCAGCAGTGCACGGCGCGATCGGGCGCATCACCGAGACGATCATCAACTACAGCCGCGCCAATCTGAAGGCCGGCGCATCAGGGGTGTTCTACGCCCCGCTACAGTGGGCCAGCTACTCCAACTCGACGGCCGATTTCTACCGCGAGTTCGGCCGACCCTACGACCTGCAGGTGCTCGACGCGATCCGTGACGCCGAGTTCAACATTCTCCACGTCTGCTTCAGCAACAACATGCTGGCCGACGTCCTTGACTACCCGGTCCACGCCTTCAACTGGGACGACCGCGACGAGACCAACGCTAGCCTCGCTGACGTCTGGTCCCAAACCGACAAGGCGGTCATGGGCGGCGTCAGCCGCAGCGGACTGGGCGAACTCGGCGCTGACGAAGTCCACGCCCAGGCGTCGGAGGCGGCGAGCGTCGGGAACACCAGGGTCTTCGTCACTGGGGGCTGCTCAATTCCCCCGCACACGACCCACGAGAATCGCGCGGCAGTCGCGGCGGGGGCTCGAGAGAGCTAGCGAGCGTCCAACGGCGGACTGACCTCCCGTTCACTCGTCGCCGGACCTCGGCGCGAAGCGACTCGTGATCCACGGTGCCGCGACGCACGCCCCAGCCGCAATGCCCACGGTGAAGAGAAGCCACGGCCAGTAGATCTCCTGCGTACCCCACGGATCCGCTCCGACACCAGAAGCATTGGCCCCATACTCGAGCCACCAGGTCAGAAAGACGTACAACACCAGTGCGACGTTCAGCGGGCTCGCAACCGAGCCGCCAAAGCCGCGCCCCACGATCCAACGGCTGAGCATGGCCAGGAACGTCAGGGCCGCACCCCATGTGAGGGCTGGCTCGGGGACACTTGCTTGACTGTGCCACATCCCCACATGTAGCCCGAACGCGAACAGTGCGAAGATCAGCCACCAGGCGGCGAGCGGATTGATCACAAAGGGCGCGATCAAGCGAGCACTCAACAGAGTGCCGCAAAACAGCAGCGAGAACGGCCAGTAGATCGGTTCTGCCGCGAATGTCTCCCCCAAGCTGGTGAAACTGATCAGAATTTCCCCGACCATCACACCGCCTACGCCGAGCACCAACGTCAGGTTCTCCGTCTCAAGCAGGTCGCCGCGCAATGGTCGCAGCGTGAGGGCCCGCGAGATGAACACCAATGAAATGATCATCGCGGCCCAGCCAGCGGACAGCTCGGGGCCCGCGCCGCTGACTTCGAGCAACGTCTCGAGCAGAAAGACCAGGACAGCAGCGATGATTACCGTCCGCGAGCCGGTGTCGTTCCAACAGGACAACGCACGTTCCGTAAGTCTCATCGCAACTTCTCCCTGTTCAGTGCCCCGGTGATGTTGGTCTCAGGCGTTTCGATTCGGGAGTCGTTCTACCGCGATGGCTACCACGGCACATACCGTGGCGAGACCGGTGTTGACCAGGATCCACGGCCAGTAGAGGTCCTCGGCCAGCCAGTCCACGCCGACGCCGCTCTCATGCAGCCCGAACTCCATCCACCAGTCGAGGAACACGAACAGCACCAGCGCCACATTAAGCGGGCTGACGATTGGTCCGTCGATGCCCTTGCCGGCGATCCAGCGAGCGATGAAGGCAAACACCGCCAGCGCGCCTGCCCAGGTCCAGGCTGGCGACGGGTAGCTGACGTCGGCCTGCCAGATCGCCAGATTCAACCAGAACTGCAGGAACGAAAAGACCAGCACCCAGATGAACAGCGGCCGATTCGCGTAGGGCGCCAGGATCCGCGCGGCGATGACCGTGAGGATCAACATCAGCGAGAACGGCCAGAAGATCGGCTCTGCTGCGAAGCTCGCCGAGACCGACGAATAGGACAAGATGTACTCGCACATCACCAGCCCGAGCACGCCAAGCAGAACTGTCATGTTCTCGACGTCCGACAGCTTGCCGCGTAGCGGTCTCATGGTCAGGACTCGAGCGACCACGACGGCCGTGAGGAGTTCCGCACCCCACCAGATCGACGCCTGATCAACGTTGGCCAGCTCCCCGATCGTCTCCAGCAGGAAGATCAGCAGCGACGTCAGAATGACGAACCGCCAACCGGTGTCATCCCAGATCCTGCGCAACGTTCCGACTGGGTCACTCAGGATTTGCTCGTGATGAGGCATCGACATCTCCTATCGGAACCGGTGCTCCTTGATGCGAACGTAGGGCTTTGAACGCGGTTATGCCTTACGTTTCAGGCAACCCAGAACACACACGGTGAGGAAGAGTATGGGAGCACTCGACGGGAAGGTTGCACTGATTACAGGCGGAGCCTCCGGCATCGGTCTGGCAACGGCCCAGCTCTTCGCGGCGGAGGGTGCGCGCGTCGCAATGTTCGATCGCAACGCCGACCTCGTCAATGAAACGGCCCGCGGGATCGGCTCCAGCGCCATCGCCATCAACGGCGACGTGACCAGCGAAAACGATGTCGAGCGAATGGTCGCCGCCTGCGTCGAACGATTCGGACGCCTTGACATCGCGTTCAACAACGCCGGCATCGCCGGTGCAGCGCCAATCCACGATCATGAGCTGAGCCACTTCCAGCACGTCATCGACGTCTGCCTGACCGCTGTCTTCCTCTGCCTGAAACACCAGTCCAAACGAATGATCGAACAGGGCGAGGGTGGATCCTTGATCAACACCGCCAGCATCAACGCAACCCAGGCGACCAAGGGTCTGGCCGCGTACTGCTCCGCCAAGGCGGGGGTAGCGATGTTGACCAGGGTCTCGGCCCTGGAACTCGGAGAACACGGCATCCGCGTTAACGCGATCGGTCCAGGCCACACCAGGACTCCAATGACGGAGCGGGCCCGCGACGTTGAAGGCTTCGACGAGGCCATGATTGGCGCTACGCCGCTCGGCCGCCTGGGTGAGCCCGGAGACATCGCCCAGATGGCGCTCTATCTCGGCAGCGACGCTAGTCCATGGGTGTCCGGACAGCTCTTCTACGTCGACGGCGGAATCACCGTGAACGAGCTACCGCCCGGCTTCAACATGCTGGAATCATCGTTGAGGCGCCCGCGCAGCGACTAAACGAACGGATGGGAGCTATCAATGGGACTCTTGGATGGCAAGGCCGCGCTGGTCACGGGAGCGGCATCAGGAATCGGATTGGCCGCAGCGAAGCGTTTCGCCGAGGAGGGCGCCCAGGTCGCGATCGCCGATCGCAACGCCGACGGCGCGGCCGAGGCCGCTCGCGAGATTGGCTCCCAGGCAATGGCCATCACTGCCGACGTGACCGACGAGGACGACGTCGCCGGCATGGTGATGGCTTGCGTGCAACGCTTCGGCAGGTTGGATGTTGCGTTCAACAACGCCGGCATCGGCGGCTGGTCGCCGATCCAGGACTATCCACTCTCGCAGTTTCAGCGCGTAATCGATGTCTGCCTGACCGGGGTCTTCCTCTGCATCAAGCACGAGGCGAAGCATCTGATCGAGCAGGGCTCAGGCGGCTCGATCATCAACACCGCCTCTCTCAACAGCATCCAGGCGACCGAGGGGCTGTCGGCCTATTGCTCGGCCAAAGCAGGAGTCGCGATGCTGACCAAAGTCTCGGCGCTCGAACTGGGCCGACACAACATCCGCGTCAACAGTATCGGACCGGGACTGATCCGCACCCCTCTGACTGAAGGCCTGCGCGATGTCCCCGGCCTGGAGGACGCCTTCGCCGCCGAGGCGCCGCTGGGACGAGTCGGCGAACCCGAAGATGTAGCGCAACTCGCTCTCTGGCTTGCCTCCGATGCGTCATCGTTGATGACCGGACAGACCGTCCAGCTCAACGGCGGCGCCGACATCAACAAGTACCCGCCGCTGTTCGAGTTCCTCGGTCAACAGCCGCTCTAGTCCGTAGACTGCCTGCCGACTGAACCCTCCAAAACACTGAGTGGGAGCTGATCATGCGCGAGTTTGCCGGCAAGACGGCAGTGGTTACCGGAGCGGCGAGCGGGATGGGTCTGGCCTTTGCCCGACGCTTCGCCGCCGAGGGCATGAACGTGGTCCTCGCCGACATCGAAGAGGATGCGCTCACCGCTCAGGTGACGCGGCTCGAACAGGAAGAGCGCAATGTGCTCGGTGTAATCGTCAACACGATGCGCCGTGAAGCGCTTGAGCATCTGCGTGAGCGCACGATCGAGCAGTTCGGCAACGTCCACATCCTGGTCAACAACGCTGGGGTCGCTGGCGGCGATGACGCCGGATTCTCAACTGACGGCACAATCCGGGGCTCCTGGGACGTGCCCGACGCCACCTGGGAATGGATCATGGGCGTCAACTTCTGGGGCGTCCTCTATGGCATACAGGTCTTCGTGCCGCACATGCTCGAACACGGCGAGGAAGGCCACATCGTCAACACGGCGTCCCTCGCCGGCCTGATGCCGGGCGGTAGCGCCTATAGCGTGTCGAAACACGCCGTGTTGACCCTGACCGAAGGTCTCTACCAGCAGTTCGAGGCCATGGGTGCCAACCTGAGCGCGTCAGTCCTATGTCCGGGATTCGTCAACACCAACATCGGCCACGCCGATCGAAATCGACCCGAAGAGCTCGGAGGCGTCTCGGAGCGAACGCCCGAGTTGGAAGACGCCATCTCCGCGATGCTCGGCGGCGGCATGGACCCCGACCGGGTCGCCGACATCGTCTTCGACTCGATCGTCGAGCAGCGCTGCTACATCCTGCCGCATACCGCCTGGGACGATGTCGTCCGCGGCCGCGTCGAGCACGTACTCGCGAGAGGCGCACCGCTCACCGTCGACATGGAAGAGCTGATGCGCCGACGAGCGGCAGGCGAAGAGGTCTAACGAGCCGCACCTAGACTGCGCGAACAATCGGCTGAAGCTCGAGAATCCGGAGAGGACCGACCCATGCGAGAGTTCGCAGGTAAGACAGCGGTGATAACCGGTGCCGCCTCTGGAATGGGCTATGCCTTCGCCGAGCGCTTCGCCGCCGAGGGCATGAATGTCGTCCTCGCCGACATCGAGACCGACGCGCTCAATGCCGCAGTGACACGGCTCGAGCAGCAGGAACGCAACGTCCTCGGCGTCGAAGTCAACACCATGCGCCGCGAGACGCTCGAAAACCTCCGAGACCAGGCGGTCGACCGCTACGGCAAGATCCACGTGCTCTGCAACAACGCCGGTGTCACCTCGCGACAGGACGCGGGCATCGGCGCCTTCCCTGTCTGGAAAGTCCCCGACTCAACCTGGGACTGGGTCATGGGTGTCAACTTCTGGGGCGTGCTCTACGGCGTGCAGGTGTTTGTGCCGCACATGCTCGAACACGGCGAAACCGGTCACATCGTCAACACGTCCTCAGTCATGGGACTCGTTCCCAGCGGTTCCGCCTACGGCGTCGCCAAGCACGGCGTCCTGACCCTGACCGAAGGTCTCTGGCACCACCTTCGGGCGGCGAACTCGAACGTCTCCGCATCCGTACTCTGCCCCGGTTTCGTCAACACGCAGATCACCGACGCCGAACGAAACCGTCCAGAGGAGTTCGGCGAGACGATCGAGGGCACGCCAGAGCAACGGGCATTCTTCCAGACGCTGCTAGGCGAAGGCATGGATCCGTCCGATGTTGCCGAACTGGTCTGGCGGGCCATGGTCGACGACCAGCTCTACATCCTCCCCCACGCCGGTTGGCGGGAGATCGTCCGAGGCCGCGTCGAAGCCATCCTGAACGGCGGCGAGCCTGTGGAAATCGACTTCCACGACATGATGCAACGTCGAGCACGCGGCGAGGTTGTCTAGAGGGGCAAGAGCATGCGCAATTTCAGCAACGGAACCGCAGTCGTTACCGGCGCCGCCTCAGGAATGGGCTACGCCTTCGCCGAGCGCTTCGCCGCCGAAGGCATGAACGTCGTCCTCGCCGACATCGAAACCGACGCGCTCAATGCTGCGGTCACTCGGCTCGAGCAGCAGGAACGAAACGTGATCGGCGTCGAGGTCAACACGATGCGCCGCGAGACGCTCGAGAGCCTGCGTGATCAGGCGATCGACCGCTTCGGCAACATCCACGTGCTTTGCAACAACGCTGGCGTGACCTCCCGCCGGGACGGCGGTCTCGGAGCCGGCACCGGTGCCGTTCCCGTCTGGGAGGTCCCGGACTCGACCTGGGACTGGGTCATGGGCGTTAACTTCTGGGGAGTGCTCTATGGCCTCCAGGCGTTCGTTCCGCACATGCTCGAACACGGCGAGACCGGACACATCGTCAACACCGCCTCGCTCGCCGGACTGATTCCCGGCGCCTCGGCCTACAGCGTCTCCAAGCACGGCGTCCTGACCCTCACCGAAGGCCTCTGGCACCACCTGCGGGCCGCCGACGCCAACACCTCCGCCTCAGTCCTCTGTCCTGGCTTCGTCAACACACAGATCAATGAGGCCGAACGCAACCGTCCCAGCGAATTCGGCCAGTCAATCGAGGCCAACGAAGCGCAGCGCACGGCTTCCCGTGTCTTCCTGGGTGGTGGGATGGATCCCTCGGATGTCGCCGAACTGGTCTGGCAGGCGATGGTCAACAACCAGCTCTACATCCTCCCGCATTCCGGCTGGACCGACATCGTCCGAGGCCGCGTCGAAGCCGTGCTCGAGGGCAGCCAACCAGTCGAAGTCGACTTCCAGAAAATGATGGAACGCCGCGCCCAGGGCGAGCTGATCTAGAGGGAGTGCGTCATGCGCGACTTCACCAACAGCACTGCCGTCGTCACCGGCGCAGCCTCCGGAATGGGCTACGCCTTCGCCGAACGCTTCGCCGCCGAGGGCATGAACGTCGTCCTCGCCGACATCGAAACCGAGGCGCTCCAGGCGGCCGTCTCCCGCCTGGAGCAACAGGAGCGCAGCGTCGTCGGCATCGAAGTCAACACGATGCAACGCGAATCGGTCGAATCGCTTCGCGACCAGGCGATCGATCGGTTCGGCAACATCCACGTGCTCTGCAACAACGCCGGCGTGACCAGCAGCGAGGACGGCGGCTCCCGCAACCTGTGGGAGATACCCAACTCAACCTGGGACTGGGTGCTCGGCGTCAATTTCTACGGCGTGCTCTACGGAATCCAGACCTTCCTGGCGCATATGGTCGAGCACGGTGAGCCCGGGCACGTCGTCAACACATCCTCGGTGGGCGGCATTGTCGCCGGCTCCGGCGCGTACAGCGTGTCCAAGCACGGCGTCCTGTCGCTCAGCGAGGGACTCTATCTCGATTTGCGCGCGAACAACTCGAATGTCTCAGCGAGTGTGCTTTGTCCAGGCCTGGTCAACACCAACCTGATCAACGCCGAGCGCAATCGACCCGATCAGTTCGGCGGTCCTACCGAGCCCCCAGGCGAAGGGTTTGCATCCGACATGAACTGGAAGGACGCGATGGATCCGAGCAATGTCGCCTCGCTCGTCTGGGACGCCATCGTCAACGACACGTTCTACATCTTGCCGCACCCGGGTTTCGACGAGATTGTCAAGGATCGGGTCGATCGAATCCTCTCCCGGGGCGCCCCGGCGCAACTCGACTATGCCGATCTGGCCCGGCGACGCGAGGCAGGCGAACTGGTTTAGGTGAGGCCCGGTCTACTCGTCCTCGCCGGAGACGAGCTGCGCCGCGAACTCTTTGCGGCCGACTCGCTCTTTCTCCGTCTTGGCGAGGATCGTCTCGGGAATCCAGAACGGCAGATGCTCATCGGCGCGGCTGGGGGCGAGCAGGTCGTCAAGGTCCATGACCAATTCTCGGCGGTCGTACTTGGTCTGCTCGTGGCCCTCCCACAGCGGAAGCATGGCGATCGCGTCGAACGGGCAGACCTCGACGCAGATGTTGCAGCGCATGCAGCGGCCGAAGTCGATGTAGAAGTCGTCAATCACCGACTTGTGGTTGCTCTTGCCCGCCGCGCTGGCCGGATTCTTCATCAGCGTCGTCGTCATGCAGTCGACCGGGCAGGCCGCGGCGCACTTGCCGCATCCGGTGCAGTTGGGCTCCTCAAGCTGGTGGTTCCAGATAAGGTAGGGAAAGGTCCGCGCGCGCTTGGGCAGCTGCTTCTTCTCGTATGGATAGTGAACCGTGACCGGCCCACGCTTCAATATCTGGGCGCCCCGACCCATGACCTTGAACACACCACGCATGGTCCGCTCCCTGTGTTGCAGCGCTTCTGAATCAGGATAGCGCACAGCGCCATCCGCTCAGAGTGACATCTCCGGCACGTCATCGGGAATGATCAACGGTGCATCGGTCCACTCCTCGACGACAGCCTCTGATATCCCAGGCGCCCGCTCACGCAAAATCAGCCCATGTTCAGTCACATCGATCACGGCCAGATCAGTGACAATCACGTCCACACAGCGCTCCGCCGTCAGCGGATAATTGCAGGCCTCGACGATCCGAGACTCACCCTCGCGCGTCACGTGCGCCATCGCGACGATCAGCTTGCGCGCCCCGACGGCAAGATCCATCGCCCCGCCAACGCTGCCGCCTCCGCGTGCCGGGACGTACCAGTTGGCGAGGTCTCCCTGGGCGGAGACTTGCAGGCCGCCGAGCACGGCGGCGTCGATATGGCCCCCGCGAATCATGGCAAACGAGTCGGCGGTATCGAAGAAGCTGGCGCCCGGGACGAGGTCCACTGGCTGACCACCCGCGTTGATCAAGTCGGAATCGAACTCTGAATCTGAGATGCCTGAGTAGCCGAGAATGCCGTTCTCGGCCTGGAAGAGAATCTCGTCGCTCGGATCCACGAATCCCGCGACCAGCGTCGGCAGTCCGATGCCGAGGTTGACGACCGATCCCGGCTCAAGTTCTTGAGCTGCCCGCAGCGCAATCAGTTCACGGCTCAGGCCCGTGGGCGGTGTTCGATCTGCCACGGTCAGCCGTCCCAGCGCACCGGTACCGGCTCGCACTCAACAAGCCGATCAACGTAGATCCCCGGTGTTCCAACGGACCCCGGAGGAATCTCGCCAGGCTCCACGATCTGCTCTACTTCGGCAATCACCAGGTCGGCCGCCGTGGCCATGACGGGATTAAAGTTCAGCCCGGCCAGTCGATACTGCAGATTCCCGTGACGGTCGCCGCGCCAGGCCTTGAGCAGAGCGACATCGCCGCGCAGTGGGCGCTCAAGCAGCCACCGATCGCCGTCAAGTTCGAGGACTTGCTTGCCCTCGGCCATCATCGTCCCCAGACCCGTCCTGGTCAGCACCCCTCCGAGCCCCGCGCCTCCCGCTCGAAGACGCTCGATCAGCGTGCCCTGGGGCACCAGTTCCAACTCGGCCTCGCCCGCCCGGTACTGAGCCTCGAAACGCGAAGACCGCGTACCCGATGCGCGGATGGCGAATGTCGCGATCACCTTGGCCAGTTGGCGATCCTCGCACAGTTCGTCGAGTAGGTCGCCGAGCCCAATGTTGTTCGCGACCGCGGTCAGCCCAGTCTGTCCGCTGCGCTTCAACGCCAGAATCAGATTGGACGGAGTCCCCGCGGAGACGAACCCGCCAACCAGGATCGTCGCGCCGTCCGGGATGTCGGCGACGGCTGAGTCCGGCGTGTCGAAGACCTCGGCCTGCATGCGCCGATCCTACTGCCAGCGTCTCATCAGATATCTTGCTCACATCTGGCTCTCACGCCCGGAGGATGCCCATCATGCCCGCCCCCCTCGAAGGAATCCGCGTCGTCGACTTCACCCGATACCAGAACGGACCCCACGCCACGGCCATGCTCGCCGACATGGGCGCCGATGTCCTCAAGGTCGAGATGCCCGGCAACGGGGACCCCGGCCGACAGCTAGGCGTAGGCGCCGACGGATTCTGCTCCTATTTCGAGGCACTCAACCGGGGCAAGCGCTCGATGACGCTCGACCTCCGCGCGGACGGCGCAATCGAGGTCGTGCACAAGCTGATCGAGGATGCCGACGTCCTCACCGAGAACTTCCGCCCCGGCTATCTCGACTCGATCGGCCTCGGCTACGACGACCTCAAGCAAGTCAATCCACAGCTAATCTACGCGACCAACTCCGGTTTCGGGCCCGAGGGCGAGTGGGCCACGCGCGGCTCCTTCGACGTGGTCGCCCAGGGCATGTCGGGCGCAATGATCGCGCTCGGCGGCGGACCCGGGGAGCGGCCGATCACCGCGCCATGGGGTCTCGCAGACCAGACTGGCTCGCTGCTCTTCGCCTACGGCATCGTGACGGCACTCTTCGCGCGGGCGCAGCACGGCGTCGGCCAGAAAATCGACGTATCCCAGCTCGGTGCGATGCTGACCCTGCAGGCGCTCTCCCTGCAGGCCTACCTGCACAGCGACTATCAACCAATTCTTAAGCCCGGCCGCTCGTTCTCGGCAACATTCAGCTGGTACCAGGCCGGCGACGGCAAATGGTTCACCATGGGCCTGCTTGACCCCAAGAGCTGGGCGCCGCTTTGCGAGGCGCTGGAACGTCCCGACCTGCTCAACGACGAGCGCTCCACCGACCCCTTCCAGCGCCGCGACAACGAGGAATGGCTACGCAGCGAACTCGAGCAGACGTTTGCCAAGCGCACTCGAGACGATTGGCTCTCCCGCCTGATCGCCGCCCGCATTCCCTGCGGACCGGTCTACGACTACGAGGAGGTCGCCAACGACAATCACTTCTGGCTCAACGGCTACCTGCAGGAGGCTGCGCATCCTCACTTCGAGCACAACCGCGTGGTCGGTATCCCGGTCAGCTTTAGCGAGACCAAGACCCACGTCCGCTCCTCAGCGCCGGAACTGGGGCAGGACACCGAACTCGAACTGCTCAATCTGGGTTACGACTGGCCCGACATCGAACGCCTGCACGACAGCGGCGTGACGGCAGTCAAACGCCAGGGCTCGGCAGCCGCCGGAGACTAGCCGTCCAGCAGGTTCGGCAGGCTTGAGTTCCACGCATCGGCTGCATCTTGAAGCGGCAGGTCAACCTCGCCAATCTTCAGGCGATCGCCACCTACGGACCCCAACCTCACAGCAACTGCCCCGAGCCTCGCAGCAGTCTCCACCAGGTCCGACCCGGATGTCGGGCCCGCACTGACAATCGCTCGGGCGCCGGCTTCCCCGAATAGCGTCGCATCGAGCCGACCGCTGACCGCGGCCTCCGCCTGCGCGCCGATCTCTCCGGCAATCGCTGATTCCGCAATCGCGACGGCGAGACCGCCGTCCGAGCAGTCGTGGGCGGACTTGAGCAGGCCGGACTCGGCCAGCTCGACGAGTACGTCGACCAGCGCAGCTTCGGCATCGAGATCGATCGCAATCGGCCCCGCCGACTTGCCGTGGAGAACTGCCAGGTACTCCCCGCCGCCGAGCGTCGAGACATCCTGCTCCAGGCTCCCACCGAGCAGCCAAATCTCGTCGCCTTCGTCCTGGAATGCCATCCGCACGGCCTTGGTCACGTCAGAGATGATGCCCAGCATGCCGACGACCGGCGTCGGTGTGACCGGGCCGTCCTCCGACTCGTTGTAGAGACTGGCATTGCCCGAAACGACCGGCGTGCCGAATGCCCGGCAAGCGTCGCCCATGCCTCGAATCGACTCGCTGAGCTGATAGTAGATCGATGCGCGCTCCGGGTTGGCGAAGTTAAGGCAATCGGTAACGGCGATCGGTCGAGCCCCCGTACATGCGACGTTCCTCGCCGCCTCGGCGACGGCGCGAGCGGAGCCCGCATACGGATCGAGTTCGACGGCGCGGCCGGGACCGTCGGTGCAGACCGCGAGCCCCTGCTCGATCCCGCGAATGCGCAGCACTGCAGCGTCCGAACCCGGCACTACCACAGTGTTGGTGCCGACCATGTGGTCATACTGCCGGTAAACCCAGCGCTTGGAAGCAATGTTAGGCGAGGCGAGCAGCTTGAGTAGTGCCTCGCTCGCGTCCGCTGGGTCCAGGTCGGGAAGTGAACCAGGATCCCAATCGGACCGCGCTGCTGCCTCAGCATCGCGCTCGGCATCGGGCGTGTAGGCCGGCGCACCGGTGAGTAGCGACACCGGCGCAGCAGCGACTTCCAGCTCGCCGTCGAAGACGCGCGCAATCCCGTCGTCGGTCACTTCTCCGATTACTTCGGCGTGCAGATCCCAGTGCTCGAACCAGTCCTCAACGTCGGAGACGTGGGCGGGTTTGACCGCGGCTATCATCCGCTCCTGCGACTCCGAAAGCATCACTTCGTACGGCGTCATGCCCGACTCGCGGCGTGGCACACGCTGCGTCTGAATCCGGATTCCGGCGTTGGCCCGTTCGGCCATCTCGACGGTCGATGAGGTAATCCCGGCGGCGCCACAGTCCTGCAGGCCTTCCAGCCAATCGCGATGCTCACGGACGAGACCGACACAGGCATCCATCAGCGATTTCTCCAGGAACGGATTGCCAACCTGAACCGCCGGACGGCGTTCGGCGGACGATTCGTCCAGCTCGACCGAGGCGAACGTCGCGCCGTGCAATCCGTCGCGACCGGTGTCCGCGCCGACGATCATGAGCTGTGTCCCCGGTGGACCGGCGGTCGCCGATATCAACGATCCGCGAGGCGCAATTCCCAGACACATCGCGTTGACCAGCGGATTGCCGCCATAGGCGTCGCCGATCACGAGCTCACCTCCGACAGTCGGGATACCGAGGCAATTCCCATATCCGCCAATACCGGCGACGACGCCCACGCACAGGCGTCGGTTGCGCCGGTCTTCCAGCGGCCCAAAGCGCAGGGAGTCGAGCAACGCGATCGGTTGTGCGCCCATCGCGAAGATGTCGCGCACGATCCCTCCGACGCCGGTCGCAGCGCCCTCATACGGCTCAATCGCCGATGGATGATTGTGAGACTCGATCTTCATCACCGCGACCCAGCCGTCGCCGATGTCGATGGCGCCGGCGTTCTCGTCGCCCAGTTTGGTCAGAATGCGCTCGTCATCGGTTGGGAAGTGATGGAACAGGGGCCGCGAGTGCTTATAGCCGCAGTGCTCGCTCCAAAGCGCCCCAATCATCCCAAGTTCGACGTCGGACGGCGCCCGGCCGAGCATGTCGCACGCGCGCTCGTACTCGTCCCGGCTGAGCGCGATTTGCGCCAGCACATCGGCGTCGACTTCAGCCGACGGCGCATCGGAAGGTGCGGGATAGCTGCTCACGTCAGCCCCAGCGCTCGATGATCGATTGCCAGATGTAGTTGCCATCGGTCCCGCCGAGCAATGCATCGGAGGCGCGCTCAGGGTGAGGCATCATACCCAGGACGTTGCCCATCGGATTGATGATTCCGGCAATGTCTCGTAGGGAACCATTCGGATTCTCGCCCGCGTAGCGGAAGACCACGCGGCCGGCATCCTCAAGCTCGTCAAGCACGCTGGGAGGAGCGAGGTACTGCCCCTCGCCGTGAGAGATCGGTAGCTGGACAATCTGGCCGCTCCGACAACCATTGGTGAAACCGGTATCCACACGCTCGACGGTCAGCTCCTGCGGCTGACAGCGGAACTGCAGCGAAGCGTTGCGTTGCAGGACTCCGGGGAGCAGACCGGCCTCGCAGAGAATCTGGAAGCCGTTGCAGGACCCGAAGATCGGCTTGCCCGTCACCGAGAACCGCTCCAGTGCCGACATGACCGGCGAGAAACGCGCGATGGCGCCGCACCGTAGATGGTCGCCGTAGGAGAAGCCGCCTGGGAGGATGACGCCGTCATACTCCTCGAGCGAGCCGTCCTTGTGCCAGACGCGTTCGGCCGTCTGACCCACGTCTTCCAACGCATGCACGCAGTCCCAGTCGCTCCAGGTGCCTGGGAAGACGAGCACGGCGAATCGCATATCCCGATGCTATCCCGCACCCTCGTTACGGCCAGTTGCGGCAGACCCAGAGGCAGAGCTAGAGCGCCGGATTGGCCCGCGATTCTCCACGCGGCACCTCGCGCGGGGTGGCGCGCAGCTCTGACTCGGCAGCGGGCGGATACTCGATGCGCTGATGATGCACACCGATGAGTGTGTGTTTGAAGCTCGCCGAGATCTGACGCAGCTCGTTCAACGTCAAGTCACAGTGATCGAGCTGGCGCTCGCGCAGCCGTTCATCGAACACACCGTCAACCAGCAGGCCGATCCTGTCCGCTTCATGCTCTCCGCTGGCTCTCACGACGGCCTCACAACTGTCGGCCAGCATGACGATTGCAGTCTCCCGCGTCTGCGGTGGCGGGCCCGGGTAGGTGTAATCGCGCGGATCGACCCGCGGATCGGACATCGCCGCCTTGCGGTAAAAGAATGCGACTCGGCGCGAGCCGTGGTGTTCCAGGATGAAGTCGCGAATCCGCGGCGGCAGCCGATCGCGACGAGCGAGGTCCTCGCCGGCTGTGACGTGCTGAATGATCAGGCGCGCGCTCTCGCTGGGCTCGAGAGCGTCATGCGGATTCGTGCCTTCCTGGTTCTCGATGAACATGGTGGGACGATTGAGTTTGCCGATGTCGTGGTAGTACGCGCCGACACGGACAAGTAGCGGATCCGCCCCGATCTGCGCAGCGGCGCGTTCGGACATGGTCGCGACGAGCAGCGAGTGATGGAATGTACCCGGCGCCTCTTCCTGCAATCTCCGAAGCAGCGGGCGTTGTAACTGGGCCAACTCGAGCAGGCGCATCGGCGTCGTAATGCCGAACAGCGCGCCCAGCAGCGAAAATGCCCCAATCGTGATCACCGCTACCAATGCCGCCGTGACCAGCGCAGCCAGCGCCAGCCAGCCGAGCTGGTCGCTGGCTCGCTGAGGATCGAAGAGCCAGATCGCCGCGCCCGCGAGGAACCCAGCCGCGCCCGCGGCCAATCCGGCCAGCCCGTACTGCGCCAGCGCCTGCGCTCGAGTAGCGGCAAACACGCCTCCGAGCGAACTGGCGAGGAAGAACACCAGTGGTCTCAGGGCCTGTGCGCCGCCGGGAACCACGCCGTAGTCGGGCAGCACGATCGCGGCCAGTCCGGCCAACAACGAGATCAAGACCCCCGTGGTGATGCCGAGACCCGTGCTCAGCAGCGCCGCCACCAACACCGGCCCGGCCGCTAGGGGCAACATCAGATCCAGCGACTCGTCGACTCCGCCTGGCAGAGCGAACTCGAACCACGCTCGGGCGGCAGCAACCGAAAAAAGAATCAGCATCGCGAGCAGGATGAGCCGTCGATCGCTCGCGGCCTGCACGGGTCGCCAGACCATCAGGTAGAGACTGAACACGACGGAAGCGCCGATTCCGAAAATCACAATCGCGCCGAGCGACTCGACTTCGATTCCGGCGGAGCGCGGCGTCAGATGAGCCAACGCCTCCGCGGCACGGTCGTCGACCACCGTGCCCCGTGGAACGATGAGCTCGCCTTCGACCACAGTTCGCGGCACTCCGGCGACCGAACGAGCAGCGCGATCTTGGGCCAACTCGGTCAGTGCCGCGGATTCGATCATCGTCGGCCGCAGATAGACGCTGACGAGCGAAGCGATGAGTGTCGTCTCGGTCAGGCTGAGGCCCGGGTCGATCCGCTCATGCAGCCCCAGCCTCGCCTCGTCCAGGCCTTCCTCGTAGAGCCGCTCTTGCAGCAACGACTCGAGCACCACTGGCGCCTCACGCTCGATGTTGGCGAACAGCGGATCGGAGACGGCGAGCAGGAACGTCTCATCACGCTGCGGCAGCTTCGAGCCGGGAATGACGGTCGCCTCGACCGTTGGCTCGGCCTCTGCTTCGCCCTGCGAGTCTTCAGTCGACTGCCCAGAGGATTCAACATCAACGGCGACGGGCGCGTTTCGTGCCCGCCGCTCGAGCACTACCGCTTCGAGGTACAGACGTAGAGCCTCCAACTGGGCCGGACGAATGTCGGGATCGAACTCGAACTGGGTGTCGACTTCGGAACGAGCAACCTCCTGCGCCTCAGCCGTGAGCGACGCGCTGATGAACGATGTCTCCTCCATCGCGACGATGTCGCGGTCGGCGACGGTCCCGAGCGCTGGAAAATCCTGCTCGGGTCGGAACGGAGTCAGGGCGAGGACGATACCGATGGCCAGCGCAACCCCGAAGACGCCGACTCGCCACGGAGTGAAATACGATTGCTGGCTCATTACAGGATCATTGGAGCATGGTCGCGACCGTATGGCGCGGAGAACGGCCCCGCGCCCACCGCTGTTGCAATGGTACAGGTCTCGTTACGTCACCTAGGGTCGCGTCGGAGCCACGTCGTGGTCTCGGACTACTCCGATTCGGCCGCCTCGGCCAGCAGCTCGCCAACCACCGAGTTGACCAACGATCCGTCTGCCTGACCTCGCAGGTCCTTCATCAACATGCCCATCACCTTGCCGCGATCGCCGGGTCCAGCCGCGCCCACTTGCTCGATCACCGACCGCGCCCGCGCTTCAACTTCATCCCGCGAAAGTTGCTGCGGGAGGTAGGCCTCGATGATGGCGATCTCGACGCGCTCCTTCTCGGCCAGATCGTCTCGTCCACCTTGCGTGAACTGCTCAATCGACTCTCGGCGTTGCTTGACCTGTCGCTGGAGGATGGCGAGGATGTCGCTCTCGGCCAGTTCCGTGCCGCGCTTCTCGATCTCTACATTCTTTATCGCCGCCTCGACCATGCGAATCGTATTGCGGCGCGGCACATCCTTGGCCCGCATCGCGTCGCGAAGGTCGGAGCGTAGCTGATCTCGTACGCCGGCCATAGCTTCACGTCATTCTGGCGCGCCGGCGCTGGCGCGCAGCTCGAACCGTTGCCTTGCGAAATCTAGTCGGCCGACGGCAATACCTTCGGCTGCATCAGTTCCATCTCGCGCTCATCGACCTTCAGGTCGCAGTCGCCCGGCTTGATGCAAAGCACCTCAATGCCTGACTCTTCATCCCGGTATCGCTTGCCCAGTTGAACTGCCATTTGCTCTATTCCCCCACTCGCTCAGTGGTCTGTACCTGGCCGACTGCCAGCGGCGCCGCTACTTCTTCTCTTCGAGCGGCGTGTCGCCGCACTTGAGCTCTGCCTCGCCGCCGCGCGTCACGATAAACTCCGCGCCGCAGCTCGGGCAGAAGTAACGCTTGCCGGTCTGTGCTGCTGCCATCCTGATCTCTCCTGACCCCGCCTCTCGATTGGCGAGGATTTGCTTGCAACGCCGAACTTGGAATACAGGTCAGCGTACCAGTGACGATCGATTCAACCTGCGCGCGAAGGCCACCATCTGACTCAGCTTATGACGACCCGCTGTGGCTGCTCAACCAGTCGGCGAGGTCGGCTGAGGTCTGGCCGCAGGTATCGGAGGTGACCTGGGTCGCGGGCGTCGGAACCGGCAGGCCCGCGGCGAACCGCTCCTCGGCGCTGACCAGGTCTCGCTCGACCGCTCGATAGTCGCTCGCGATCTTGAGCCAGGCCCGGCTAATCGCGACTTCCTGTTGTACGCCGGAAGCCGCGTTGAAGGCCGACCGTGCGTCGGCAATCGCAGCCGAATCGTCCGACGTACGGATTGTCACGACAGCCAGCACGAGGGCGGTGTAATCCTTCTCGTACGCGGCCAACGCATCCTGCGCTTCCTGCAGACCCTCGCCGTCCTCCTCCGCTGCCGCGACGGCACTACGCAGGCTCGACAGCTCAGCATCGTCAGCTTCTGTTCGGGCAACGGCGCCTTCAGCTGCCTGAACATCCGCGAACCATCCCGAGGCCTTCAACGTCACCTCGGCGGCGTCGAGCGCGATGTGCAGATTGTCGATCGTTACTTCATCCAGGTGAACCGCGTGTTCTACCGCCTTCTCCCAGGCGTTTCCGGCGTTAGTCGTGATCAGCGTGACCAGATTGTCGATCTTGAAGCCGTCCAGCGAGCCGCCCTGATCGATGCTCCACGGTGGCATCGGGGTCCCGTTGCGTCCGCAAGTAATTGTGTAGCGGAACTCCGTCTGCAGATCCTGCAGCTGCCCCTGGTTGTCGGTCAGGAAGGCGTAAGTGTTGTTCGGCGTGTTGAGTGCCGGCCCGACCAGTGATGCGTCGGACTCCAAGCCGCGACCATCGTTGCCGTGGCACTCACGGCAGTTGTTGGCGAACGTCCATGCAGCCCGCTCCGCGTCCTTGGTCAGGATCTCCGAGCGAGCCTCAGTACGACGCCCATTGTCGAACCACGTGTAGGCGCCCAGCGAGGCCACCGACAGCACCAACAGGATCACCATGGCGAGAATCTGCTTCTCGGTGTTCTGTCCGCTCATCGTCCTCTATTCCCCGTGTTTGTCGCTTGCCTGGTCGGTCGACACGCGACTGGCTAGCTGGTTAGCCGTAGGACGTGGTGCGCTGAGGATTATCCTCACCGCCCTTTTTGATGTTGCCGGTGTTGACCGTCAGCGAGCCATCGCTGTTGACGGTGATTTCCATCGTGTCCATCGGGCGCGGTGCCGGCCCGAACACCCGAATACCGCCCTTGGTGTAAGTCGAGCCGTGACACGGACAGCGGAACCATCCCGTCACGCCCTCAAATGGGAAGCCCGCACGCCAGGGGATCGTGCAGCCGAGATGGGGGCACTTCCACCACAACGCCAGCAGCCCCTCGTCCCCTTCGAGCCCGAAGCCCGCGTGCGTGCCGTCGCCGGCGCGCAGATGGGTCAGGTAAAACTTCCCGATCTGGATTGGCGCCGGATCGGAGCCGACATCCGGCACCGCGCCGGCCGCGACGCTGATCCGACCGCCGAAGCCCGTCACGCCTCGCGGCCAGAAGTTCGACAGGAATGCCCCCAGGCCGCCGGTCAGTCCGAACGTGAAGAAACCCCAGAACGAAACGCGCAGAAGCTGGCGTCGCGTGACCTGACCCTGACGAGCGCGTCGGCGCTGAGCTCGGGTGACCATCGCGCGCGCGCCTTCGCCTCCTGGCACAACACCAGCACGCGACTCGGCCCGGAGATGCGGAGCGCGCTGCGGCCGCGAACCGCCGGACGGCTCAGCTGGCGCGGGCACGCGGCGCTGCTGTCCGCCTTCGCCCGTCTGTTGTGTGTTGCCGTTCGCCACCGCTTACTCCTCCAGCACCACGATGTCCCAGGGCGGCTTCAGGTCCTGTCCCTGACCGCGGAACGCAGTTCCGACAATCGTCGTCGTCAGGTAGACGCCGATGAAGGCCGAGAAGATGAGCAGAGCAATGTCGCGCCGCGTCTGGATCCAGCCGAGCATCTTGCAGAACAGCACGAACGCGATCGGCAGGCCGACCATCGTCGCGACAGGGATGATCTGCTGGGAGAGGAAGGACGGGAAATTGAGATTCAGCAGCCACGGATCGGTGGTCGTCCCCGGAATGCCCAGAGGGATAGCCCGCCAATCCTCAAACATCGTGAATCCGCCGATCGTAAACCCTAACGACTCCCAGGGAATACCCGTATCGAAGCCGCGCAGGTTGCGGAACCAGTCAAGGCCGCCCGGCCACGAGAAATCGCTGTTCAGACCCAGGCCGCGGATAATGTTCTCGGTCCAAACGACATGCAGGGAACCGTCCCAGATGATCAGCAGGCTGGTGATCAACGTCGCGGCGGTAAACCCGAAGACCGTCAGCCGACCCGCGAACTTGGTCCCGAACCAGACTCCCTGACCTTCCGTGTCGCGGTCCCAATACGGGATCGCGGCCAGCAGGACGAGAGCAATCGTGGGCACGATCACGCCGGCCCAGGCGGGTTCCATATGCAGGAGGAGTTCCTGCAGGTTGAGGAAGTACCACGGAGCCTTGGACGGGTTCGGCGTCGTGTCCGGGTCGGCGCGGTTGAGCAGCGGCGCGTTGACCATCGCCGACAGCACCATCAGCGCAATCGAGAAGATCAGCGCAGAGATGAACTCGATAAAGACGAGGTCCGGCCAGACCAGGACTTCCTGTTCCCGCTCACGGCGCGGACGGGTGCGGATCGCTGCAGCGGCGCGGCTGACCATTAAGTCCGTCCTCCCCCGCTACAGCGGCCGTGCGAGGCCGCCGTCACGACGGACCCGCCAGAAATGCACGGCCATGAAGATCGAGATCACCAACGGCAATCCAATCACGTGCAGTGTGTAGAACCGAATCAGCGCGTTCGGGCCTACGGAGAAACCACCAAGCAGGAGGAACTTCGATTCGTCGCCCAGGACCGGGGCCGAGCCGACCATCGTCGTGCCGACGGTGATCGCCCAGAATGCCAGCTGGTCCCACGGCAGCAGGTAGCCGGTGAAGGAGAGCAGCAGGGTCAGGATGAAGAGCACCA
Organism: Chloroflexota bacterium; assembly: GCA_028874365.1. Classification (GTDB taxonomy): domain Bacteria; phylum Chloroflexota; class Dehalococcoidia; order Bin125; family Bin125; genus Bin125. The sequence goes on along the minus strand of JAPPJZ010000009.1, from coordinate 29,320 downwards.
CGCCCACCACCCAGTTGAACTCACGCGGCGGCTTGTACGCGCCCGTGTAGAAGACGCGCATCATGTGCAACAGCACCAGGATGATCATCGCGTGCGCCATCCAGCGGTGCATGTTGCGCAGGAGCTGGCCGAAGCGCACGTTCGCCTCAAGCTCCTGGATGTCCTGATAGGCGCGCTCGATCGATGGCACGTAATAGAACATCAAGAGCACGCCGGTGACGGTCAGACCCAGGAACATGAAAAACGACAGGCCGCCCAGGCAGTAGGTATGGGTGATCTTGACGTGGGTGCGGTGAATTCGCGTCGGGTGCAGGTGGAGAAAGACGTTGGTGGCCACAGCCAACATCTGATTGCGCGGCGTATTCGGATAGCCGGTCCGGAAGATCGACTGCCAGACGTAATTCTTGAAGATCAGGTCGTAGATCAGGTCGTTGAACGACTTGCGCGGCGCGCGCTCAAGATTCGCCATGGCCGATTAGCGCTCCCACCAGCGTCCGAGAATCACGAGCGCACCGAAGCAGAAGAGCATTGTCAACCCGACCAGCGGGAGCTCCATGATCTCGGAACGGAACGGAATCGTCACGAGGGCGGCTGTCAGCAGGTCCACCAGCTACCTCTTCCCACGATTATCCCGCGCGCCCCATCGGGGCGCGCTCAAGAAATGTAAGCCCGCAGGGAATTCTGGTCAAGATCGCGGCCCCGCTCTGGCTGCTGTTGGGCAAGGCTTGTCGGTCTCTTCAGACCACTCTGCCTGCCCGCATTATCGCAACTCGACCTGATACAGACGAGTCACCCGTGAGCACCTCGCCGATTCTCGATGCGTCCTCGATTTCATCCACCATGACGTCGGCGTCCTCCGCAGATACCACCACAGCCATGCCGAGGCCCATGTTGAAGACTCGATACATCTCCGCCGTGGATAGTTCGGCCCGATTGCGGATCAACTCGAAAACCGGAGGCTCTGCCCAGCAGGACGAATCGAGCAAGACACGGACATTGTCGGGAAGCACGCGCTCGATATTGCCCGCGATTCCGCCACCAGTGATGTGCGCAATGCCCTTGATCCGATCCAAACACCCGCGCAGCGCCGGCCAGTAGGAAACATGCGGGCGCAGCAGCGAGTCGGCCAGTTTCTCGTCTAGATCGGGCTCGAATCTGTCAAGCCTGGTCTGACGGTCTGCCCAGGAGCCGTCTTCCGGTCGCAGCGCGAACGCCTGACGCGCCAACGAGTAACCGTTGGTATGCAGCCCGTTGCTCGGTAGTCCCAGCACGACATCGCCAGCCGCAATCGACGCGCCGGTGATCTCCCGACCCCGTTCGACTACGCCGACGATCGTGCCGGCCAGGTCGAAGTGCCCAGCGGGATACAGGTCAGGCATATCGGCCGTTTCGCCGCCGAGCAGCGCGATCCCGCTCTCCCTGCAGGCGGACGCGACACCCGAAACAACGGCAACCTTGTCGTCCTCCGACAATTCGTTCGCCGCGAGGTAGTCGAGGAAGAACAGCGGTGCCGCTCCCACACACAGGATGTCGTTGACACAGTGGTTGACCAGGTCGTGCCCGACGCCTTCGAGGCGTCCCGCCAGGCTGGCCAGCATGACCTTGGTGCCGACGCCGTCGGTCGATGCAGCCAGCACGGGTCGCTCGTACCCGGACAACTCGAATAGGCCGCTGAACGCGCCCACGTCGCCCAATTGCTCGGGGCGCGTGGCTGTGTGCGCCAGATCGCGGTATCGAGGGATAAGCCGATCGTTGGCATCCACGTCAACGCCGGCGGCCGCGTAAGCGGATGCGCTCTGTTCGATTCGTTCGGTCTGGGACATCGCTCAGCGGCGCTCCGGCGCGAGTGCGACCGTCGTTTCGTCCGAACGCCCATTACGGCGTGGCGCAGAGCCGCTTCCATTGCCGTTCACACGCGGAGGAGCGGCGGTGACCAGAGGAACAGACAGCGTGTCAATCTCGAAGTCGGTCTGGACCGAGACCGGATAGTCGCCGTTGAAGCAGGCCAGGCAGGTCGTCTTGCCCAGCGACAGGGCGCGGTGCAGACCCTCCTGGCTCAGGTAGCCCAGCGAGTCGGCCCCCAGATGCTCGCGAATCTCTTCGACCGACTGCCGCGCCGCGATCAGTTCCTGCCGTGTCGCCATGTCGACGCCGAAGTGGCAGGGATGGCGGATCGGCGGAGCAGCGATGCGCATATGGATCTCCGCCGCCCCGGCTTCACGCAACAGCTTCACGATCCGCGGTGTCGTCGTGCCGCGGACGATAGTGTCGTCAACCACGACCACACGTCGGCCGGCAAGCACCGACGGCATCGGGTTGTACTTCAGGTGAGCGCCCAGGTCGCGCAGACGCTGGTCAGGGGAGATGAACGTGCGGCCCACGTAACGGTTCTTGACCAGACCCTCCGAGTAAGGAATCCCTGACTCGGACGAGTAACCGATCGCGTGCGCAGTCGCCGAATCGGGCACGCCGATCACAATGTCCCCGTCCGCCGGTTGCTCGCGCGCCAACTCGACGCCCAGTTGCGTCCGCGATTGCCATGCAGCCTGACCATCGAGGATCGAGTCAGGTCGCGCGAAGTAGATGTGCTCGAACACGCAGCCCGCTGGCTGCGCCGGGAAGATCGCCTGGTACGAGCGCATGCCGCGATCGTCGATCGTGATCAGCTCACCCGGCCTGACCTCGCGCAGCAGGGTCGCGCCGAGTTGGTCAAGGGCACAGGTCTCCGACGCCACCACATAGCGGCCGCCGACCTCTCCGATGCAGAGCGGCCGCACACCATATGGGTCGCGGGCGGCCATCAGCCGATCGGGGGTCAGCAAGACCAGCGAATATGCCACTTCGATATGACGCATCAGCGCGCTGAAGCGGGTTTCCCAGATCTCGTCAATCTCCTGCTCGTCGTCGCCGAAGAGCAGGAGATACTTGGCCAGCACTTCGGTATCGGTCGAAGTTTCGAAGGTCGCCCCGTTCTCCGTAAGCTCCACCCGGACCTGGGCCGCGTTGACGACGTTGCCGTTGTGCGCAATCGCCATCTGTTCGCCTGTCAGCGGATCGTCGAGCAGGATGGGTTGCGCATTGCGGAAGCGGCTGGCGCCGGTCGTCGAATACCGCGTGTGCCCGATGGCCGCGAGCCCCTCCAGCTCAGCCGCGCTTTGCTCGTCGAATACCTGCGCGACCAGACCCATGCCGGTCTTGACGGACAGCTTGCGGCCATCGGTCGTGCAGATGCCGGCACTCTCCTGCCCGCGATGCTGCAGCGTATGGATGCCGTAGAACGTTTCGACCGCGACATCCACCTCCGGCGCCCAGATCCCGAACACACCGCACGCCTCTCGCGGGCGGTCGTCAAGGGCGCGTAGGGAGATGTCAGGGTGCGGCGGCTCTGGGTCGGAGTCGGCAATCGGCTGCTGCACGCGCGGGCCTCGCGTTAGTCGATTCCGGGGTGTAGTTGCACGTTAACGCACCTGATCCGTCGGTACCACACGCCGATGTTCGACCATCAGGCATCTGTCCTCCACGGCACGCAGACCGGCGGCTCTCGCCTGTTCCAGACCCTCGCGATTGACGATGCCGAGCTGCAGCCAGACCGTTCGCACGCCGTCCGCGCGCGCAGCGATCGCGTCGGCGATCGGTCGGTCGGTATCCACCGAGCGCCGGAAGACGTTGACCGTATCGACCTCAAGGTCCGGCAGCGCCTGCTGCGCATCCTCGAGTGAGGCATAAACGTGCTCCCCCAGAATCTCGGTCCCCGCCGCGACCGGATTGATTGGGATGATCCGATATCCGTGGCGCTGCATGTACGCGCTCACGCGATGAGAATCTCGCTCCGGGTTCGGAGAAAGTCCAATCACGGCGATCGTCGCCATATCGGCGAGCGATGCCTTGACATCGGCGTCGATCTGCGCTTGCCATCTCATCGCGGTGTCGCTCATCGCATGCTCCTACCAGATCGGCCCGCGAATCGGCGCGTCCGTCAGCGCAGAGAACGCCTCCGCGACCTCGAAGATCTGCTGCAGTCCCTCTTCCTCGTGCTGGCGTGGAGTAGAAACGGAGCCGAGCACGTGTCTCGTCCCGCTCTTCTTGACCAGCGCCAGTTGCCACTGCGCGAACTCCTCAGCCGGAATCGTCCCGCCCGCGCGGGCGATCTCGCGGCCTTCATCCTCCACCAGCAGCTCGCGAATCTTCCAGAACGGGATCAGTTCGTTCGTCCCGATCCCGAGTCCCAGGAATCGTTGCTTCATCGAAACGTTCTGACCGCCGCGATCGGCGACGATGTTGGCGCCCATCAGGGCATACACCAGCGAGATCCCGGACAGCGGCAGCAGCACCACCGAGAAAAGCAGGAGGATGCCCATCAGCCAGAACGGGAACGAGTCGACCGAAGTTCCCATCAGGGCCAGCAGGCCGGCGGTCAGAGCCACGCCAAGCAACGGCACAATCACAGCCGATCGCGGTGGCCGTACCTCGATTCGCTCAGGTGTGATCGTGACCACGCGACGGTGCAGATACAGCGTCCGAGCGGCAAGCGGTTCCGCGACCGCCGCCGGGCGATCCAGCAATCGCTCTTCGACGTCGTCGAGCGCGTCGTCCACTTCGGCCAGATGACTCGAGTGGGTTGATTCGGTCGATTCCGTGGTCACAACGCAAGCCTAACAACGGCGATATGCTCGCTACATGGCCCCAATGGACCGCACTCGATTGACTGGTCTCACCCTGATGATCGCCGCCGCGTTCCAGGCGATCTGGTTCCTGGCGGGCGTCCGCCGCCGCAGCTACGCCGCCGTCGCCATTCCCGCCGCCGCAATCACGTTGACCGCGGCCATCCTGCTCTTCTGGGTTGGCTGGACAACCTACGAACTCGAAGACGACCTCGAGGGTCTCAACTTCGTCCCCGAGCCGCTCGACGACATCTAGTCCTGCCGCGCGTCGGCCCACCTGGGACCCTCGATCCTCCGTAAGTCATTCTGATCGACCGTGGTCAACAGCTCGCCGACCAGCGATCCATCCGGCAACGTCAACCCGGCCGCCAGATCGGCGAGCGGCCGCAAGACGAATCCTCGCTGGCTCAGGTAGGGATGCGGAACCTTGAGTCGTGGCTCGTCAATGACTTCGCTTCCATAGAGCAGGATGTCGATATCGATCAGACGTGGGCCCCAGTGCTGTTCGCGCACACGGCCCAGCTCATTCTCGATCGCCTGCACGGCATCCAGGAGTTCCAACGGCCCAAGTGACGTTCGACCGCGTGCGACCGCGTTGAGAAACGCCGGCTGTTCCGTCACGCCCCAGGCTGCAGACTCGTAAAGCGAAGAGACCGCAACACCGTCCAGGACACGGCGAATCCCTGCAACCGCGGAACGCATCATCTCCCGCCGATCGCCCATGTTGCCGCCAAGGCCGAGGAAGACGTTCGTCATCGGCGCACGATGTCGTCGGCCATCCGCACAACCCGGGTCATCTCAGCGACGTCGTGAACGCGGACGAGGTCGGCTCCGTTTGCGACGGCCAGGGCCGTGACCGCAGCCGAACCCTCCAGCCGTTGCTCAACACCCCAGCCGAATTGCTCGCCCGTCATCCGCTTGCGAGACATCCCAACCAGAATCGGACGTCTCAACACCCGCAGCTCCGACAGCCGTCTGAGAATCTCAGCGTTCTCGACCAGCTCCCAGCCAAAACCGAAACCGGGGTCGAGGATGACGCGCTCTTGCGACACGCCGTGCCGCGTCGCGATGTCCAGCGATTCGCGAAAGCCCTCCAGTGTGGCCGCGACCGGATCGGTCGCAGCCGATCGCCGGCGCTGATTGTGCATGGCGACGACCCAGGCGTCACGAGCAGCGGCGACATCCGCCAGCGCGGGATCGCCCTGCAAACCGTTCGTGTCGTTCAGCATGGTCGCCCCCGCCTCGAACGCCGCGAGAGCGACCTCCGGCTTCGTCGTGTCGATCGAGATCGGCGTAGCGTCCAAACTCGCCGCCGCACGCTCAACGACTCGAACCACACGCGCTCGCTCAACCTCGGTGCTCACCGGTTGGAACCCGGGCCGGGTCGACTCTCCGCCGATGTCGATAATGTCCGCGCCGTCGTGCACCATCTGCTCGGCCAGTGCGACCGCTCCATCAACGTCGACGATCCCGTCGCCGGCAAACGAATCAGGTGTGACGTTGAGAATCCCGACGATCAGCGTCCGCGAACCCCACGCAAACGCGTCCAGCTCCACTACAGCCCCTTCACAACGTTGACTCCCGCACTCTCGGCCTGCCGTCGACCTCGATCATCTCCAACCGTTTCCGCTCGGCGTCACCACCAGAGATGACCAACTCGATCTCGACCGCCTTCACCGTATCCGGTTCGTCGCCGTCGTCGATCCGCCAGGCTCGCACCGAAGGCGGCTCGTCAGCCAGTGAGACCAACACCCAGTAGGGCCACTCGGTCGCGCCCTTATGCAGCCGAGCGATGTTCAGATCGGTGGGCGAGGGCCGCGCCTCCGAGGCCACGTGCGAGTGATAGATGACCAGCAGGTCACCGTCGACATCCTCGATCTGGTTGTACAGATGCAGGAGCTGCTGGGCTGGAATATTGAATCGCCACGGCGAGGCCTGATCGTTGGTCGCCCGCCAGAGCGTCATCGCGCCGTCGGACCCGCGCCCGATCACCCCGCAACACTCGTTCGGCAGATCCTCGCGCGAGTGCGCGACCATTTCGTCGACGAGGACCTGCGGCAACTCCAGGCTCATGTTCCTGCCGCCTCCCGCTGTTCTTGCCAGAATGTGCGCTCGGTCTGCGGATGCGGAATCTCCGCGCCCCAGGTGTCCCAGCCGTGGACATCGGCGTCTCGCGCGAATAGCTCGATCTTACGTTGGCGCGGAAACATCTCCTCGATCCTGCGCCGCACCTCGACCGGTTTGCGTGAATGGCCTTCGCGCCGCTCCGAGACCAGTTGCCGCACGTTGCGCGCGCCCCGCGGTGCCGGAATCCGGCCGCGCTTGAAGACCAGGCAGAGTTCGCACTGCGACATCGTGTAGAAGCCTGGGTTGACCCGCTGCTTGTCCCAGACGAACGCCACGGTGGCCCACGCAAAGCCCCAGGCCTTGCCCAGGTCGATCGCCTGATCGAGGTGCGGCGACGTCGCCCACATGAAGAGCAGGGAATCGTCAGCAGCAATCGACGAAACGTCGAGTTCCATCAGGTCCTGCAACTGCACCGTGTCGTAATGGCGGATCGCCCCGCCCGAGTCGCCGCTGCCCGCTCCAGCGTGCTGCAGTTGACCCTTGTAGTCCCAGGGCGGATCGGCGTAGATGATTGCGTAGCGCTCGTCCGGCAATGGCGGAAACAGCACCCGTCGGCCAATCACGCGTCCGCTGGAGGCTCAATCAGCGGCCGTAGCTTCTCGACGAAGGCATCCACCTGCTGCAGGTGCGCCGCCACGGTAGTCGTATCCCAATAGTCTTCGTAGTAGTTGCCGTGCAGAGATTCCACGTGTGAGAAGAGCATTTGCAGCTCCCGATCGCCGGTTTCGTCAACGAGGCGATTCACCGCGCGCCAGAGCTGATGATGACGGTCGTGGTGGAGTCCTCGCGCTTCGGCGCAGGCCTTTACCAGCACCGCAGCGGCCCCCCAACCCTTCTCCGACGCCTGGGTGAGATCGCCGTCATTGAGGTAGGCGTGCGCCCTCTGAAGATAGGTGTCGCTCAGGTCGCTATAGCGTCCAACCGCTGCGGTCACCATGTCGTTCTCCCATGCCAGCCTACCGCGGATTCCACTCGCGCAGATCGCCGTCGTCGTGGCAGGCCCCTGGCTGCAAAGTCATCTGCAGATATGGACGGCTCGCCGACGGAGCCACCAGATGATCCAGCCAGTGGACACGCTCCGATTCGGGAATCAGCGAGCCGATATCGCCGAATCGCAGGTGGATGACGGTGTCGTCCTCGACGATGCCGAAATCGATCACCGCTTTGCCCGGCTGCATCAGCCGACCGACCGTGTCGCTGCGCAGGATCTTCGCGCCACCGTCAACGTAGCGGCGCAGCACCGATGCAGCGAAGTGAATCGGCAGCGCCGACCCGTCGCCCGAACTCACTGCCCGGGCGACGGTCCGTCTCCAGACCAGATCGGCCTGCTCCGACATTAGGCCGAAGGGTTATCGATCGGCACACCAACGACCGAACCGTACTCGGTCCAGGAGCCGTCGTAGTTCGTCGTGTTGTCGATGCCCAGCAGGTAACGCAGCGCGAACCAGCTATGCGACGAGCGCTCGCCGATCCGGCAGTACGCGATCACCGACTGGTCGCCGGTAATGCCCTGCGCCTGGTAGATGTTGCTGAGCTCGTCCGCCGACTTGAACGTGCCGTCCTCGGCCACCGCCGTCGCCCAGGGGATGTTCGACGCGCCGGGCACGTGACCCTTGCGTTGCGCGGTCTCCGGCAGTCCCGGAGGAGCCATGATCACGCCGTTGAACTCGTCCGGAGAACGGACATCAACCAGTTGTCCGCCGGCCTCGACGTGCGCCAGCACATCGGTCAACCGGGCGCGCAGCGTCTCGTCCCGCTCGGCGACGGCGATACTGCCTGACCCGGCCGCCGGCGCGTCAGTCGTCGTCGCGCGACCCTCGGCCAGCCACTTGACCCGGCCGCCGTCCATTAGTGCAGTGTTGGTCACGCCGTAGAGCTCGAGCATCCACAGCGCGTACGCCGCGAACCAGTTGTTGTTGTCGCCGAACAGCACAATCTGCGAGTCGTCGTTGGCGCCGGCGTTGTGCAGCAGGTCGGTGATCACGTCCCGGGACGCGACATCGCGCGAAACTTGGTCCTGCAACTGCGAGGTCCAGTTCCACGCCACCGCTCCCGGCGGGTGTCCCTCGTCGTAGGCCGAGGTGTCGACATCGACCTCGATCAGAACCACATTCGCGTTGTCCAGGTTGTCGGCGACCCAGTCGGTCGAAACGAGCTTCTCGGGGTGTGCGTAGTCAGCCATGCGACTGTCCTTTCTTCAGACGGTGGTCAGTTACCACCAGATTTTGCCTTCGATTTCTTCGTCGCCGGCGATGTCCTCGTAGTCGCGATTCCACAGACCGGTCGAGAGATACTTCCAACCACCGTCAGCCAGCAACACCACGATGTTGCCGCTGTCGAGCCGTTCCGCGGCTCGCTGCGCGGCGCGAATCGCCGCGCCGCAGGAGATGCCGGCGAAAATACCTTCCTCTTCAAGCAGCCGCTTGACCACCGCGAACGAAGTGCGCGAGTCGACCATGATCCGCGCATCGAGCACCGACTCGTCCAGAACCGGCGGGATGTAGCCCTCGTCAAGCGAGCGCAGTCCCTGCACTAGATCGCCGGGATGCGGCGCAGCCGCGACGATCTTGATCTCCGGATTCTGTTCCTTGAGGTAACGCCCGACACCGGTCAGCGTGCCGCCCGTGCCCAGACCGGCAACGAAGTGCGTGATCTCGGGACAGTCGCGGTAGATCTCCGGTCCGGTCGTCTCGTAGTGTGCGCCCGGATTGGCCGCGTTCTCATACTGCATCGGCATGAACACCGACGGGTCGGCCTCATACATCTCCTTGGCCATCCGCACTGCCCCGTTGGATCCGGTCTCCCCCGGCGACAACACGACCTCTGCGCCAAAGAACGAGAGCAGATCGCGGCGCTCCACCGAGACCGATTCCGGCATCACGCATCGCACCGGATGACCGGTCAAACGGCCCATCAACGCGATCGACAGGCCGGTGTTCCCGGATGTCGGTTCCAGGATGGTCTGGCCGGGTTGGAGTGACCCGTCGGCGTGGGCCGCGTTGATCATCGCTCTCGCGATCCGGTCCTTGACCGAACCGGTCGGATTCTGGCCTTCCAGCTTCACCCAGATCGCCACATCGGGATTCGGTGACATCCGCTGCAAGCGAACCAGCGGCGTGTCGCCGATCGTGTCCAACAAGGACTGGTAGCGAACTGGAGCGGCCGTGACCATCAGCGTGAGCCTCCGGCGAGCGCCGGCAAGATCGCGAGCACATCGCCGTCGGACAGCGACGTGTCCATGCCGTCAAGGAAGCGAATGTCCTCGTCGTTCAGGTAGATGTTGACGAAACGGCGCAGTTCGCCGTCTTCCATCAGTTGGTCGCCGATCCCCGGATACGAGGTCTCCAGCGTGGTCAGCAATTCGCCGATGTTGGCGGACTCGAGCTGCACCTTCTTCTCACCATCGGTGAACTTCTGCAGCATCGACGGGACCCGAACTTCAACAGCCATGCGGTCGATCCTCTCGCTCGTGCGCCGGTTGAGCAGACTAGTTCTCGTGGAAGGGCGAGCCGCAGAACTCCTCGTAGTCGATCAGCTCGGTCACCGTCGGCGCGTCGCCACAGAGCGGGCAGCCTGGGTCGCGGCGGATCTTGACAGTGCGGAAGTCCATCGCCAGGGCGTCGTAGAGCAAGAGACGGTTCTTGAGCGGCTCTCCCTGCTCAAGCAGGACCTTGATCGCCTCGGTTGCCTGGATCGCACCGACCGTCCCCGGCAGCACGCCCAGCACCCCGGCCTCGGAGCAGGACGGGACCATGCCTGGCGGCGGCGGCGAGGGGTAGAGGCAGCGGTAGCAGCCCTCGCCCGGGAAGAACGTCGTGACCTGCCCTTCGAACAGGAAGATCGAGCCATCGACCAGGATCTTCTCAGCCAGGAACGCAGCATCGTTGACCAGGTAGCGGGTGGCGAAGTTGTCGGCCCCGTTGATGATCACGTCGTACTCCGGAATGATCTCCATCGCGTTGTCCGACGTCAGCGGCGAGGTGTGCGTGATCACGTTGATGTTCGGATTCATGTCGAGAATCCGGTTCTTGGCCGAGTCGACCTTCATCCGCCCGATATCGGACGTGCCGTGGATGATCTGGCGTTGCAAGTTGGACCGATCAACTACGTCGAAATCTGCGATCCCGATCGTGCCGATCCCCGCCGCGGCGAGGTAAACGAGCACGGGCGAACCCAGGCCGCCGGCGCCGACGGCGAGAATCTTGCCGTCGATCAACTTGCGCTGACCCAATGGGCCGACCTGGTCCATGATCAGGTGCCGCGAGTAGCGCTCGACCATCTCCGGCGTCATCGCCGCCCCGGCCCCTCCCGCGATCGCGGGAATCACGGCCAGTTCGTCCCCATCCGCGACCGGAGTCTCGGGCCCGTTCAACGATGTGATCTCGTGATTGTTCACGTAAACATTGACGTGCTCGAGCAGTTCCTGCTCGCCGTCGAACACCATCTCGCCGAAGCCCGGGAAGCGCTGATCGAGGTCGCGCAACACGCCGTTGACGTCGATGCCCTCGGCATCGACAAAGGTGCGGTTCCCGGTGATCTTCCGAAACGGCGTCGGAATGTAGACCTTCACGCTCATGACTCGTCCTCTCAGCTCGCTCTTAGCTATCGGAGAGTGGCATCGACAGATACCGCTCGCCTGTGTCGCAGATCGTGGTCACGACCCGACAATCGGGACCGAGACGTTCGGCGACGATGTTCGCCGCGCACACGTTCGCACCCGATGAAACGCCGCACAAGATCCCCTCTTCGCGCGTCAACCGAAGCATCATCTGCTCAGCGTCGCGATCCGAAACGCCAATCACCTCGTCGTAGACCTCACGGTTCAGCACGCCGGGCACGAACGACGCGCCGATGCCCTGGATGGCGTGGACCGAGAATCGCCCACCCTGCAGCACCGGCGAGCGCTCCGGCTCGACCGCGGTCACCGCCAGGCTCGGCTGACGATCGCGCAGCACTTCGCCGACGCCGGTGATCGTGCCGCCGGTGCCCACGCCGGTCACGAAGGCGTGCAGACGCTCGCCGTCGGGCATCTCGCGGCCTTCCAGCGCCGACCAGATTTCTAGGGCCGTCGTCCGCCGGTGGATCTCAGGATTGGACAGATTCTGGAATTGCTGTGGCATGAAGTAGCCGTCTTCCGAGGCCAGTTCCTCCGCCGCATACACCGCCCCGGTCATCCCCTCGATCGCCGGCGTCAGCACCACTTCCGCCCCAAACCGCTCCAACAGCCGCCGCCGTTCGTGTGACATGTCCTCAGGCATGGTCAGGATCAGTCGATAGCCCTTGACCGCCGCCACCAATGCCAGCCCCACGCCGGTGTTCCCCGATGTCGGTTCGACGATCACGTCACCCGGCCGCAACGCGCCGCTGCACTCTGCGTCGTCGATCATCGACTTCGCGATCCGGTCCTTGACCGAACCGCCCGGATTGAGCGACTCCAGCTTCGCCACTACCTCGGCTCCGCCGTCGGGCACGACCCGATCCAGCCGGACCATCGGTGTGGCGCCGATCAGTTCAAGCACGGAATTTGCCAACTGCGGTCGAGTCAGGCTCAAGGTGGATTCGTCTCTTAGGGGTTGCGCTAGATCTGGTACCGTCCGCCGCTCGGCGCCCCCAGCTGGGCCGATTCCGCTGCCAGGTCGGCGATCGTGCGGTCGGCCAAAGTGTTCAAAATGGCGGCACGCACGTCGTCCCAGAGGCGGACTTGCGCGGCCGCCCCGGTACAGCGCTCCGAGGCTCGCCCGTTCTGCGCCCCGCGTTCCAGGCACGCCGCCAGCGTCAGTGGACCCTCGAGCGCCTCAACGACGCGATCCAGTCGAATCTCCTCGGCCGCAAGCGCCAGCTGGTGCCCCCCCTGCGACCCCCGGGCCGAGGAGATGAACCCCGCCGCGCGCAAGCGTCCCAGTACCTGACCGGCCAGCGAGCCCGGGATGCCCTGGCGCTCGGCGATTTCGGCCGAGGGAATCGGCGCGCCGTCATCGTGCTGCGCCAGATCGACCAGGGCGCGAATGCCATAATCGCTCGTGGACGACAGCTTCATCATCGGCAACACGATTTCGGGGTACCGCATCTCGGACGATGCGGATAATCTTGACTGAAATAGTAACATTTCGCCTCGGCAACTGACTCGCCCTGCCCTCTCACCTCCCGGAGTCCGCGCATGTCCACCGCCCGCAGTGCAATCGACGCGACACAGATCGAGGCCGACGCCCATCGACTGGCGGATACGCACCCAGCCGACATCATCGCTGAGGCGCTCGCCCGCTTCGACAACATCACCATCTCGTTCAGCGGAGCCGAAGATGTGGTCCTCGTCGACTTCGCCGCCCGCGAAGCGGAGAAACTGGGTAGATCGTTCAACGTCTTCACCCTCGACACCGGTCGACTGCATCCCGAAACGCTCGAGTTCATCCAACAGGTCCGCGATCACTACGGCGTGCCGATCGAGGCCTACTATCCCAACGCTGAGGCCGTCCAGGCCTTGGTCCGCGAGAAGGGCCTGTTCAGCTTCCGCACCGACGGGCACCAGCAGTGCTGCGGCATCCGCAAGGTCGAGCCGCTCGGCCGCGCGCTGGCCTATGTCGACGCCTACGTCACCGGCCAACGCAAGGACCAGTCGCCTGGCACGCGCGCGGAGATCCCGGTCGTCCAACTCGATCCCGGGTTCGGTCGAGAGGACGATCCACTGGTCAAGTTCAATCCGCTCGCCAACTGGACATCGGCCCAGGTCTGGCAGCACATCATGGCCTACGGCGTGCCCTACAACCCGCTCCACGACCAGGGCTTCAAGTCGATCGGCTGCGCCCCGTGCACCCGCGCAACCCACCCCGGCGAGCACGAACGAGCCGGTCGCTGGTGGTGGGAAGAGGCCACGCAAAAGGAATGTGGCCTGCACTCGATCAATCTCGAGCCGTAGCCGCCACGATCGCATCGACCAGATCGCCCGGCCGAATCGGAGCCTGGGCCAGCACACGGCCATCGGCGGTCGCCACGACCGGCACCGCATCCCCGAACTCGCCCTCCTGCTCCGACCAATCAAACAGCATCGCCGCCGAGAGCGAAGCCATCAGTTCCCTCGCGCGCTCGCAAGCGTCGCAATCAGGCTTCACCCAGAGAATCAGCTCAAGCGCATCAGCCACGACCGAGACCTCCGCGTCGGCTGCCGCGGTGCGTGTGTCGCTCCGTCGTAACCCCCGTCGGCACCGGAGCCTGCTGATGTCGTCGCAGGTGCAGCGCCATCCACACCGCGGCGACGGCGGTGACGATCGCCAGCAGCTGCGGCACGCTCAGCGCGCCGGCGAGCGCCGCCTCGTCCGTCCGCAGCAACGACAGCGAGCCCCGCACCACCGCGTAGGCGAAGACGTAGAACGTAAACCCCCAGCCCGCGCCCACGCCCAGCCGACGAAGCAGGAACAGCCCGCCGAGGATCATGAAGTCCAGGATCGGCTCGTAGCCGCCTGCGACCGGGTGCACCGCGACCGGCGCCTCGTCAACCAATCCCCGTGATCCCCGGTACCACTCGTCGACCCCCGGCGAGGACCAGGGCCCATCCGTCAGTGGGTGCGTGTAGCGAAAGGCCCACGGCAGATCCGAGGCGTTGGCAAAGTGCTCTCCGTTGACGAAATCACCAAATCGGCCCACCGCCTGCCCCAGGATCATGCCTGGCGCAGCCACATCCAGCGCCACCCACTTGGGAAACTTGGGCTTGAAGAACGTCACAAACAGGAATCCGCCCAGCACACCGCCGATCATCGCGCCGTAAATCGAAATCCCACCGTCGGTCAGGGCGAAGATGTCGCCAACCTTGTGGATCTGATCAGTGTGCTCGAGCACCCAGAGCAGTCGGGCACCGACGATCCCCGAGAGCACCGAAACGACGGCGATCGACATCGCATCGTCCTCGGAAATCCGCGCTCGGCGCGCGAGACGCACCGCCAACCACACCCCGAGCGCGATCCCAACCGCCGTGAACAGGCCGTGCCAGGTGAGCTCGAATCCACCCGTATCGACCAACACCGGATTGATGTTGATATTGATGATCCCGACCAACTCAACCATCGTCACCACTCCCGTCATCACCTTGAGCGTAGTCGCCGCCGAACATCCCGCGACCTCCGAAGCGGCGCCGCGGTTTGCCGACCTGCTCCATACCGGACGCAAGCCGTTCCAATTCAGATGTCAGGTCAACTCCGTGTCCGGCCTGTCCCGCCAGTTGGATGCGATCCGACGTCACCCGTGCCCAGACCCGTCGGCGCGGCATGAAGAACGTCGTGCTCATCCCAACGATTCCGAGTCCGATCCCCACCCAGAACGCCGTCCCGCCCGGGTCGCGGCGCACATTCAGTCCGGTGAACTCGCGTGGGCCCGCAAACTGGTAGCGCATCCCGCCGTGCACGATCTCCTGCCCCTCATCAAGCTCGATCCGGCCCACATCACCACCCAGACCCAGCACCATCCGCGCCGGCCGCCCCACCTGTCCGCCCGCCGACGACGTATTCGTCGAGCCTTCCGCCAGCCGCACGCTCTCTCCGCCGAGCGCGTTGAACTGTTCCGCCGTCCGCGCCCGTCCGAACCGCTCCAACGCGATCAGCGCATCGCCCGACGCTCCCGGAATCTCCGACGCAACCTCAAAGAACACCGATTCCGCGCCCAGCCAGGTCAGGTCTATTGCCCCGACCCGTTGCGTCTCGTTGATCTCCAGCGAGCCCTGCAGCCCCGCGTCCGGCTCAGCGCCGAGATAGGTCAGGCTCAACCCATTACTCAGTCCAATCGAACCGCCCGGCGACAGCGCCCCACGATCTGACTCTCGACTCGGCGAGTAGTAGAAGAACCCCTCACCCGTTGCACCGTCGCGAAATCCCACGTATAGCAACTCATCGTCGCCAATCGGCAACGCAGTCAGCCGCGCCTCTCCTTCCGACTGATCCAGCGACACCACCCCTTCAAACGCCGCCTCGCCGTCAATCCTCATCACCAGTCGCGGCCCCATCGGCGCTTCCTGTCCGACGCCGAGGTCCTCCAATGTCAACCCCGCTGCGTCCTGCGGGGTCGGGAGCACGCGGTACCAGAACTCGAAGTCGACATCCGTCGGAATCAGCACGATCGCCAGCGACCGTACCCCGTCGAGCGGAATCAGGCTGTAGCCCGAGACCCGCTCGTCTTCCTCCGAGTCGGCACGTTCGTCCACAACCTGAAACTGCAGCGAGATCACCTCTTCCGACACCACCGAGCCGCCCCGTGCGACCCGAATTCTCGGTCCCACGATCTGCCCGTCGAGGAAATGCGTCTCCGCGTACAGCAACTGCCCCGACGAATGGTCAAACACCCGCAACTCCGCGCCGTGTTCCCAGTACGCCGCCTGGTGGACTCGGTAGCCGGCCGCGTGGACGGGCCCGTTGACCGTTACCTCGCCCCCGCCGACCTCCTGTCCCGCCTCAGCCACGCGAACGATGCTGCGGAAATCCAGCGCCTGACCGTCGTCCGCAAATTGCGCGATCGCATCGTCAACGATGATCTGCACCTGCGCCCGATCGTCGCCCGGTGGGAACAGGATGTGAGACTCACCCTCCGCCACCCAGAACTGGTACTCCTCACCCGCGAACTTGGTCACCAGCGTCGCACCGAGCAGCAGCAACAACGCCAGGTGCGTGGCAAACGTGGCCAGTTGCGCCCAGCCATACCGGTCGGCGAAGAGCATCACCTCGCCGTCCGCGGACTCGACCTGTTCAACTCGGTAGCGCGCCGCCCGCAGCCGCGACTCCAGACCCCGCCGCCCGGCTTCAACCGTGTCTTCGGCGGACAGATCGGCCGACGCCCGGTGTCGCGCCCGCTCGAAGTAGGCCGCGTTGACCCGCTTCGGTGGCCGCCGAACGGTACGCCAGATCGGTGGCGCGCGGCTGACCGTGCAGACCGAGATCGCCAGCGCGACCAGCGCCACCACCGCATACCAGTAGGGCTGCTTGTACAGGTTGAAGACGCCGCCGTTGGTCTCGTAGAACCAGGGGAACTCGGCCAGCACATCGGTGAACCAGCCCCACGTCGGCCGTTGCGCCTCGATGTGCTCCTCGACCTGTTCCGGGATGTCCGCCAACTGCGGCGGCACCTGGGGAATGATCACACCAACCGCCGAGAACAGCGCCGCCGCCAGAATCAGCCCAATCGCCCACTTGACCGACGTCAGCCGACGCCAGATCCACCAGGCAGGGTCAGGCCACGCATCTCGCCGCATGAATCTCAGCGTATCGGCGGCTGCTTCAACCCCGATCCCGTCAGCGGCACCAGCACACGCTCATCCTCAGACAGCATCCCACGCTCCAGCAGACGCCGCAGCGCCGCCAGAGGCACCGCCGATGTCGGCTCCACGAACAGCCCGCGCTGCGAGATCGTCGTCCGCGCCAACTCGATCTCCAGCTCCGAGACGACGCCGGCCGCCCCTCCGCTCTCTCGAATTGCATCCAACATCTGGGCCAGTCGAGGAGGCTGCGACACCGCGATCCCGTCCGCGATCGTCGGCCGGGGTTCGCCCGGCTCGTGATTGCGGAAGCCGGCCGCCACCGGACTGACATTCATCGCCTGGATCGCGTACAGCCGCGGCATCGTCTCGATCCGCCCCAGTTGGACGAGTTCCCGAAATCCTCGGTGCAAGCCGATCAGCAATGAACCGTTACCGACCGGCAACACGATCGCGTCCGGCAACCCATGCTCCGCGATCTCCTCGGCGGCCGACTTCATACCCTCGCTGAAATATGGACTCTGGTTGTGCGAGAGGTAGGGAACGCCCCGTTCCTGGGCATATTGCTCAGCGGCCCGGGCGACCGCCTCTCGGTCACCATCGACCGTGTGAATGTTGCCACCCACGGCCGCAATCTGTGCTTGCTTTGTCTCCGGCGCGTCGGCTGGAACGAAGATCTCGGCCGACATTCGGGCCGCGGCGGCATAAGCGGCGAGCGCCGCGCCGGCGTTGCCTGACGAGTCCTCAACGAACGCACTCGCTCCGCCGCTCCACGCAGCAGAGACGAGCATCGCCGCACCGCGATCCTTGAACGAACCGGTCGGAGACAGGTACTCCAGCTTCAGCTCCAGTCGCAGCCGGAGCGCGTCCGGCCAGTCGAAGCTGATCGTCGGCGTGCCTCCCTGTCCCAGCGGCAATGCCGTCAGCGGCAGCCGGATACCGCCCTCCGGCAGGCGCGGATAGTCGATCTCGTACAGTCCGCCGCAGCGTTCGCACGAGATGTCCAACGAGGCTGGCGCCAGAGCTCCGCAGTCGAGGCAGCGCACGTGATGTCGCACGACCGGCATCAGGCGAAGAACTCTCGGATGTCGTCGAGCAGCAGGTCGGGCACTTCCATCGCCGGGAAATGACCGCCCTCGGGGAACTCGGTCCAGCGAACGACGTTGAACGCGCGCTCGCACCACGAGCGTGGTGGCAGAGGCGTGCCCCGCTTGAGCTTGATAAAACCGGTCGGCACGTTGGTTCGTTCTCCGTCGCGCAGCCGCACCTGACCGCCGATTTCCGCCTCAATCTCCGCCGGCGGACGCATCGCCTCGTGGTAGATCCGCATCGCCGACGACTGCGTGCGCGTGAACCAGTAAATCGCGACAGTCGCCAACAACTCGTCCTTCGTGAAGCGCCGATACAGGTCACCGCCGCGAGGCCGCTCATCCTCCCGCATGATGTCGGCCAGGATCCACCACTTATCGACCAACCAGGCCATCAATGCGACCGGCGAGTCCTCAAGCGCAAACGCGAGCGTCTGAAACTTGGTCCCGTGGATGCCGCGGTGAGCCGCGTCATCACGGATGTACGGCTCCTGCTCCTCGGCGAAGAACCGGCGTTCCGCGTCGGTCTGCGGTGCAGCCGCTGAGCCGCCCGGAGGCAGCGCGGCCATCGTCATGTGAATCCCGGCAGTCCCGTCGGGATGGCGCAGCGCGAGTTGACCGCCAATCGCCGCGCCCCAGTCGCCCCCGTGGTAGAGAAACTCGTCATAGCCGAGCCGCGACATCAGCTCGACCCACATGTCGGCAATCGCCCCCGGTCCCAGCCCGGCCTGAGTCGGAATGTCCGACCAGCCGTACCCCGGCAGCGACGGCGCAACGACATGGAACGCCGGCGCGTTTGGGTCGGCCGGCTCAGCCAGTGCGTCAATGATCTTGTGGAAGTCGTAGACGGTCGACGGCCAGCCGTGCTGCATCATCAACGGCCGCGCGTCGGGTCGCGGACTGCGCCGATGGATGAAGTGGATCCCCAGCGACTCGCCGTTCCAGGCGGTCAGCGATGTCTTGAACTGTGGGAATCCATTGAGCACCAATTCGATCGCACGCCAGTCGAACGCATCGGCCCAATAGGTCGCGAGGTCCCGCGTGAACGCAAGGTCGATACCGTACAGCCAGCCGGATCCGGGAACCGCAGACAACCAGCGAGTGTCGCTCAGGCGGCGACGAAGCTCTGTGATCTCAGCTTCGGGAACGTCGATCCGAAACGGTTCCATGTGCGGTGCCTGACCCTCACCGCATCACCCTAACCCCATTCCGGTCCCCTCTCCCTCAGGGAGAGGGGACCGATCCAAGGGCGTTACCCGCTTGCTCCCTCTCCCTCTGGGAGAGGGCTGGGGTGATGGTCCCCGTCCTACCGCAACGGACGGAAGAAGTCCCGGATGTCCTGCACCAGCAGGTCCGGCTCCTCCAGCGCTGCGAAGTGGCCGCCCTTGTCGTGCTCGGACCACTGGGTGATGTTGTAGCCGGGCTCGCACCAGCTACGCGGCGCCGTAATGATCTCCTTGGGGAAGATTGAGAAGCCGGTCGGCGTCTCGAGCCGGCCCGGCAGGAAGTTCTCCGCCTGGTTCTGGCGCATCTCGTAGTAGTAGCGGGTCGACGAGTTGATCGTCTGGCCGAACCAGTAGATCGAGATGTTGGTCAGGATCTCATCCTTCGTGAAGCGCTTCTCGATGTCGCCGTCGCAGTCCGACCACGACCGCCACTTCTCCGTGATCCAGGCGGCTAGCCCCGCTGGCGAATCCGTCAGGCCGTAAGCCAGCGTCTGCGGCTTGGTCCCCTGGATCGCCTGGTAGCCGGTCTCCTGCGCCTGCCAGTGCGCCATCTTCGCCGCGACCTCTCGTTCCTGGTCGGTCCACTCTTCCTGCGGCTTGTCCTCCGGCGGACGGCCGATCGGCATGTTGATCTGCGCACCGATGCAATGGTCGGGATCTTGGTAGGCGACCTGCGCCGTCACGATCGCGCCCCAGTCGCCGCCCTGCGCGCCGTACTGCTCGTAGCCAAGCTGGGCCATCAGCGCGTTCCAGAGCCGCGCCGTGCGCTTCTGACCGAAGCCGCCCGAAGTCGGAATCTGCGAGAACCCGTACCCCGGGATCGACGGCGCGACCACGGTGAACGCGTCAGCCGGGTCGCCGCCATGGGACGCCGGGTCGGTCAACGGACCGAGGATCTTGACCACCTCGTAGAACGTGCCCGGCCAGCCGTGCGTGAAGACCAGCGGCAGCGGGTCGGGTCCGACGCCCTCCTGGTGGACGTAGTGAACCGTGTAGTCCTCGACGCCATCGGCCGAGACCTGCGTCACAAACTGGGGGATCCGGTTGAGATACGTCTCCTGCACCCGCCAGTCATAGCCGGTGCGCCAGTACTCACACAGTTCCTGCATGTAGGCCAGGTTCGACCCGTATTGCCAGCCGGAGTCCGTCACTTCCGACGGCCAACGAGTCTGCGCCAATCGCCGCTTGAGGTCGCGAATCTCCGTGTCGGCCACATCGATCTTGAATGGTTCGGGCATCTGTCGTCATCCTCTCGCCAAGTGCGAGTCTGTCGCTGAATCAATCCGCGCGCAGTATCGCACGAGCCCTCAGCGCAGAGGTCGGAAGAACTCGCGGATATCGCCGACCAGCAACTCCGGCTCCTCCATCGCCGCAAAGTGGCCGCCGCGATCATGCACCGACCACTGCTGCACGTTGTATTCCGCCTCGACCCACTGCCGCGGCGGCCCGAAAATCTCCTTCGGAAACACCGAAAATCCCGCCGGCGTCTCAAGTGGAGCCGGCAGCGCATTCGCTCGGTCATGCTGCCGACGCTCGTAGTAGTACCGGGTTGCAGAATTCATCGTGCGCGTGAACCAGTAGATCGAGATGTTGCTCAGGATCTCGTCCTTCGTAAATCGCCGCTCGATGTCTCCGTCGCAGTCCGACCACGAGCGCCACTTCTCCACAATCCAGGCCGCCAATCCCGCCGGAGAATCCGTCAGTCCGTATGACAACGTCTGCGGCCGAGTCCCCTGGATCCACTGGTAAGCCGCTTCCTTCGATTGCCATTCCCGCATCCGAGCGATGATCGCGCGTTCCTCGCCGCTCCAATCCTCCTCAGGATGGCCCGCGGGCACCGGACTGTTGGGCATGTTGATCTGCGCGCCGATGCAATGCGCAGGATCCTCATAGGCCGTCAGCGCCGAGACCCGCGCGCCGATGTCACCGCCCTGGGCGCCGTAACGCGCGAAGCCAAGCTCCGACATCAGCGCCACCCACATGCGAGCCGCCCGCATATGCCCGAATCCCCCGCTGCTCGGTATCTCCGAGAACCCGTATCCCGGCAGAGACGGTGCAACAACCGTAAACGCATCGGCCGGATCCCCCCCCATGCGCGCCCGGATCGGTCAGCGGCCCCAGGATCTTCGACACCTCGAAGAACGATCCAGGCCACCCGTGCGTGAAGACCAGAGGCAGCGGATCAGGCCCAACGCCCTCTTCGAGAACAAAGTGAACGGTGTAGTCCTCGACCCCGTCGGCCGAGATCTGAGTCGTGAACTGCGGCATCCGATTCAGCCTCGCCTGCTGCGCTGGCCAGTCGAACTCAGTCCGCCAGTACTCGCATAGCTCCTGTACGTACGCCCGGTTCGAACCGTACTGCCAACCCGAACCCGTCACCTCCGAGGGCCACCGAGTCTGCGCCAGACGAAGCCTCAGATCCCGAACCTCCGAGTCGGGAATCTCGATCCTGAACGGGTCAGGCATGGCCGACTAGGACTCGAACAACGGGCTCACCGCGCAGGTGAATCCCGGCAACACATCCATGCCGTCGAGTTCGTCTTCATCCCCGCAGACGGTGACACCCTGCTCGGCGTGATGCGCTTCGACAGTTCGCTCCTCGGGATAAACCAGCCAGACGAGGCGAACGCCGTGGCGCAGCCACATCTGCGCCTTGTCGTAGAGCGTCCAACGACCATCGCTTGTTGAATTCACCTCGACGACCAACTCGGGCATCACATCGGAGTAGCCGGGAATGCGTTGGTCAAGCGGCAGACGACTCGCCGATATGAAGGCGACATCCGGCGCGCGTACCGTGTCGGGGTCGCGCTCCACGTTGACGCCAGGATCGCCTGCGAGCACGCGCCCCAATCGGCGAGGCTTCACGAAGTTACCGAGTTCTCTTGAGAACTCCGCGGCGATCTGCGCGTGGTCAACACCTGGGGGCATGGCTTCGCAGAGTACCCCGCGGATCAGCTCGCCACGAAAACCCTTGCTCGAGAGTTCCAGGAGCTCGTCTGCGGTTACGAGTTCAGTTGGGGACTGGGTCGCCATGGTCGATTTGCTCCAGTCGCCGTGTCACGCACGACCACAGAATCAGATTATCGGCTAGCTCTCGACCACGTCTCCCGCCACCGGGTCGATGCGCACGCCCTTGGCCTCAACCCAGGCGAGAGCGCGCTCGATCTCGTCGTGATCGCCGTCCAGCTCCAGCACGACCCAGCCGAAATCACGCTCGACATCAGCCATGCGGATGTTGGTCACCACCTCGAACTCGTGCCCGACGAGATAGATCACCGGCTCCTTGACCGCGTCGCCCTCGAATGTGAAGCGGACTCGTCGGGTCGCCATGTCTAGCCTCCCACGCCGACGGCCTGCGGCGCCCCGACTTCCTCAGCAAAGGCGTCTTCGAACGATTGCAGCGTACCTTCGACCGGAATCGGCTGCGTCACGTGCTCGACCACGGCGTCCGCCGTCTTCAACCCGCCGCCAGTGATGAACGCCACCGTCGTCTCGTCCGGGTCAACCTGGCCGGTCTCAATCGCCTGTCGCAGCCCGGCAATCGTCACGCCGCCGGCGGTCTCCGCGAACACGCCCTCGCACTCAGCCAGCATCTGGATGCCCTCGACCACCTCAGGATCGGTCACCGCCGTCGAGCCGCCGTCCGTGCGCTTCATCGTCTTCAGCGCGTAATAGCCGTCGGCCGGATTCCCAATCGCCAGCGACTTGGCGATCGTGTCCGGCTTGACCGGCCGGATATTGGTCGTCTCATTGCGCCAGGCAGTCGTGATCGGCGAGCAACCCTCGGCCTGCGCCCCAATCATCCGCACCGGCGACTCCTCAATCAGTCCGTACCGCTGGAACTCCTGGAATCCCTTGTGAATCTTCGTGAACAGCGATCCCGACGCCATCGGCGCGACCACCTGTCGCGGCGCCCGCCAGCCGAGCTGCTCCGCCACCTCATAGGCCAGCGTCCGCGAGCCCTCCGCGTAGTAGGGACGCACATTGATATTCACGAACGCCCAATGCCTGTTGTCGGCCAGCTCCGAGCAGAGTCGGTTCACGTCGTCATACGACCCGTTCACCGACACGATCGTCGGGTTGTACACCGCCGAGCCCAGCACCTTCCCCGCTTCCAGATCGTGCGGGATGAAGACAATCGCCTCCATGCCCGCCCGCGCCGCATGCGCCGAGACCGAGTTGGCCAGATTCCCCGTCGAGGCGCACGCCAGCGTCTGGAATCCCAGCTGCCGCGCCCGAGATGACGCCACCGCCACCACGCGGTCCTTGAACGACCACGACGGGTTGCAGGTGTCGTTCTTGATCCAGAGTTCGCGCATCCCCAACCGCTCGGCCAGCCGATCCGCCTTGAGCAGCGGCGTCCAGCCCACGTTTAGATCGACAATGAAATCCACGTCCACCGGCAGCAGGTCGATGTAGCGCCAGATCGATCGCGGCCCGCACTCGATCCGCTCACGCGTGATCTTCGATTGGATGCCGTCGTGGTCGTAGGCGACTTCCAGCGGGCCAAAGCAGAAGTCGCACACGTGCAGCGGTTCGAGCGGAAACTCGCGGCCACACTCACGACAGGCGAGGCAGGTGGCATAGGTCATGGTCGGTTGGGTCTTTCGCTAGCAGGGTCGGGCGGCGGAGCGGGAGCGTGTCGGTCCTCCCTCGCCGCCCCTGTTCCAGGAGGCGCTAGCGAGGCAGGACCACGGGCATCGCCATGCGGCCCAGCATCATCACGTCAACCGTCACGTGCGTCATCATCAACAGAATCCTACAACAGCCAGCCGGATCAATCCCAGACCCGCGACATATCGATTACAAGCCCGCTACAAACATCCTCGCCGGAGAGCTCCGTCGGATCGTCCAGCTCGTCGACCTCGCCGTTCGCCCGATAAATCCAAACCTTCCGCTCAAAGGGGTCGATCAGCCACCCGAGCCGTACGCCGCCCTCGATCCATTCCACCATCTTCTCCTGCTGCTGCAGGATCGATTGACGCGGCGACCGTACCTCAACGACGAAGTCCCCGACAATATCGAATTTCTGTCTCCATGGCCTGGGCGCCGTCGGCATCTGGCTCGGTGAAACCCACGAACAATCAGGTCGCTTGCGGAAGCCGCTTGGTAGGTCATATGCGGCCGCGCTTTCGAGTACCATCCCTCCCCCGCCGGCGCGAACCCACAGTTCAATCTGAAACAGCAGCTGTGCTGATACGAACGAACCTTCGTTGGAGACCATGGCGACCCGCAACTCCCGCTCCGGTGTGAGTTCAATCCGTACGTGCCGATTCTCGTGGCGTAGCCATTCCCACCACTCCTCAGTGAGCTCGAAGTCCTCAGGCAGGGGAACAAGCAACTGACCGTCGATCTCATCGGGGATCGTCGGCGACCAGCCGTAGACGGCCGTCGTTTCGCTGACCTCGGTCATGACGACTCCAGCCGGACTCAGCCGTAGCGCTCCTCGAGCCACGGATCGCCGTGCATGTGGTAACCGTACATTTCCCAGAACCCCGGCGCGTCCCGATTCATGAACTCCACGCCGCCCACCCACTTCGCGGACTTCCAGAAATACAGCGAGGGAATCACCGCCCGAACCGGACCGCCATGCATCGCGTCCAATGGCCGCCCGTCGTGCGCGATCGCCAGCATCGCGTGATCGTCCGCGCGGATATCGGCCATCGGCACGTTCGACGTGTAGCCGCCGTAGCAGTGGAACATCACGTGCGTCGCCGATTCCTTCACGCCCAGCGCCTCGAACAGGTCCGACAGCAGCACGCCGTCCCACGTGTTGTCGTACCGCGACCAGTGCGTCACGCAATGAATGTCGTTCTTCTTCTCCGAGACCCCGATCTCGGCGAACTGCTCGTACGACAGAATCCGCTCCCGCTCCACCTCGCCCCAGACCTGCAGATTCCAGTCCTTCGTCTCGACCACTGGCGTGCCGCCGTACGTCAACACCGGCCATTCGCGGATCAGACGTTGTCCCGGTGGCAGCCGGTCATGCCCCGTCTCCTTGCGCCGACGCTGCAGCTCCGAAAACGGCACTCCGGCCAGGATCTCGCTCACAAGCCTGCTCCCCCAGAATCAACGTCGTGCGACGCACGACCCGTCCAGATTATCCGAATCCCCGAACCGCGAGTGTAATCTCGATGTATGGCCGATCTGCACCCCGTCGCCCAGGACGAACCGACCCTCGAACCGGTGCCCGAGCCGCCCCGTCACGAGTCTCCCCGCCGCCGACGCTCGCATCGCCGCTTCATGCTGTTGGCGGCACTGGTCGTCATCTTCGACCAGATCACCAAGGTCATCCTGCGCGAGACGCTGGAACTCGGCGACCGCGAGTGGCTCGCCGAGTTCTTCGCCTTCTCCCACATCGCCAACGATGGCGGCGCATTCGGCGTCTTCGGCGGCCAGAACACCGTCCTCGCCGTCTCCGCGGTCGTCGCGATCGGCGTGGTCGCGATTTACTACTTCTTCCCGCCCATGGACCACTGGCTGATCCGCAGCGGCCTCGCGCTGATCCTCGGCGGTGCGATAGGCAACCTGCTCGACCGTATCTACCAGGGACATGTCACCGACTTCATCGACTTCATCCACTTCCCCGCCTTCAACGTCGCCGATGCGGCGATCAACGTCGGCGTCGCCGCCATCGTGATCGCCTTGCTGTTCAGCGACTTCCTCAAACGCAACCCCCGCTCGCCATGACCGATCACCCCACACCTGCGCTCGAATTGATGGCCGATCAGGACGGCGAGCGGCTCGACCAGTTCCTCGCGCGACGACTCGACGGCGCATCCCGCACCCAGGCCAGACAGCTCATCGACGATGGCCTCGTCCGCATCGACGGCTCCCTCGAGCGGCCCGCCTACAAACTGCGATTCGGCGAACTCGTCGCCATCTATCCCCGGGACTCGGGACCCGTCGAAGCACCGATCGAGATCGAGCTTGCGGTCGTCTACGAGGACGACCACCTCGTAGTCATCGACAAGCCGGCCAATCTCACCGTCCATCCCGCGCCCGGAGCGACCCAGCCAACATTGATCGGAGCCATACTGCATCGCTGGCCGGAGGTCTCGAAGATCAGTGACGACGATCACGACGCCGACCCTCTCCGGCCTGGGCTCGTCCACCGGCTCGACCGCGACACCACCGGCCTGCTGATGATCGCCAAGAACGCACCTGCGCTTCGCTCGCTCCGCGACCAGCTACGCGACCGATCCATGGACAAGCGATATCTCGCCGTGGTCGTCGGTGCGCCCGATCCGCCCGCCGGACTGATCGACGCCCCCATCGGTCGCGATCCCGCAGATCCTCGCCGTATGGCGATCCTCGACCGCGCTCGTCCCTCGCAGACCGGCTACGAGACCGTCGAGCGGTTCGCCGACTCCGCTCTGCTCGAGTGCAAGCTCATCACTGGTCGCACCCACCAGATCCGCGTCCACTTGTCGGCCATCGGACATCCGATCGCGGGCGACACGATGTACGGCCTGCCGACCCCGCTGATCGGTCGCCAGGCCCTGCACGCCGCCCGGCTCACGATCCGCCACCCGGCGACCGATCAACCCCTCACTCTCGAGACCGACCCTCCGGGCGACTTCCGCAGTTTGCTCAGCCACCTGCGCGAAGGCGAGTTGCTGCTCGGCGACCAGCCCTCGCCGAGAGCCCAGCGAGGCTCGGCCGATGGCGCAAACCGGCGGTCACGCTCCGCAAAATCCCGCCGCCGCACTCAGCGCATCCGCTAGCGTCTCCTGCGCAACACCCTGCCGTCCCCGCTGGGCCTGAGATCGACTACAGTTAGAACATATGCGCACTGTGAACCGGGCACCGGCGATGATGACCCAGCGGACAACTCCGTCGCGTACACGCGTGTACCGCACACCGCCGACCGTGTTCTGCTCAGATCCGAACAAAACCGAACAAGACCGAACAAAACCGAGCGCATTTCGACGTCCGCCCGGCCTGAACGACGTTGGAAATCCCCGAAAAAACCTGAAAAAAGCTGAACGCCCGGGACACGCGATCTCCCGCAAAACACAGGGAATCCGCCCTCCGACCCACGTCGAAAAAAAATTGCGCCGAAGACTGAAACTCGGCCAGCCGTCATCGCCGGTCCGGCCGACAAGTCCCCGACACTCCGAACGCGCCGACCGGCTCCCTCTCCATCCACAAAACCGTCGCCAGGCCGCCAAAACCACACCGAAACTAGCCAAAACTGTCCACCCGCAGCGCGCAATCTCCTGTAAAGCACAGGGGATCCGCCCATTCTGCGCCGCCGCAGAAAAATTCCCCGAAACACCGTCCACTCGGGAGTCTCAACCATGAATGTCCGCGTTCGCTACGGACCCTCGCCAACCGGCGAGCCGCACGTCGGCAATATCCGCACCGCCCTCTTCGACTGGCTGCTCGCCCGACGCTTCGGCGGTCAATTCATCGTCCGCATCGAAGACACCGACCAGTCCCGCGCCGTCGACGGTGCCGAACAGCTCATCCTCGACGCGCTCACCTGGCTGGGCATGGACTGGGATGAAGGCCCCGACATAGGCGGTCCGTTCGGTCCCTATCGCCAGTCCGAGCGATTGCCGTTGTACGTCGAAGCCGCGCAGCGACTCATCGACGAAGACAAGGCGTACCGCTGCGTATGCAGCGCTGAACGCCTCGATGCCTTGCGCAAATCCCAGCAGAAGGCCAAGCAGCCCCCCGGGTATGACCGCCGCTGCCGAGGACAGAACCGACCCGCCGATCAACCGCACGTCGTCCGTCTGGCCATGCCCTTGGACGGCGACACCATCGTCAACGACTATCTGCGCGGTGAAGTCTCATTCCAGAACGCCCTGCTCGACGACCACGTACTGCTCAAACGCGACGGTTTCCCGACCTATCACCTCGCCTCCGTCGTCGACGACCACCACATGCAGATCACTCACGTCATCCGCGGCGAAGAGTGGCTCTCCTCTGCCCCCAGGCACGTCCAGACCTACGCCGCGCTCGGCTGGGATGAACCGGCCTGGGTCCACATCCCCATCATCCGCGGGCCGGACAAAGGCAAACTCTCCAAGCGCCACGGCGCCACCTCCATCCGCCAGTACGCGGAGGAAGGCTTCCTGCCCGAGGCGCTGCTCAACTTCCTCGCCTTGCTCGGTTGGTCACGAGACGAGACCACCACGATCATGTCCTGCGAAGAGATCACCCGGGCATTCGACCTCGACGGTCTCGGCCTCGCCTCCGCCATGTTCGACATCGAGCGCCTCCGCGAAATGAACGCCCGCTACATCCGCGACCTCGAACCCGCCGACTTCCTGCGCCGCGGTCGGCCATACCTCGAGTCGCGAGTCGAACGCTCCGTGGACGATGAGTCGCTCGACAGGCTGCTGCCCATCGCGCCCGCGATCCAGGAGCGCGTCAAGCTCATGCCCGAGTTCGCCGACTACACCGACTTCTTCTTCGCCCAGGGCCCGCTCGCCTACGCCAATGCCGACCTCATGGGCCGCGCCTACAAGAACAAGCCCTGGGCCGCACTGGAGTCGGTCGAGGCCTCGCTCAAGGCCCTGCGCAGCGTGGACGAGGCCGATTGGAACACGCCGGCGCTCGAGACCGCCCTCCGCGACCTCGCCACCGAGCGGGGCGAGAAGCCGGGTGCCGTGTTCACACCCATTAGGGTCGCCGCCACCGGCAAGCGAATTGCGCCACCGCTCTTTGAAACGCTGGAAACACTCGGGCAGGAGTTAACGGTCGAGCGCCTCAACGCCGCCGCCGAACGCCTCGCCAGACCCGACGACTAGAGTGATAAGCTGAGGCTCCGTTGGGGATTGGTCTAGTGGTAGGACGGCTGACTCTGGATCAGTTAGCGGGGGTTCGAATCCTCCATCCCCAGCCAACCTACGTCGTCAACCCCGTCGGTCCTATGGACCGACCAACGACAAAACGTGGGGCATTCGTCTAGCGGCCAAGGACACCGCCCTCTCAAGGCGGAGATCAGGGGTTCGAATCCCCTATGCCCTACCACCC
>JAPPJZ010000078.1 GCA_028874365.1 Chloroflexota bacterium | reverse complement strand
CTTGGTAAGAACGAGGTCTCCAGTTCAAGTCTGGATGCGGGCTCCATCCGCCGCGACCAACCGAGGATTGCCGGTCTGGGGACCAGCTAGACAGCAGCCACCTGTAGGGAGAACGACAAGATGGTGCGACAGGTATACGAGCGAACCAAGCCGCACGTGAACGTGGGCACGATTGGACACGTGGATCACGGCAAGACGACGCTGACGGCGGCGATCACGAAGGTCTTGGCGATGTCGAACGAGAACGTGTCGTTTTCGAGTTTCGACTCGATTGACAAGGCGCCGGAGGAGCGAGCGCGGGGGATCACGATTGCGATTGCGCACGTGGAGTACGAGACGGAACAGCGGCACTACGCGCACATTGACGCGCCGGGGCACGCGGACTACATCAAGAACATGATTACCGGTGCGGCGCAGATGGACGGGGCGATCTTGGTCGTGGCGGCGCCGGACGGACCGATGCCGCAGACGCGGGAGCACATCTTGCTGGCGCGCCAGGTGGGCGTGCCGCGGATGGTGGTCTATCTGAACAAGGTGGATCAGATGGACGACGAGGAGTTGTTGGACTTGGTGGAGCTGGAGGTGCGGGAGCTGTTGAGTGATTACGAGTTTCCTGGGGACGACATTCCGGTGATACGCGGTTCGGCGTTGCAGGTGTTGGAGTCGGAGTCGGGCGAGCAGGGTGCGGAGGAGTACGCCTCGATACTGGAGTTGATGGCGGCGGTGGACGAGTACGTGCCGACGCCGCCGCGTCCGGTGGAGCAGCCGTTTTTGATGCCGATTGAGGACGTATTCGGGATCAAGGGCCGGGGCACGGTGGCGACGGGCCGGATCGAGCGTGGGGTGGTGAACAGTGGCGAGGAGATTGAGATTGTGGGGATCAAGGACACGCAGACGACGGTGGTGACGGGGGTGGAGATGTTCAAGAAGACGTTGCCGACGGGCGAGGCGGGGGACAACGTGGGCTGTCTGTTGCGGGGCATTGACCGGGACGAGATCACGCGCGGGCAGGTGTTGGCGGCGCCGGGTTCGATCACGCCGCACACGGCGTTCGAGGCGGAGGTCTACATCCTGAGTAAGGAGGAGGGCGGGCGGCACAGTCCGTTTTTCCCGGGTTACCGACCGCAGTTCTACATTCGCACGACGGACGTGACCGGCGAGATTGGCTTGCCGGCGGGCGTGGAGATGGCGATGCCCGGGGACAACGTGCAGATGAACGTGCGCTTGATATCGCCGATTGCGCTGGAGGAGGGTCTGCGGTTTGCGATTCGCGAGGGCGGCCGCACGGTCGGCGCGGGCGCGGTCACGTCGATCGTGGAATAGCGCGGGAGCGGTCGTTCGTGCGAAGATGGTGGTAATCCGCCGACTCGATCAGTCCAGCCGGCGATTGAGGAAGGAATCTGGCCATGGCAAAGGGTGATCGCGTGTTCATCACGCTGCGCTGCCGAGAGTGCCAGTCGCACACGTACCACACGACGAAGAACCGGCGAAACGACGCCGACCGTCTGGAGTTGACCAAGTACTGCCCGCACTGCCGCGGGCGGCGTGCCTACCGGGAGACGCGGTGATCCGTGGCGAGATCTCGAGATAGCCGTCGACGGCGGGGACGTCGAGGCGGACAGCCGCGCGCCGCGTCCGCCGCGACGCCGCGTCCGACTCGCCAACGCGTGCCGCGTCCAGAGGTCGAGGCGCCGGGTCCGGCCGACGCGATCGACGGTTCAGGCGGCCTGTCGGGTGGCGGGGCCGAAGCTGCGGCGTTGCCGGCGCGGCCACGACGCGAGATCGGTGCGTCGCGGCCGACCACCGCGGACGCGCCACGGGTTCAGAGCCTGCTATACCGACTGACGCATCCACGGGCCATCCTGGCGATCATCGATGAGCTGCGCAAGGTGGTCTGGCCTTCGCGACAAGAGACGGCGAACCTGACGGTCGTCGTTCTGGTGGTCGCGATTGCGGTGGGAATCTTCCTGGGCGCGATCGACTTCGGGCTGAATCGCGTGGTCGAGGAGACGTTGCTGCCCTGATGACGACCTCACGAGACACACCAGAAACAGAATCGAACACAGAGTCGAGCGGCGCCGGGTTCGGGCGCAGCGAGATTTCCGCGGCGGAACGCGAGTTGCAGGAGATCCTGGCCACCGCGCGTGCGCTGGGCATCGAGACCGAGACCGAACCGGCCGAAGCGGAGATCGATACGACCGCTGCCGAGGCGCTCGTGGAGTTGGGCCTGGATCGTCCGGTTGAGGAGGAGCCTACGCCGATCGCTTCCTTCTTACGTGGCGAAGAAGGCGACGAGGGCGACGCGGAACCAGCTGTTTCGCTGGAGGGCATCCAGGAGCTCGATGCGGCCTGGTTCGCGATCAACACGTACACCGGTCACGAAAACCGGGTGCGGGACGCGCTGGACCTGCGCATCCGCAACATGGACGCGGAGGATCAGTTCGTCGAGCTGACGCCCGAGCGGGCCGGCGCGTCGAAGAAAGGCATGGCCGACAAGCGGTTCGTGCTGGTACCCACGCAGCAGGAAGTCGAAATTCGGGGCGGGAAGCGACGTGAGGTCGAGCGCAAGTTGCTGCCGGGCTACGTCCTGCTCCAGATTCGCGTCAACCAGGGGACCGGCGAGCCCTCGGACCAATCCTGGCACGTCGTTAACGGCACGGCCGGGGTGACGGGATTCGTGGGCACGCGGGAGGACCAACGCGACCATGCGCGGCCACTGCCTCCGGCGCAGGTGGCGAAGATCATCGGCCAAACGCAGGTTGAAGAGCCGCGGGTGCGCGTGGGCTTCGCGGTGAACGATTCGGTGCGGCTGACCGAGGGCCCGTTTGTCGACATGGTGGCCGAGGTCGAAGAGATCAACGTGGAGAAGGGGAAGGTCCGGGTGCGCATCTCGATGTTCGGTCGAGAGACGCCGCTGGAGCTGGACTTCGACCAGGTGGAAAAGCAATAGAGCCAGCGAAGAGACCGGATAAGCTGCGAACTTGTACTTGAGCGTCGGCGGCAGCGCCACCGGCGAATGAGGGAGAAGGCTGGATGGCGAAGCGTGTACGAGCAGTGTTGACGCTGCAATTGGAGGCCGGCAAGGCGAGTCCTGCGCCGCCGGTTGGCCCGGCGCTGGGACAGCACGGCGTGGGCATCATGGAGTTTGTCAAGAGCTACAACGAGCGCACAGCGTCGAGCGCGGGCGAACTGATCCCGGCGCAGATCACGGTGTACGAAGACCGGTCGTTCACGTTTGAGCTGAAGACACCGCCGGCCTCGGACCTAATCCGCCGAGCGGCCGGGCTGGAGAAGGGCGCGTCGGAGCCGCGGCGCGAGGTGGCCGGCTCGATTACGTCGGACCAGGTACGGACAATCGCCGAACAGAAGATGCAAGATTTGAACGCCAACGACATCGAGGCGGCCATGCGGATGGTGGCCGGGACGGCTCGGTCGATGGGCGTGGAAGTCGAGGGTTAGTCATGCCGAAGCACGGGAAGCGCTACCGGAATGCGCTGGACCTGTACAGCAGAGAGGCGCACTACCCGCCGACCGAGGCGGTCGCGTTGGTCAAGCAGATGGCGACGGCGAAGTTCGACGAGACGATCGAACTACACATCCGCACCGGGCTCGACGTGCGTCATGCCGACCAGCAGTTGCGCGGCACCGCGAGACTGCCCCACGGATTGGGCAAGGAAGTCCGCGTCGCCGTATTCGCCGAGGGCGACGCGGCGACTGCGGCGACCGAGGCCGGCGCCGAGATCGTCGGCGCCGATGAGCTGATCGAGCAGGTGCAGGGCGGGTTCACCGACTTCGACGTGGCCGTCGCTCAGCGCGATCTGATGGGCAAGGTTGGCCGGTTGGGTCGAGTGCTAGGTCCGCGCGGTTTGATGCCCAATCCCCGCGCGGGGACGGTTGTCGATCGAAATGACATCGGCAAGGCGGTGACGGAGGCGAAGGCGGGCCGGGTCGAGTTCCGCACGGACCGAGAGGCGTCGGTGCACGTACCTCTGGGTAAGGCGAGCTTCGGCGAGGACCAATTGCTGGACAACCTGGCGACGATGGTCTCAGAGATTGTGAAGGCGAGGCCGTCGGGCACGAAGGGCAGCTACATCCGCTCGCTGAGCATCGCTTCGACGATGGGTCCGGGCGTCAAGCTGGAGCAGCAGTCGGCCCTGGCAATGCGGGCGGATTAACGATCCGGTCAATGTGGGCCGAAATCCCCACTCACGTAGAAACAGATCGTGGACTAGGCTGGGATCGAACAAACGGAATCAACGCCGCCCAAGACCGCTGGCGGACCCGAGACGAATCGGGCCGGAAACGTCCAGCGCAGGCAGCAACCGATGGATCGCCCGCGCAGAGCGGGCACGCGTGTGGTTGCAGGTCTGGTGGTCGGAGTGGGCTGGGGCGGCTGAAGTGACGGATCTGCATATGGTCGGGAGGCGGTATGGCAACTGAACGCAAACGGGAACAGGTGGCGCTGCTCGAGGAGCGCCTTGGTCGCGCCTCGATCACGATCGGGATTGACTACCGAGGCCTGAGCGTCAAGGACATGCAGGAGTTGCGGCGCGGGATCCGGGCAGAAGCGCCGGAGACCGAACTGCGAGTGATCAAAAATACCCTGTGGCGACGAGCGGCCGAGGGGCAGGGTCATCCCGACGCCGCGGATCTGGCGGAGGAATCGACCGCGTTGCTGTTCGGCTTTGGCGACCTGACGGACGCGCCGAAGGCGTTGCAGAAGTACACGACCGATGCGCGACTCGATCTACCGATCCGGGGCGTGTTCGTCGAGGGTGAGCTTCAGGATGGGTCGCAGGTTGTGGCTCTGGCCGAAGTCCCCAGCCGGCCTGAGCTGATGGCCAAGGTCGCCGGCGGATTGAATAGCCCCATTTCTGGTCTCGCCGGTGTCCTGAACGCAGTCTTCCGTGATGTGGCGGCGATCGTCGAGGCGCGCGCCGAGCAGCTGGAATCGGCCGATTCTGGAGCTGAGTAACGGGAATGGAGCCGCGAGAGGCTTCGCGGCGGAACAGTCGGAATCAGGCGGTCGTAGAGACCGAGATTGAGTGGAGACAGACATGTCGAAGGTTGACGAAGCGTTTGAGCTGATCAGTGCGATGACGATTCTCGAGGCGCGTGACCTGGTCAAGCGGATCGAGGAGGAGTTCGGCGTCACCGCTGCGGCTCCGGTCGCGGTAGCGGCGGCCGGCGGTAACGGCGCGACAGCGACGGCCGAAGTAGCCGAAGAGCAGACCGAGTTCGATGTCGTGCTGCAGGCGTTCGGCGACAAGAAGATCAACGTGATCAAGGCGGTCCGCGCCGTGACCGAGCTGGGCCTGCGCGAGGCGAAGGAATTCGTCGAGTCGGCGCCGCAGACGGTCAAGGAAGGCATCACGAAGGAAGAGGCCGAGGCAGTCAAGGCCTCACTCGAGGAGGCCGGCGCGACCGTCGAGCTGAAATAGCGAATCCGATTCGGTTCTCGGCGCGACTGCCCGGGGTTCCTGGGCGGTTTCGAGGCTCTGGAGGCGCAGCCCGCTGCGTCCGTGTTGCGCTATCGTTAACCCGGTTTTGCAGTTCCGTGACGATTTGAGTCGAGCGGGCTGCGTCCGGGGGTTGCGATGGCGCTTGACAACCCGGTATTCGAGTTCGGTCCCAGGCGGTTGTGGCCCGGTTCGCGTGTCATCGAGCTGGCAGTTGTAGTCGGTCTGACGCTGGCGGTCGTGGGGGTGGCGGCGACGTGGGGAGTTTCGTCATCGGTCTCTGAAGGCGATGCTGTCACGTCAATCGAGTCCGGGCCGGTGATCGCAGACGAATCCTCGTCCGAGACTGTGGGTGCGCTTTCGACCGAGCCGACCGCACAGACGAGCGCTGAGTTGATCGACACTCAACCGGCATCTGTGGCGCCCACGGTCGGCGGGACCGGGCAGGAGCCGACGGTGCCGGTGCAGACGGGCATTGTCCCCGGAAGGCCCGATCCACTTGATCCGGCTGTTCCCTATTCCTTTGAGCGCTATCAGGTCCAGCGCGGAGAGTCACTCTTCAGCATCGCTTCGGCGCGGGGTATCTCGGTAACGGATCTGGTGCGCTGGAACTGGCACCTGGGCGAGAACTCGGTGCTGATTCGCGGCGAGTGGATCTGGATTCCAGAGTGGGATGTGCCTATCGTGGCGGACGAATCCGGCGCAACAACCGAGGAGGGGAAGCGCGGTCGTGGTGGAGGGTAGGCTCCGCGATCTGGCTGGCACGCAGGCGCCCGACGAGGAACGGGCCCGCCGCGCGATCTTGCGCTCGATGTTGATCTGGACGCCGGCGTTCGGCCTGTTGACCGTTGGTGCGGTCTACATGATGGTTGAGGCTCTGGGCGGAAACGGCGGCTCGTGGTTCGGCTTCTCGTTGTTTGCGTTGATAGGCCTGCTCTCCGGCTTCTCGGCGCTGTCGGCATTTCGGGATTGGTTCAGCGAGCCGATCGAGACGACCGGTCAGGTGGCGCGCAAGTGGCGGAAGTTCGACCTGCTCATCTTCTTCCGGGCGCATTATGTACTGGTCGCGCGACGGGTCTACCGCGTGCCGCGGCTGGTGTTCGACGAAATGCCCGAACCGGGCGGCTGGATCTATCTGAATCACTATCCGCATACCAACGCGCTGGTCGCCTGGCGTCCGCTGGGCGACGACGAGCGGCCGAGGAGTGAAGAGGAAGCGGCCGAAGAAGCCGAACAAGATGCGGCGACGGTGGATGATGCGTGGGAGCAACGCCGGCAGGAACGCGAACAGGAAGCCGCGGCCGCGCGCGAGCGGGTCGAGTTGCCCAGCTTCGGCGACCGACGCGACGAGTGACCGGGTGCGAGATCCGCTAGCCGAACTTGAGGCGGAGTGGGCAGCTGCGGACGCCGAGCAGGCTCGGCGGTCGGAGCAGGCCGAGGAGGATCGCGAGTCGCCAGCTCCGGCACCGCGCGCAGGCAAGAAGCGGCGCAAGGGGATCGATGGGCTGGCGCCGGATGATCAACCGCGGGAGCGCCTGATGCGTCTGGGGGCGGCGTCGCTATCGAACACCGAGTTGCTCGCGGTCTTGCTGAGTACGGGTGACCAGGAAACGAACGTGCTGGAGAAGTCGCGGGAGCTGCTCGCGGATCGCGGATTGGTCGGCCTGCTGCGCTCCGATCTGCGCGATCTGATGCGAGTTACGGGCCTGGGACCGGCCAAGGTGACGCGGGTCAAGGCGGCGGTCGAACTCGCTGCGCGGGGCTTGGCCGACGACGAATGGCCGGCCCGAGAGCCGTTTCGCTCCGGTCGCCAGGTGTTCGAGCGTTATCGGGCCCTGTTGGGCGATCTGATCCACGAAGAGGTCTGGGTGTTGGTACTCGACCAGCAGCATTGCCTGATTCGCGAGGAGCGGTTGTACAAGGGCATGGTGCACGGCGCGTCGGTGCGGGTGGCGGAGTTGTTGCGGCCCGTGATCGTGCATCAGGGTCCAGCGATGATCGTGGTGCACAATCATCCTTCGGGCTCCTCGGCTCCGTCGGCGGCTGATCGGGTAATGACGTCAGAGCTCGCGCAATCAGCGCAGACCATGGGGATCGAGCTGCTGGACCACGTGATCGTGACCCGATCCAGTTTTGCTTCGATGGCACAGATGGGCTTGCTGACGAGCTCGTCTGCGGGTCAAGCCGCGGCGGCGCCCGAGATAGGGGACCCGTCTGTGAGTGACGGCTACCGCGCCTGAGACGTCGGCGCGGTCCATGCTCGTGTGTACAGTGGTCTGGTGGATGGCTCCGCGCTGTTTCTCGGACTGAACGTGCTCGACGTTGTGATCGTGGCGGTCGCGGCAGGGATTGGTTTCTGGGGTTGGCGGATGGGCATCCTGCGCGCCAGCGTGGCACTGCTCGCGATCGTAGTGGGCGTGGTCGTGGCGGGTCTGTACCACGAGCGGGTGTTTGTTGACCTCGCGATTGCTGAAACACCTTCGGGCGCGATGCAGGCCGCGAGCTTCTTTCTGATCCTGACGCTGGTATCGGTTGGTGGATACATCCTTGGCACGTTCCTGCGTGGCGTGGCCACCGTGCTGTTGTTGGGCTGGGCGGATCGCGCTGCCGGCGGTCTGTTCGGCGTGCTCTTCGGGCTGCTGCTCACACAGGCGACGTTTGCGATGTTGGTATATGCAGGCCTGGGCCAGGTGGACGGGGTAGTCGGACAGTCGGCAATCGGAATGGCGATGCTCGACAATGCGCCGGTGGTGCGGGCGCTGCTGCCGTCGGAGTTTGATCTGGCAATCCAGGGTTTCGCCGGCGAAGTGGATGCGCTGCGCTCCTCGGTGGACCAGGTCGGTGGGCCGGTCGGCGGCGGCTGAGTGTCGTCCAATGGCCGCCTCACGACCTGCAACCGTTCAGGGACGCAGTCCGGTGGTACCATCACCTCGGAGCGATGTCGGTTCTGAATAAATCGGTGTTGGTGCTGAATCAGAACTACGAGCCGTTGCACGTGTGCAACGTGCGACGTGCGGTAGTACTGGTTGAGCGTGGCAAAGCCGAAGTGATCGATCGCCTCGACCGGGCCAAAGCGCTGCTGCGGACCGTGAGCGGCGACTACGATGTGCCCTCGGTGATCCGGATGGTCTACTTCATCCGCCGTCCGCGGCCGGTGATGCGGCTGTCGCGTCGCGAGGTGTTCAATCGCGACCGGTTCATGTGTCAGTATTGCGGCCGGCGGACGGCGCTCAAGGATCTCACGCTCGATCATGTGGTGCCTCGCTTCCGCGGAGGCCGGCACACGTGGGAGAATCTGGTCTCGGCGTGTCGCGGCTGCAACCATCGCAAAGCAGGCCGGACGCCGCGCGAAGCGCGGATGACCTTGCGTTCCAAGCCGAGACGACCGAGAGTGACGCCGGTGAATCTGTTCGGTCAGTACCTCGAGAGTCAACCGGGATGGGCGCCGTTCATTCCAGGTGCGGACCCGCCGGCGGTGGTCAACGCCTAAGCGGGCTGGCAGGCGCGGCAGAACGAAGTGATCCTGCGGTTGGGCGAGACCTCGGATATCGGACTGGCGCAGCGGGGACAGGGCTGACCGCCCTTGCGGTGGACATTGAGGAAATCCCTCGGCTTGCGATCAATCTTCTGACCGATCTCCTGCGCGGATATCTCTGCCGCCCAATTCAGTGTTTCGTGCATTGCTCGGTAGAGGCGGACGCGCCGCTCGTCGTCGAGGGTTGAGATCTTGGTGAAGGGGTGGATGCCGGCGTTGAAGAGGACCTCGTCGGAGTAGGCGTTGCCGATGCCGGCGATGAACCTGGCATTGACGAGCGCGTTCTTGACCTGCCCGCGGTAGCGTTTGAGCCGCCGCAGGAACGCCGCTTCGTCCAGTTCCGGGTCCAGAGCGTCGGGACCCTGCTCATTGAGGACCGGCACCTGATCGAGGTCTTCGGCGTCGACGAGATAGACCTTGCCCAGGTAGCGCTCGTCGATGTAACGGATGCCCAGTTCTTCCTCGCCCTGGTCCCGTTCGTGTTGGAACTTGAGCGTGAAGCAGGTGCGCGCGTGCGACTTCCTGGTTCCGTCGGGACCGGAGGTCCACTGGAAGCGTCCGTTGAGCATGGGATTGACGGCGAGCACGCTTTCGCGGTTGGTGTGGAAGAGCAGGAACTTGCCAGTGCGCTCAACGGAGCGGAACTGCGCGCCGAGCAAGCCCGCTTCGAAATCTTCCCGCGGCAATCGGATGACGATCGGTTTCTGGATGTCGATGTCCGTGATCGTCCGGCCGGCGAGGCGTTCGGTCAGGACTCGGGCAACGTGCTGCAGTTCGGGAATCTCAGGCATGTCGAGGGGCCGTTGTCAGGGTCGGGGCGCCTTGGGATAGCTGCCGATGATTCTGAGTTGTTCGAGGTCGGGTTCCATCCGCTGCAGGGCGTCGGCGAGCGCAGGATCGGAGCGATGGCCGTCGCAGTCAATCAGGAAGAGGTAGGTTCCGAGGCGCTCGCGGGCTGGACGCGACTCGATCCGCGTGAGGTTGATGTCAGCGTCGGCGAAATGCTGGAGCACCCGCAGCAGCGCGCCGGGACGGTTGGCGGTGCTGAAGAGGATGGTCGACTTGTCGTCGCCGGTCGGCTCGCGGTCGCGGTGAGCGAGGACCACGAAACGCGTCACGTTGCGGTGGTCGTCTTCGATGCCGATCTCAAGAATGCGGGCGTTGTGTAGCTGCGCGGCGCGACGCGGCGCGATGGCGGCCGTGAAGTCGCCGAGCTCGACGGCGCGCCCCACCGCTTGCGCGGTAGACAGGGTTGCCTCGGTGCGGGCGCTGGGGAAGCGCCGATTGAGATATCGCTGACATTGACCGAGCGCCTGCGGGTGCGAGTAGATCGCTCGGATCTCCGATGTGTCGGCGTTCGGCGAAACGATCAGGCAATGCTCAATCGGGATGACGAGCTCGTCGCAAATGTTGAGATCGAGTTGGTGGATAAGCAGGTCATGCGTCTCGCCGACGGCGCCGGCGAGCGAGTTCTCGAAGGGCACGATGGCAACGTCGACGCCGCCCTGGGCTGCTGCCTCGGCCGAAGCGGTGATGCTGGGAAACGGGACGAACTCGGAGTGGGCGTGCTCACGGGCAAAGAGCACCGCCGCTTGCTCGGTGAAGGTGCCAGGTGGTCCGAGATAGGCGATGCGGATCGGGTCGGTGCTGGCGTCGGACATCTGGCTACGCTTCTCCGGTCAACGCAGCGCGCAGACCTGACTCATGCTGAGGTTGGGTCACCGCGATGACGATGTCCCCAGACTGGATCATGGTGTTTGGTCCTGGAATCTCGGGCTCGTCGTCGTCGCGCACAATGAGGGCCAGCACAGTGTGCGGGGGCAGGTTGAGATCGCGCACCTGACATCCCACCGCCGGGGCAACCTGGGGAATCACGAGTTCGGCCAACACAAACGCCGACGATCTGAGCTGTGTCAGGCGTGAGAGTCCTGCGCTGACCTCTTGCTCGATCGCGCTGACGATTGCGGTGGTGGCTGAGATCGTGTTGAGGAATCCGAGGGAGCGAAAGATACGTTCGTTGCGCGGATCATTGATTCGAGCGATCACCTTGGGCACGTTGAAGCGCGTCTGGGCGGTTTGTGCGACGGCCAGGTTGACCTGATCGCGGCCGGTGCAGGCGACCACGACATCGGCGCGGTTCATGCCGGCGGCTCGTTGGACGTGAATCTCAGCGCCGTCGCCAAGCAGGGCGACCTCGCCGAGTTCGTTGTTGAGCGACCAGGCGGTGTTGCCGTCGCGTTCAACGACGCAGACCTCGTGGCCCATCTGGATCAGGTCGTGGGCCGCGCCGCGACCGACCTTGCCGCCGCCGACGAGAATGACGTACATGATCAGGTGGCCGCCCGATTCGATTCGTCCTCACCGAAGGCGGCTTCTCGCACCATCTGATCGAGGATGGTGGTGGGATTGACGACGTTGATTCCGAGTTGGCGATAGACGTCGGCACGCTCTGGGTCGTAGATGCGCGCCACGACTCTTGGTGCATTGTGAATGTGCTTGGCGACCTGCACCGCCATGGCGTTGCGATTGTCGCCATTGGCCAGCGCGAGGAAGACCTCGGCGCGCGGGACGCCAGCGGCCTGCTGTACTTCGACGTCCTCTCCGGCTCCGACAATGGTCGAGCCGCGAAAGTCCTCATCAAGCCAATTGAATGCGCCGGCGTCAACATCAATCACGGTGACCTGATGTCCCTCGCGGTCAAGTTCCTGGGCGAGTGTGGACCCCAGTCGTCCGCAGCCCATGATGACGACACGCATGGCGATCGGGACCGTTTCCGTTGCGACTCAGCGACCGACGAACTCGTGGGGGACCGGTGGCGCGTGGCTCAGCGCCGGTTCTCGGACGACGACGACCTCGCAGGGCGCGTGCGAGAGGATGTAGTCGGCGGTGTGGCCGAGGTCGATGCCTGCGCCTGCGCCGCGTACCAGGGCGGTCTGCTCGCCGCTGCCGCCGAAGACGGTGTTGGCGTGCGAGACGCCGAGGACGACCAGATCGATTTGTTCAGTCGCCGCAAGATCAACCACGGCGGGACCGGCATTGCGAGCCTGGAGCAATATCGCCTCGCACGTGACCTTGGCCTGTTTGGCCGCGGCTTCCGCCTCGGCGAGGCACGCCTCACCCTGGGCCGACTGCTGGGGCAGATCGCAATCGACGGGATAAGCGCGATCGACCTCGACCACGTAGATCGGCATGACCCGCGACTTGCGCCGGTCGATTCTGGCCAGGTGGAGGGCGACATCCAATCCTCGGCGAGCTTCCCGCGAGCGATCGAACGGAACGAGGACGGAAATGCCGGCCATCTGCGTAGCGTATTCGCTGACGCGCGCTCGTGGGTAGACGAGCGGCGACGTCAATAGGCGTACTTCGGTTGCTCCCGTACGACGTGCGAACCGTGGTCATCCAGTTGTTCGAGCCAGGCGTGCAGTCGCCCGTTCTCGATCTCGATGAACCCCAACGTGCCTAACCTGGTGTCGAGATTGCGGGGATACATTGGACTGCCGGGGTTGATCAGCAGGACTCCGCGGATCGTCTCGATCGATGCCACATGGGTGTCGCCGTGGACGACGACGTGCTGCGGCGCTCCGAAGTAGTGGTCCATCATCGATTCCACGGTGCGGTAGGGCGGCCACTCGGGCAGGGCCATGTCGTGGGTGAGACCAAAGCGAAAGCCTTCGAATTCCAACGACCAAGCCTCGCGCAGACGTGGATCTTCCGGTTGGACCGGGCGTCCGCCGGAGCCATCGTCGCCGTTGCCTCGCGCGACATAGATCGGCGCCACCTGCTCCAGCTTGTCGATCAGGGCGATGTCGTGGATATCGCCGCCGTGCAGCAGGACATCAGCGGTCTTGATCCGATCCCAGAGTTGGGGCCAGAGTTCGGTGCCGGCTTCGGGGACATGTGTGTCGGAAATCAGACCGATGCGCATGATTGGTAGCCTAGCGTGACCTGCAGCGCGCTGATCCTTGCGTGAAATGCGCGCTGCTCACGAAATGTCGGAGCAGGGAGTAGGGCGTGCTCGCACGACGGGTTGAGCGGCTCGCGAATGAGGGCTGGTTGCGATGGCTGGTCCTTGCCGGCCTGGTTGCCCTGGCGATGATCGCGGCCTACATCTGTCGGGTCGACGAGGACGTGTCGTTTCAGGCAGGGACGGGTGTCCTGCCGCCGACTGAGATCCGCGTGGCCATGATCACGCACGGCGGGATTGGCGACCCGTTCTGGGATGAGGTAGCAGCCGGGGCATTTGCGGCCCAGCGCGAGTTCGGAATCGAGTTGCTGTACGACGGCGACGGCAACGTCAACGAGCAGGTGCGACTGGTCGACAACGCGGTGGCACTCGGCTACGACGTGCTGATCGTCTCGCTAGCCGATCCGGATGCCCTTGAGCAATCGATCCGTTCGGCGGTCGCTGCGGGTCTGCTGGTGATGTCGATCAACTCGGGCGAGGAACGCGGTCGCGAGTTCGGCGCGGTCACGCACTTCGGGCAGCCGGATGGGGTCGCGGGGCTGGGCGCGGGAGAACGCCTGGTGCTGGCCGGGGTGAACAAGCTGCTTTGTGTGATCCACGAGGCGGGCAACGTCGGCCTGGAATCGCGCTGCGCGAATGCCGGCCTGGCCATGGAGGCGGCCGGTGGCTCGATGCAGCGCCTGTTTGTGACCGGCACGGCGGATCGGGTTTCGACCACCGGAGAGATTGCCAATCTTCTACAGGCCGATCCAAGCATCGATGGCGTCCTGGCGCTGAACTCGAGTATTGCCGAGTTGGCGATGTCCGCGATCGAATCGTCCGGATCGTCGGCACGGCTGGCGACGTTCGACGTGTCGCCGGCCATTCTCGAAGCGATCGAAGCTGGTGATGTCCTGTTTGCCGTGGATCAGCAGGCATACCTGC
Source organism: Chloroflexota bacterium (assembly GCA_028874365.1). Classification (GTDB taxonomy): domain Bacteria; phylum Chloroflexota; class Dehalococcoidia; order Bin125; family Bin125; genus Bin125. The sequence goes on along the minus strand of JAPPJZ010000078.1, from coordinate 82,076 downwards.
AGGGATTCTTGCCGATCGCGTTTGCGTACTTCCGTTCCCTGGAGATTGAGCTGGAAACGGGCGGGATCCTCGCGGGGCTGGAGCGATGGGCGGCGTCGGGCCGGTTGGTCACGGGGCCAGGATTCGTCGACAAGTCGAATGTGCGGCGGTTCCCGCAGTTGGGCGGTGATTGATGAGGCGCCTGCGGCTGGTGGTGTTGCTTCTGATGCTGTGCGCGGTTGGCGCGGTCGTTGCAAGCTGTGCGGAGGCGGCTCGGGAACGGCTCGGGCTTGGTCTGGCGCCGCCGATGTCGGTAGCGATGATTGTGCATGGGGCGGAAGGCGATCCGTTCTGGGAGGAGATCAGGGCCGGCGCGGAAGACGCGGCCAGGGCGTTCGACGTGAATCTCTACTGGCGTTCGACCCCGGACAGCGAACAACGGGTCCGATTGATCGACGAGGCCGTGCAGCAAGGATTCGACGTGCTTGTGGTGACGTTGTCGGATCCTGAGGCGTTGTCTGAGGTCGTCCGAGAAGCCGTGGTCATCGGCGTGACGGTGTTCGTGGTCAATGTCGGGGACACGGCCGGAGCCGAGTTGGGGGTGGATTCGTACTTCGGCCAGGTGGAAACGGTCGCCGGGTTGGCGGTGGGCGATCGCCTGGCCGAGGTTGGATCGACGCACTTGCTCTGCGTTCGGCACGAGGTCAAAAACGTAGCGCTGGAAACGCGCTGTAATCGGGCGGGGTCGAGGACCGGCGAGTGGACCGACCTGATCGTCGATCCGGCGGGTGGGGTAGAGGAACAGATTAGTTCGGCGTTGACGAACGATCCGACAATCGACTCAGTCTTGACGATGAACACGCTGGTGATGAACGCCGCTGCGTCTGCAATCGAGGAGGTCCGAGCATCACAATCCGGAGGCAGGACGGTGGTGCACGCGGTGTTTGAGCTGAACGACGAGGTATTGGACGCGATCGAAGACGGACGGGTCGAGTTCGCCGTGGATCAGCAACCGTACCTGCAGGGCTATCTGCCGGTGGCATACGCTCGCCTGGTCCAGTACTCCGAGCTGACCCAGGGCGATGAGCTGGCGGACGCGATGTTGCAGTGGATCGCCGGCCGTGGCGTGTTGTTGGGACCAGGATTCGTTGACATCAACAACGTGCAGCGCGTACGCGAAGCGACGCAGCGGACGGGCGCGAGTGTGGCCGCCGGCGAACAATCGAACGAGTAGTCTGCGGGCATCCGCCGAAGGGAAGGCGTATCGGTGTCACTGTTGCAGCTACCCGCGTTTGGCAAGGAGCGACCGTGGGTGCGAACGGCGGTGTTGCGCCCGGAGCTGGGTTCTCTGGTGGCGGCGGCGTTGCTGTTCATCTTCTTCAGCATCGCGAGTTCAGGCGCGATGGTCGAGATTCCGACCATTGCTCGGGTGCTGGATACCGCCTGGCCGTACGGGATCATCGCCGTCGCCGTCGGCTTGTTGATGATCAGCGGCGAGTTCGACCTTTCGGCCGGTGTGATGGTCGGAACGGCCGGGGCGTTGCTGGGAATCATGGCGACCGAGTGGGGGATGAACCTCTGGCTGGCGCTGGTGCTCTCACTGGGGATCTGTCTCGCGCTCGGGCTGTGGAACGGCGTGATCGTGGTCTGGACGGGGCTGCCCTCCTTCGTGGTCACCCTCGGCACCTTCTTCGGACTGCGCGGAGCGAACGTCGCACTGTCGAAGTACTTCACCGGTGATGCGCTGATCGAGAACATTGACGAAGCGGCCGGGTTCGACTCGCTACACGCGATTGTGGCGACTGTGTTCGGTACGGCGCCCTCGGATTTCCGCATTTCGCTGCTCTGGTGGGGCGGCTTCACGCTGATCGCAACGTGGATCCTGTGGCGGACCAAGATCGGCAACTGGATCTTCGCCACCGGCGGCGATCGCGAGGCGGCGCGGGCCGTCGGGGTCCCCGTGAACGGGACAAAGATTGGCCTGTTCATGCTGACGGCCGGCGCGGCCTGGTTCGTCGGCGTGAGCAACGCCGTGCGCTATACGTCCGTGCAGGCAGGACAGGGCGTCGGCGCGGAGTTCTTCTACATCATCGCGGCCGTGGTCGGTGGCTGCCGGATGGCCGGCGGCTACGGATCGGCGGTCGGTCCCGCGATCGGTGCGTTGATCTGGGGCATCGCGTTTGTCGGGATACCGCATGCCGGTTGGAACTCCGACTGGCGCTGGGCCTTCCTGGGCGTGCTGCTGCTGGTCTCGACGCTGATCAACCACGTGGTGGGCGAGCGGGTGCGCACGGTGCGTTCCGGCTAGATGTCGTCCCTCGGCGAGTTGGAGCATGACATGACAACCGAGCAGATGTCCGAACACGAAGAAGGCGCGGCGGCACCGCCCGATCGACAGGATGTGCCGGTCATGGAGGTGCGTGGGTTGGGTCGGCAGTTCGGTGCTGTGACAGCGCTGCAGGATGTCAACGTGGCTCTGCGCGCAGGTGAGGTGACCTGCGTCGTGGGAGACAACGGGGCCGGCAAATCGGTCTTCATCAAGATGCTCTGTGGCCTGATTCGGCCCAGCGAAGGGGAGATTCTGCTCGACGGCACGCCGACTGAGTTCGGCTCGCCGCGCCAGGCGCGCGCGCAGGGAATTGTGGCGGTCTACCAGGACCTGGCGATCTCGCCGTTGATGTCGCTGTGGCGCAACTTCTTCATGGGAGCGGAGCCGGTCAAGGGTTGGGGAATTTTCCAGCGTTTCGATGTCGCCTACGCCAAGGAGGCGATGCAGACCGAGCTCGAGAAGCTGGGCGTTGATCTGGGCGACCCCGATCGCGCAGCGCACACCCTGTCGGGCGGAGAGCGCCAGGGTCTGGCCATCGCTCGGGCGCTGTACTACGGCGCGCGCGTGTTGATCCTCGACGAGCCGACGTCGGCGCTGGGGGTACGCCAATCGGGCGCCGTGCTTCGACTGATTCGACGCGCGGCGCAGCGCGGAACAGCCGTCGTGCTGGTGACACCGAAGCCACAGCACGCGTTCTGGGTGGGCGATCGATTCCTGGTCTTCCAGCGCGGACGCCTGGTTGAAGATCGGCGCAGCGAGACGCTGACGCTCGAGAGCCTGTCGTATCTCATGGCCGGCGGAGGCGAGGTTGACGAGTTGGAGACCGCGATTGCGACCGCGTAGAGCCCAGGCAGCGGGCTACTGCACCGCGATAGACTGCATTCGAGCGGGAGTGGCATCGTTGATGCACCCGTAGCGGTGTGAGTTCTGAAGCGAGGACGGTGAGTGGGAACCCGTTCGGACTCAAGCGCGGAATGGGGTCGATGAGCGACTTGACATCGGCAGTGCACAGCGACGATCTGGTGGCGCTTCTGACCACGCTGCCGGAAGGCATCCACCGAGCAGTCGTCGAACACGGCGACGAGGACAATCTGCTGGAGATTGTGCTCGACCTCGGCCGTCCCCCGTATGCGCGATTCCTGGAGGATGAACTCGAACTGCGAGAGGCGGAGGTGACCGAGGCGGAACTGCAGATGGTGATGTCGGGGCTGGGCGATTTCGGCAAAGACAACCGGGCCGGTATCCCGCGGACGCTGCATCGGATCGCCTGTATTCGTAATCGGCGGCAGGATGTGGTGGGCCTGACGATGCGCGTAGGCCGCGCCGTGTCCGGGTCGGTCTCGATGATCGAGGACTTTGTCCAGGCGGGGGCGTCGATCCTGTTGTTGGGGCGTCCCGGGGTCGGCAAGACGACGATCCTGCGGGAAGCGGCGCGGGTGTTAGCCGAGCAGGGCAAGCGGGTGATCATCGTCGACACGTCGAACGAGATCGGCGGAGATGGGGACATCCCGCATTCGGGCATCGGGCGGGCCCGCCGGATGCAGGTGGAGCGGCCCGAGTTGCAGCATTCGGTGATGGTCGAGGCGGTTGAGAATCACATGCCGGAAGTGATTGTGATCGACGAGATTGGCACGGAGCTAGAGGCGCAGGCTGCGCGAACCATTGCCGAACGCGGCGTACAGCTGGTTGCGACCGCGCACGGGAACACGCTGGCCAACCTGATGCTCAATCCGACCCTCGTGGACCTGATCGGTGGAATCCAGACGGTGACCCTTTCGGACGAGGAAGCGCGGCGGCGAGGCACCCGCAAATCGGTACTCGAGCGCAAGGCTCCGCCGACTTTCGAGGCGCTGGTCGAGATTCAGTCGTTCACTCGTGTGGCCCTGCACTCGGACATCGGTACGACGGTCGACGCATTGTTGCGTGGCGAATCGGTCGCGGCCGAGATCCGCGAAGTGGATGATGATGGCGCTGTTCACACGTCGACGGATTCCGTCGATGCAGTGGTCTCCGATGATTCCTGGACGGGATTCGAAGCGTCAACCAATGACTTCCTATCGCGGGCATTCGGAGCGCAGCCGGGTTCGCGCAGTGGACCGTCGTTCGGTAACGGCTCGGCGCACGAGGCCCCACTGAGGCGTCGGACTGCCTCACGCGGGCGGACCGCGTCGAGTGGCCCGCATCAGAAGATCTATCCGCTGGGCGTGTCGCTGTCGCGGCTCCGTGAAGCCATTCGTGAGACTGGCGCAAACGTCTCAATCGCGGAGCGGGTAGAGGAGGCGGACGTGCTGTTGACGCTGCGGACCGCATTCCGGCGCCGGCCGCCGGAATTGCGGCTGGCTGAGTCCCGACGATTGCCGGTCGCAGTACTGAAGCACAACACGGTGTTGCAAATGGAGAAGAGCCTGCGGGCACTCGCAAAAGGGTCCGCGCCGAACGACGCAGTGACCGCCGCACTGTCCGAAGCTGAAGAGGCGATTTCGCAGATCCACTCCGGCCGCCAGTCGGCGGTCGATTTGACGCCGCAGAATCCCTACATCCGCAAGCTGCAACATCAGCTGGCGAGCGATCAGGCGCTGGAGTCGGTGAGCAAGGGTCGGGAACCATATCGCCGGGTACGCATCCATGGGGGCTGAGCGGGGGACGGGCGCCTTTCTCACCGTCGAAGGGGGAGACGGCGCCGGCAAGACCACGCTTGCGAAATCGTTGGCGGAATCGCTCACAGCGTCCGGGCACTCGGTTCGTTTGACCTTTGAGCCGGGGGGGACCTTGCTGGGGACACGTCTGCGCTCGCTCGTGCTCGATCCGCAACTGGAGATGAGCGATTGGGTCGAGACCTGGCTGTTCCTGGCAGCGCGCACGTCGCACGTGCACGATGTCCTATTCCCGGCGTTGAAGGTCGGCGAACTGGTGGTGAGTGATCGTTTCACGGACTCGACGCTGGCCTACCAGGGATACGGTCGCGGGCTTGATCTCGACCGGCTGCGGAGGCTGAATGCTGAGGCAACGGAGGGGCTGGTGCCGGACTTGACGCTGCTGTTGGATATTTCGCCCGAGGCGGGTCTCGCGCGGACCCGCGCGCGATCGTCTGAGGGCGACCGAATCGGGGATGCGGATCTGGCGTTCCACAGCCGAGTCAATGCAGGGTTCCGATCGCTGGCTTCCGAGGATGCCGAACGGATCCGGAGTATTGACGCCTCGCGCGACGCAGCGGATGTGTTGACAGATGCGTTGCAGATTGTGAATCACTGGTTGGATGGACGCGGAAGCGCCTCATAGAATGTTCGCCGATGACTACTGAGACATGGCCGGAACGCACTGAGGCGATCGAGCCCCTAGGCCCTGTGACGGTCCGAGTGCCCGCCTCGTCGGCCAACCTTGGCACCGGATTTGACGCAGCCGGCGTGGCGTTGCAGCGGTACGTGACCGTGACGGTCTCGGTCGCCTCCGGTCTCGAGGGAGAACGCTCGCCGATGTCCCGGCACGTGCGTAAGGCGGTGCGCGAGGTGTATCGCGAGCTGGACATGGTTCGCCCCGACGCCGAGGACATTGAAGTCGCGGTTGAGGCGGAGTTCCCGCTCGGTCGCGGGCTGGGCGCCAGCGCGGCCTGCCGTGGGGCAGGGCTGGTCGCGGCGAACGTGCTGATGGGGCATCCGCTGTCCGACCATCGAGTGTTGGAGATCGGTTCCGACCTCGAGGGACACGCCGACAACATGGCGCCCGCGCTGTTCGGGGGCTGTCAGATAGTGGCGATGAAGGGGCAATCGGTGACCCGGGTAGCACTTCCGGTTGCCGATGGCGTTCGCTTCGTGGGCTTTACGCCCAGCTTCAACATGTCGACGAAGAAGGGTCGGAAGTTGTTGCCGGACGAGCTGTCGCGCAAGGATGCGGTGCACAACTCCTGCCGCTCGGCGCTGCTGGTCGCGGCGCTGACGACCGGATCGTGGGGTGCGATGAAGACGGCGGTCGACGACCGCTTGCATCAGATTCCGCGATCGAAGTTGTTCCCGGCGATGTTTGAGCTCTTCGAGGCGGCGGAATCGGCCGGCGCCTACGCGGCCTATCTGTCGGGCGGAGGCTCGACGTTGATGGCGTTGACCAGCGAGGAACAGGCGGAAGATGTGCGCGAGGCCTGGATTTCGGCGGCGGCGGAGCGGGACATCACGGGCGAGGGTTTCGTGACCGGGATTGATGCCGGCGGGGCTCAGGTTCTGTGACGGTCGTACAGAAATACGGCGGCACTTCAGTCGGATCAGTTGAACGCTTGCGGAATGTTGCACATCGCGTCGCGTCGCGTGCGGTTGACGGCGAGCAGGTGGCGGTTGTCGTCTCGGCGATGGGCAAGAGCACCGATGAGTTGCTCGCCCTGGCGCGCGACGTGAACCCTCGACCGCCGCGGCGGGAGACCGACCTGCTGATGGCGACCGGCGAGATGGTCTCGAGCGCGTTGCTGGCGATGGCGTTGGGGGACCTGGGCTGTCCCGCCGTGGCATTGACGGGCGCACAGGCCGGCGTGTTCACCGATGAGACCTTTGGCCGCGCCCGGATTCGGGGGATCGACACCTGGCGGATCGAGAAGGAGTTCTCGGCCGGCAACGTCGTCGTGGTGGCGGGGTTCCAGGGGCAGAGCCCACAGGGCGACTATGTGACGCTGGGCCGGGGTGGCTCGGATACGTCGGCGGTGGCGCTCGGCGCGGCGCTGAAGGCGTCGCAGGTTGAGATCTACACGGATGTGCAGGGCGTCTACACGACCGATCCGCGAATCGAACCGAAGGCGCGTTGCCTCAAGGACATCGCGGCCGAGGAGATGCTGGAGGCGGCGCAGCAGGGCGCCGGCATCATGCATCCGCGAGCGGTCGAGTTGGGGCTGTTGTATGACATACCAATCCTGGTGGCCTCGTCGCAAGCGGAGTTCGGCGCGGGCGGCGGGACCATCATTCGGAGGGAGGTTCTGATGGAGCCCGAGAACAGGGTGCGCACGATCGCGCTGGACCGCGACGTTGCCTCGGTGACGTTGCGGCACGTGCCTGATCGGCCGGGCATTGCGGCGCAGATTTTCGGACCGTTGGCCGATGCGGGGATATCGGTGGACACGATCGTCCAGAACGCTTCGGAGCTGCAACTCACCGACCTCACGTTCACGGTGACCGACGACGACTGGGAGCGAACGCAGGAAATCAGCGGACCGCTCGCCGGCGATCTGGGTGCGGCGGACGTATTGTTCGATCGCGACCTGGTGAAGGTGTCACTGATTGGAACCGGGATGCAGTCCGGCCCGGGTTACGCGGCCACAATGTTCCGCTCGCTCTCGGAGGCCGGGATCAACATCGAGCTGATCACGACGTCGGAGATCCGGATTACCTGCCTGGTCAGAGCGGAGCGGGGAGATGAAGCGGTCAGGGTGCTGCACTCGGCGTTCGAGCTGGATCAGGAGATCTAGCAAACAACCGCGGTGAACGGCGATTCCGTTGGGGCAGCCTTTGTGGCTGCCCGTTGCTGTGTGACGGATGGCGGCTGGACGGGCGTCCCCGAGGGACGTGTGTAGATGCAGCCCCCGAGGGAATTTGGCACAGCTATTCTGTTTGCGTCAGCAACATGGCGCCTTGGCGGCGAGCAAATGTCGCATCCACATTCCACCTCCTTCTTGTTGGCAAGTGGATGCGTTCGGACTCGCGGACGGCGTGGCTTCAATCTCTAATGAGTGACTCACTGGAGCGAGGATGAAGGCTGATGTTCGCTCATCTGCATACGCACACCGAGTATTCGGAGTTGGATGGGCTTTCGAAGATCCCGGCGCTAGTGGATCGGGCGAAGGGTCTGGGTCAGGACTCCCTGGCGATCACCGACCACGGCAACCTGTATGGAGCCGTCGAGTTCTACCAGGCCTGTGAACGCGAGGGCCTGCGCCCGATCCTGGGGATGGAGGCGTACGTCGCGCCGGGCGTGCGGACGGACCGCTCGGACGGACGGGAAGCGGCGTCCAACTCGTTCCACCTGGTCTTGCTGGCGCAGAACCAGGTCGGTTGGCGCAACATGATCCAGCTCTCGACGCGAGGGCACCTGGAAGGCTTCTACTACCGACCGCGGATCGACCGCGAGTTGCTCTCCACATACTCCGAGGGGATCATCGCGCTCTCGGGCTGTCCGTCGTCCGAGTTGCAACGAGCGCTGATGCGCGAGGACTTCCAGGAGGCCCAGCGGATCGTCGAGTGGTACCGCGAGGTCTTCGACGATCGTTACTACTTCGAGATCCAGCGGCACGATGCGCTGCCGCAGTTTGAGCCCTTGCTGGAACACACCGTCAAGATGGCTCGCGACCTGGACGTACCGCTGGTCGCGACGCAGGACGCGCACTACTGCGAGCCGGGCGATCATGATGCGCATGATCTGCTGCTCTGCATCGGCACCAACGCAGTGCGGACGGATGAGAAGCGTTTCCGCTTCGACGGAGAGGATTTCTACCTCACCTCCGAGCAGTACATGCTGGACAACTTCAGCGATCTGCAGGAGGCGGTAACGAACACTCAGCTCGTCGCCGACCGCTGCGATGTCAAGCTGGAGTTCGACCGCCTGCGCTTGCCACAGCCGGGTATCCCGGAAGGCAAAACGGCCCTCGAACACCTGACTGATATCGCCTACGGCGGCCTCGATCAGCGCTACGGGACGCCACCGCAGAGTCATCGCGATCGACTGGCCTACGAGTTGAACGTGATCGAGGAAACCGGCTTTGCCGAGTATTTCCTGATCGTGATGGACTTCGCCCACTTCGCGAAGAATCGCGGGATTGCGAGAGCGGTGCGTGGGTCGGCGGCGGCGAGCCTGGTCCTGTACTGCCTCGATATCACCGACATCGATCCGATGGAATACGACCTGGTGTTTGAGCGATTTCTCAACCTTGAACGCCGCGAAATGCCCGATATCGACATGGATTTCGCCGACAATCGGCGCGATGAAGTGATCCGCTACGTCGCCGAGAAATATGGGCATGATCGCGTGGCGCAGATCATCACCTTTGGCACATTGGGAGCGAAGGCGGCGATCCGCGACTCGGGTCGCGCGTTGGGTGTGCCACTGGGCGACACCGATCGTGTGGCCAGGATGGTTCCGAACCAGCTCAACATCTCGGTGGCCGACGCGATTGCCCAGTCGCAGGACTTGCAGAAGGCGCAGCAGGAGGATCCGACGGTCGCCGAGTTGCTGTCCTACGCTCAGCGGCTCAACGGAGTGGTGCGCAACACTTCGACGCATGCCGCAGGGGTCGTGATCTCGCAGGAGCCACTCGCCGAGAGCGTGCCGCTACGGCGACCGGTGAATGAGTCAGCGGACGATGTCTTCATCCCGATGACGCAGTGGGGGATGGACGAGGTCGCGGCGGTCGGCCTCTTGAAGATGGATTTCCTCGGTCTGACGAATCTAACGATCCTCGAGGAGGCGGTGGCCCTGGTCCGCGAGCACGAGGGCGTTGAGGTCGACTATCTCAATCTGCCCGACGGTGATCCGGCGACGTACGAACGGCTGGCGACAGGCGACACGTTCGGCGTCTTCCAGCTCGAGTCGGGTGGAATGCGACGGGTCGTCGAAGACCTGAAACCGACGTCGATTCGAGACCTGGCGGCACTGTTGGCTCTGTATCGCCCCGGGCCGATGGAGCACATACCGCGCTTCATCGAAAGCAAGCACGGGCGCATCGGTGTGTCGTATCCGCACGACGACCTTGGCGAGATCCTCGACGATACGTACGGCGTGATCGTCTACCAGGACCAGGTGCTGCACATCGCGCGCAAGTTCGCCGGCTACACGCTGGGTCAGGCGGACATCATGCGGAAGGCGATGGGCAAGAAAATCGCCTCGGTGATGGTGGGCGAGCGGGGCAACTTCACCAAGGGAGCGCTGGCGAACGGCTACTCCGAGGGCGACGCACAAACGATCTTCGAGCTGATCGAGCCGTTCGCCGGCTATGCGTTCAACAAGGCGCACGCGGTGTCGTATGCGGCGATCGCGTATCAGACGGCCTGGTTCAAGGCGAACCACAAGGCGTCCTACATGGCGGCCGTGCTGCGCGCCGCCTCGGGCAACAGCGATCGGGTGCGGGAAGCGGCGGCGGAGTGCGGCCGGTTGGGGATTCCGTTGTTGCTGCCCGACGTGAATCGTTCCGAAGCGACGTTCACGCTGGAGAAGATGGCCGACGGTCGAAGCGCGATTCGTTTCGGTCTGGGGACGATTAAGAACGTCGGCCGGGCGGCGGTCGAGCCGTTGATCGAGGAACGCAAGGGGAACGGGCCGATCGAGAGTGCGAGCGACCTGGCCGAGCGGTTGGATACGAAGTCGATGAATCGGCGGGCGCTGGAGGCACTGGCCAAGGCGGGAGCGTTCGATTCGATCGAGTCGCGCGGAGCGATGGTGGCGGCGGCGGAGGACATTATCAAGCGAGCCCGACGCGCCCAGGAGCTGCGCGACAGCGGTCAAACCTCGATGTTCGATCTGTTCGGAACGGAAGTCGAGACACCGACACCGAGCGTCACGCTCGAGGAAGACATGGACGCGACGCCGCATGAGCAGTTGAACTGGGAACGCGAGTTGCTGGGCGCGTACGTATCTGAGCACCCGCTGCAGGCGGCGACGCGGGCGCTGCAGGGTCGGGTCGACGCGCAGCTGTCGGAGCTGACCGAGGACATGGTCGGCAACACGCAGACGGTGGCCGGACTTGTAGGCAGCGTGCGCTCGCTGACGACGCGAAAGGGCGATCCGTTTGCGGCGATCATGTTGGAGGATCTGTCCGGCACGGCCGAGGTCACGGTCTGGCCGGACCAGTGGGCGCGAACCAGGGAGCTATGGCAGCCAAACCAGATCGTGATCGTGACGGTCAGCATCAGGGCCAGGATGGATCGGCTGACCCTGGCTGTGGAGTCGGTCGAGCCGTGGAGCGAGCAGACGTCGTCAACGCCGGCGCTGCAGACGCAGGCCGAGGCCGCATCGGCGGCCGGTGTGACGGTTCCGCCGATCAAGCAGGCGTCGCCGCCGCCTTGGATGCTGAAACCTCGTCAGCCGCTCCCGGCACCAACCGCAGCCGTGGAGCCGCCGCCTGCGCCGGTTTCTGCTCCCGTCAGCGAGGCGCCCGGCTCCGCCCTGTGGATCACGATCGATGAGTCCGGCGATGAGTCGGCGAACGTTGAGTTGATGGAGCAGCTCGAGGGTGCTCTGACCGCGATGAAGATGATGCACATTGGTACCGACTTCGTGTATCTGCGCATTCGTGGCGGTGATCGGGTGGCAGTGCTGCGTTGCTCGGATGAGTGGCGGTTGCAAGCGAACGATCAGGTCGTGCAGATGGTTGGGTCGACCCTGGGCGCGCGAGGGAGCGCGACGATCGCCGCGCCACCATCAGCAAGGGTTCGAGCGGGCGACAGCGCGGCTGGGTTGTAAATGACGCACACGAATTCTATAGTGAACGCACGTTCGTCTGTTGCAATGTGTGTTGGGTCGACTGCCATGGGTCGGTATGGTTGTCAGGTACGTCCGAGGGATCGAGCGGAGCAATCTGATGCAGGTCGTGTTTTTCGAAGAGGTCGAGGGGACGGCGCTGGTCGGCGAGATCAAAGAGGTGAAGAACGGCTTCGCGCGGAACTACTTGTTGCCGCGCGGGCTGGCAGGTCCGACGACCAAGAACAACTTGGCCCGCGCCGAGCGCCTGGCGCAGGCGGACGCCATTCGGCAGGAGAAGCTGGATGGCGAGGCGAGTCCCGTCGCGCTGGCGATCGCCGGGGCCGAAATGACGTTCCAGGCGCGGGTCGGCGAGCAAGGCCGCCTCTTCGGTTCGATCACTGCCCGCGACATCGCCGAACGGCTGACGGAGATCGCGTCGGAGTCGGTGCCCGAGGCTGTGATCGAGCATCGACAGGTGCTGCTGGCGCAGTCCCTGCGCACGCTGGGAGCGGAGGATGTCCGCGTGCGGCTGACACGCAACGTCTCGGCTCAGGTACGCGTGATCGTCGAGCCGGACGCAGAAAGCGTGGACTTGAGCTTCGCCGAGGTAGTAGCGGAAGTCGACGAGGCGGAAGCAGCGGAGGCCGCAGCAGCTGCGGAAGAGACCGAAGAAGCCGAGGCGGTCGAGGCGTAGGAAGCCGTCAACGGAGAGTCCTGCCTCCAGACCTGATCGGGATCCTGCCCCGGTTCCCATGGCCCGAGAGAGAACTGCTCCCCGATCGAGTCGGGAAACTGGAAGCACGCCGCGCTCTCCGAGACGGGAGCAGCCGTGGTCTCTAGCGATCCCGCATACGACGAGCTGACCGACGAGTTTGGTCAAAACGGCCGGACGCGTGCGGCGCCGAGAGGGGTGCCACAGGACCAGGCCGCCGAGCAGTCTGTCCTCGGCGCGATCCTCGCTGAGCCGGGCATCTACGAGCGTCTGGCCGGGATGCTCGTTCCCGAAGACTTCATGGATCCGCGTCACCGTGCGATCTTCGCGGCAGTACTGGCCGTATTTGATCGCTACGAAGCAATCGACCAAATCACGGTGGCGGCGGAGTTGTCGTCCCAGGATCGGTTGGCGGAGGCCGGTGGACAGGCGTATCTGAACCAGCTCGTCTATGAGCTACCGGCGACCGTCGGGGCGGAGCACTACGCGCGACTGGTTCAGCGGGCGGCGACGTATCGCGACATGATCCGTGCCGCAGGTGAGATCGGCGAGCTGGCCTACGAGGCCGACCCCAACGTCGGCGAATCACTGACGCGAGCGGTGGAGCTGCTCTACGGGATTCGCGGCGCCGATCGGCGTCAGGACTTCCGATTGCTCCAGGATCTCCTGGGAGATGTCTTGAGTGACGGTACCGAGGAGGACTCGGGCGTCCAGGGGCCGACTCGCACCGGTTTCCAGGATCTGGACGTGCTGCTCAACGAGGGCATGCACGGCTCGGATCTCGTCGTGCTGGCGGCTCGTCCATCGGTGGGCAAGTCGGCGCTGGCGCTGACGATTGCGCGCAACGCGGCGCTCGGCCAGCAGTTAGCCGTCGCGATCTTCTCCCTCGAGATGTCGGCCGAGCAAGTGGCATCCAGACTGGTCTCGGCCGAGTCGCGCGTGGAGAGCGGTCGGCTGCGTGTAGGACGACACACCGAGGAGCAGGAAGGTCGCATCTCTCGAGCCATAGGCCTCCTGAGCGGCGCCGAGATCCACATCGATGACACGGCCGGACAGACGCTGGCCGAGATACGGGCCAAGTCGAGAAATCTGCACACGAGGCTGCAGGAGCAAGCGCATCGACGCGGCAGCGGGCAGAACGGTCTGGGTCTGATCATCGTTGACCACATCCAGCTCGTGCACGGGTTTTCGCGCGCGCCGGCGGATACGAACCGGGTCAGTGAGATCTCCCTGATTTCGAGAACCCTGAAAGAGATCGCACGGGAGCTGGAAATCCCGATCCTGGCGCTGTCGCAGCTCTCTCGAGCGGTCGAGCGACGGCATCCGCCGGTCCCGCAACTCTCGGACCTGCGCGAGAGCGGCTCAATCGAGCAAGACGCCGACGTGGTGATCTTCATCTACCGCGAGGACATGTACGACCGCGATGAATACCAGGACGATCTGGTCGCCGACGCGACTCACGGTGGTCAGCACGAGGTGGCCCAACTGCTGGTAGCGAAGCATCGACACGGCGCGGTGGGTCGAGTCGACGTGCGCTTTGTGCCTACGGTGGCCAAGTTCGAGGATTTCTACGCGCAGCCCGAACCGGGGATGGATGAGTTCTGATGACGTTCGACGGCTTCGCCTCGGGTGCGCCGGTGACGCCGCTGCCGCAAGCATTGCTGCGCGATCTGGTCCCGTCGATGTCGGATGCGGCCGAGCTGATTGTGACCCTGTACGCGGTTGAGGCGCTTGCCCGCGTGCGCCGCTACCCACGCCGCTTGCCCAGCAAGGACCTCAGGGAGTCGCGCCCGATGATCGAGGCGTTGGCCAGTTTGTGCGGACAACGCGAGATGGATGAGGCATTTGCGGACGGTCTCAGCGCGGCTGCGGACCGCGGCTCGCTGTTGCGGGCGCGGTCGGTCCAGGACGGCATCTGGGTGGAGTGGATTGCGCTCAACGACGCCGATGGCCGGCGGGCGCTGGAAGCCGCGTCGATGCCGCCGGACTCGCAGTCGGCGTACGGCCGCGAGCCCGTCTACAGTTCCGTGCCCGAGATCTGGCAGAGTGCATTTGGTACGGCAATGCCGCCGATCCTGGCCGAAGAGCTCAAGTCGGCGGAATCGCGCTTCGGGTTGGACTGGCTGCAAGACGCGTTCGCTGAGGCAGCGGCGAACAACGTCCGCAACTGGCGATATGTGCAGGCCATCCTCGAACGCTGGGACACTTCGGGTCGAGACAAGGAGGGTCGCGATGGCGGAGATGCAACGGCTCGGTCCGCTGCTGGCGGGCTGGAATCGTCGCGCTACCGACACCTCTTCCGGGAGTGATGGGGACAACGACTCGGGCGAGGCGCTGGAACGCGACGAATCGCTCTGGATCCCGGACGGGGAACCGGGCTGCGAGATCTGCGGCGGGGCTGGCTACGTCCGCGTCTCACGGCCGGTGGGCGATCCCGACTTCGGCCGGGTACGGCCGTGCGAGTGTCGCAAAGCGGAGGAGGAAGCGCGAACCGCGGCGCGGCTGCAACGGCTGAGCAACCTCGGCCCGCTGTCGGACGCTCGACTGAGCGAAGAGCAGGCATCGCAGGAACCGGTCGCGTCTGCGTGCGAATTCGCCGACAACGACGACCAGCCGGGTTGGCTGCTGCTGACCGGGACAGCAGGCTCCGGACGCACCTATCTGTCGGCGGAGATGGCGAATCGCCGGATTGCGGCGGGTCGTCCGGCGCTGTACTTCGTCGTGGCTGACCTGCTGGATCGGTTGCGGGCGGCGATGAACGCACCCAGCGGCGGTGATCTCTCCTACGCGCTGCTGTTTGAGCACGTGCGCGACGCGCCGTTCCTGATCCTGGACGACCTCGACTGCATCTCGCCGACCGACTGGGCTCGGGAAAAGCTGTTCCAACTGCTCAATCACAGGAGAAACAGCGGTCTGCGTACGGTGCTCGTCGCCGAGGCGGCGGATCTGTCAGCGATTGGACTGCAGTCGTTCTTGACACTGGATCTGCTGAGACTCGAACTGGGACGGGCGCAGACCGGCGGGCGGTATCGCGAGTTCGGCGGAATGACTGAGGAAGTGCTCTCGCAGTACACGTTCGACGGATTCCGCGAACAGGGGCTGGGCGGCCACGGGGACGCCGAGAATCTGCCCGCGTCGAAACGCGCGGTGATGGATTGGACGGAACAGCCGGGCGGTTGGTTGACATTGATCGGAGGCACGGGGGTTGGCAAGACGCACCTGGCAGCGGCTGCCGCCAACGATCGGCTCGCCGCGGGTGACAGCGTCTGCTTTGCCGTGGTCCCCGAGCTGCTTGATGCCCTGCGCGCCTCGTACCGTGACGAGGGAGAGGCATCGTTTGAGTCGATGTTTGCCCGACTCAAGGACGTTGGCCTCCTGGTTCTCGACGACCTGGGCGCACATCAGCCGACTGAGTGGGCGAGCGAGAAGCTCTACCAACTCTGCGCATCCCGGTACCTGCGACGGGCGCCGACGTTGATTACGACCAACGTGCCCCCCGAGAGCCTCGACCCACGACTGGCATCGCGGCTGCTCGACAGTCAGCGGGGTGTGATCCATCACATCAAGGCGAAGGACTATCGCACCGATCAGCAGGCGGTTGTGATCACTCAGTCCCGGCGTCGATCTCGGCGGCGGGGGTGAGTGAGCCTTCTATCCACTCCTCACCATCGGCCCAGACCTCTTTCTTCCAGATTGGAACGATGGCCTTGAGCCGGTCGATGCCGTAGTGGCAAGCCTCGATCCCCTCGGCGCGATGGGCTGAGGCAACCGCGACGGCGACCGAAGCCTCGCCGATCTCCAGACGTCCAATGCGGTGGTGCATTGCGATGTCGAGGACCTCCCAGCGTTCGCGGATCTCGTCGGCAATCTGACGCATGACCCTGGTGGCCATCGCCGGGTAGGCGTCGTACTCGAGGAAATCGACATCGCGGCCAAGGTTGTTGTTACGCACGACCCCGAAAAAGAGCGAGACGGCGCCCGCCTCGGGTGAGAGGACGAGGGCGTGCAGTTCCGTGGGGTCGAGCACGTCGCGCGTGATCTTGAACAGCGCGTCGCTATCCGAACCTCCGCTGACCGGCGGGATCAGTGCGATTTCGTCGCAGGCGGTGATGGGATGGTCGGCTGAGACGTACTCGGCGTTGACGGCGAACATGATCGACTCGCGCATCCCGCCGACGTGCGGGAATCGGTCGACGAAGGCGTCCATGACCAGCGACGCGGTCAGCGGCTGGGGCAAGTCGCAGAGCTCGATCTGGCGTGCCCCGCAGGTCTCGGCGAGGTTGGCGAAGAGTTGTACGGTGAGGCGCATGGAGTCAGTCTATCGGCCGGTCGGTGTCGCGCTGGGCGCCTTGCAAGCGCTGGTCGACGTCGCGTTGCCGCCCCACTGCGCGTCGTGTGGGGCCGCCGGCGAGTTGATTTGCGGCACCTGTCGCGCACTCATGCAGCGGGCCGACGGCAAACGTTGCCGGCACTGCTGGCTGACATCCGAGTCGCCGGTCTGTCGAGACTGCCTGTCCAGACCGTTGCCCTTGCGCGAGTTGCGCTCGGGTTTCGTGTACGACGGACCGGCGCGCGCGGCTGTGCTGGCATTGAAGCATCGCGGGATCAAGGATCTGGCCCGCGCCCTGGTTGAGTTGGGCGGCGAGATCCAGCCCGCAACCGATATCGACATGATCGTGCCGATTCCGATTCCACTGTTGCGCAAGCGCCGACGCGGTGGAAACCAGGCGGAGCATCTGGCCCGATTCGTGGCGGAGCGGACCGGGCTATCGATGGAAACGAGAGCACTGCGACGCCGCGGCTGGTGGGGTCCAAAACAGGCGCAGGCGCGATCCCGCGCCGATCGCCGTCGGATCGTGACGAACGCGTTCGCGGCCGATGAGTCGTTGGTCAAGGGCCGTGGCGTGTTGCTGGTCGACGATGTCTCCACGACGACGGCGACGTTGTCCGAAGCGGCTCGGACGCTGCTCGCCGCTGGAGCTGCGGCAGTTGATGCCTGGACGGCGGCTCGAGCGGACTGAGATGGCGGGCAGACGCGGAACAGAGTTCTGGCTTTGCTATCGGCCGTTTGGAGAGGACTGCGTTCCCGTTCGAATCGTCGATGAGGTGCGCGCTGCGGTGGTGCGGGATACGGCAGACCGTGCGCAGGCGGCGGGGTTCGACCGTGTGCGCGTGTTTGCCAGCGAGCCGATCGTCGAACTTGCGATCGAACCGACGCGCTCGGATCAGTCGATCGGCGACATCGTGGCGCAGGCGGCCCAGGAGGTGAGCGGAGCGGTCTGCTACGCCGGATCCGGTATGCCTGCGATGTCCGTGCAGGATTGGTCGTCGGTGCGCGAGACGATCGAGTCGGGGGTGGCGACGGCGAATCGGATGTTCTCTTGTGACTGGCTCGGCGTGCCGGATGCACGGTTGCTGGGCCGCGCCGCGGGTGAACGGGTAGACAACCGGTTTGCGCTGCTAATCAGGGATACGAGCGATACGCCTGTCAAGTCGTATCCGCGCTCCGCGCACTCTCTGCTGGACATTGACACGCCTGCGGACGCCACGGTGTTGAAGGCTGCTGCGAGTGTGGGTTCGCTGGAGATCGGCCCCGCCACACGCGCGGCGCTTGCGCAGCATCCAGAGTTGGATGAGCCGGTGCAGTTGGCGTTTCGGGTCTGGGACGTTATGACGCGGCACGATGACGAGCTCATGGTTGCCGGGCGCGTGAGCGGCTCGGATTGGGCCGCAGTGGATCGCGATACCTCCTGCCGGATCAGGGTGTTGTCGGAAGAGCGCGGGTTGCGATCCCGTCGGCGTCCGGCTCGGTCCCTGCTGGGCGAGCTTTATGAGTGGGCTGGACAGGACGGGTTCTTGTTGGCGCTGGAAGGTCTGGGCGACGCAATGCTCTGGGACACCCGGCCGTTTCTGTCTCATCTTGGCTGGGATGTCTCGCGCTGCGACCGATTCTGGGCGGACCTGGGCCGCTCGGACCCGATCGCGGATGAACGATTGCGGGGATTGGTCTCGATGCTCCAGGACTCTGCGGTGATGATGGGCGGTCATTCGCTGGTCAGCGGCGGCATGTTGGCGGGGATCGATGCCGCCTGGTCGCGTCGGGAGCTGGAGCGAGAGTTGTCTGGTTGACTCGGCGTTCTTGACCGCGTGTAAGCTGAGATCGACTGTGGTTCGTGTGCTGCCGGGCGTATGACCCGGTGGCGGCCCGACTCGCTCGGGTCTCCAGAACGCGAATGGGTGTGAGATGGCGTTGACGTTGGCTGGGGCTGCCCTGGATTCGGTGGATGCGGAGATCGCTGCCGCCATCGAGCGCGAAGCGGGCAGACAACACGACGGTCTCGAACTGATCGCGTCAGAGAACTATCCGTCCGAAGCCGTACTGGCGGCGATGGGTTCCGTCCTGACCAACAAGTACGCCGAGGGCTATCCGGGCAAGCGCTACTACGGCGGCTGTGAGTTTGTCGATATTGTCGAGGAGCTCGCGATCGAGCGGGCGAAGTCGCTGTTCGGCGCGGATCACGCCAACGTACAGGCGCACTCCGGCACGCAGGCGAACATCGCGGCGTACTTCGCGTTGCTGTCGCCCGGCGACACGGCGATGGGCCTGGAACTCAATCACGGCGGCCATCTAACCCACGGTCTGCCGGTTAACATCTCCGGTCGCTGGTTCGAGTTCGTCTCCTACGGAGTCGACCGGGAGAGCGAGCGGATCGACTACGACGCAATGGCGGCGCAAGCGCGCGAGCACCGGCCAAAGGTGATCGTCGTCGGCGCGACTGCCTATCCGCGGGTCTACGACTTCGCCCGCGCGGCCGAGATCGCGGAGTCGGTCGAAGCAGTGCTGGTCGTCGATATGGCTCACGTGGCCGGGCTGGTCGCGGGCGGGGTACACGCGTCGCCGGTGCCGTACGCACCGGTGATCACGACGACGACGCACAAGACGTTGCGCGGCCCGCGTTCGGCACTGATCCTGACCAACGCCGAAATGGCGCGGCCGATCGATCGGGCGATCTTCCCGGGCACCTCGGGCGGGCCGCACATGCACACGATCGCGGCCAAGGCGGTCGCGCTGAAAGAGGCGGCGACCCCCGAGTTCGCAGCCTATGCGGCACAGATCGTGGCTAACGCGAAGGCGCTCGCGGAGGGACTGCAATCCGAGGGTTGGCGGCTCGTCTCCGGCGGCACCGACAATCACCTGGTGCTGCTTGACGTGGGCAGCAAGGGTCTGACCGGCAAAGCGGCCGAGACGGCGCTGGACTCGGCCGGGATCACGGTGAACAAGAACACGATCCCCTACGACACCCGTCGGCCGACAGTGACGTCGGGCATTCGCATCGGTACGCCGGCCCTCACGACTCGGGGGATGTGCGAGGATGAGATGTCCCGAGTCGCGAGCCTGATCGGTCGGGTCCTCGACCACATTGACGACGAAACTGAGCACGCCCGCGTCCGCGCGGAGGTGCAGGAGCTGGCGTCGGGCTTCCCGATTCCCGGCATTCAGAGTGTGACGAACTAGTTCCAGCCGACGGCGAGTCGGCGCGAACGGAGGATCGATACGTGGGTACGGAATACGAGATCATGGTGGTGCTGCACCCGGACATCGTGGGTGAGCAGGTGGAAGAGCGAATGGCGCACCTGCGCGGCACGCTGACCGAGCACGGCAACGACGTGACGGAGGTGATCGACTGGGGTCGGCGGCGGCTGGCCTATCCGATCAAGCAGTCGTTCGAGGGCCACTATCTGATTGCCCACTTCGAGGGCGACACTGAGGCGCGTCGCGATGACCTGGAGCAGTCGTTGCTGATCGACGAGCAGGTCCTGCGCCATCTGATTGTGCGGCGCGATCGTTAGCCTGCGGTTCAGCGACCACGAGGTGGCGAGGGAGAACAATGGCAAGTCTGAACAAGGTCATGATCATCGGCAATCTCGGGGCAGACCCGGAGATGCGTTTCACGGCTAACGGGGACGCGGTGGCGAACTTTCGAGTGGCCGCCAGCCGCAGATACACAACGCGCGACGGCGAGCAGCGGGAACAGACCGAGTGGTTTCGCGTGGTCTGTTGGCGACGACTGGCGGAGATTGCCGGTCAGTACCTCCAAAAAGGGCGACAGGTCTACATAGAAGGTCGACTCGAGACCAGGCAGTGGGAAGATCGCGATGGCAACACGCGCTACACCACCGAGGTCGTTGCCAACGAGATGGTGATGCTTGGCAGCCGAGGTGGCGGCGGCGGGGGTGGCGGCGGAGATTGGGACGATGGCCCCAGTGAGTTTGGCGGCGGCCCCGACGCGGGCGATTTGCCGTTTGAGTAAGCAGATTCTGCGCGCCTGGTTGGCGCGTGACGAACAACATCGTGGAGATTGATCGATGACGACTGAATCCGAACCGAGCATTGAGCCGGCGCCGGAGTCCGCGCCGCGGATTACGCCGGCGCCTGAGTCGAGCGAGCGCCTGCCGCAGATGATCGAACGCACGCGCCGTCGTGGGCGTCGTCGTCGCGCGCCGATCTTTACGCCGCAGGAGGTCGCCACAATCGACTACAAGGATGTCGACCGCCTGAAGAAGCTGATTTCCGACCGCGGTCGGATTGAGCCTCGGCGCAAGACGGGACTCACAGCCAAGGACCAACGCAAGGTCGCGCGAGAGATCAAACGTGCGCGTCAGGTAGCGCTCCTGCCCTACACGGCCGAGCACATGCGCCAGACATCGCGCTTCCGCATGGTGACGAGAATGGCTCAGCGGGCGATGCGGGCGGAACTGGACGACGCTCCGCCGGAGGCTCCGGCCGAGGGCGGTGCCGAGGTGGATACGCCGCCAAACGAAGTCGCTCCGCAGGCTGAGGCCGCAACCCAGGTCGAGGCTGTACCGCAGATCGAAGCCGCACCGCCGGTCGAGCCTGCCCCGCAGGTGGAACCTGCTTCGCAAGTGGAAGCTGCACCGCAGGCCGAAGCGGCACCGCAAGTCGAGGCCGTTCAGGACGAGGCCGCTCCCAGCGATGCGCCGGCCTCGGACGACGAAGCCGCCCCTGCGAGCGAGGAGTCCGACGCCTGATGGAGAAGTCGTTGGGGATTGGACTGCTCGGACTCGGGGTCGTCGGACGCGGCGTCCTCGAGGCCCTTCAGGGCAATGCCCGCGCGTACGAAGCACGCTGCGGCCGCAGATTGAAGGTCCGCGCGGCCGCGGTTCGCAACGTGGCCGCGCGTGCCGATCTGGCGGCGGGGGGACTCTCGCTATCCGATGACCCGTTCGCCGTCGTTGGAAATGAAGACATCGATGTCGTGGTGGAGTTGATGGGCGGTGAGACGCCAGCGGTGGACTGTATCGAGGCGGCGCTATCGGCCGGAAAGTCGGTAGTGACCGCCAACAAGGAAGTGATGGCAAAACGGGGCCCGGCGCTGCTGGCGCTGGCGGAAGAGCGCGGAGTCGAACTCCGGTACGAGGCGAGTGTCGGAGGCGGGATCCCGATCATCGGGGTGCTGCAGCGAGATCTGCAGGCCAATGATGTGTCGTCGGTGAGAGCGATCATCAACGGCACAACCAACTACATGATTACGGAGATGTCGCAAGAGGGCAAAGGCTACGCAGAAGCGCTGTCCGAGGCGCAACGCCTGGGCTACGCCGAGGCCGACCCGACGAACGACGTGGACGGCATCGACGCGGCCTACAAGCTGGCGATCCTGGCGTCGTTAGCGTTTCATTCACAAGTCGGACCGGACGACGTGTACTGCGAGGGAATCCGCTCGCTCGAGGCACGCGATTTTGTCCACGCCCGCGACCTGGGCTATGCCATTCGCATGCTGGCGACGGCTCGGCAGACCGCTGACGGACTCGATCTCCGGGTGCATCCGACGTTGGTGCCCGCCTCCGATCCGATGGCGGCGGTCGAAGGCGTGCTCAACGCAGTGTCGGTCTCGGGAGACCTGATTGGTTCGGTCGTGCTCGAGGGTCCGGGCGCAGGCGCCGGCGCGACATCGAGCGCCGTGGTGGCCGACATTCTCGATGTCGGCAGTCGGCTCGCGTCGGGACAGGCGCCTCGACGGCTGCGGCCGATCGACCCGTCGCCTCAACTCGTTCCGCTCTCGGATATCTGGGTGCGGACATATCTCCGGCTCGAGGTTCCCGATCGCGCGGGCGTACTGGCAGAATTGGGAGCAGTGTTTGCGGCCGAGGGCGTGAGCATCGCGTCCGTGCTGCAGACCCCGCATCCCCAGCGGAGTCAGTCAGCGGACCTGATCGTGACGACTCATGCCTGCAGCGATGGCGCGTTGCAACGGGTGTTGGACGGGTTGGAGCTCTCGGATTCGGTGATCGAGCTGGGCGTGCGGCTTCGGATTGAGGATGGCTGTGACAACGACTGATCCGGTAGAAGGCGCCGATACTCGCTGGCTGCGAATGGAAGAATCGATCGCGAGCCTGCGCAGTCAGACCGCTGAGTTGTCGCAATCGCATGTGCGCGACGACCGAGAGCTGAGCGGCCTGGATCAACGCTTGCGTGAGCTCGAAGGTCGGGCGCTGACGCTGGCGACCGAGGTTGGGGCATCGCTGAGGCAATTGGAAGAGGTACAAGCGCTGCGCGAGCGACTCGGGCGCTTCGGCAGCGAACTGGACGAGAGCCGAGAGCTCGCGGAGACGTCGATTCGACAGGTGCGCCAGGATCTCGATGTTCAGCGAGAGACGGCTAACGACGCGCAGCGCCGACTACAGGCGAGCGAAAAGTCCCTGAACGACCTGCGCGAGCGTCTGAGCGTCTTCGATGAGGCGATTCGTCGGGTCAACACCGAGGGCGGCGAACTGACGCATCGGTTGTCGCAGATCGAAAACAGTCAGGTCGCTCTCGGCGCGCGGATCTCGGCGAATGCCGACGGGCTGCGCCGAGCCTCAGGCGAGAGCAGTGCGCTGGAAGGTCGGATCGACGCACTTGAGCGTCAGCTGCACGGGGTGACGGAGCGGTTGGAGCTCTCGTATCAGAGCCTCCGTCGCGTCCAGGAGACCGCCGAGCAATGGGACGAGTTGAAGAACAACGTCGATGCGTTGCGCGGCCGGATCGAGGAATCGTTGCAGGCGCTGGATGCGTCGCGAGCGATCGTCGCGTCAGTGCAACGAGGGTCGGAGGCGTTGGAGGAGCGGATCGGCAACGTTGAGCGGATGAGCGAGCAGCTGCGTGCCCGCGATGCGCGCCGTGAACGCGCCGTCGCGTCGCTGGGCGACCGGATCGAGGGGGTATCGGCGCTCACCGCACAAGAACAGGAACGCTTCGTGGCCCTGCAGGAACAGGTCCGACGGAGACAGATTGAGGAACTAGAGCAGGAAATTCGAGAGTTGAAATCGTACCTGCGAGTTCGCAACGATGGCTAGCAGCACGGTCAGGACCGGCGCGTGGGCCGGCGGCGGCGTGCTCGAGCGCTATGCCGAGTGGCTGCCGGTGACCGAATCGACGCCCTGCGTCACGTTGGGCGAGGGCAGCACCCCTCTGGTGCGGGCCGAGAGTCTTGAACGCGCGACCGGCGCCGACGAAGTCTGGCTGAAACTCGAGCTCTGCAATCCGACCGGTTCATTCAAGGATCGGGGCATGGCGGTGGCAGTGGCCAAGGCGGTAGAGCAAGGGGCGACCGCGGTGCTCTGTGCATCGACGGGCAACACGAGCGCTTCGGCAGCGGCCTATGCCTCGCGCTGTGGGTTGCGTGCCTTCGTGCTGGTTCCCGAGGGTCGGATTGCGCAGGGCAAACTTGCCCAGGCGGCTGCCCACGGCGCCCGTGTGCTTGCGGTCGACGGCAACTTCGATGATGCGTTGCGTCTCGCGCAAGAGCTGACCGCTCGGCTGCCGCTGGCGCTCGTCAACTCGGTCAATCCGTACCGGATCGAAGGTCAGAAAACTGCGGCGATGGAGATCGTCGACTCCCTGGGCGATGCGCCGGATTTGCACTGCATACCGGTCGGCAACGCCGGCAACATCACGGCCTACTGGCATGGCTACTGCCAGTTCTTCCACGCCGAGCGAGCGTCGCGACGACCGGTCATGCTTGGCGTTCAGGCGGCGGGCGCGGCGCCTCTGGTGCATGGACGGCCGGTGGCACGGCCCGAGACGATCGCGACGGCGATCAGGATCGGCGCGCCGGCTTCGTGGGATGGCGCCATCGAGGCGCGAGACGAGTCCGGTGGTTCGATCATCGCCACGACCGACGAACAGATCCTCGACGCGTATCGGACCCTTGCGAGTGCGGAGGGGATCTTCTGCGAACCTGCCTCGGCGGCCTCGGTGGCGGGGTTAATCGCCCGCCACGGAGACGGTTCGCTGGCCGGCCAACGCGTGGTCTGCACGATTACTGGACACGGCTTGAAGGACCCTGAGCGGGCGGTGGAGTCGATTCGCGCTGACGTGGTGGAGATCGGTTCGAACTTCGAGGAAGCGGCGGCGGCGATCGAGGAGGGGCTGCGGTGAGTGGTCGAGTCAATCGCGAAAAAGCAGAGGCCGCCGTCCGCGATCTGCTGCTGGCGCTGGGCGAGGATCCCGATCGCGAAGGTCTGCGCGACACACCTCGGCGGGTGGTCGCGGCGTACGAGGAGACGCTCGGCGGTCCCGACATTGATATCCCGGCGCTGCTGTCAGTGGGCTTCGAAGAAGGCCACGACGAGATGGTCATCCTCCGTGACGTGCCGTTCTTCTCGATGTGCGAGCATCACCTGATGCCGTTCCATGGGATCGCTCATGTGGGCTACGTGCCCAATGGCCGGGTCGTTGGACTCTCGAAGCTGGCCCGGCTCGTCGATGCAATGGCTCGACGGCCGCAGTTGCAGGAACGCCTGACCGCTCAGATTGCCGACGTGCTGATGGATACGATTCAGCCGCAGGGCGCTGCGGTCGCCGTCGAAGCAGAGCATCTTTGCATGCAGATGCGGGGAATCAAGAAACCCGGCTCACGCATGCTGACATCGGCGATGCGCGGCAGTTTCCTCGAGCAGGAAGAGACGCGAGCAGAATTCCTCTCGCTGGTCGGGACGCAGCGACTGTGAGTTTGGCTGTCGTCAGCGGGCAGTACGCCGATCTGCGCGATCGCTGGAGTGCGCTCTGCCGCGCGGTCCCGGCGACGCCGTTCTCCACGCCGGAGTTCGGCGAGGCGTGGTGGTCGGTTTTCGGCGAATCCGCCTGCGGCGAACTGGAGCTGGTGGGGCTGGAGAACGGCACCGGCGAGTTGGTCGGCCTGGCCCCGCTCAGGCGCTGTGAGACGCATTGGACGTTCGCCGGCGACCACGAAGTGTCGGACTACCTTGGACCCGTGGCGCAGGCCGGGAAGGAACGGGCGCTCGCCTCTGCTGTGCTGGATCGCCTTGAGGCGTCCGATGCTCAGACGGCGGAGTTCCGCGGCATCGAACCCGGTTCGAACTGGGCAAACCTGTTCGCGATCGCGTCGGAGCGCGGCTGGCGGGTTGACGTTGAGCAGGAAGCTGTTTGTCCGACGGTCGAGGTGGGCGACGGCTGGGAAGCATATCTGTCGACACTGCGCCCGCGCGATCGGCGCGAGGTACGGCGCAAGCTTCGACCACTGCGCCAGCTTCGCGGGGCGGTGAAATTCGAATCGGTCGAGACCCCGCAAGAAGTGGGGGCCTGGATGCCGGAGTTCATGTCGATGATGGCGGACTCGCGCGGCGACAAGGCCGTGTTCCTGACGGACGAGATGCGCTCGTTCTTCGAGCGTTTGAGCGCATCGCTGTCAGAAGCGGGTTGGTTGCGGCTGTATGTTATGTCGGTCTCCGGCGAGGCCGCGGCGATGGTGTTGTGCTTCGTCGCGCAGAATCAACTGCTGCTATACAACAGTGGCTACAGTCCCAAATTCCGTGACCTGTCGGCTGGATTGGCCTCGAAGGTGCTGTGCATCCGCGATGCGGTTGAGCGGGGGATGTCGAGCGTGAACTTCTTGCGTGGTGATGAGCCGTACAAGTACGAGTTGGGCGGCCGCGACGCGGTCGTTCGCCGCGTCCAGCTCACCAGGGAGGTCGCGAGATGAGGCGATCTCGACGGCGTCTGGCCGTGATGTCGACGCACACCTCCCCGCTGGCGAAGGCGGGAACGACCAAGGCCGGCGGCATGAACGTCTACGTGGCCGAGCTGTCGCGCCAACTCGTTGACCTGGGCTGGGAAGTCGACATCTTCACACGGCGCGACCAGCCGGACGCGCCGTACGTCGAGGAGTTCGCGCCTGGTGCGCGGCTGTTCCAGGTCGATGCCGGCCCACCGGTAGTGCTGCCGCCGATTGAGGTAGCCGCGCACGTCTCCGAGTTCACCGATGGCGTGGCCCGGATTACGGCCGGACGCGACGATTACGACCTCGTCCACTCCCATTATTGGGTAGCCGGACTCAGTGGCATCGAGCTCTCGCGCCGCTGGCAATGTCCGCACGCAGTGATGTTCCACACCCTGGGTGCGGTCAAGCAGATGTTCCAGCAGCCCGAGCCGCCCTTCCGCCTCGCGGGCGAGCGACAGGTGGTCGCTTGCTCCGACGTGATCATCGGCGCGACATCCCACGAGCGGGCATTCCTGATCGGACAGTACGAAGCGGACGCGTCGCGTGTTCGGGTCGTCCCGTGCGGGATCGACCTGTCGCGCTTCCACCCGTCAGGTTTGGAGGAATCTCGCTGCCGGGTGGCGACCGCCTTCCCCGAGCTCGGCGTTGACGAGGGGCCCGGCATCCTGTTCGTGGGCCGGCTGGAAGAGGCCAAGGGCGCCGATCTACTGATCCAGGCGCTGCCACTCATCCAGGCACAGCCGAACGCGCTGCTCTGGATCGCTGGCGGCGACGAGCGAGACAACGGCGAGCGTGCGCGGCTGCGCGGCCTCGCCGACGCGTGCGGTGTCGCCGACCGCGTGCGATTCGTGAACGCCGTCGACAGGGAGCAACTGCCTGACCTGTACCGCGCGGCCGCGGTCTGCGCAGTGCCGTCGGCCTACGAGTCGTTCGGTCTGGTGGCGGTGGAGGCGATGGCGTCGGGCACGCCGCCGGTGGCGACCAGGGTCGGCGGGCTGGCGACCACGATCACGCACGGCAAGACCGGCCTGCTGGCGAATGATCGGCGTCCCGAACACTTCGCATCCGCGATTGAGTGTCTGCTCTCCGACGAAGCGCTACGAGGCCGGATGGGCGCCGCCGCTGCGGCCGAGATGGCCGTGTTCTCCTGGAACAGCGTGGCCCGCAGTATTCTCGATGTGTACCAGGACCTGCTGAACGAGTCCGAGGTGGCCGGCTCGCAGCGCGATTCCTGTTGCCCGGACTCGGTGGAGTCCCTGTTGGTGGCGGCGAGCTAGATCACCACGCCCCATCGAAGCAGTTGGGAGCCGATATGCCGGACGCCGAGGCTCCTGCGGAGGCGCGCCGCGCGCTGGTGGTGATGGCGCATCCGGACGATATCGAGTTCACCTGCGGCGGGACCGTGGCGCAGTTGTCGGATGACGGCTGGGAAGTAACGTTCTGTCTCGTCACGAGCGGAGACAAGGGTACCAAGGATCCGATGCTGGGGCCGGCCGATCTTGGTGCCCTGCGCGAGGCGGAGCAGGAAGCGGCAGCCTCAGAGCTGGGCATTAGGCGTTGCATCTTCCTGCGTGTCCCCGATGGCCACGTGGAGGACGGCTCAGAGTTTCGCGGGCAGATGGTGCGCGTACTGCGTGAGGTCCGGCCAGAGCTGATGATCACTTGGGACGGATATCGCGGATTCAATCATCGTGATCACCGCACCGTCGGTATCGCGGCCCTGGATGCGGTCTTTCCGCTCTCTCGTAACGCAAACTCCTACGCCGAGCAAGTTGCGACGGGCGTCGAACCGGTGCGGGTCAACACGGTCCTGCTGGCCGGAAGCAATGAACCGAACTACTTCGTCGACGTGTCGGACCAACTCGATCGTCGAATCGATGCCCTGCTGCGCCATGCCTCGCAGGTCCAGGCGCCCAATCGCGAGGAGATGGCCAAAAGAATGCGAAACCGTTCGCAGCAAGCTGCTCGAGCGGGCCGAATTCCGTGGTCGGAGGGATTCCGACGATTGACGTTCGGCGAAGCGCGAGCCCCACGTCGATCGGATGCGCTCAAGGCTGAGGCGAAGGCGAACGCGGAGGCCTCGGAGAACTCGGAAGGCAGCGATGGCTGAGGGCGCGCTGTTCTTGCTTTGGGCGAGCTTTGTCGCCGCTGGCTGCGCCGCGCTGGCGTCGGTGCTGTACGCATTGCAGCCGCGATTCCGTTTCGCCTGGGCGTCGCGGCGAGTCACAGTCACCGAGCCATCGCTGCCGGCCCCGGAACCTGAGCCGCTTCGCTCGCCGACGCTGGGCGGGATCGCCACGCTGAGCGTGTGGACGGCGGCGGCGCTGGGCATCGCTGGATTGGTAATGCGCTCGATCGCACTGAATCACGCGCCGTACAGCAACCTGTTTGAGTTCTCAATGTCGTTCGGCGTGGCCATCGTGCTGCTCTATGGCGTCTTCGAGTTGCGAGCCGGTACGCGACTGGCCGGATCGTTCGTGCTTCCGGTCGCTTGCGGGCTGTACGGATCGGCGCTGGCATTCCCCAGCGGCGGGCAGGAAGTTCTGGTCCCGGCGCTGCAGAGTCCAACGCTGTTGACGATTCATGTGGCGCTGATGATCCTCTCGTATGCGGTGCTGGCGGTCGCGTTCGGTGGCGCCGTGATGCACCTGGTACAGGGATTTCCGGCGCGGGTCGCCGTTCTGGGCGGCCGTTACGACTGGTTGCCCTCGGCCGAGCGTTGCGACGAGTTGACCTATCGGGCAGTGCTGGTCGGGTTTCCCCTGCTGGCGGCCGGGGTCGCGCTGGGCGCGTTCTGGGCCAACGACGCATGGGGACGCTACTGGGGCTGGGATCCGAAGGAGACCGCCGCTCTGGTGACCTGGCTGATCTTTGCGGTCTACATCCACGGTCGCGGACTGCGCCAACTGCGCGGAGCGCGGAGTGCCTGGATCGTCGTGTTGGGCTTCTTCGCCGTGATGTTCACGTATCTGGGCGTCAACCTCTGGATCTCCGGTCTGCACTCCTACGCCGGGGTCTGACAGCCAGACAACAGACGCGATCCGGTAGCTGGTGTGCTGCGATTCTTGCAGGGTTGGCTAGAGTTGGGATATCGTTGAGCTTCACGCGCCTGCCGCGGAGGCGGCTTGGCGTGGGAAGGGTCGAGGCCGACCTGAGGTTGATGACCGCCGGCGCACCGCCGGCCCGATCAACCAGCGGCTTTGACCCTGTATTCGTGCCGATGCACCCGTGAGCGCATCGGCTCGAAGCAAGAGCAAGCAAGGAACGAGCAACCGCGTGCCGACGATCAACCAGCTGGCCCGCAAGGGACGCAAGAAGTCCCGCAAGAAGGCGAAGGCTCCTGCCTTGCGCTTCCGCTACAACGCGCTGACCAGCCGCACGACCCAGGACAGCGGTTCGCCGCAGAAGCGCGGCGTCTGCACGGCGGTGCGCACGGTCACGCCGAAGAAGCCGAACTCGGCCTTGCGCAAGGTCTGCCGCGTGCGACTGACCAACGGGATCGAAGTCACCGCCTATATCCCTGGTGAGGGTCACACGCTGCAGGAGCACTCGATCGTGCTGGTTCGTGGCGGACGTGTCCGCGATTTGCCCGGCGTTCGTTATCAGGTCGTACGCGGAGCGCTCGATGCGCTTGGCGTCGCCGATCGAAAGCGGGGTCGGTCCAAGTACGGAACTCGCAAGACGGCAGGACTCGCAACAGCGGCCACCCACTAGCGGGTGGTCGTTTTAGTGTGGCGAGCCTCCTCGGCAGCGGCCGAGACGCGCTCGCGTTAGAGATGGATGAGACAACGTGCCGCGACGACGACGGCCCGATCGACACGAAATCCGCCCCGACGCGGTCTACGGATCGCAGCGGGTGCAGATGGTGATCAACCGCTTGATGCGCAACGGCAAGAAGGGTACCGCCGAGCGCATTGTCTACCGCGCCCTGGACATCCTCGAAGAGCGCGTGCGTCAGGATCCGCTCGAAGTCTTCGACCAGGCGCTGAACAACATCACGCCTGAGATGGAAGTTCGGCCGCGGCGCGTCGGCGGCGCGACCTACCAGGTGCCGGTCGAGATTCGCCACGACCGTCGCACCTCGCTCGGCATTCGTTGGTTGGTAACCGCGGCGCAGGGACGCAAGGGTCGGCCGGCTCACCTCTCCCTGGCCGACGAGCTGCTCGACGCATACAGCAACAGCGGCGCCGCAGTGCGGCGTCGTGAAGAAACCCACCGGATGGCAGAGGCAAACCGCGCGTTCGCTCACTACCGCTGGTAGCGCGACGCCGAACGAGAATTTGAAGGAACGCCCAACGAGAGCAGATCCCTGGCCCCGAGTTGCCGTTGCTCAACGTTGCGCGAAGCAGAGACCCGAAAGAACGACCAGAGAGCTGACCAGAGGACACTTTCAACATGCCCGCTGACCCGCCCATCTCGTCGCTCAGGAATATCGGCGTCATTGCTCATATTGATGCCGGCAAGACCACCGTGACCGAACGGATCCTCTACTTCACCGGTCGCACCTACAAGATCGGCGAGGTGCACGAGGGCACCGCGGTCATGGACTTCATGGAGCAGGAGCGCGAGCGCGGCATCACGATCATGGCCGCGGCGACATCTTGCGAGTGGAGTGACCACCGGATCAACATCATCGACACGCCCGGTCACGTTGACTTCACCGTCGAAGTGGAGCGCTCGCTGCGAGTGTTGGATGGCGGCGTGGTAGTGTTCGATGCCGTCGCCGGCGTCGAGCCGCAGTCGGAGACGGTCTGGCGGCAGGCCGATCGCTACGGCGTCCCGCGCATCTGCTTCGTCAACAAGATGGACCGGATCGGCGCCGACTACTGGCGCACGATGGAGATGATTCGCGACCGGCTGGGCATGATGCCGGTGCCGCTGCAGATTCCGATCGGCTCCGAGGACCAGTTCCGAGGCGTGATCGATCTGATTCGCGAACGCGCCTGGTTCTTCAGCTCCGATCGCGACGCGCCGCCGACTGAGGGTGACATTCCCGACGACTATGTCGCCGACGCTGGGCGTTGGCGCGAGACGATGATCGAGAGAATCGCCGAGTTCGACGAACAGGTGATGATCTCCTACATCGAGGGCCACGAACTCTCCGTCGACGAGATCGTCAAGGCCGTGAGGCGCGGCACGATCACGAACGCGTTCACGCCGGTCTTCTGCGGTTCGGCGCTGAAGAACGTCGGCGTCCAGCGGCTGCTGGATGGCATCGTGGATTACCTGCCGGCGCCGGACGAGGTACCGCCGGTCGAGGGCGTCGGCCACAACGGACCCGAGATCCGGCGCGCCGATCGCGACGAACCGCTCACGGCGCTCGCCTTCAAGATCGTGACCGACCCCTACGTCGGCCGGATTGCATACGTGCGCATCTACGCGGGCACACTGAAGGCCGGCGATGGCGTCTACAACTCGTCTCGCGACGAGACCGAGCGTGTCGGCCGGCTGCTGCGGGTCCACGCGGATTCGCGCGAGGACATCGATCACGTGACCGCCGGCGACATCGCCGCGTTCGTCGGCCCGAAACAGACCTTCACCGGCGACACGCTCTGCGACCGCAACGCGCCGGTGCTCCTGGACCAGATTTCCTTCCCCGAGCCGGTCGTCTCGATCGCCATCGAAGCCAAGAGCGCCGACGACCAGGATCGCCTCGGCGCGTCGCTACGCAAGTTGGCTGAGGAAGACCCGACCTTCAAGGTCGAGTACAACGACGAGACCGCTCAGACCGTGATCTCCGGGATGGGCGAGCTGCACCTCGAAGTGATCGCCGACCGACTGCGGCGCGAGTTCAATGTGCTGTGCAATGTCGGTCGACCGCAGGTGTCGTATCGCGAGACCATTCGCCGCAGCTCCGAGGCGGAAGGCCGCTTCGTTCGCCAGACCGGCGGTCGCGGGCAGTACGGTCACGTAACGCTGCGCGTCGAACCCAACGACCCCGGTCAGGGGTTCGAGTTCGAGGACGAGACCGCCGGTGGCGTCGTGCCTCAGCAGTACATCAGCTCGGTGCGCAAGGGCGTTGAGGATGCGATGCGCTCCGGGGTGGTTGGCGGATTCCCGGTCGTTGACGTCAAGGTGGCGTTGACGGACGGGTCCTACCACCAGGTGGACTCGAGCGAGATGGCGTTCGCCACGGCTGCCTCGATCGGCTTCCGCGAAGCACTGCGCAAGGCGGCCCCGGTACAGCTCGAACCGATGATGCGCGTGGAGATTTCCACGCCGCCGGAGTACTTCGGCGAGGTCGCGGGCGACCTCTCGAGCCGCCGCGGTTCAGTCGTCGGTACGGAGGAACGTGGCGCGGCCCAGATCATCCAGGCGCAGATGCCGCTCGCCAACCTGTTCGGATACACAACGGCGCTGCGCTCGATGACCCAGGGTCGGGCAACCGCAAGCATCGAGTTCGACCACTACGAGGAAGTCCCCCAGAGCGTGCTGGCGGAAGCCCGCTAGCCGTTCGGCAGTCATCCACACAGACAGCGAAATCGAAAGCACGACAGGCAGGAGAACCGAAGATGGCGCGACAGGTATACGAGCGAACCAAGCCGCACGTGAACGTGGGCACGATTGGACACGTGGATCACGGCAAGACGACGCTGACGGCGGCGATCACGAAGGTCTTGGCGATGTCGAACGAGAACGTGTCGTTTTCGAGTTTCGACTCGATTGACAAGGCGCCGGAGGAGCGAGCGCGGGGGATCACGATTGCGATTGCGCACGTGGAGTACGAGACGGAACAGCGGCATTACGCGCACATCGACGCGCCGGGGCACGCAGACTACATCAAGAACATGATCACCGGGGCGGCGCAGATGGACGGGGCGATTCTGGTGGTGGCCGCTCCCGATGGTCCGATGCCGCAGACCAGGGAGCACATTTTGCTGGCCCGCCAGGTGGGCGTGCCGCGGATGGTGGTCTACCTGAACAAGGTCGACCAGTTGGACGACGAGGAACTGCTCGACCTGGTCGAGTTGGAGGTGCGCGAGCTCCTCACCGATCAGGGTTTCGACGGGGACGACTGTCCGGTGATTCGCGGCGCCGCGCTGCATGCGCTGGAATCGGACTCGACGGACATCGAGGCGCCGGAGTACGAGTCGATTCGTGAGCTCATGGAGGCGGTGGACGAGTACGTGCCGACGCCGGCGCGGCCGGTGGAGCAACCGTTCCTGATGCCGATTGAGGACGTGTTCGGGATCAAGGGCCGGGGCACGGTGGCGACGGGTCGGATCGAGCGGGGGGTGGTGAATAGTGGCGAGGAGATCGAGATCGTGGGGATCAAGGACACCCGCTCGACTGTGGTGACGGGTGTGGAGATGTTCAAGAAGACGCTGACTACCGGCGAAGCGGGGGACAACGTGGGTTGTCTCTTGCGCGGCATCGACCGCGAGGAGATTGCGCGCGGTCAGGTGCTGGCGGCGCCGGGTTCGATCACGCCGCACACGGCGTTCGAGGCGGAGGTCTACATCCTGAGTAAGGAGGAGGGCGGGCGGCACAGTCCGTTTTTCCCGGGTTACCGACCGCAGTTCTACATTCGCACGACGGACGTGACCGGCGAGATTGGCTTGCCGGCAGGCGTGGAGATGGCGATGCCCGGGGACAACGTGCAGATGAACGTGCGCTTGATTTCTCCGATTGCGCTGGAGGAGGGTCTGCGTTTTGCGATTCGCGAGGGTGGCCGCACGGTCGGCGCCGGCGCGGTCACGTCGATCGTTGAATAGCGCCGAACCAGAGGCTTCGTAGGGCAGAGAGACGGCAATATGGCTCGGCAGAAGATACGCATCCGATTGAAGGCGTACGACCATCGCGTTCTTGATGAGTCGGCTGCGCAAATTCTCGACACCGCCGAGAAAACCGGCGCTGGTGTCGCCGGGCCGATTCCACTGCCGACCGAAATTCGCAAGTACACGGTGATTCGCTCCCCGTTCGTCCACAAGGACGGACGCGAGCAGTTCGAAATCCGCACCCACAAGCGGATCATCGACATCATTGAACCCACGGGCCGAACCGTCGATTCCCTAATGCGGCTGCAACTGTCGTCGGGTGTCGACGTCGAAATCAAGCTCTAATCATGGCGATACCCGGACTCCTCGGTAAGAAGTTGGGCATGGTCCAGGTGATTGACGAGGCCGGAGCGGTCGTCGGCTGCACGGTGCTTGAGGTTGGCCCTTGTCCCGTTACGCAGATCATGACCGAATCTCGCGACGGCTACTCCGCGGTCCAGGTCGGCTACGGCGAGGCACCCGCCTGGCGGATCAACAAGGCCGAGCTCGGACATACCGGCAACAACGGTCCGCTCAAGCACCTCGCGGTCTTCCCGGCGGAAGCCGACGAGTTGGCCGACCTCGAAGTGGGCACAGTGGTCAATGCGACCGAGGTGTTCTCGACCGGCGACCGTGTGGACATCCAGGGCATCTCCAAGGGCAAGGGCTTCGCCGGAACGGTCAAGCGACACGGCTTCCGTGGAGGCCCCCGGACCCATGGTCAGAGCGACCGGCACCGCGCGCCCGGTTCGGTCGGAGCAGGGACGACCCCCGGTCGCGTGCTCAAGGGCACTCGGATGGCGGGCCGGATGGGCGGCAAAACGACCACATCAATGAATCTCGAGGTGGTGGATATCAACGCGGATCGGCATCTGGTCTTCGTCAAGGGATCGGTGCCGGGCGCGACCAACGGTCTCGTTCGGATCCGACAGACCAAGCGGCGAGGCGGTAAGCGATGAAACTCCCGCTGATCGACGCCCAGGGCAACTCGGCCGGCGAGATCGACGCCGACGACTCGGTCTTCGGAATTGAGCCCAACCTCGCGGTCGTACATCAGGCCGTGACGGCACAACGCGCGAATGCGCGGCAGGGCAACGCCTCGACGCTCGATCGTTCCGCTGTCCGCCAGGCGTCAAAGAAGACCGGGCGCCAGAAGGGTGGCGGTCGTGCTCGCATGGGGACGCCCTCCTCCCCAACGCGGATCGGCGGCGCGGTCGCCCACGGTCCGCACCCACGCTCCTACCGCAAGCGGCTTCCGAAACGGATGCGTCGCCTCGCGATCCGCTCGATGCTTTCGCAGCGCGCCTCCGAGGGCGGTGTGATCGTGGCGGCGCCTGATGTCGAATTCGAGCCGAAGGCCTCGGTCATGTCGAAACTCTGCGCCGCGCTCGGCGTGGAGCGCAAGGCCCTCCTGGTCTCAGACGGAGTCGACGAAGACCTGGTACTCGGCACGCGCAACCTTCCCAACGTCCAGGCGATGCCGGCGCAGACGCTGAGCAGTTACCTGATCCTGACACACGACCAGCTGATCATGACCGAAGCGGCCGTGCGTCGCTGCGAGGCGTTGTGGGCGGTTGAGGTCGATCAGCGCGGTGAGGAGGACGGTGATGCCTAAGGACATTCACCCGTTCGCCGTCGTGCGCCAACCCATCATTACCGAAAAATCCACCGAACTGGCCGAGCAGGGCAAGTACGTGTTCGAAGTTGACCCGCGCGCAAACAAGCTGCAGATTCGCGAGGCGATCGAGATCGCATTCTCGGTGCAGGTGCGCAAGGTGAACGTGATCAATGTGCGCGGGTCGACGCGGCGCATCGGTCGCGGACGGCCCGGTCGCGAGCGCGACTGGAAGAAGGCGATCATCACGTTGGCCGAGGGCTACGAGATCCGCCTGTTCGAGGGGGTCTGACGTGCCGATCAAGAACTACAAGCCAACCTCCCCGGGACGCCGCAACTCCTCCGGTCACACGTTCGAGGAGATCACCAAGAAGAAGCCCGAGAAGAGCCTGCTCGCTCCGCTGAAGAAGAAGTCGGGCCGCAACAACAAAGGCCGGATCACCGTCCGCCACCGCGGCGGCGGTCACAAGCGCCGCTACCGGATTATCGACTGGAAGCGCCGCGACCGTATCGGTATCGAGGGCCGCGTGGCAGCGATCGAATACGACCCCAACCGCACCGCGCGAATCGCGCTGATCTTCTACACCGACGGAGAAAAGCGCTACATCATCGCTCCCAGCGGGTTGCAGGTGGACGACCGCGTCATGTCGGGGCCCGAGGCACCGATCCGCGTCGGCAATGCCCTCCCGATGGCAGCGATCCCCAACGGCACCCAGGTGCACAACGTCGAACTGACTGAGGGCCGCGGGGCGCAGATGGTGCGCTCGGCCGGCGCCTCGGCGCAAATCATGGCCAAGGAAGGCGACTACGCGCTGCTGCGCTTGCCCTCCGGCGAGATGCGGCGCGTGCGTTCGGTCTGCTATGCAACCATCGGCCAGGTCGGCAATGTCGAGCACTCGAACATCAAGCTCGGCAAGGCTGGTCGAAACCGGCACCGCGGTCGCCGACCGCAAGTGCGCGGCTCGGTGATGAACCCCGTTGACCACCCACACGGCGGCGGCGAGGGCAAAGCACCCATCGGTCTTCCCGGACCGAAGTCACCTTGGGGCTGGTACACGCTTGGTCGCCGTACGCGGGGCAAGAAGCAATCCGACAAGTACATCGTTCGCCGTCGCGGCCGACGGCGCTAAGGCAGAGATCAGAGGGTTTGCGCGATGTCTCGATCCACGAAAAAGGGTCCGTACGTGGACCACAAACTGATGCAGAAGGTGCAGCGCGTCCGTGCGTCGGGCGCGCGCACGGTGATCCAGACCTGGGCGCGGCCTTCGACAATCGTGCCGGAAATGGTCGGACTGACGATCGCGGTGCACGACGGTCGGCGTCATGTGCCGGTCTTCGTGACCGAGAACATGGTCGGTCACAAACTGGGTGAGTTCGCGCCCACGCGTACCTTCCGCGGCCACATCGGACGCTCCGATCGCGGAACACGGGTGCACTGATGCAAGTCCAGGCCAGCGCCAAGTTCGTCCGTACCTCACCGCGCAAGGTGAGGCTCGTGATGCAGGGTTTGCGAGGAATGCCGGTTGAAGATGCGCGGCTGCAGCTTCGCTTCACGCCGAAGCCGATCGCCCGCGATGTAGCCAAGGTGCTCGATTCGGCCGTCGCTAACGCCGAGAACAACTACGGACTCGACGCCCGCGACCTGCACATCAAAGAGATTCACGCCGGCGACGGCCGCACCCTCCGCCGCTTCCGGGCGAAGGCGCGCGGTCGGGTGGGCCGCATTCTCAAGCGCACCGCGCACATCACCGTCGTCGTGTCCGACGGCATCGACCAATAGGGACGCAGAGGACGGATAACCACATGGGTCAGAAAGTTCACCCGACCAGCTTCCGCATCGGCACAATCTACGAGTGGCGCTCGCAGTGGTACTCCGACAAGCAGTACGCCGAGTTGCTGGCTGAAGACCGCAAGATCCGTGATTTCATTGACGATCGCTTGAACGAGGCGATGATCTCTCGCGTCGACATTGAACGCAACGCCAACCAGCTTGGCGTCAAACTGCACACCGCCAAGCCGGGCATCGTCATCGGGCGCGGCGGGCAGAACGTGGAGGAGTTGCGCCGCGATCTAGAGGCCTTGATCGCGCGGCCGATTCGTCTGCGCGTGGATGTGGCCGAGATCCGGGTACCCGAGCTCGATGCCCAACTCGTCGCCCGCAACGTCGCCGAGCAGATGGAACGGCGAATTGCCTTCCGCCGCGCGATCAAGCAAGCGGTCCAGCGAACCATGCAGCGCGGAGCCGAGGGAGCAAAGATCATCATCTCGGGTCGCTTGGGCGGCGCCGAGATGTCGCGCAAGGCCCAAGAAATGTCCGGTCGCGTGCCGTTGCACACCCTGCGTGCCGACATCGATTACGGCTTCGCCGAAGCGAAGACGGTCTTCGGTCGAATCGGCGTCAAGGTCTGGATCTACAAGGGCGAGATTCTGCCCTTCGAAGCTGAGACCGAAGCGCCCGGCGGACCGGCCCAGGCGATTGAGCCTCCGGTCGCCGGCGGACGGGGAGGCCGCTGATGCTTCAGCCCAGACGAGTCAAATGGCGCAAGCATCACCGCGGCCGACGCCGCGGCATGGCGCAGTCCGGCAACTCCGTGGCCTTCGGCGAGATCGGATTGCAGTCGCTCGAGGCGGCCTGGGTCGACGGCCGACAGATCGAAGCGGCGCGCCGCGCGATCACGCACTACGTCAAGCGCGGCGGCAAGGTCTGGATTCGCGTGTTCCCCGACAAGTCGGTGACGCAGAAGCCGGCCGAGACCAGAATGGGCAAGGGCAAGGGCGCACCCGAGAAGTGGGTCGCCGTGGTCAAGCCCGGCCGTGTGCTGTTCGAACTCGCGGGCGTGCCCGAGGCCGACGCTCGCGAGGCACTGCGTCGCGCCAGCCACAAGCTGCCGGTCCGCACGCGCGTCGTCGTTCGCGAAGCCGAGGTGGTGTAGGCATGCCGAATCCTCTGGCCGACGAAGCCCGGTCAATGACCGACGCCGAACTGGGCGACGCAATCAACGAGGCCTACCGCGAGGTCTTCAATCTGCAGTTCCAGATCGGCACGCGGCAGTTGCAGAATCCGATGGCGATGCGCCAGGCCAGGCGGCAGGTCGCGCGGTTGCGCACCATCCTGCGCGAGCGACAGTTGGCCGAGGCGGCCGGTACGCCGATCGAGCCCCTGGTTCGCGTAGCCGACACCGTCGATGAAGCGGACGATGTCGATTACAACGATGCAGACAACAATGTCGAGCCCGAAGACGGCTCGGCGAGCGAGGAAGAGTAGCCGATGGCACGCAAACGACGTGTAGGGGTCGCCGTCGCCGATGCACGTCACAAGACGGTGTCGGTCCGAGTCGAGCGCACCGTGCGCCACCCGCTCTACAAGAAGATCATGCGCCGTCGCAAGCGCTACTTGGTCCACGACGAGGGCAACGACTGCAAGATCGGCGACTCGGTCGTCATCGAGGAGTGCCGTCCGCTCTCGAAGCGCAAGTCCTGGCGGGTCGTCGAGATCCTCGAGCGGCGCGAGGTGGCCGACATTCAACCGCAGGAAATTGGCGCCCCGTCGCTCGACGAGGCGGCCACGGATGGTGAGGACTCGGAGTGATCCAGCAGGAATCCTCGCTGCGCGTCGCCGACAACTCGGGCGCCCGGGTGATCAAGTGCATCCGTGTTCTGGGCGGGACGAAGCGCCGCTACGCGTCCGTCGGCGACACCATCGTGGCGACGGTCAAGCAGGCCGATCCGGGCCGCGAGATCCGCGCCGGACAGGTAGTGCGAGCGGTCATCGTTCGCGTCGCCAAGCAGTATCGCCGGGTCGACGGATCCTACATCCGCTTCGACGACAACGCGGCCGTGATCCTGGCCGCTGACGGACAGAATCCGACCGGCACCCGCATCCTCGGACCGGTCGCGCGCGAGCTGCGCGAGCGCGACTTCATGCGCATCGTGTCGCTGGCTCCGGAGGTGGTCTAGATGCGTCGAGTGCAACGCGACGACCTCGTGGAGATTCGTGTCGGCAAGGACCGCGGCCGGCGTGGCCAGGTGCGGCAGGTACTGCCGAGGAAGAACCGCGTGATCGTGACTGGCATCAACATGGTCAAACGCCACATGCAGCCCACTCAGATGGGCGCCCCGGCCGGCATCATCGAGCGCGAGGCGCCGCTGCACGAGTCCAAAGTCGCCGTCGTCTGCCCGATCTGCGACCGACCGTCGCGCGTCGGATTCCGCGAGCGCGCCGACGGTGTCAAGACACGGGTCTGCCGCAGGTGTGATGGGGATATTGACTGATGACAACCAACGGTTCAACGACCCAGGCGCCGCGCCTGAAGCAGCGTTTCAACGACGAGATCGCACCACGACTGTTTGAGGAGTTCAACTACGCCAACGTGATGCAGGTGCCGCGAGTCGTGAAAGTCGTGGTCAACTCCGGCGTCGGCGAGTCGCTCGGACCCGGCGGCGCGGCGATCCTTGAAAACTGCGTCTCCGACATGACCACCATCTGCGGGCAAAAGCCGGTCGTCAACAAGGCGAAGAAGTCAATCGCAAACTTCAAGCTGCGCGAAGGCAACAATGTCGGCGTGTCCTGCACCCTGCGCGGCGCGCGGATGTGGGAGTTCCTCGACCGCACGATCAACGCCGCGCTGCCGCGGATCCGCGACTTCCAGGGCGTCTCCCGAACGGCGTTCGACGGCCGCGGCAACTATTCGTTGGGGATTCGCGAGCAGATCGTCTACCCGGAGATCGACTACGGCAGCGTCGACAAGGTGCGTGGACTGCAGGTCAACATCATCACAACCGCTCGGACCGACGCGGAAGGCAGACGGTTGCTGGAACTGCTCGGGTTTCCCTTCGAACGAAACCAGTGAACGCAACCAGTGAACGGACCCGGTGAGAAACGACATGAACAGCAGGAACGGTGCTAGCAGGCAGGATTCGCAATGCCAGTGACTGACCCCGTCGCCGACATGCTGACGCGCATTCGCAACGCGATTCACGCGGGACATCCCCGCGTCGAAATCCCCGCGTCGAACATGAAAATTTCGATCGCCAACGTACTGGCCGAGGAAGGCTTCATTCGTTCCTATCAAGTCAAGGACCGCGCCGGCCGCGCCGGCCGCGACCTCGATGTTGAGCTGCTCTACGACGAGGAAGGCGCGTCCGTCGTCACCGGTCTCAAGCGGGTCTCACGTCCTGGTCTGCGCGTCTACGTGCAGAAGCGCGAGATACCGCGACCCTACGGCGGCCTCGGCGTCGCGATCCTCACAACACCTCGCGGTGTAATGACCGGCGCGCAAGCGCGACGCGAAAACGTAGGCGGAGAAGTGCTGTGCTTCGTCTGGTAGCGAATCACAACAACACGATCGGAGCGGGACGATGAGTCGAGTCGGTCGTCTGCCCGTGCCGGTGCCGTCCGGGGTCGATGTCACGATCGAGCAGGGCCATGTCTCGGTCAAGGGACCGCGCGGTGAGCTCGATCAGCACATTCACCCCGACCTGCATATCGCCTTGGGCGAAGGTGAGGTCGTGGTCACGCGTCCCAGTGATCGCCGTGTCCACCGATCCCAGCACGGACTGGCACGCGCCTTGATTCAGAACATGGTGACGGGCGTCTCGGAGGGCTGGTCGAAAACACTGGAGATCCAGGGCACGGGTTACCGCGCCGAGATGGACGGCAACACCCTGGTCCTGCGCGTCGGCTACTCGCACCTGGTGCGCAAGGATCCGCCCGATGGAATTGAGTTCGCCGTCGAGGGCCAACTCGTTCACGTGCACGGAGCGAACAAGCAGGTGGTCGGTCAACAAGCAGCCGAGATTCGTGCTGTCCGCCCGCCCGAACCCTACAAGGGCAAGGGCATTCGCTACCGAGGCGAGTGGGTCCGCCGTAAGCAGGGCAAGAGCGCCATCGCCTAGGCCATCGGCCTGGAATGCGAGCGCATGTCGATCTGGAGAAGATGAGATGACGACGATTCGCCGCAAGCGGCGCACCACGCGGGCCGCGCGTCAGCGTCGGCATCTGCGTGTCCGCAAACGGGTGCACGGCACGGCGCGCCGTCCGCGACTCTGCGTCTACCGCTCGGCCCGGCACATCTACGGTCAGATTATCGACGACGATGCCGGCGTCACCCTGGCCAGCGCC
Source organism: Chloroflexota bacterium (assembly GCA_028874365.1). Taxonomy (GTDB): domain Bacteria; phylum Chloroflexota; class Dehalococcoidia; order Bin125; family Bin125; genus Bin125. The sequence goes on along the minus strand of JAPPJZ010000078.1, from coordinate 40,119 downwards.
TCCGATCTGGGCTCGAACGCCGCTGCGACGACCGAGGACGACGGGTCGGGCAAACAGGCGAGCGCGCGAGCGGTCGGCCGGCGGCTCGCACAGGTCGCGCGGGAAGCCGGCATCTCGGCCGTGGTCTTCGACCGCGCTGGATATCAATACCACGGACGCGTTCGCGCGCTGGCCGAGGCCGCGCGCGAAGGCGGGCTCGTGTTCTAGCAGCGCGGCCATCGGGAGCAGGAGCGAAGCATGGTGCAGCAACGAGACGGCGGACGAGGGCGGGGCCGCCGCCGCGATCGCGATGAACCGCAGGACGACATCATCGAAAAGGTCGTCTCGGTCTCCCGCGTGGCCAAGGTGGTCAAGGGTGGACGACGATTTTCATTCACGTCCGTGGTGGTCGTCGGCGACGGCAACGGCCGCGTCGGTATCGGCATCGGCCGCGCCAACGAAGTGCCCGACGCGATTCGCAAGGGCTCAACGATCGCTCGACGCGAGATGATCACCGTCCCAATTCGCAACGGCACGATCCCGCACCCAATCACGGCCCGATTCTGCGCGTCGCAGGTGTTGCTCAAGCCCGCTGCTCCTGGAACCGGCGTGATCGCCGGCGGCGGTGCGCGTGCCGTGTTGGAAGCGGTCGGCCTGCGCAACGTCCTTACCAAGTCGCTCGGTTCCAACAACGTGGTCAACGTCGTCCAGGCGACTCGCCGCGCATTGATGGAGCTGCGCGACCCCGTACAGGTGCGACGAGAACGACTGCGCCTGGCAGGTCGGATTCCCGACGAGCCCGCGGCTGCCCCCGCCGATGCTGAAGCCGACGCTGCCACCGAGGCGGAAGCGGAACTCGCCACGGTCGGAACGAGCGAGTAGCGGCGCATGTCTCAGCTCAAGATCACCTACAGCAAATCGGCCATCGGATATCGCTCCGACCAGGGCCATACGATCCGCTCGCTCGGCCTGCGCAAGCTGGGCCAGAGCACGATCAAAGACGACACACCGGACGTGCGCGGGATGATCAACAAGGTCTCCCACCTCGTCACAGTGACTGAAATCGAGGACGCCTAATGGTCCTGCGCTTGAACGATCTGAGCCCGCCGCCCGGCTCACGCAAACGCCGAAAGCGCGTCGGCCGGGGTAACGCGTCGGGCAAAGGCACCTACTCCGGACGCGGGCTCAAGGGCCAGCTCTCCCGTTCCGGTCGCGACTACAACTCGGTCTTTGAGGGCGGCGCCATGTCGATCATGCGCACGCTGCCGAGGCGCAAGGGCTTCAAGGCGCCTTTCCGTGTGGACGCGCAGCCGATCAACGTGGTCGATCTGGAACGCCGATTCGCCGACGGTGATACGGTCGATGCAGACGCGCTCGTAGCTGCGGGTCTGCTGCGGCGCGCGAGCCAACGGTTCAAAGTGCTGGCCGGCGGCGAACTCGCCAGCGCACTGCATCTGCGCGTCGAGCGAATCTCTCCGGCCGCCGAAGCGAAGATCGTTGCCGCGGGCGGCAGCGTCGAGGTCATCAATGCAGAGAACGCAGACAGCAGGGGGGCCGACGAGGCCTAAGCTGCTGCAGGCGTTGGTCGACGCCTGGCGACAGCCGGACGTCCGCCAAAAGCTCGCGTTTACGCTCTCCATGCTGGTCATCTTCCGGCTGGTGGCGCACGTCCCGATTCCCGACATTAACAAGACTCAGCTCGAGAACGCGCTCGACAACAACCCCGTTCTCGGCTTCCTCAACCTCTTCTCCGGCGGCGGGCTCGACAACCTGTCGATCGTGGCCCTGGGCGTCTACCCATACATCACCGCCTCGATCGTCATGAACCTGATGCAGCCGATGATTCCCAAGCTGCAGGCGCTGGCGCAGGAGGGTGAGTCGGGACGCAACAAGATTCAGCTCTACACCTACTGGCTCGCTGTGCCAATGGCATTGGTCCAGGGCTACGGTCAGTTGCTCCTCCTGGAGAACGCTCGGGCAATCACCGGGATCGGCTTCGGCGCCGACGAGTGGCTGCCCACGATCTCCGCGCTGGCCACCATGACCGCCGGCACGATGTTCTTGATTTGGCTGGGTGAGCTGATCACCGAGAAGGGCGTCGGCAACGGCATCTCGCTCATCATCTTCGCCGGCATCGTCGCCAGTTTCCCGACGCTGTTCAACTCGGTGCGCCTGTCCGACATCGGCTGGTCCGGCATTGCGGTCGTGATCGCGATTGCAATCGCGTTGGTAGCCCTGATCGTGTTCTTCCAGGAGGCGCAGCGGAGGATTCCCGTTCAATATGCCCGATCGGTCTTCAGAGGCGGGAGGATGTACCGCCAGAGCGGTCAGTCATACATTCCCTTGCGGGTCAACTCCGCGGGCATGATCCCGCTGATTTTCGCCTTCTCGATCATCATCTTCCCCTCGGTGCTGGCCGGTTGGATCACCGGAGCGGCCGGCGAAGAAGCGCAGACCCAGGTGGCGGTTGAAGTGCCCTTCACGCGCGAGGATGTGGACGAGCCCCTGGCTACGCTGTTCCCTGACCTCGACGCGTCGGGCGAGTTCGTCGTCAACGAGGGCATCATCGAGTGGAACCGCGGAGAAGACACGTTCCAGGACGTGCTTGACCGCGTCAACTCCAACTCCGATTCCAATGTCCTGACCCAGGTCGAGACCACCGCCGACCCGGTCTCGGGCGAGACCCTATACGCGTGGCGCATCGATGCCAATGAGATTTCCGAAGACCCGATCCGTTTGGCCGACCGGGCCGGCAACTTCATCGCCGTCTCCGAGATCAAAACGCACGAAGATCCCGTCGACAACCCGTTGACGCCCGATATCGCCGAAGGTCAAACGCTGGGCGAACGTCCGGGCTGGATCATTCGAGCGGCGGATTGGGTCCAGTTGAATCTATCGCCGGGTCGACCCGCGTATTGGGCGCTGTCGTTCGTGCTGGTGGTCGGGTTCACGTTCTTCTACACCTTTGTGACCTTCCAACAGCAAAACCTGGCCGAGAACTTGCAGAAACAGGGAGGGTTCATCCCGGGTATTCGCCCCGGCCGGCCGACTCAGGACTACATCAATCGGGTGCTGGCGAGGATCACCTGGGCGGGAGCGCTGTTCCTCGGCTTTGTCGCGGTGGTGCCGTTCCTCGCGACGGAATTCATCCCCGACTCGACGGCACTCACGATTTCCTCAACCGGCTTGCTGATCGTGGTCGGAGTCGCGCTCGATACGATGCGTCAGATTGAAGCACAGCTCTTGATGCGCAATTACGAAGGGTTCATTCGCTAGCCATGTCAGATACCGAGGGTCAGACCATGTACGTGATCCTGCTCGGCCCGCCGGGAGCCGGCAAGGGCACCCAGGCGGTGCAGACGGCCGAACGGACCGGCTTGCTCCACCTCTCCACCGGCGACATGTTCCGTGAGAACCTGCGCAACGGCACCGAGCTGGGCAATCTCGCCAAGACCTACATGGACAAAGGTGAACTCGTCCCCGACGACGTGACCATCCGGATGCTGCTGGAGCGGATCGGTCGCGACGACGCGAATGTCGGTTGCTTGTTCGATGGATTCCCGCGCACGGTCGAGCAGGCCAAGGCGTTGGATATCGCGCTGAAGGAACAGGGCAATGAGATCGCGGTGACGGTGCTGATCGACGTGTCGAATGAAGAGATCACACGTCGGCTCGGCGGCCGAGTGAGCTGCGCTACCTGCGGCAGCGTGTTCCACGAGATCTTCAATCCGCCCGATGCCAACAGACCTTGCTGTGGCACGGTCAAGATGATCCAGCGTGACGACGACAAACCCGAAGCGATCGCCAACCGACTGCAGGTCTACGCTGACCAGACCGAGCCGCTGGTCGCGTACTACACACAGGCCGGCAAACTCAAAACGGTGAACGGCGAGCAATCACCCGAGGCAGTCGGCGTCGATTTGCTCTCAGCGCTCCAGGAATCCAGCAACTAGAGTCGGACCACGAAATGACGACCAGCCGACAACCGCGCCAGGTGATCCTCAAAACGCCGGAGGAAATAGAGCAGATGCGTCCGGCCGGACGCATAGTCGGCGAGACGCTGGACGAGCTGCGGGAGATGGTCAAGCCTGGGCGTCGGTTGTCGGAGCTGGATCAGTACGTGATCGACAAGTTCGAGCGCCTCGATGTAATCCCGACCTTCCTCGGCTACCAGGGGTTCCCGCACACGATCTGCGCTTCGGTCAATGAAGAAATCGTGCACGGTTTCGCGACGCAGCGTCAGTTGGAGGACGGCGACATCATCTCGATCGACCTCGGTGCCACCATCGATGGTTGGGTCGGAGATTCGGCCAGGACGTTCGCTGTGGGCACGATCTCTCCCGCGGCGCGTCGCCTGCTCGACGTGACCAGGGAGTCGCTTGACGCAGGAATCGACGCGGCGCGAATTGGCGTGCGTAAAGGGGATATCGGCGCAGCGATCCAGGAAGTGATAGAATCAGCAGGTTACGGAGTCGTCCGCGGCTACGTCGGGCATGGCGTGGGACGTGACATGCACGAACCACCAAGCATGCCCAACTATGGTCGTCCCGGTTCCGGCATGACCATGCGTCGCGGCATGGTCGTCGCGCTCGAGCCGATGGCGACGGTCGGCGATCCGGCCACCGCCGTATTGGACGACGGCTGGACCGTCGTCACAGCCGACGGCAGCCTCTCGGCTCATTTCGAACACACCGTCGCACTCCGTGAAGACGGACCGGCGGACATTCTGACTCGAGCCTGAACCAGCAATCGACAGGCGCGCAGACAACGGGGGTTAGGTGGCGAGAAATCGAAACAGCGGCGGTGGGCGGCGAGACCGGCGGACGCCGGCGCCCTCGCCTCCTCCCAAGCAGGACAAGATCGAAGTCGAGGGCGTAGTCAAAGAACTGCTGCCCAATGCCACCTTCAGGGTCGAACTGCCGAACGGGCACGAGGTCCTGGCTCACCTGGCGGGCAAGATGCGACAGCATCACATCCGCGTCCTCCGCGGCGACCGCGTGCTGGTGGAACTGTCCGAGTACGACCTGACCCGCGGTCGCGTCGTCTATCGATTCAAGAGCTAACGCAAACGGCAAAAGCCGCACCTCGGGGCCGGTATCCAACCCGAGGCGAGAGGAACCGACGGATGGCAAGAATCTCGGGTGTTGATGTTCCCGACAACAAGAAGGCGCCCTACGCCCTGCGATACATCTACGGGATCGGCGCCACGCGCGCCCAGGAGATCGTCGACAAGGCGAACATCGACCCCGAACAGCGCATCCGTGATCTTTCCGACACCGAGCTGGGTCGCATCCGCGAGGTCGTCGATCGCGACTACCTCGTCGAAGGCGACCTGCGTCGAGTGGTGCGCGGCAACATCCAACGCCTGATCGATATCAACTGCTACCGCGGCCAACGGCATCGACGCAACCTGCCCATGCACGGTCAGCGGACCCGCACCAACGCTCGCACCAGGCGCGGCACCAAGAAGACGGTCGCCGGTCGCCGACGAGCCGTCAAGCGATAACTCAGCGACGAAGGTCAGATACAGAGGTCAGACATGAGGGGAATGGGATGAGTAGCAATCAACGGCGAGAGCGAGCCCGACGCCGTCGCGAGCGCAAGAACGTGCCGCACGGTCGTGCCTACATCCAGTCGACCTACAACAACACGATCATCACGATGACCGATCTCGCCGGCAATCCGGTCGCCTGGGCCTCGGCCGGCAGCACCGCGGCGACCCGCGGTTCCCGAAAGGGCACCCCCTTCGCCGCCCAGATCGCCGCCGAAGACGCCGCGCAGAAGGCGATGAGCCACGGCATGCGACAGGTCGATGTCTACGTCAAAGGCCCTGGCCAGGGCCGCGAGTCGGCCGTCCGTGCCCTGCAGGCCCAGGGCCTGACCCTCCTCTCGATCCGAGATGTCACTCCTATTCCCCACAACGGCTGCCGGCCGCGCAAGCGACGCCGCGTTTAGGACGTTCACAACCACCCCTCACGCTCCCGCGACCGACAGAGAGAACCGCCAATGGCTCGATACACCGGACCCGTCTGCCGCATCTGCCGTCGCGCCGGCGAGAAGCTGATGCTCAAGGGCGAACGTTGCGTAGGCCCCAAGTGCGCCATCGAACGCCGCAACCAACCGCCCGGCCAGCGATCTCCGCGCCGCCGCAAGATCTCCGACTACGGCGAGCAGGTCAAAGAGAAGCAGAAGGTTCGCAAGACCTATGGCGTGCTCGAGCGCCAGTTCCGTCGCATGTTCGCCGAAGCAAACCGCCGGCCCGGTGCGACCGGCGAGAACCTGCTGCAGATGCTCGAGCTCCGATTCGACAACGTCGTCTACCGCCTCGGCATCGCCGAATCGCGCGCGCAGGCGCGCCAGCTCGTGCGTCACGGTCACATCACCCTGAATGGCAAGAAGGCCGACATCCCCTCAATCGAGATGCGCATCGGCGACACCGTCGGCTGGACCGATCGTGGCCGCAAGACCAAGTTCTATGAAAACGCACGCACCTGGCAGGGCTCACGCGAAGTCCCCGGCTGGCTGCGCATCGATCCGATTCAACTGGAAGGTGAACTCACTGCCGTACCCGCCCGTGAAGACCTAGACATGCGAGTCGACGAGAACGCCATCGTCGAGTACTACTCGCGGTAAGTCCGGCGAGCCACACCCCCACAGTCCCAGGGAGGGACGCGACAACGTGATCCTGGCTACCGAAACTCCCAAACTCTCGATCGAGGAAGAACGCGACGACTACGTCCGCATCGCGGTCGAGCCGCTCACCCGAGGGTTCGCGCATACCGAGGGCAACGCGCTCCGCCGTGTGTTGCTCAGCGGGATCCGCGGCGCGGCGATTACCACCGTGCGGATCGACCAGGTCCAGCACGAGTTCTCGACGATTCCGGAAATGAAAGAGGACACGACCGAGTTCTTGCTCAACCTGCGCGAGATCCGTATTCACGCGATCGCCGACCGACCGGCCGAAATGCACCTCAACATAACTGGATCGGGACAAATCACCGCCGGTGACATCCAGGTACCGGGCGACTACAAGATCGTCAATCCCGAACTGTACCTCGCGACACTGGACGGCGAAGCGGGCAGGCTCGACGTCGTCATGGACGTCGAGACCGGATTCGGCTTCCGACCCTCGGAACAGAACAAGAATGGCGAGCAACTGCTCGGCGTGATTCCGCTCGATGCAGTCTTCACCCCGGTGCGCAAGGTGTCCTACGAGGTCTTGCCCGCCTCCGGCGGTCGCGGCAGCGATTACGAACAGCTGCTGATCGAGGTCTGGACCGACGGCACCATTTCCGGCGTCGATGCCGTCCAGGCTGCCGCCCGCTCGTTGCGAACCGAGCTTGAACTGTTCGAGACGATGGGCCAACCCGTCGCCGCACGGCAACTGCCGGCCCACGCGCGAGTCGGCGTGACCGCCGAACAGTACGACATGCCAATCGAAGAGCTGCAACTCTCCGTGCGCGCGCACAACTGCCTCAAGCGCAGCGGATTGATGCTCGTCGGTCAGATTCTCGAGAAAAGCGACGACGAACTGCTCACCTTGCGCAACTTCGGCGAAAAGTCATACATCGAACTGATTGACAAGCTGCTGGAGCTGAATCTGATCGACGAGGACGACCCCCGTGTCCGCCGCGCCCGAGACGGCGTCTTCGCTCCTGCCAGCGAAGAGGTCCTCACGACCTTGCCGCCGGCGCCCGAAGAAGCCGCGCCCGTACCCTCATTGAGCTCCGCGCCGGCCGCAGACTCGGAAGCAGTCGGCGGTGGCGAGGAAGATCCCGAAATCACCGGCTCGCTCGGGGCCGCCTTGCTCGAGGCTCTGCGCGAGGCCGGCAGCGGCATCGAAGAGGAACGCTAGAAGCCAGCGGTCCCGCGTTCAGCGCGACCCAATCCGAGGAGTGGACGATGCGGCATCGAAAGAGCGGACGCGGACTGAGCCGCAGCCGGTCCCATCGTGCAGCGCTGGTTCGTAACCAGGTCACCGACTTGCTTCGTCACGAAGCGATCGTGACGACCGAAGCTAAAGCCAAGACGATCCGCCCGGTTGCCGAGCGCATGATCACCCTGGGCAAGCGCGGCGATCTGCACGCCCGCCGGCAGGCGGGAGCGGTCCTGACAGACCGTAAGGTGCTGCGCACGCTGTTCGATGACATCGCTCCGCGCTTCTCCGAGCGCAGCGGCGGTTACACCCGCATCATCAAGCTGGGTCCCCGTCGCGGCGACGGCGCGTTGATGGCGCACATCGAACTCGTCGAGCGAGCCGCTCCCGAACTCGCCGAGGACGAAGAAGCGGACGAAGAGGCAGCGGAAGAGTAGTTGCGGAAGCATGACGGCGAACCATGGCAATGAGCCAACGTTGGGCGCTCTTACTGCAGTACGACGGCACGGAGTTCGCGGGGTCGCAGTGGCAACCGAACCAACCAACGGTGCAAGGTGCGTTGCAATCGGCGCTCACCGAACTCACCGGCGTAACGCTTCCGGTGACGCTCGCCGGGCGAACCGACGCCGGCGTCCACGCGCTGGGTCAGACCGCCTCGTTCGTCAGCGAGAAATCGGCCGAGCAGATGCCGGCTCAACGCTGGGTGCGCGGCCTCAATCATTTCCTGCCGTCCAGCGTCGCGGTGCAAGCCGCAGCGCGGGTCGCGGACGACTTCGATCCGCGACGCGACGCGCGTTCGCGCACCTACGTCTACCGGGTTCGGCTGGCCGATCAGCGTCAACCGCTGTGGCAGGCTCGGACCTGGATCGTGCCAGGTCCATTTTGCCTCGAGGCAGCGCAAAGGGCGCTCGAGGCATTGGTCGGCCACCGCGATTTCGCGCCGTTCACGCCACCGACGGACGATCGTGCGACCTTACGCACGCTGCGCGAGGCAGCAGTGCAGGCCGACGGCGACACGCTGGCATTTCGTTTCCGCGCCGACTCCTTCCTGCATCACCAGGTGCGGCGCATGGTCGGCGCCGTCGTCGAGCTGGCAACCGCTCGATGCAGCCTCGACGAGTTCCGACAAGCGCTCGATCGTGCCGTGCCAGGCTCGATGGGGCCCACGGCGCCGGCCTGTGGCCTCACCCTGGCCGAAGTCGAGTACGCGCCGCCGCTGTTCGATCAATCAGTCAACCAACCATCCTGCCATCGCGATCGTGAGGGAGTGTGAAGCATGTCGACAACCGTTCTGGGTTCGCATCAGGTCCCGAAGGCGTGGCACGTCATCGACGCCGCCGATCGCCCGCTGGGACGCGTGGCGACGCAGATCGCGACGCTGCTGCGGGGCAAGCACAAGCCGGCGTTCCATCCATCGCAAGATGTCGGCGACTACGTAATCGTCGTCAACGCGAGTAAGGTCGCCGTCACCGGACGCAAGCTTGAGCAGAAGATCTACTATCGGCACTCGGGTTACCTGGGCGGGCTCAAGGAGACCTCGCTCAAGGCGATGCTCGCGAAACGTCCCGAGCGTGTGATCGAGCACGCGGTCCGCGGGATGCTGCCCAAGAATCGACTCGGACGCACGCAGTATCGACACCTCCGCGTCTACGCCGGTCCTGACCATCCCCACGCAGGCCAGGTTGCGGCTGTCGCCGCTGAAGGAGCGGAGTAACCGATGACCACCACAGCAGGCCACTACTACTACGGTCTCGGCCGCCGCAAGACCTCAATTGCGCGCGTCAGGCTCTACCCCGGCAACGGCCAGATCACGATCAACGGCAAGAACGCCGATGCACTGTTCACGCGGCCCGAGCAGCGCCGCTTGATCGAGGAGCCGCTGCGACACACCGGCACGCAAAACAGTTTCTCGGCGGTTGTTCGCTGCACTGGTGGTGGCGTCAATGGTTGGGCGGGGGCAATTCGCCTCGGCATCGCCCGGGCGCTGCTGGCCAGCGATGAATCGCTGCGTCGACCGCTGCGCCAGGCCGGCATGCTGACCCGAGATCCCCGGGCCAAGGAACGCAAGAAGCCGGGTCTCAAGCGAGCTCGCAAGGCGCCGCAGTACACGAAGCGTTAGTCGCCTGACCCTTGTCGAAACAGCCCCCCGACCCGTTCGGGGTCTCGTTCAACTATCCGGGTCGCAATCGTTAGTCCGACAGATTGGCGGAAGAGCGCAGGGCGTCGGCGTGGTGGGACTGTTCCCACGGCAGGTCGAGATCCGGTCGGCCGAAGTGACCATAAGCGGCGGTTGGCTCGTAGATCGGCCGCTTCAGGTCGAGGTGGTGAATGATCGCCGCGGGTCTCAGATCGAACTGCTCGCTGACTAGCGATGTGAGTTCGTCGTCTGGTAGCCGTCCCGTGCCGAAGCTGTGCAGCGCCAGACTGGTCGGCTCCGCCTTGCCGATGGCGTAACTGACCTGCAGCTCGACACGGTCGGCCAGACCGGCCGTGACGATGTTTCGAGCAGCATGCCGAGCCGCGTACGCGGCGCTGCGGTCGACCTTGGAGGGGTCCTTGCCCGAAAACGCCCCACCTCCATGGCGGGCCATCCCACCGTAGGTGTCCACGATGATCTTGCGCCCGGTCAGTCCGGCATCGGCGAGCGGTCCACCGACGATGAACTGCCCCGACGGATTCACGTAGATGTGGGTCCGGTCGTCAATCATGCGCTCGGGGATCACGGCATCGATCACGTGCTTGCGGATGATCTTCGCGATTTCCTGCTGGCCGACCTGCTCGCTGTGCTGGGTGCTGACGACGATCGCGTCGATCCGGGTGGGTCGGCCGTGGGCGTACTCGACCGTGACTTGCGACTTCCCGTCGGGACGCAGCCAGTCCACCACCCCGTCGGTCCGGATCTTGCTCAGTTGCCGGGTCAGCCGATGGGCCAACTCGATCGGCAGCGGCATCAAGCTCTCGGTCTCGTCGCACGCGAAACCGAACATCATCCCCTGATCGCCCGCGCCATGCCGGTCGAACGGATCGTCGCCGCCGTGCGATGCTTCGCCCGCGAGACCGCGCACGCCGGCGTCGATGTCTGGTGACTGCCTGTTGATCGAGCTCAGCACCTTACAGGTCTCGGCGTCGATGCCCCATGTCGGGTCTGTGTAGCCGATGCGCCTCAGCGTGTTGCGCGCGATCTGCTCGATGTCCAGCGAAGCGCTGGTCGTGATCTCCCCAATCACGACAACGAGATCGGAGGAGATAGCCGTCTCACAGGCAACGTGCGACTCAGGGTCAACCGCGAGACAGGCGTCGAGCACCGCATCCGAAATCTGATCGCAGACCTTGTCCGGGTGACCCTCAGTCACCGACTCGGATGTCCACAGGCCCGACACGGTCTGGATGTGGCCACGAGCGTTCGCGGATGAATCGGTCATGTGCCCTCGTCCCATGAACTCAGGTAGCGGCGCTGTTCGTCGGTGAGCGCATCGAGTTCGACGCCCATGCTCGCCAGTTTGAGCCGTGCAACGCTCTGGTCAATCTCGTTGGGCACATCGTGGACGCCCGGTTCGAGCGCGGGATCCGCTCGCAGCAGATGCTCCACGGCCAGCGCCTGGTTCGCGAAGGACATATCCATCACGCTGGCCGGATGACCCTCGGCAGCCGAGAGATTCACCAGGCGGCCGTCGGCGAGGACGAGCAGCTCCCGTCCATCGGCCGTCGCGTGAGCGGTCACGTACGGCTTCAACTCTCGCTGTTGCTCGGTGATTTCCGCGAGCGCATGTAGGTTGATCTCGTGGTTGAAGTGCCCGGCGTTGGCCATTATCGCCCCCGACCGCATGCGGGCGAGGTGCGGCTCGTCGATCACATGGATGTCGCCCGTGGTCGTGATGAAAATGTCGCCTTCGGCGGCCGCCCCGGTCATCGGCATCACCCGAAAGCCGTCCATCACCGCTTCGAGCCCGCGCAGCGGATCGACCTCGGTCACGATGACCTGCGCGCCAAGTCCGTCCGCTCTTGAAGCGACACCGCGGCCGCACCAGCCGTAGCCGGCCACGACCACGGTCTTACCGGCCAGCAGGACGTTGGTCGCCCGAATGATCCCGTCCAGCGCGCTCTGACCGGTGCCGTAGCGGTTGTCGAAGAAATGCTTGGTCGCCGCGTCGTTGACCGCCATGATCGGATAGGCCAGCGCCCCGTCGGCGGCCATCGCCCGCAGGCGTATCACTCCCGTCGTCGTCTCTTCACAGCCGCCGCGCACCGCATCCAGCGCATCACGGCGGTCACTGTGCAGCGTCGAGACGAGGTCGGCGCCGTCATCGATTGTGATCTGCGGCCGCGTATCGATCGCCTCGTGAATGTGTTCGTAGTACGTCTCGTTCGACTCACCCTTGATCGCGAACACGCGAATCCCGGCCCGCTCGACCAGCGCGGCAGCGACATCGTCCTGGGTCGATAGCGGATTGCTGGCGCAGAGCGTAACTTCCGCTCCGCCGGCCTGGAGCGCCAGCGCGAGATTGGCGGTTTCCGACGTGACGTGCAGACACCCGGCGATGCGCAATCCGTCGAAGGGCCGTTCCGCCGCGAAGCGCTCGTGGATCTGAGCCATCACCGGCATCTCACGAGCAGCCCAGGCGATGCGCTGCTCGCCGTACTCGGCCAGTCGCCGGTCGGCGATGTCACTGCCCGTCCTCTTCACGCCTGTGCTCACGTGCTGACGACCTCCCGCTCTCCGTCGGGACCGCGTCGTCTCGCGGCCCATCGACGCACAGCGGTAATCAGCGTACCGGTGTGTCGCGTCGCAGACGCCTCAATGATCTCCCCAACCTGCCGGTAACCCAGCTTCCGATACGCGTGCACGGCGGGCGCGTTGGCAGGATCGACGGACAGGACGACCTCGTCGACCTGCTCGAGCAAGGCCGCGGTAACCGCCGATGTAGCGGTCGTCGCGTGTCCTCGACCGCGGAACCTCGGATGCGTGAAGACATTGCCCAGAATCGCGATGCTATGGGTGCGACCAATGGCGTGCGTACCGGCCACCGCCACCAGCCGCTCGTTGTCAACCACGCCCCAGTAGCAACCCTCGGCGATGTGCTCGTTGCGATAGTGGGTCGGGTCGCCCTCAGCGTTATAGAGCCGATTGAGCAGCTGCACATGCGCGCCCAACATCGGCTGCGCCGGCCGATTGTTTGGCCGGAAACTCTCTCGCGTCACCAACATGCGCATCATCCGCGTGATCTGGCGGAACGTAAAGGTCGTTTCCAGGGCCTCGACGTGCTGCGGGTCGGCAATCGCGAACGTGGTCGGGAACCCCGGACGCAGTCCCAGAATCGCCCTGACACCATCCGACGGTCCCGCCAGCGTCGTGGCGTAACCCAGACCGCCGCGAGAGTGACAGACGACTGCAACACCGTTGGGCGTACTGCTGAGGTAGAACTCGGCGTCGGGCCAGGCATCATCGTCAAGCTGCGCAAGCGCGTACGTCGCGTTGTAACGGTCAGCCTGCAATCGCTCACCTAGCGCCTCGCGATCATGCGCCCGCACGACTTCGACCATCGCACGCGTGTCGCCGAGACGAAGCGAGAGTGCCATGGCGGCAACGTTAACGGCTCCGCGGGAGCCGCGTCGACAGCCCCAGTTCCTCGATTGTTATCTGGGGGACTCGTTCCCGGACCAGATCGGGCGTGGATCGCAGGAGGCCGTTGATTCCGAATGCCTCAATCGCAAACGACGCGCACGCGCAACCCCACACCGCAGCCTCAATCAGGTCCCGACCGCACGCCAATGCGCTCAGCAGCGCACCGGCGAACGTGTCCCCGGCGCCGGTCGGATCCGTGGCCCGTACATTCGGTGCCGCGCCGATCTTCGTACGCCGGCCTCGCTCGAAAATCTCTACCCCTCGTGACGCCTGCTTGAGGATGAAGATCGACGGTCCCAGGCCGCGGATTTCGCGCCAGGCAGCCAACGGCAACTCAGGGTCGTGGTGATCACCACTCCACTGAATCAGGAGCGCGGCCTCGAGCGTGTTGATCGAAACCAGGTCCGCCTCCCGGACCTGCTCGCGGAACTCATCACGGCGCTCGGCCACCTCGCGCTCGATCGTGTCGATGACCACCAGTTCCGGCGCCGCCATCTGCTCGAGAGCGCGCCGGTTCTGCTCGGGGTTGCCGGCGGTCAGCAAGACGAATCGGGCGTCCCGAATCGGCTCAGCCACGACGATCGGATGCGTGTCGTAGACACCGGCGCGGGTGTACAGCGTCTCGCGAAAATCGCCATCGGCCGAGTAGCGGCAGCCCCAGCGGAAGTTGGGCCCTTGCGCCTGGACCACACCGTCGAGTTGAACGCCACGCTCAACCAGCGGTTCCAGTAGCGCCACGTCAAAGTCGTCTCCGATCACGGAGATCGGAGCAGCCTGGGCCAACAGCGACGCGGCCAGGCTCGCATAGACGGCCGATCCGCCGAGCAGCTCTTCAATGTCTCCCGCCTGGCTGTGAATCTCATCGAGCGCGATCGCCCCCACCACAGCCAGGTCGACCGTCACGACAATCGGCCCTCGATCAGCCGCGCGTAGCGCTCCCGGATCTCCTCCGGGACTCGCCGAGAGTCGGTCATGATCGCGCCGAACAGCGCGCCCGCCGCCGTCGATGTCCAGTCGGCGGGCAGATTGAGCGCGACATCGGCGACGATCCGCTGAGCCGACTGGACATTCTGAGCGACGATCTCCGCCACGGCGGCGGCGCTGACGTCGGCTTCGGACTCGTGCCAGACGTCATAGTCCGTGGCCGTCGCGAGCATCGCGTAAGCGATCTCGGCCTCGCGGGCGAGTTTCGCTTCGGGAACGGCCGTCATGCCGATGATCGACGCGTCCCACGAGCGATACATGTGTGACTCCGCCCGCGTGCTGAACAGCGGACCCTCCATCGCGATGTACGCGCCGCCCGCGTGCACCGTCTGACCCACGCGGCCCGCGCTCTCGACGAGTCGCGCGCTGAGGTCGGCACAGAACGGATCGGCGAAGCCGACGTGCACAACGAGCCCGTCGCCGAAGAAGGTCGTCGGCCGACCGCCCCGGGTGCGATCGATGATCTGATCCGGCACCACCATGTGGCCGGGGACAATCTCCTGTCTGAGCGAGCCGACCGCCGAGACGGCGAGGATGCCCTGAACGCCCAGCGCCTTCAGCGCCCAGATGTTGGCGCGGACGGGGATCTCGTGCGGCATCAGGCGATGGCCAACGCCGTGCCGCGGTAGGAACGCAACCCGCTTGCCGTGCAGCGAACCAATCATGATCTCGTCGGAGGTCGGTCCAAACGGAGTCTCGGGTTGCCAGCGCTCGACCTCTTCCAGCCCCGGCATCTTGTAGAAGCCCGATCCGCCGATCACGGCCAGGAGAGCGGTTGGGTGTTCGCTGGGCATGTCGCAAGCCTCGCTGAGCTCAGTAAACGAGCATCGACTCGACGGAGTGCGGCTCCAGCCGGTCGCGCCCGTTTAGCGCTTCGAGTTCGATCAGGAAGGCAACCTTGGCGATTTCTGCCTCCGCATGAGCGATGAGCTGAATCGCTGCCTCGGCGGTGCCGCCGGTCGCGAGCAGATCGTCGACCAGGGCGATACGCGAGCCGGCGACGATCGCGTCCGAATGCATCTCGATCGTCGCGGACCCGTACTCAAGGTCATAGGAGCGCGAGATCGTGTCGGCCGGCAGCTTGCCCGCCTTGCGGATTGGGACGAACGGCAGGTTCAGACGCTGTGCGATTGGCGCGCCGATGATGAACCCACGCGACTCGATCCCGACGATCGCGTCGGCATCTCGGCAATGCTCGGTCACCCAGTCCAACGCCTGCGCAAACGCGCTAGGTTCGGCGAGCAACGGCGTGATATCGCGAAACAGAATTCCCGGCTCCGGGAAGTCCGGTACGGCGCGGATGTACTGCGCCACCAGGTCTCCCGCGGTCGGCGTGTCGGTCATGGGTCTAGCGTACAAGTGACCTGTGTCATGGGTCGCCCTTCAACGCCCTACGCCTCCCTGCATCCCCGTGCATCCTCGATTCGCTGGTAGTCTGAGCCGAAGCGGTGCTGAGGCCGAGTGGAGTCCGCTTTGGACGATCCCCTGAACTGGACGGACGCGGACCAGGAGCGTGCGCTGCGCGCTATTGCCCCGTGGTACGACCTTGATTTCGGTCCGCTGACCGACGACGTGGAGATGTTGCTCGAACTCGCTGCTCCGGCAGAACGGGTCCTCGAACTGGGCGCAGGCAGCGGTCGAATCGCCGTCCCGCTGGCGGAGGCCGGCTGCCGGGTGACCGCGATCGATTCATCGGACGGGATGCTGGCAGCCGGACAAGCACGCATGCGTGAGGCGGGCGTCCACGTGGTCCGCGCCGATATGCGTTGCCTCTCGATCGGTGGCGCGTTCGACCTTGTGTGCTTCGGTCTATCGACCTTCCAGCATCTCCTTCGACGCTCGGATCAGTTGGCCGCCCTCCAATCCGCGCGAAGACACCTCGCCGACAACGGCCGCCTGCTGATCGACTGGACCGCCCCCCGTCCCGACGATCTGGATCCGACCCCCTCCCCCATGCAGTTGGAGTGGCTACGCGAGGCACCGACCGGCGAGCTGGTCACCAAGAGCGCCGCCCAGGAGCTGGCGCTTGATCGCGCCAGCGGCAGCCCACTGGACCGCGCGCTCGCGATCGCCTGGATCACCTACCAGTACGACGCGGTGAACGAGTCCGGACTGCTGCGCCGCTCGCTCGCGCGGTTCCCCTTGCGCATCAACCTGACGGCCGGTGAGATGGCTGGACTGCTGTTTGAGTCAGGTCTGACACCGACCCAGTGGTTCGGATCGTGGCAGCTCGACGAGGTCGGCGATGGCGATCGCCTGATCGTCCTGGCGGAGGCGGCCGGATGAACGTCTGCAAGGTCGTCTTCGGCTTCGCCGTCCTGCTGTTCGCGAGCCTCGTCGTGGCCTGCGGATCAAATCCAAACGAGCACGTCCAGTCCAACGAATACTTCCGCCCGTCAGGCACCGATCAACAACAGCAGGCGGCCGCCGACTCGCAGGAGGAAGACCAAGAGCAGAGGCAGCGTTCCCAGCGCGAAGAGCAGGTTCAGGACGACCAGCAGGAGGCAACATCCGAGAGCCGGTCCGACCAGCAGTCTGGCCAGGACGAGCAAGCCGAGGACCAGTCCGACCAGGCCGACGATCAAGCTCAGGCTGAACAGGACGCAGCCCCGCTCGAGACCTCCGAAGACGTCGTGCGACGCTACGCCAGCCCGACCTATGGCTACTCGCTCGAGTTGATCTGTTCGCCGTTCTGCGATGCCAGCTCGACCGGCATCGACCGCGTGATGTTCCGCTCCGAGACGGGACGCGCGCTGATCAGCATTGAGGTCTATGAGGACGACGGATCCGAGTCCGCAGAATTCCTCAGGTCAGCCCTCGCGCTCGGCGACAACGTGGAATTCACCGAGTTCGAAGAGACTTCCACGATCACCGGTGAACCGGCCGAGCGCTTCGGATGGGAAGAAGACCGTCGTGCGACCGGTGGGTTCCACGTGCGCTGGCACGCGATGCTGATTCGCGTGGACGAACTGGCCATCGTGCTGCGCGCCGGCTCGGTCATGGAGGACTATGACGGCGTGCTCTTCGCGCTCGAACGAGCAATGGAGTCGTTCATCCTGCCGCTCGAGATCGAAGGCCGTCCCGGACGCTACGAGCGATTCGACTTCACGATCGCGTACGACACCGCCGACTTCGCTCAGGAATTCGGTCAACCGACGAACGCCCCGCCCAGCGACGAAGCGGGAATCTTCGTCCTGCAGACGACGAACGCGCTCAAGGCCGTACTCACTTGGCAACTGTTGGGCGAAGCCTTCTACGACGGCGACACGGCCATTTCGCAGTCGTTGCGAGACGCGCTCGGCATCGAAAACGTCTCCGGCTTCCGCGATGCCGCCGACGTGGATGGCACGCCGGCACGGACCGGCGAGACCGAAACACAGTTCGGCGAAGGCACAATGAAGATCCGGTCATTCGCCTGGTACTGCAGGGACAGTGGTCGCGAGTTCGTGCTCCACGTCCTCGACCCGGACGATCCGGAATCCGTAGCATTACCGTTGATTGAGAGCTTCCGTTGCACGACTGACGGTGCCGAGGACGCGGAATAGCGGAGCGACGTTGATGCAGCGATCGGCGCAGCGAGGAACCAGCCCGCGACCGATCACTGTCGCCCTCGATGCGATGGGTGGAGACAATGCGCCCGCCACCATCGTGCGCGGCGCGCTGAGCGCCGCTCGAGAGCGCGACGTCGACATCATCCTGGTTGGACGCAGCCGGGAGATTCGCAGCCTGCTGCCCGCCGCCCAACGCAATCTCAGGATTCACGAGGCGTCCGAAGCGATCGCCATGGACGCGCCGCCGACCGCGGTCCGGCGAATGCGCGACTCGTCGATCATGGTGGGACTCGGCCTGCTCGCCGACGGCGAGGCCGACGCCTTTCTGTCGTTCGGCAATACCGGAGCCGTGATGGCCGGTTCGCTCTTCTCGCTCGGCAGGGTGCCGGGCGTCGCGCGGCCGGCGCTGGGCGCCCTCTTCCGAAACGGTCGCGGGACGACATCGCTGCTGCTCGACGTTGGCGCCAACGTCGAAGCCCGGCCCCAGTACCTCTGCCAGTTCGCGACCATGGGCCGCGCCTATGTCGAGCGTGTCCTACGCCATCGCAATCCAAGCGTGGGCCTCTTGAACGTCGGCGAAGAAGAGCTCAAGGGCACCAGCCTGCACCAGGAGACCTACCGCCTCCTTGAGCGCCAGGAACCAAACTTCGTCGGCAACATCGAGGCGAACCAGATGGTGGCCGGCGCGGCCGACGTGATCGTCTCCGATGGCTTCACCGGGAACGTCGCCGTGAAGCTGACCGAGGGCGTGGCGGAGCAACTCTTTGGCGAACTCAAACGCAGCATCCAGTCGAGCATGCTGCACATGGCCGGCGCCTGGCTCATGCGCGGCGCATTCCAGGGACTGCGAGCGCATTGGGACTACGCCAAGGTCGGTTCCGCGCCATTGTTCGGGATCGATGGAGCGGTGCTGGTTGGCCACGGCCGCGCCAACGCCGAAGCGGTGGCGAGCGGGATCAAGTCGGCCCGCAGCGTGGTCGAATCGGGGGTCGTCGATGCCATTCGCGACGCGGTCGCCGGGACCGCTCCGGTGGATGACGATTTCGATCAGTCGCCGCCCGAACGCAGCGACGGTCAGGTGAGTGACACTTGGCGCTACGAGAGGCGCTGAAGCTGGACCTGAGCGCGACGCGATGCGATACATTTGACTGGTTCCAGCCGGACACATTGATACATCGCTTGGAGGACAGAGATGGCAAAGCCCCAGGAAGTGACGGACGGCAGCTTCCAGGCAGACGTCAAGGACAACGACCTGCCCGTGCTCGTGGACTTCTGGGCGCCTTGGTGCGGTCCCTGCCGCATGGTCGCGCCGATCGTCGACGAACTCTCTGACGAATACGACGGCCGCGTCGCGTTCTACAAGCTGAACACCGACGAGAACCCGGGCGTCGCCACCGAGTATGGGATCCGCAGCATCCCCACCCTGCTGGTCTTCAAGGACGGCGAAGTCGCCGGCCAGATCGTCGGCTTCCGCCCCAAGAGCGACCTCGCCAAGAGACTCGACGAAGTCCTCGCCTGATCCGCGACTAGCCCCGATCCACTCAAGCACTCACCCGAACGGGTCCGACCGCGCAATCAACAGCGCTGTCGGCCCGTTTCGCGTATCCTGCGCGGGTTACACCACCACGAGAGGCGATTTACATGAAGGTCGGCGTTCACTTCAATTACCAGAACTACAACGACTGGGACCGATTCGAGGCTCAAGCCGTCTCGGACAAGCCGCAGGTCAGCGACCAGCAGGTCTACGAGGAAGAAATCCACCTCGGCGGACTCGTTGAACCACTGGGCTTCGACTCCTACTGGTGTATCGACCACCACTTCTCGCCCTACATCATGACCTCGGGCGCGATGCAGAACCTGACCTACTTCGCCGGCAAAACCGAGCGAATCGACTTCGGCACGATGGTCATCGTCCTGCCCTGGTACGACCCGGTCGCGATCACCGAGCAGATCACCGTGCTCGACAACATGCTCCAGGGCCGCAAACTCACCCTCGGCCTCGGCCGTGGCGCGGCCAAGCGTGAGTTCGACGCCTTCCGCTCCCCGATGGGCGAGTCTCGCGACCGCTTCATGGAATCGCTCGAGGTCGTGCGCAAGGGCCTCACCCAGGAATTCTTCTCTCACGAGGGCGATTTCTACACCATTCCCGAGACCACCATCCGTCCCCGCCCGCGCAACCCGCAGGCGCTTCTCGATTCGATGCGCGTCGCCTGGATCTCCCCGGAAACGCTCGAGATCGCCGCGAATGCCGGCCTCGGCATGCTCTTCACCAACTCGAAGAAGTGGGACGAGTACCAGGCCGACGTCAAGCGCTTCAACGAGATTCGCGTCTCGCAAGGCTGGGAGCCGAAGCAGCCCACCGTGGTCGCCAACGTCGCCTGCTTCGACACCGAAGAGGAAGCCTGGTCGGTCATGCTCGAGCACACCGGCAAGTTCCAGGAGAGCGTCGAGCGCCACTACCACTTCTCCGAGTCCGCCCGCTTCGCTCAGACCAAGGGCTACAAGTACTACGCCGAGTTCGGCAAGACGAACGAAAAGACCACCCCCGAGCAGCGCGCCCAGTTTGCTGCGATGCCGCAGGCCTGGGGCACGCCCGAGCAGGTCATCGAGAAGCTCAAGCACATCCAGCAGGTCACCGCTGCGGAAGAGCTGATCATGAACTTCCGCATCTCGGGCGGCATGCCCGCCGAGACCGCTGAGCGCAGCATGCGCCTCTTCGCCTCCGACGTGCTGCCCGCCATCCACGACCTGGAAGGCACGATGCCCGAGGAGCTTTCGGGCCGCACCGCCGGCGAGCCGGTCCCGGCCGACTAGCTCAATGACCAGCGTCGAGCTGCAAGGCACCTGCGAACCGCGCTTCGGCGCGGTTCGCGACGCGTTTGAGGCCAACTGGACCGATCACGACGAGGTCGGCGCGTCGCTCTGCGTGATCGTCGCTGGCGAAACCGTCGTCGATCTCTGGGGCGGTCACGCCGACGCCGAACGCTCGCGTCCGTGGCGGCGAGACACGATCGCCAACGTCTACTCCTCGACCAAGGGCATCGCGGCCGCCGCCGCAGCGATGCTCGTCGACCGAGGCCAGCTCGATGTCGAGCGCCCCGTCATCGACTATTGGCCCGAGTTCGGCCAGTCCGGCAAGACCGAAATCAAGGTCCGTCACCTGCTCACCCATGAGGCAGGCCTCGCCGGCGTGGACGAGGAACTGCCCGACGGCGCCGTGCTCGACTGGAACCACATGATCGGCGCGCTCGAACGCCAGGCGCCAATGTGGACTCCGGGCCAAGCCATGGGCTACCACGCGATCACCTACGGCTGGCTGGTCGGCGAGATCATCCGCCGCATCGACGGCCGCACCTGCGGCGAGTTCGTCCGCGACGAGATCGCCCGACCGCTCAACGTCGACTTCTTCATCGGCCTGCCCGAAACCGAGGATCCGCGCACCGCTGATCTCCTCCCCGCTCCCGGCGCAGCCCCGATTGGCGTCAGCAGCCAGGACAACCTGGCGACCCGCGCGCTCGGCCTGGCCGCGCCCCGACTCGCAGGCACGGTCAACTCCCGAGAGTGGCGAGCGGCGGAACTGCCGGCCGCCAACGGCCACGGCAACGGGCGCTCGCTGGCCGCGATCTATTCGGCGCTCGCGCAAGGTGGTGGTGAGTTGCTATCGAGCGAAGCGATCGAAGCCTGCGCTTCCACCGAGCACGCCGCCCGGGAGGACATGGTCCTCGGATTCCTCGTCAGGCGCTCCCTGGGCTTCATCCTCAGCACCGCGGGCGGCCGCTACGAGTGGGGCCCGAATCCGAGGACCTTCGGACACTCGGGCGCAGGCGGTTCACTCGGCTTCGCCGACCCCGACGCCCAGATCGGCTTCGGCTACGTAATGAACCAGATGTCGGCCGGCCTCGGTGCAGATCCGCGCTGGAAGCCAATGATCGATGCGGTCTACGGGAGCCTCTAGCGCCCGATTGTCAAGCAGCCAGCCTCCGGCCTCCTTCGTTCAGATAGCCGCGCAGTTCCGCCAACACCCGCTCGCGCCGCTCCTCCGTCCAACCCATCTCCCTCGCGATCGCCAGCGCCGGCTGACGCGTACCTGAGGCAAACGGGCCCGATGTCTCGTGAAACGTGTTGATATGCACGCGCGCCACCCCGGTCTCAAGGATCCGCTCGGCAAACGACCGAGCATCGTGCAGTGGAAGCAGCGGCGAGACGTTGATCCGCGTCCGGAACCCGGCATCCGCGAGTTGCTGCAGCGCCTCGAAACGGCGATCGATGCTCGCGCATTGCGGTTCGAACCGTTTCCGCACCTCATCCGAGTCCGTCGTGATGCTCATCGTGGCATTGAAGTGCTCGAAGCTCTCGAACAGGTCGATGTCGCGCGTCACCAGCGGGCTGCGCGTGAGCACGGCCAGGTGCGCTCGACGCTGAGCGAGGATCGGCAGCAATGACCGAGTCAGTTCCAGTTTCGCTTCGATCGGCTGATACGGGTCGGTCGCACTGCTCATCAGCACGGTCCGGCCGTGCAGGTTCTGCCGAGAGTTGCGCAACTTGGCGATCGCATTCGTCTTCACCCGAACCCACTGCCCCCAGCGCTCACGCTGCTCCTCCTCCGCCACAAAGAAGGCCGCGTAACAGTACGTGCAGGCAAACGTGCAGCCCTGGTACGGGTTAATCACAAAATCCAGGTCGGCAAGCCGCCCCGTCGGCCGAGCAAGAACGGCCGACGCATCGGCGTAGATCACATCGGCTGTGCCCTGCGTCCGAGGTCGGGCAGGCGTGGGATTCGGGTCGAAGAGGGATAGCTGCAACATGCCAACAGAGTACACATGTGCTATATCCCAGTCAAGAACATACGTGTTCAACCGGCTCTCTGGAACATCCACCAGCCGCCACGCAGAGTCGGCCCCGCGAAGGCGGGGCCGCACTTGACGCGTAGGCGGGACCCTGCAGCGCAGCCCCTGCCGACGCCGGGCGTTTCCTTTCACACTGGAAACCAGCGACGAACCCATTCTCCCTCTCCCTCTGGGAGAGGGCCGGGGTGAGGGTCCCCGGGGTCCCCTGCCTGGCGGCGTGCGCGCGTTGCCCGGACGGCGGCCCTCACCCTAACCCGCTCCCTCAGGGAGAGGGGATCAGAAGGCGACGGCACGCCAAGCGCTGAAGCTAGCGAGCGCCCCGGATCAACTGACCGGGCCGCGCCCCCGTCTCTTCGCCGTGCCGGCTGATCACTTCGCCGCTCACGATCGTCGCCACGTAGCCTCGCGACTTCTGGATCAGCCGCATCGCCTCGGTCGGCAGGTCGTGAACCGCCTGTGGCGGCTCGAGCTGCAGCGCCTCGTAGTCGATGACGTTGACGTCGCCCTTCTTGCCCACCTCGAGCGTGCCGCGATCGCCGAGACCGTACAGCTCCGCCGTGTCGTTGGTCATCCGCTTGACCACCCACTCCAGCGGCAGCTTCTCGCCCCGGCTGCGGTCTCGCGACCAGTGGGTGAGCATGAACGTCGGCATCGACGCGTCGCAGATCACACCGCAGTGCGCGCCGCCGTCCGACAGTCCCATCGCCACGCGCGGGTGCATCATCATCTCGCGCGTCGCGTCGAGGTTGTTGTGCGCGTAGTTGAACAGCGGCGCGAACAGCACGTTCTCGCCGTCTCCTTCGCTGAGGAAGTCATAGGCGAACTCAAGCGCCGTCTGACCGGCCGCCTCCGAGCGCGCCGCGACCGACTCGTCGGCGGTCGGCTCGTAGTTGGGCGGGTCCGTCATCGGATAGAGCTTGTTCCACATCACGAAGCCGAGCGCCGCGTCGGGCGCCTCGACCTCACTCAGAATCTTCTCCTTGCGCTGCGGATCGCGCATCGCCTCGGCCCGCTCCGCCCAGTCGAGCCCATCCAGCTCGCGATAGCTGGCCGAGTGGATGAACGGGTGCCGACCACGCAGCGTCAACAGGATCGAGATCCCGCGAGCCGCGACCTGCGGGTAGAGCTCCGCCCCGTCCTCCAGCGCCTCCAGCGAGCGATCCAGCGCCTCACGCCAGGCTTCCGGCTCGTTGTCGTACTGCACCATCGCGAAGCTGACCGGTCGCTCAATCTCCGCCGAGAGCTTGCGCATCCACGCGATCTCCAGCTCGGGCGCGTTGGCGTCGTCGCCGGTCACTCCGGCCGGCGCGACCTCATAGATGCCCGTGCCCAGTTCCTTGAGCGCCTGGCCGATGCCGAACAGTTCGTCCTCCGCTGCGAACGTGCCGGGTACCGGTTCGCCGTCGATGGCTCGGTGCGCCAGCGTCCGCGAAGTCGTGAACCCGAGCGCCCCCGCCTTCAGGCCTTCCTTGACGATCGCGGCCATCTCCTGGATGTCCTCGGGGTTCGCGTCCTCGTTGCGTGCGCCGCGGTCGCCCATCACGTACGCGCGCACCGCGCCGTGCGGGACCTGCGTGCCGATGTCAATCGCCTTGGGCAGCGTATCGAGGAAGTCGAGGTACTCCGGGAACGACTCCCAACCCCACTGCATCCCCTCTGCCAGAGCCGAGCCCGGGATGTCCTCCACCCCCTCCATCAGGCCAATCAGCCAGTCGCGCCGGTTGGGCGCTGCCGGCGCAAAGCCGACCCCGCAGTTCCCAAACACCACCGTCGTCACGCCGTGCCAGAAGGACGGTGTCAACAGCGGGTCCCACGTAATCTGGCCGTCGAAGTGCGTGTGGATGTCGACGAACCCCGGCGTAACCAGCAGACCCGCGGCGTCGATTTCCTCGCGCCCCAGGTCGTTCACTTCGCCGATCGCGGCGACGACGCCGTCGTCAATCGCTACATCGGCCTGCAGCGCCGGAGAGCCGGTGCCGTCAACAACGAGTCCGTTGCGAATCACGAGATCATGCATGCCTGTTCCTTCAGTTCAGTTCTTGCGCGTTCGCGCATGCCGTGGGCCGACCCTCCTCGGTGGTGGGTCGCGATGCGCACAGTATGCCAGATCGCACAGCCGCCGCTACCGCTCGCGCGCAGGCTCCGGGCCGACGAACCGGTCGATCGCGAGCAGTTCTGTCCGCGCGATCTCGTAGGCGGCTTCAGTGCTGGCCGCGAAGTGTGTCTCCGGCGTTTCGTTCAGCTCGATCAGGGCTCGAAGCATCCGACCCACGTTCGGCGCCAGCGACGCCACGATCACAACCAGCTGCCCACCCTGTTGTCCGACGCGGAGTAGCTCGGCAATCATCGTCGAGCCGGAGTCGTCAATCACTCTGGTGCGCGAAGCATCCAAAATGACGATCCGATGGCCTTCGAGGTCGGGCCGAAGCGACAGCTTGAGCTGTCTCGCCGACGCCGCGGTGACCCGCTCCGGAAGCACGATCAGACCGCAGTGCGCGTCAAACGGGTCTTTCCCCGAGATTTCCGACCCGCGGAACAGCACCACGTCGAGCAGTGGAACGGAGATCAGCCCGTCGAGTTCACGCCCTTCATCCCGACGCGAGTTGAGCATCAGCGTCAGAATCGCGCCCACCAGCACCGCGTCAACGAAGCTGACAAACACCGTGCAGAGCATCGTCGCGACCATGCTGAACGCGTACGACTTCTCCATCCGCGTAATGCAGCGGAGGAAGCGCCAGTCCACCATCTGCCAGGACGTGACGATCATGATGAACGCGATGACTGGAAGCGGGATCTGCCGGATCGCACTCTCAAGCACGGTCACGGCGGCGAACAGGACAAGAAGCACGGTCACGCACCCAACGGCGGTGCGTCCGCCGTTGTAGGTGTAGACGAAGCTGGCCGGCCCGATCCCGCCCGGCAGACCTCCGAGCGACGAGACGGCGACCGTACCGAATCCCAATCCGAACGTGAACCGGTTCGGCTGGTGATCCGAGCCACTGACCAGATCACATTTGATTGCCCCGGTGAGCGCCACGAGTGAGTTGAGCAACGCGACCAGGATCGCGGGCTCGATGATCTCGACGAAGAGAGCAGGGGAAAGACCGCTGAGTTCGAGTCCCGGTGGTTCGATCGTCAATGACTGCACCGGCGGCGCCGCGTCAAACCAGAGCGCTCCCAGCACGGTGCCGAGAACGAGGATGATCAGTGCGCTGGGGAGCTTCGACGCGATCCTGCCCCGCCAGATGAGCGCGATGGCGAGGCCGATGAGTGTCAGCGCGACGGCGTCCCCGTTTCGGTTGCCGATTTGCCCGATCACCTCGTCGATCACTGGAACCACGCCCGAAGCGGTCAGCTCGATCCCGATGGCGTGCCCGAGCTGACTGACCAACAACAGAACGCCGAGCCCGGAGAAGAAGCCGGTCAACACCGAGTGAGGCAGATAGGCGATGAAGCGCGCGAGACCCAGCGCGGCGAACACCATCTGCATCACGCCCGCCAATACGCCGATCGCCACCGCCTCCATGGCCGAGTCGCTGTACTGCGCGAGAATCATCGAGACGGCGAGAGCCGGAGCAGTGAGGAGGCCTCGTCCGCCGCCGACGATCGCGGAGCTCAGCGCCAGTCCGATCGAGCCGTACATCCCGGCGACCGGCCCCAGACCGGAAAGGATCCCGAATCCCATAGCGAAGGGGATCGACGTGATCCCGGCGAGCAGTCCGCCGATCAGGTCGCCGCGCAGATCGTCCAGCCCGTACCCCGGGGGCCGCAGCCGCAGAGACGATCGCAACGGCCGCCCCGCTGGCGATCTCGCTACCCGCACCTGCCAGCCGCCCCGAACGACCGATATCGACCAGGACGCGTGACATGAATGCTCACCACGCTGGCCACCTCACACACTTCGTCATGTCCAACCTGGTTGCCACACACATTCATCGCATCAGGCAGCGATCACAACCATTCTCCACCCTGCCAGTCCAACAGCGAAGCCCATCCCCGCCCCCCTGCAAGACCTCCCCGTCCCCTCCGGCCCTCTCTTCCCGAGCGAGAGTGCTGGGCTGAGGGCCATTCCCTTTCTCCCCCCGCCGTCAGGCGGGGGGAGATGTCACGAAGTGACAGAGGGGGGCATCCCACACACCAGAGGGAATCTCCACTCCGACCAAACCTCGATACAATCAGAACATACGTACACCTACGACCCAAGGAGCCTCCCACCATGCCCAACCCCTACCACTTCCGAGCCAGGATCGACCGAATCTGCCGGCGCGCCTTCGGCAACGGACCCGGCTACCTCCGGCTCAAAGCCCTCAACACCCTCGTCCGGGAACTCCACGCCCCCAACGACCGTGCCCGCGCCAACTACGAGATGTATCTCGCCACCGACCCCTACGACGTCGCCCGCCACAAACTCCGAGACCTCCACGACTCCGCCTCTCTTTCCCTTCTCCCCCCGCCGTCAGGCGGGGGGAGATGTCTCGTCGAGACAGAGGGGGGCCTCCCACAGGACGAACAACGACCCGACGAAGACCACGACCCCTTGTAATCCCCAACCTCGTCTCTTTTTTCCCGCGCGTTTTTTTCCTGACGGGGAGACATCAACCCCCGGCCTCGTCGCGCCCCCGTTCGGGAGCGACCGCCAGGAACGGAAACAGGGCAACGAAGGTCAGCAGGCTGGCCAGCCCCCAGCGCACGGGATCGCGGCCCTTGATCCGCGCCAGCCAGGCCGCCAGCGCCGCGTAGCCAATCCAGAGCACGCCCCAGGTCCAACCGACCGTCTCGGCAAAGTCGGCTGGCCCGTCCCCCTCCGACGACACTTCGACCGCCGCGTTCGACCCTGTCGAATCATCGACGTAGTTGATCGCAACAACGATCAGAGGAATCCAGATCGCGTAAAGCAACAGCGCGATCGCCAACCGATCGCGCGGCCAGAGGCGACGGCGCAGTCCGGACATGCCGCTAGCGCTGGTGGATCAGGCGCTCGCCAGGAATCGGTGAGCGGGCATGGACGACGTAGTCGGTGACGATCGAACCGATGTAGAGGTCGCACATGTCCTCGCCGCCCCAACTCACGTTGGTCGGCGTCTGCATGATCTCTCCCTCAAGGTCCTCGATCATCGTCACGACCTCGAACTGCGGCGTGATTGCAACCACCCTGTTCGACATCAGCAGCGTCACCCAGAGGTTGCCCTCCTGGTCAAAGCCGCAGCCGTCGGTCAAACCGAGGTCGCGGCGCTGCTCGGGCGAGACCAACTGCATGGCGGCGGCCAGGTCGACCGACTTGCCCAGTTGCGGACCGTAGACCTCGGACTCGCCGAGCGTGCCGTCGGCGTGGATCGGGAAGCGGAGCACGTGGCAGCCGGTCGTCGAGCAAACGTAGGCGTTCTCCTCGCGAGGGTCGAGCGTGATCCCGTTCGGAAACTCGACCTCGGTCGCGAGCATCGTCAGCGAGCCGTCGGTCTCGATCCGGAAGAGAAAGCCGTCGTCATCGCCGGCCGCCAACGCCTCGTCTCCGGATCGCGAGGTCGAGTGCGTCACCCAGATGCGACCCTGGGAATCGACGTGCGGATAGTTGGACAACATCAGCGGGATGCCGTCAATCTCGTCGGCCAGGACCTCGATCTCGCCGGTGTCGACATCGAGGCGCTGGACGGGACCGGAGCCGCCATCGCCCTCGAGTCCGCCGACGTTGGCGATGATGATCCGGCCCTCGGCGTCCATGTTGTTGCCGTTGGGCAAGCCGCCGGCGTTGCCGACGCGGTTGAGTGAGCCGTCGGGCAGCGCCTCGGCCGCAGCCGAGGCCTGGTCCGCCATCCAGACCCGGCCGTCGCGCGAGACGACGACATCCTCCGGTCGTTGGACGCCGACGCCGACCTTGCTGAGCTGGTCTTTGCGGATTGGAGTGAGTGGCATGTCCTGATCTTCTAGTTCGCGAACTCTCTGCGCAGGGTAGGGCGCAGCTTGGCGGCAGACCTCGGGTTGCCCGAAGCAAGTGGCCCCGGGAGCAGGACCTAGCGCTGATGAACCAGGGGCTCGCCCGGGATCGGCGAGCGCGCATGGACGACGTAGTCGCTGCGGATCGAGCCGATGTAGAGATCGCACATGTCGTCGCCGCCCCAACTGACGTTGGTCGGGAACTGCATGATCTCGCCCTCGAGATCCTCGATCATCGTCACGACCTCGAACTGCGGCGTGATCGCAACGACCTTGTTCGACATCGGCAGCGTCACCCAGAGGTTGCCCTCCTGGTCGAATCCGCAGCCGTCGGTCAGGCCGAGTTCGCCGCGCTGCTGCGCGGTCAGCGGGCGCATCGCCTCCAGGTCGGCGACCTTCTCGCCGAGCTGCGGTCCGTACACCTCTGGTTCGCCGAGCGAGCCGTCTTCATCGATCGGATAGCGCAGTACATGACAACCGGTCGTCGAGCAGACGTAGGCGTTCTCCTCGCGTGGATCGAGTGTGATCCCGTTGGCGAACTCGATCTCCGTGGCCAGCATGGTCAACGAGCCGTCGGTCTCGATGCGGAACAGGAATCCGTCCGGGTCGCCGGCGAGAGCTAGGCCGCCCGAGCGTGAAGTCGAGTGCGTGACCCAGATCCGCCCCTGCGAGTCGACGTGGGGGTAGTTGGAAGCAACCAGCGGGATGCCGTCGATCTGGTCGGCGAGCACTTCGATCTCGCCCGTGTCGACATCGAGGCGTTGCACCGGTCCGACGCCGGAGTCGTCCGAGCCCTGGCCCTCAAGGCCGCCGACGTTGGCGATGATGATCCGACCCTCGGTGTCCATGTTGTTGCCGTTGGGCGCGCCGCCGGCGTTGCCGACGCGGTTGAGCGTGCCGTCGGGCAAGGCCTCGGCCGCCGCCGAGGCCTGATCGGACATCCAGACGCGGCCGTCGCGCGAGACGACGACATCCTCCGGTCGCTGAACGCCGACGCCGACCTTGCGCAGTTGGTCGTTGCGGATAGGGGTGAGTGGCATGGTTCTGTTCTCTCTAGGAAACGACTTCGTCCCAGACGCCGACTTCGGGCCCGCGCCAGTCGTGCTCGACCCTCGGATTGTCGCCGAGCACCTGGATCGGCTTGGCGCCAGCGTCCCAGGTGGGTGCGTCGACACCATCGCCGGCGGGGTTGCCGGTCTTGGCGAAGTTGAGCCAGGTGTCCATCGTCAGCTCCGAGAACGCGTCGGCGACAGGTCCGCTTCCGCAGAACTCCGGCGCGGCGTCGTGCGTGCCGAAGACGAAGGGCAGTTCAAGCGCATGACAGGAGCCCAGCGCGCCGTTCATGCCCGGCGACTTCCAGTCGAACAGGTAGGCGTACGTAGGCGCGCGAGAGGTCTGCGCGTCGGCGAGCCGCAGACCGGGAACGCGCAGCATGATGTCGCCGATCGCGGCCACGAAGATCTCGTCGGGCGAGTCGTTCTCGCCGCGCTCGCGCCGGGCCGCACGATACGTGCCATAGGCCGACTCCGGTTCCGGGTGCATCATCCCGAACATCGCGGTCGCCGCCTCTTCCGTCATCGGCTCGGCAGGTCCGGCCGCGGCGAGCAGCTTGAGCTCCTCGTCCAGCGAGCCAACCAGCGTTGCGACTCCATCCGCGGAGCCGCCGCGAATGTGGTCGATCGGCAGCTGCGAGAGAAACGCTCCGTCGATCACCGGCTGGAACGGCATCTGCGGCGTCGCCGAAGCGCCGGCGTCGGCCATATCGGAAGTGGATTCGGCGCTGGCGATCGGGTCAACCGCGACCGAAGCGGCGAGGATATCGGCCGGGTCGGCGGCCATCAACGCATCGACATCGTCCGGATCCACGCCGAGCGCCGCGCAGAACTTGAAGGCAGTGCCGTTGGTCTCCTCGACGCTGAGCGCATTGTGGCCGGCGCCGCTCTGCGGGATCGCCTTCTGAAAGAGGCCCGCCGCTTCAGGCGAGGCCATCAGCGAGGCGACACTCATCCCGCCCGCCGACTCGCCGAAGATGGTCACGTTGCCAGGATCGCCACCGAAGCTGGCGATGTTCTCCTGCACCCACTTGAGCGCCGCGACCTGATCGCGCATGCCGAAGTTGGTTTGGCCAAGGGAGGGCAGGTTGAGGAAGCCCAACGCGCCGAGCCGGTAGTTGATTGTCACGATCACAACGTCGCCGCGCGAGGCGAGGTTGGCGCCGTCGTAGTAGTCCTCGCTGCCCGAGCCGATCGTGAACGCGCCGCCATGGATCCAGACCATGACCGGCCGTGCGCCGTCCAGGCCGGGTGTCCAGACGTTGAGATAGAGGCAGTCCTCGCTCTGCGGCTGCGGCGGATCGGATGGCGGCAGCAGTGCCTCCAGCATCTCGTTGGGCGCCTGAAGCGAGATCGGACCGAACGACTTGGCATCGCGCACCCCGTCCCACGGTTCGACGGGTTGCGGCGCTTTGAAGCGAAGCTCGCCAACCGGCGGCGCGGCGAATGGAACGCCTCTAAAGACACAGAGTCCGTTCTCTTCGGATCCTTCGATCGTTCCGGCAGTGGTTTGTGCGCTGGCGCTCATCGTTCGTCTCCTTCGTCGTGGTTGAAACTACGTGAGGCTACATCTTTGCGAGTCAGTCGTAGATGAAGTCGTCGGCGCCCGGGCAACGGTCGAGCAGCACGCAATCGGCGCACTTCGGGCGCTGCTTGTGGCACACACGCCGGCCATGACGGATCAGCGTGACATGGAAGTCGTAGTACTTGCCGGGTGGGAGCAGCGCCTCAAGCATGTCGTGGGCCGGCACCGCCGCGACCTTCGAGCCAATCAGGCCAAGACGCTGAGCGACGCGGTGGACGTGCGTATCGACCGGCAGAGCTGGTCGACCAAGCGAGAAGAGCAGCACGCAAGCAGCCGTCTTGGGCCCCACGCCGGGAAGCTCGGTCAGCCAGGTCTTGGCCTCGTCGATCGGCATGGCTTCCAGCCGCGAGGCGTCCCAACCCGGTCCCAACCGCTCGCGCAGCATCCCCAGCAGCGCCTGCATCCTCGGAGCCTTGGTTCTGGCCAGCCCGCCCGGTCGGATCGTCTCCTCCAACTCCTCAACCGGCGCTTCGAGGACCGCATCCCAGTCGGGATAGCGCTTCAGCAATTGCTGAAACGCCCGACCCGAGTTGGTATCCGACGTGTTCTGCGACAGCAGCGTCAGCACCAGCTCCGTGACCGGATCATTCGTCGCCCGCCACGGCGTCAGCGGAGCCTCCCGAATCAATCGGCTGATAATCGCGGTTGGCCGCAGAGGCTTTGGGGTTCGTCGCCGGCGGGGCATGGCCACTAGAGAAGGTAAAGCGTGACAAACCACAGTACGAGTACTGCCGCAATGGTCAAAGCGCATGTTCGAACGCGCATTCTGTCCATAAGTACAGCGGCGACCGTTCCGACGAGAATCGGTATGCCCAAGACCGGTAAGGAGAACATCCACAGATAGAAGCGCTGAGATGGTCCGTCCAAGACGAGCCGAAACCAGTTCAGGTCCAGGATCTCCATGCAGCTGCTCCCGATGTCAACGGCGTTGTTCTTTAGAGTCTCTCACTTGCGTGTTGGGGCTGATACGAACCGTGAGAGTCCAGCGAGTACGGCATCCCTCTGCCAAGGATGCAGTTAGCGTCCGGGCAGATACTTCGCGACGGCACAGAGTGCGGCGATCGCTAGGGTCAGTCCGACGAAGTACGGAGCCAGGTTGTCGCTCAAGACCACGAGGCCCCATCCGACCGCCGTGCCCCCGGCGCCGATGGCGAAGCCCAACAGAAGCCCGAGGAAGAGGCTTCGCTGCTTGCCCCACAGGATCCACGTTCCGGCTATGGCACCGATGATCGACGGCGCGACGAAGATGAGGAACAGACCTCCGATGAAGGCTGCGGAATCAACCCCGAGCGTATCTAGAACTAGCCACGGCATGGCCCTCACCCGATCCCTCTCCCGCGGGGAGAGGGGATCAGGAGGACTCTGGACAGCTCCTCCGCGTACGTCGACTCGCCGCGCATAACTCGGAAGAAGGCTCGCCAGAGGTAGTTGATGTGTTTCGACGCAGTCAGCGCTAGCCAGGGCCAGGTCACAACGCACCAGTAGTAGAGGCGCGAGATGGTTCGGGCGGCGTCGAGTTCGGGCTGGATCCTGTGGTTTATGGCTCGTGTGTAGAGGGCCGCTGGTTCGTCGCCATTCAGCACGGCGTCGGCGGCGAGGTTCGCGGAGTGGACGGCGTAAGCGATGCCCTCGGCGGTGAACTCGTCGGCCAGTCCCGCCGCATCCCCGAGCAACAGCGCGCGGCCCTTGGCCACCGGCTCGCCTACCGAGCGCCTATAGCGAATCGGGTGCCCTTGCATCTTGATCACCTCGGCCTCGCCGAGTCCGAGGCGCGAAAGGTAGCGGTCGGTCTGCTTGCGAATCGAGCGGCCCTGGCTGGGCGCAGTCACGACGCCCACCGAGAGCTTGCCAGCCTTGGGGAACACCCAGCCGTAGCCCCATGGTCGGTATCCGATATCGACGTTGGCGGCCTGATGCCAGTGGTCCAAGGCATCTCGTGGCGCAGCCACTTCGACCTCATAGGCGGCGCTGCGGGTCGGGGCCGACGCAATGCCCAGCCAGCGAGCCGTCGGACCGATCGCGCCGTCTGCGGCCAGGATGTGCCGCGCTCGAACCACTCCAGTCGGCGTCTCGATTTCGTAGCAGGCGTCCGTCTCAACGACTGATTGAACGGGCGTTGAGTGTTCCACTGACGCGCCCGCTTCGGCTGCAAGATCGGTCAGGAACTGGTCAAAGCGATCGCGCATCACCATCCAGGCGAGCGGCCGCTTGGATGCCTTGCGAAACTGGTGCCGGCCGAATCGCGAGACATCGATCGTGTCGACGAAGCCCTCGCTGACCGCGGAGATCTCGAGGTCGTCAAGCAGTCGAAGCGTCCGGGCCGGAACACCGCCACCGCAGGCCTTGTACCGCGGCAGCGAGTGCTTCTCAACCAGCAGTGTTGAGGCCCCGGCAGCGCTCAGTTGCTGCGCAGCTCGTGCGCCGGCGGGGCCGGCGCCGACTACCAGCGCATCCCAAATCCGCGAACCCGTCATGGTCATGGTTGATCAGCGTATCGGGAGGGTTGGCTATACTTTTTGCGCCTGCGATTGGGTCGCGGGATGGCGTGCAGAGACCCGAGGAGCCAAGCATGGACTATCAATTCACCGAAGCTGACAACGCATTCCGCAGCGAGGTGGTGGACTTCATCGGCAGCAACTGGGTGCCGGCGTCCGCCTCGGACGACAACCCCGACGCCGGGTTTGAGGCCGAACGCGCCTTTGAGAAGCGTGCAGCGTCCAAGGGCTGGCTGACCATGGCCTGGCCGGAGGAGTATGGCGGGCGCGGCGCGAGCCACATCCAGCAGATGATCTACCGCGAAGAAGCGGCCTATCGCGACGCGCCCGGTTCGGGCGGACAGGGAATCTCGATGGTCGGCCCCTGTCTGATGTTGCACGGCACCGAGGAACAGCGCCAGGAGCACCTGCCGCGAATCGCCAACGCGGAGTCCTACTGGGCGCAGGGCTTCTCCGAGCCCGGCAACGGCTCGGACCTCGCCGGGCTGCAGACCCGCGCTGTCCGCGACGGCGACGACTTCGTGATCAACGGCCAGAAGATCTGGACCTCGGGCGCGCAGCACGCCGACTGGATCCACGTGCTCACGCGCACCGACACCGAAGCGCCCAAGCACCGCGGCATCTCCTACTTCCTGCTCGACATGAACACGCCGGGCATCGAAGTCCGACCGCTGATCAACATGCTCGATGAGCACAGCTTCAACGAGGTCTACTTCACTGACGTGCGCGTGCCGGCGGCGAACATGATGGGCGAGTACAACCGCGGCTGGTATGTCGCGGCGACGCTGCTCGACTTCGAGCGCTCCGGCGTGGCCTGGTCGGCGACCTCGCGAAAGAGCGTCGAGTTGATGTCCGAGTATGCGGCCGAGAAGCCCGGTCGACGCGGCGGCGCCAAGCTGATCGACGATCCGGGCATCCGCAACGGCCTTGCCAACCTGATGATCGAGTCTGAGATTGCCAAGCTAATCTCGTACCGGGTGGTCTGGATGCAATCGCAAGAACTGGTCCCCAACCACGAAGCATCAATGTCGAAGATGTTCGGTTCCGAGCTCGGCCAGCGAGTCGCCCGCTTCGGCGTCAACATGATGGGCCTGCACAGCCAGCGAATCGACCCCGACGATCCGGACGCCCCCCTGGCCGCCCGCATTGGCCGCTCCTACATGTCGAGCGTCCCAAGCACGATCGCAGCCGGCACGTCCGAGATCCAGCGCAACATCATCGCCACAAGAGGTCTACAGCTACCGCGTCAGTAGACCCCGATCCCAGCCAGGGCGAAACAGAGGCGGCCTCTCAGGAGGCCGCTTCTGCGATCCGGGATAGCTCGAGGATCGTTACTCCGACCTCGCACCTCTGAGCAGATCATCCACGTGCTCTCGCACGTGTCCCACCGCCACGCCTTCGAGGACATCGAGAAGGGTCCCCTCGACGCCTCCCGCGGAGCGCGTCGGTTGCTTGAGTAGTTCCTCGTCGGCGGCACGGATCGCGTCGATCGTCTCGGCCCGGTTCCTCCGAAACTCAGTCAGCAGTTGTTCGACCGGTTGGTCGTCCCGACGCGCGACCTGCCTGGCGTTGTAGGCATCCATATCGAATCCGGCACCGCCGCCCTGGGGGACATCTTCTCCAGATGCTCGCTGCTCGGCTCGCTCGATCAGCCGGGGATACGTCCACTCGATCGCGGCGATATGGGCAAGCAGTTGACGCGCGTTCCAGCCCTGCTCGTAGACTCCCCGCTCGAATGCCTCTGTGGGAAGTTGCGCGACCGCCTCCTGGAACTCTTCGCTGTCCTGTTGCAGCGCTGCGATTAGCTCTTCACGGCTGGAGATCGTCATGAGGCCGGCCACTCCGCTCCGGTGATCTCGTTGGTCAGCTCCCAGAGGCGTTCGGCCGCCTGACGGTCGCTCGCCTGTGGTTGCTGCTGCGTGCGGGTGTGACGGTCGAAGTATTCGCCGGCGTCTGAGCGACGCGCCGACTCGGTGACCAGCTCGACCACCGGCGCGGCGCCCTGCTCGGGATTGCGCAGCAATGGCCGCAGGAGCTTGAGGCCCGCCCGAAGGGGAGCGGGAAAGTTCTGAGCGAAGTTGGTGGCCACGACACCGGGGTGGACCGAAAAGGTCGCCAACCCGCGGTCATGGGTGCGTCGATGAAGTTCGTTGGTGAAGAGGATGTTGGCTAGCTTGGTCGCGCAATATGGCCGGATCCCGCCCCAGTAGTGCTCGAAGTTGAGGTCATCCAGCGGCATCGCATCGATCCGCTCGTAGACACGCGAGCTCACGTTGACGACGCGCGCATCGTCAGACCGGAGTAGCGTCGGCAGCAGCAACGAGGTGAGCAACACGGGTGAAAGGTGATTCGTCTGCATCATCGTCTCATGGCCGTCGACGGTCAGCGTTCGGTCATTGAGTGTGAGGCCGGCGTTGTTGACCAGAACGTCGAGCCGCTCGGTGCGCTCCAGCAGTTCATCGACGGCTCTTCGCACGGAGGCGAACGAGGCAAGATCCATTTCGAAAAGTTCGACGGCGATCGACCCGCTGTCCTTCTGGATCTGAGAGACCGCCGCCTGTCCTCGCTCGACCGATCGGGAAGCCGCGAACACTTGCCAGCCGCGACGGGCCAGCTCGGTCGCAGCGGCCTTGCCGATGCCGCTGTTGGCTCCAGTGATCAGAACGACCGGCGGAGTTGATTGAGTACTCATCGATCCTCCCTCTGAAACCACGCCACCGCGTCGCTGAATGCGGCGTCCAGATCGGTCTGTGGCATCTGCAGTGCCTCGACGGCGTTGCGGCAATCGAAGTACTGCCGTCGGCGCGCGAGCCTGACACCTGCAATGGTCGCGCGAGGCTGCTGTCCGGTCAAAGCACTGACGAGAAATTCGTCGATCACGGCAGCCGCGAAGGCGATCGTCGATGGGATCGCCATCCTCGGCGGTGACGAGCCGCCACACGCCGCCGCCCGTTCGATGATCTCGCGTAACGTCAGATTGCCATCCATATGGCCGAGGATGTACCGCTCGCCGATCCGACCCGTCACAGCCGCCCGGACGTGGCCCTCCGCCACATCGGAGACGTGCACGATGTTCAGACCCGCCGAGCGGATGTAGGCGGGCATGGAGCCGTTCGCCGCGTCGCGGATCAGGCGGCCGGTCGGGGTGGGCTTGAGGTCCAACGGACCGATTGGCGCGGTCGGCAGCACGCAGACCGCCGGCAGCGATTCTGACTCGACCAGTTCGTGAACGAGTCGTTCGCTCAGGATTTTGGTCTCCTCGTATGGACCCGGGGCGTGTCCGATATTGGCCCACTGTGTCTCATCGGCGGGACGTGAAGGATCGGACGGTGGGCCGATCGCGGCGACTGACGAAGTATGCACGACTCGGTTGACCTGCGCCTGAAGCGCGGCCAACATCAACGCTCGTGTGCCGTCAACGTTCGCGCGATATGCATCACCTCGAGCCCGGCGACTCAAGTCGTAGCGAGCAGCAACGTTGAACAGCGTGTCGACGCCAGTGACCGCCGCGACCAGCGATGCCGGATCCGTGAGATCTCCGTAGACAGTTTCGACCGGCAGGCCGTCAAGACCGCGTTGGTCACTGCCCTGTCGGACCAGCGCGCGGACTTCGACCCCGGCCTCCAGCGCGGCTCGAACTACGTGCGCGCCGATGAAGCCGTTGGCTCCGGTGACGAGCGCGCGTTTCACATGAATGCCCCAGCGAAGCTATTCGCTGCCCTGGTCAACGAGCGCCGGGATGATCAGCGTCATCGCACGTTCCAGCTCCCGAATTGCGGACTCTCGCTGGATGCCCAGCGAGAGCAACTCGGGCAGCAGGCTGGGCCGTCGAATCGCACCGAGAGCGATATCGAACGGCGAGGGCTTGCCGCGCCACTGCACGACCTCGTTGGGGATGTCGTCGTCAAGCGCGTCCATCACGACCCGCACTGAAGCGAACGGAACGTCGGCTTCAGCGCAGACCTCGGCCCATTCTGAGTCCTCCATCTGCACGATCTCCGCGCCCGAGTCGGCGGCGGCGCGCTTCTCGGGCTTGGTGAACAGGATCTCGGGAGTCGTAATGCTGGTCACCGATTGCCAGTAAATGTCGGCCTTGTTCAGCAGCCGGATCGCCTGCTTGCGAAGCTGGTCATCGGCCTGGAAGACGGCGCCGTCCGTCTGGCGGATGGTGTTGGTCGGCAGCGTGATCGAGGGCCGGCGCAAGTTGTTGGTCAGACCTCCCGCAACGCCGATGCTGATCACCTGGGACGGCGAACGCTCGACCGCCTCCTCGGCCGCGTCTCGGGCGCGTTGCGGTCCGACGCCGGACGTGATGATCCGCACGCGGCCGCGACCGGCGATGGCCTGACCGGCGCGCGCGGCCTTCGCTTCCCAGGGCAGAGCGGCGGTGATCGTGAGCATGAACGTCAGTTTAGGTCAGACACCTGTTAGCCAATCCCGGTTATGCAACTCAGTCGGTGCCGGCGGCACATGGCTGGCGAAGCTGATCGGACACCGGCGGTGAGTAGACTGACCGCACGGGACGATGAATCAGCAGAGTTGAGGGCGCTCCATGTACGAGACGCTTCTGTACGACATCGAGGACGGCATTTGCACGATCACGCTGAATCGACCGGAGTCGCTGAACGCGCTCAATGGGACGATGCTGACGGAACTCCCGCTGGCCTGCGAGCAGGCCGCCGCTGACAACGATGTCCGCGTCGTGGTCCTCACCGGCGCCGGGCGATTGTTCTGCGCCGGAGGCGACCTCAAGGACACCGGCCGCGGAGACATCCGCAACCTCGAGCAGAGCATCTACAGCCTGACCCACTCAGAACGCACGTCGATCCTGCTGCACCAGATGCCCAAGCCGACCATCGCCGCGATCAATGGTGGCGCGGCCGGAGCGGGCTGCTCAATCACGCTGGCTTGCGACCTGCGCTACATGTCGACGACGGCGTATCTCTACACAGCGTTCCTGAAGGTCGGATTCTCCGGCGACTTCGGCGGCACCTGGACGCTGCCGCGCTTGGTCGGCATGGGCAAAGCGCGCGAGATGTACCTGCTGCCCGACAGGGTGCATCCAGAAGAGGCGCTCTCGTTGGGTCTAGCCAACGGCGTCCACGACCCTGAGGAGCTGATGCCCAACGTCCTGCAGGTCGCGGCCCAGTTGCGTGACTCGCATCCTGGCGCGATCGCGCAGATCAAGAACAACCTCAACGACGCGTTCACGATTCCTCTCTCCGAAGCCGTTCGGCGTGAGGCGGACCGGATGCGACGTGTCGGCGAGAGCGAAGACTCGATCGAGGCACGACGGGCGTTCGTCGAGAAGCGGCGTCCCGTATTCAAGGGCAGGTGAGTTGAACGGCCCGCATGGGCCGACAGTCTGAGAGAGGTGCGCCATGTTGCGGATGCGGCAGATCTGCCTCGTCGCAGAAGATCTGGACATGATCGAGTCGCACCTGCGGGGCGTCTTCGGGCTGGAGGTCTGTCACCGCGATCCCGGCGTGGGCCGCTTCGGCCTGCACAACTTCCTCATGCCGATCGGCAACGCGTTCCTCGAAGTCGTCTCGCCCATGACGCCCGGTACTGCCGGTGGGCGTTACTTGCGACGGCGCGGCGGCGATGGTGGCTACATGGTCATCATGCAATGCGGAGACATTGCCGCGAGACGCGAGCACGTCGGCGACCTGGGCATCCGTCTGATCACGGACTCCGGCAACGATCAGACCGATGGGATTCAACTCCACCCCAAGGATGTCCCCGGTGCGATCGCGGAGTTGCGCTGGAACACCGGCGACGACCAGCTCGACGGTCCCTGGAGTCCCGCCGGCGATCACTGGCTGCCGGCCAAGCGAGAGCACGTGATCACCGCGATGACGGCGGCGGAGTTGCAGAGCGACAACCCATCGGTGATGGCAGCTCGGTGGTCGGAAGTGTTGGAGATTCCGGTCGGCTCAGATGGCGACGGCCACGCGACCGTCGCGCTGGACGATGCGACGCTGCGCTTCGTCGAGGCAACCGATGGTCGCGGTGAAGGCCTGGGCGGCCTCGACGTGGCGACGATCGATCGCGGCCATGTGGTGTCGACCGCACGGCATCACGATCTTGAGGTCTCAGAAGACGAATCCGTCATAATGCTCTGCGGTGTTCGTTTCCGGTTGGTCTAAACGAGCAGGCTGATCGCTGCCTGGGCAATGCCGAGAAAGAGCAGGAA
>JAPPJZ010000030.1 GCA_028874365.1 Chloroflexota bacterium | reverse complement strand
ATGCGTCTTCATACGCGGCGGCCGCGGCCCGCTCGTATTCCTGCTCCGCTTCGCGAGCCAGACTGTCAGCCTCGGCCAGTTTGTTGCCGCCGGTGCGGCACTTCGCGAAAACCTCGTCCAGGTTGTCGACCTCAAGGCGTTGGAACAGCCCGGTGGTCGCGTCGGCCCACTTCGTTCGCAGCCGCGAAGCTCGCTGACGGGCGTCGCGTCGCCCGCCCTGAATCTCGATCTGACCGACACCCTCCAGCCCCAGACGGAGACGCGCGGCCGCTTCGACCGAAACAGGCCGAGTCAAGTCGTCCGTCCGCGGCGGTCCGTCGTCGGCGCGGGTCGTGAGGGACAGCGGCCGGACAGGTGTAATCTCGACGGACAATCCCACTTGCAGGGTCTCTTCCGCAACCCGGAGATCGGTCTGCAGCGCGCGCAGTGTTTCCATCTGTTCGGAATCCGGCAACGAGAGATCCTCGATCGACGCGCGCAGCGCATTCGCACGCGCTGATTTCGCCTCGGCCGCTGCACGCAACTTCCTGGCGCGGTGGACGGACTCGGCGATCTCGGCGAGCTGCCTGCGCGACGCCAGCAGTTTCAGAGCGATGGTACGTTCGGTAATGCGACCGATTTCAGCAGCGTCCTCGCGGTCTTGCTGTTGAGCCTGCTGCACGCGCGACCTGGTCGCGGCGATCTCCCGTGACCTGGCCGTCAGGTCCGCACGCAGCCGCTGCGTCGCGGCCTCCAGGTCTCGAATTCCGGAGGCTTCCGCCTTGACCCGCTCGACCTCCGTTCGTCGGTTCCTGTTCTTGAGCCGGAGATTCTCGATCTCCTGCTTGCGTATCGTGCGCTTCTGCCGGGCGTCGCCACTCTCCAGTTCGGCCAGGCGACCACGAGCGGTTTCGAGGCAGTCCCGTGCGCACCGCTCTGTTTCGGCCGCTTGTTCCATGCCCTTGTCGGCTGCGCCGACCGCTTCCTTTGCAGCGGACAGTTCCCGACTGGCCGTGTCCAGATCGTCATGAAGACGCTGAATGCGGTCTCGTTCGCGCTCCGCCCTGGCGATCTCGGTGCTGGCAGCGTCTCTCGCCTGCTGCCGATCCCAGACCATGTCGATCCGCTGGTGATTTCGACGCGCGTTGTCGAGTTGGCTGCGGGCTTCGTCGAGTTCGTCGCTGAATCTCTTGACCCGTGTTCGGGCATCGTCACTCTCGGTAACGCGGCGGCGAATCTCGGTTCGCCGCTGGTCGGCGGCCTGACGCTGGTCGCGAAGGTTCATCCATGGAGATCCTCGACGCCGGCTCCGTTGCCCGGTTCCCGTGAACGCCTCGTCCACGCGCTCCTGGGTGCGGGCGACGACGGTTCGGAACACCGGGTCCTGGACCAGCGCCTGCAGCGCCGCGGTAAGCTGTCCTTTCCCCGACTCGTCGGAGTCATCGTCGAGACTCCGGTCGAGCACGGCGGCGACTTCACGCTGATCGGCCAGCAGGGTGGTCGCCAGGAACGACTCGGAGAACCCCTTCTTGCTGCCTTTGCCGCCTGGAGGCTGCAGGCCCCAGCGCAGCAGCTCTCGAATCCGGCCGTCTACCTGGCGCCCCTTGGCCTCCTGGGTGAAAGTCCTGCCGTCACGCGAGAACTCCAGGTAGCTCGAGCCATCCGCCCCCTTGCCGAAGCTCTTGCGCACGCGCCAGATGCGCTGTGGCTCGGTTTCGAACGTCAGTGCCACCCGCGGGGGTTGATCGGTATGCCAATCCTCGAAGTCGCGGGCGGCCGTTGCGCCGTGCAGCAGCAGCAGGCCGGCACGCATGGCGTCCACAAGCGTCGACTTGCCGATCTCGTTCGGTCCGTACAGGACGTTGAGTCCGTGATCGAAAGAGACTTCGGCGGAGCGTATACCGGCGAAGTGCCGTACGGAGATCTGCCTGATCCACATCGCCGCTACCGCTCCCAGACCAATCCGTCGAAGTGCCGTACGGAGATCTGCCTGATCCACATCGCCGCTACCGCTCCCAGACC
>JAPPJZ010000038.1 GCA_028874365.1 Chloroflexota bacterium | reverse complement strand
GCCCGAACCTCTACGGCGTCTTCGGCCTGACTTCCGGCACGGTCGAGGGCTTCAAGAAGTACTCGAACGCGTTGAAGGACGCGGCGATCGTCTGGGACGATGAGACCATGGACGCCTTCATTGCCGATCCCAAGGGCTACATACCGAAGAACAAGATGGTGTTCAGGGGGATCAGAAAGGAGAAGGACCGCCAGGATCTGATCGCCTACCTCAGGGAAGCCACC
This sequence comes from Chloroflexota bacterium, assembly GCA_028874365.1. GTDB lineage: Bacteria > Chloroflexota > Dehalococcoidia > Bin125 > Bin125 > Bin125. Next base: position 1,805 of record JAPPJZ010000038.1, on the reverse strand, counting down.
GGGGCCGAGTGAGCGGGCCCGGTGGCTTCGAGGCGCCGTTCACCCCCACCGCCCCCGTTCGTCAGCACTGCTAAGCTTCCACTTGTGCGTCGCTCTGGCTCGGTCACGGGAGTAACGGGGGCTTGTGTCTGCGACGCCTCGAGCTTGAACTAGCTGCGGGTGGGGTGAAGAGGCCGTTCGCGCACTGGCGTGCTTTAGCGGCACCCGATGCTAAGCTTGGTCCGAACCAATTTGTCGGCTCCGGTCACTGATGGCACGGGTTTGCCGCGACCTCGTTCAAGAGAGTGGAGAGGCCAGCTGATCGTCGATCAACGCCTACTGGGCGCGCCAGTCCTGGCATACAGCCATGTCGGCCCCGAGCACGCCGGCACCTGCTATCGGGCGGCGGGCTGACAGTGTTGTTGCCGGTGGCTGTGCTCTGTGGGCCGGCGTGTGCCGGATCACGCGGCTGCAACTGCCGAGAGATTGTTTCGGGCGGCGTTGCCGTGATGAGCCCGTAGCAGGCCTTTGGCGGCGATGCAGGCGCCAGACAAAACGACAATAAGGGCTGCGGCGAGCTGCTTGAGATTGATCCCTGCGGCCGCGAGGTAGGCTTGAATATTCATGTTGTCGAGGCCGCGGCGGACGGCTCTGCTCAACCCGCTTCAGATCTTGGTCTCGCCGTCGAAGCCCTCCGAACGCCGGCGGTGACGCCGATCATCCTCACTCCAGCGTGCGCGCCGGCGCCGAGCACGAAGCGGTGCTGGATAACCGGCGCCGATGACGACCGCGCGCAACAGCATCATCACGGTGTCCGAGCGCGAGCCTTCGCTGCCGCGCATGCTGACCAAGCGCCTGCTCAACCGCGCGCGGCGACGTGACCGAGAGCGATTCTGCCGACTGGACCGTCGAGCGCTTCAGGGAGCCGTCGCAAGGGGTCGCTGTCAGGATTGATGAGCTCATCGATGCGGGCGAGCCGGAGGGCGCCTTGGTTTGGCAGACGGTCGAATGTCGCCAGAAGTCCAATCATTGCACGGCGTCTCTTCGCTGATGCCGCGACAGTGGGCAACCATTGACATTGAAGAGTCCGCGAACCCCTGCGTGACCAACGCTGCCATCGCCATCGTGCGCTGCGACGGACGCTTCCACTACCAGCCAGAGGCCAGCCGCAACTATACCTCCTGCGCGCACGACGCCCTCGACACGATCCAGTTCGCGCCCACCTTACGATCCCGCGGGCTCAACCGCGGAGAGTTGCTTGCCGGAACGCGCCGTCGAGCGGTGCGGCGGGACATTCGTGCCGACGAACCTGAAAGCGGCATCCCGGCGACCAGCCCGATCTCCATGCGGCCGCCCGCGCAAACGAACGCATGATCCGGACCGGCCCGAGCCAGCGGCTCTCCGTCATCTCACCCCCTCACCCCGCGCCACAATGGTCCTGTGAGCGCTGGTCTGCCAATCCGCGATGGAAGAGAATACTCCGGCCATGGAATCAGGGAGCGGAACAAGGACGCTCGGCGACTTGCCGGGTCCGGCGGAACTTCCCGTGCTGGGCAATCTGCACCGGATTCGCTTCGATCGGCTGCATCTGACGCTGGAGGAGTGGGCAGAGCGGTACGGCCCGATGTTCAGGATCCGCATCGGGCCCCACCGCATCGCGGTGATCTCGGACCGCTCGGCCATCCGGCGCATTCTGGTTCAGCGCCCGGACGGGTTCCGGCGCACCACGGCCCTGGAGGCCGTTGCCACGGAGATGCGCCTCAGGGGCCTCTTCGCGGCGGAGGGTGAGGACTGGCGCCGCCAGCGCCGGATCGTGGTGGACGCTC
>JAPPJZ010000052.1 GCA_028874365.1 Chloroflexota bacterium | reverse complement strand
GAAGTGCATACCCTGCCGGGCCGTTCGCTGGTCAAGACGGTCAGCGTGGGAGATGGCGCGGATCCAGCTGGCGTCTCGATCGTGCTGCGAAATCCGGCCTCGCGGGTCCTGATCGACCCGCAGGCTTCGCTGTTAGCCGACACACCGTGACGGTGCCATGACCGGGCGAGAATGCGCGTGCTCCGTCGCCGCAGGCGCCGTACGAAAGGCCGTGTGGGTCTCGCCCGCGGTGCGTCCGCTGACCTCGTGATTTGAGCGACCGATGGGCTGTTCTCGCGTCCGCCTGCAATCTGCGCCCTGCCGGATTGTGATTAAGTGTAAAATCAAGGCGTAGCGGATCGGAGGGGGAGGAGCGGTGGCGCGAACGTTCGGAGTCGTCGGGGCATTGCCTGACTGGGCTATGCCGGGCAGGCCTGGACCAGCTCAGTGCCTAAGGACGTTTTAGTGCAGAAACTGCAGAGTGGTCGGATGCCTCGCCCCTATCGGAGCAAGCTTGGTGCGACCCGGGACCTTCGTTCGATCCTGCTGATCGCCGCTTGCTGCCTGACGCTCGCCATCTTGGGAAGCGTGCAGCTTTCTTGGATCAAGCGGGCCAACGATGCTCGGCGTCAGCAGGTGATGGCAGCGGTGCGGTCCTCAATCAGGGTCTTCAACCGGAGTTTGCACAGGGAAGTCTCGCACCTCTTGACGGTTCTTCGGGCAGAACCTAGCTGGGACCCCTCCGAGCGGGCCCGGCGCCTCGCCGAATCCCTGTTCGTCTGGCACGAGTCGTCCGGCCACGGACCCGCGATTGAGCGCATTCTGTTCCATGATGCGTCCAGTCAGGCGACGCCTCGCCTCGCAGAGCTCAAGCTTGCCGAACGGCGATGGGAACCAATCCGGCCGGGACATGACTACCAAGATCTCGAAGGTCGGTTGCGGTCGACGAGTTCACGGCACCGCCGTGTGATCAGCACGCCATGGCTGTCGACATGGCTCTACTACCCGGACCACTCGGCCTTGGTGCGACCGGTTGCCACGCTAGCCGCAGAACCCGTGAGTGGCCAGCGCGAATTGCGGTTCGCGGGCTACTTGGTATTGCAGTTGGATGTTGAATACATCCGCCAGCAAATACTGCCGGCATTGGTGAGGGGGCACTTCCGAGCCATGGCGGGAAACGTGTTGTTCGACGTCGCGTTCGCCGTGGACAACGAAGTCACGGACTTCTATAGGTCTGATCGTGCCGATACGTCGGATCCTGACGTCGGGACCGAGTCGTCGGCTTCTGACGCGCACGCTCTGAGTGGCGGCGGCGATGGGCTTGTGGCGGGTTGGAAGGAAACGGCTGATGTCCGCCGCGACGTATTGCTAACGATGGGCTCCGTGCCTAGCCCGGTCGCCAGGGTCGGAGGCGTTCAGCGGATCGCACTGCGGTCGAATGCACCCGATCCGATCGAGATCTCTCGTTACCCGCGGTCTCGCCGGCGTGCCGAGCAGAGCGCTGGCGATCCCAGTGTGCTGCCGTTCACTCCGGACCGCCCGCGGTTGTTCTTGGCCGGGGACCGCCAACATCGCTTGGAACTCATCGCGAAGCACATCGATGGTTCGTTGGAGGAGGTGTTGGCGCTCGAATACCGGAGGAGCTTGGCGATGGGAGCGGGTCTCTTGCTGCTGCTGGGCGGGGCCATGGCACTGGTTGTGGTTTCGTTGCGGCGCGCCGCCAAGCTGGCCAGCATGCACCTAGAGTTCGCGACGGCGGTTTCCCACGAGTTGCGGAGTCCGGTCACGGCCATCCGCGCGATGGGCGACAACATCGCCGAGGGCCTATTGGGCACGAGCGAGCAGGCGCTGGGCTATGGCAGGTTGATTCGTGACGAAGGGCGGCGCCTTAGCGAGATGATCGAGCAGACCTTGAAGCTCGTCTCGCTCGACTCCGGATCGAATCGCTACGAAGTGGTTCCGGTTGACACCGGTGCGGTGCTGGACGACGCTGTGGATCACGCGCGGCCGATCATTGATCGAGCAGGTTTCGTGCTGGAGCGCTCCGATGCG
>JAPPJZ010000010.1 GCA_028874365.1 Chloroflexota bacterium | reverse complement strand
GCTCAGCCTTCGGCCGCGACTAGCCGACTCGCGATCTGGGCGGCCGTTAGCCGCCCGGCATCTGCTTCTGGAACGAGGCCATGTCGAAGTAGTCGCGCCAGCGGTGAATCTTGCCGTCGCGCAGCTCGAACACGCCGCAGACCTCAACATCGACGTTTGAGCCGCCGATCACGAATCGGTCGACACGCTCGTTGAGGACGATGTCGCCCACAGAGGCAGAATGGATCACTTCCCAACCGCGAGAGGTCATCTGCGAAATGCCTTGCAGCGCCGCCTTGATCGCCTCGATGCCTTCCGCCGCCGGCATATCGACGGGCATGTTGGTGTAGATCGCATCATCTGTGAAGTACGACGCGAGCGTGGCTGGGTCGGGGTGCTCGGCATCGAACTCGGCCATGAAGGCATTGACAACAGCTTCGGCGTCGGACATACAACGTTCCCTCCGGTGGTCATCTCAAAACATCCGCAGTCTACGATGCGTGGCGGAGTGGACTGATCGAGATCAAGCCAGTCGGTAGAGAGAAGAGAACGGATGACGAATCGCGAAGTCGTGTCGCACCAGGAGTGGATCGAAGCTCGCCAGGCCTTGCTGCAACGCGAGAAGGAGTTCACGCGTCTGCGTGATGAGCTGGCAGCCGCGCGACGGGAACTCCCCTGGGAGTCGGTCGAGCGCGAGTACGTCTTCGATGGTCCACACGGCCGCGAATCGCTCGCCGACCTGTTCGGCGCCGCCGACCAGCTCATCGTCTACCACTTCATGTTTGACCCCGACTGGGACGAAGGCTGCGTCGCCTGTTCCTTCATGGCCGACCACTTCAATCCGGCCACCATCCACGTCGAGCAGCGCAACGCCGCGTTCGTCGCCATCTCGCGGGCGCCGCTCACCAAGCTCCAGGCCTATCGCGAGCGCATGGGCTGGAACTTCAAGTGGCTCTCGTCAAACGAAAGCACCTTCAATTTCGACTACGGAGTCTCGTTCCCGCCTGAGGCTCTCGAAGCAGGCCAACGCCAATACAACTACACCGTGCAAAGCCAATTCGACGGTGCGGAAGCTCCCGGACTCTCCGTCTTCTACAAGGACGAATCGGGCCGGATCTTCCATACCTACTCGACCTATGCGCGAGGTTTGGAAGACTTCCTCGGCGCCTATCGGTTCCTCGACGTCCTGCCCAACGGCCGCGACGAGGACGGCTTGCAATGGAGCATGGCCTGGCTCCAGCGCCACGACCAATACGACGCCGGCCTTGTCAAGATCGACGGAATCGAATAGCGCCTACGCGCCCGACGACTCTCGCGCCAGGTCCGCCATCAGTTCGACCGCTTCGGGCTGATTTGTCCTGACCGTCAGCCCGGTGATGTAGCTGTCAGCCCAGGCCTGGTAACGCTCCCGGATCCGCGCCGGCGGACCGAGCAAAGCCTGTTCATCGAGGAACTCCTCCGGCACCTCCTCGATCGCCTCTGCCTTGCGGCCCGCGAGGTAGAGCTCCTGAATCCGCTCGGCGGCGTCGCCGTAACCCCGCCGGATCATCGACATCTTGTGGAAGTTGAGCGTCTTGTGTCCCATCCCACCGACATAGAGCGCCACATTCGGCTTCATCTTGCGGAAGGCATCACGCAGGTCGTCCGTGATCTCGACCTCCGCGGACGACTGGACCTCAAAGTCCGGCCACCATTTGGGAGATCCGGACTTCGCCTCGGCACGCTTGAACCCCTCCTCGACCCAGGGCTCGAACAGGTCGGCGTTGTACGGCGTCAACCCAAGCGGCAGCCAGCCCTCCGCGACCTCGGCCGTCATGCGCACGTTCATCTCCGTGCCGGTGCCCAGCCAGATCGGGATGTTCGGATTCATGTGCAGGATCGACTTGAGCGGCTTGGCCAGCCCCGCGCTGCCGGGACCGACGTACGGCAACGAGATCTCCTTGCCCTCATGCACCACCGGTTCCTCGCGGGCGAGAATCTTGCGGATGATCGACACGTAGTCGCGAATCCGTGTGTTCGGCTTGCCCCACGGCTCGCCGTACCAGCCCTCGACAATCTGTGGTCCGGACACGCCGATACCCAGAATCATCCGATCTCCACCTGCCAGTGCGTCAATGGTGGCCGCCGTCATCGCGGCGTTGGCGGGCGTTCGCGCCGCCAGCTGGATCACTCCGGTGCCCAGCCGAATCTTCTCAGTCACCGCTGCCAGGTAGGCCAGCGGTGAGAACGCATCCGATCCATACGCCTCAGCCGTCCAGACTGAGTCATAGCCCAACTCCTCCGCTCTGCGGACGAGATCGACCGGCAACGACATGTATGCGCCCGAGTAGCCCAGTGACAGTCCAAGTTTCATCGTCAAATCCTCTCTGCCGCGAATCAGCGCAGCGTGATTGATCCGTTCGGCCCCTCGATCACGGCCACGAGAGCGGGCTCCGGACCTTCGCGAAGCTCAAGCTCTACCCCCAGCGCATCGTGAGCGCGGCGAACCGCGGCGATGTCGGGGTGCTCGCCGTGCCAGGACGCAAGATGCGCCCCTCTGACAGCGGTCGTCGACGGGTGACGCGCCTCGCCCCAATCGATGAGAAACGGTACAAGCCCTCCCAGCAGCGGCGGCCAGATCGTGCGGGTTAAGCGCCAGTCGAGCCGCGTCCCGTCGGCGAGCACACGGCCCAGCGGATATACCTCGCCGATGTCGTAACCCGCCGCCTTCGCCGCTGCGACTCTGCCATCGATCTCCGCGCCGGCCTTGCAGCACCAGTGCGGCACATGCGCACCCTTGTCGCCGAACTCGTGCATGCCGAAGGGCAGCGGACCCGGGTGGTCGGCTTGTTCTGGGTCGGGACCGATGATTTCCAGGTAGGCATCGTCTTGCAGCGCGAGCAGATGGTTGTAGACGCCGCGCCCCGGGAAGTGTCCGCCGAGCGCGGGGCGCAGACCGATTGCAGCCTCTATCTCCGCCACCGAATCCTGTACGTCGGGCGTGGCGAGAACGATGTGGTCCAGCATGACGGCCCTTCTAGCGATAGGTGATCGAGCCCTCAGGCCCTTGGAAGGTTGCGACCAGGGCCGGTTCGTTGGCTTCCCGGAGGTCGATCTCAATCCCCAGTACACGATGAGCGGCCCGGACGGTGTCGAGGTTGGGGTGCTCGCCGTGCCAGGACGCGAGCGTTACCCCCTGGACTGCGGTCGTGGATGGATGCGGCGCGTCGCCCCAATCGATCAGGAACGGGATCAGCCCGCCCAGATGCGGCGGCCAGGTACCGATCGTAAGCCGCCAGTCGAGGCGTCCACCGTCAGGCAGATCGCGCCCGAGTGGGACGACGTCACCGAGGTCGTAGCCGGCGCTCTTGGCCGCATCGGCGAGTTCGTCGATGCGCTCGTTTCCTTTCCAACACCAGTGTGGGATATGCGCGCCTCGCCCCGATTGTGGGTCCAAACCAAAAGGCATTGAGCCGCCGCCCTGGTGCTCAGGATCGGGTCCGATGATCTCGAGGTAGGCGCCGTCTTGCAATGCGAGCAGATGGTTGTATGCGCCCATCTGCGTGAAGCGGCCACCTACCCCGGCCCGAACACCTGTTGCTGCTGCGATCTCGTCGACCGTGGCCTGCACGTCCGGAGTCGCGAGAACGATGTGATCGAGCATCGCTATCCCCTCAGTCCTCGTGTGTTGCTTCGAAGTCGGCAAGCGCGCGATCCCGAAGGCCCGGATCTGTCAGCCAATCCAACGCCGCGTGCGCCATTGCCTTGGTTGCTGTCAGCGTCAGCTGGTGACCCTCGTCCGAGGCCGCCGCCGCAGTGAACTGCGGCGTGTGATTGCCGCTCTCGTGCGGAATCAGGTACATCGGATGGATCGACGGCACTACATGCGAAACATTGCCCATATCGGTCGAACCAAAGCTGCCCTGGATGCTGCCATCCAGATCCGCCGCCTCCACCCCAAGATCGAGCCAGCGTCGTCCGTAAGCCTGGGCCAGCGGCCCATTGCTGGCTAGATTGCTGTAACGCTCGCCCGCTTGCCACTCCACAGACCACTCACAACCCGTCGCCTGCGCCGCGCCAGCGAAACAGTCTTCGACCCGCCCGATCATCTCGTCTAACCGGTCCTCCTGCGGTGCACGCACGTAGAACTCCGCCTGTGCGTAGTCCGGGATGATGTTCGGCTTCTCGCCACCGTGGTGAATCTTGCCGTGGATCCGCACCGTCGGGTGTGACTGCTGGCGCAGCAGCCCGATGGCCTGGTAGGCCAGCACCAACGCGTCGAGGGCGTTGTGACCCTCCCACGGCGCGCCGGCGGCGTGGGCGTTCTTACCACGGAACTCAACGAAGCACGTATCGATCGCCAGCACAAATGGATAGATGATGTTGCCCGTGCCGGGATGGATCATCATCGCCGCGCCGACGTCCTCGAACGCGCCTTCGTCAATCAGCCGAATCTTGCCGCCGCCGCCTTCCTCAGCCGGGGACCCGAGCACGCGAACGGTTCCCTCGACGCCTTCCCGTTCCAGAGCTTCTGCGACTGCCAGTCCTGCGGCAACGCCCGAGATAGCGATCAGGTTGTGGCCACAGGCGTGCCCGATGCCCGGCAGCGCGTCGTACTCGCTCAGCACCGCGATCGTCGGGCCGCCTGACCCGCGCGTCGCCTCGAACGCAGTGTCCATTCCATAGGCAGACGGAGTCACGTCGAAGCCCGCATCTGTCAACCACGAAGTCAACGCAGCGTGGGCATGTACCTCCTCATAGTTCTCCTCGGGATGACCGTGGATGTCGAGGCTCAGAGCCCGCAGGGACTCCGAAGATGCGTCAATGTTCTGCGAGGCGATATCCCAGAGTGACATTCGTGCCTCCTCCCGCACGGACCGGTGCCAGTGCGGCCCCTTGCGACTACTCGGTGAACCATCCACCGTCCGGATGAATGATCTCTCCAGTCACATAGGATGCTTCCTCTGACGCCAGGAAGAGCGCCACCTTGGCGATCTCCTCGGGCTGACCGAAGCGCCGCATCGGCGTCAGACTGAGCACCCACTGATTGAGCTCTTCGTTGCCCGAGATCGCCGCCGTCATCGGTGTCTCGATGAACCCCGGTCCAATCGCGTTGACGCGAATCCCGTCCTGCACCAGCTCCTGAGCGAGCACCTTGGTCAGCATCCAGACGCCGGCCTTGGAGACGCAGTAGTTCGCTGCGCCCGGCTGGGGGAACTTGGCCATGATCGAGGCGATGTTGATTATCGCTCCGCCATTACCCAGTTCGATCATCTTCCGCGCGCAGGACCGATCGGTCATCATCACGCCGGTCAGGTTGACCGCCATCACCTTCTCCCAGTGTTCGACGTTCTGATTGGTGATGAACGACGCGGTGCGATCGTCGCCGATGTCCGTGGTCTCGCCGGAGACATACTCCGCGTTCGAAATGCCAGCCGCAGCTACGACCACATCGAGCCGACCGAACTCGTCAACGCAGGCTTGAGCAGCATCATCATTGGCCGCCTCCGTCGAGGTGTCGCACTCGACTACCACCGCTCGACGGCCCAGCGCTTCGACCGAGGCAGCTGTGTCGGAGGCGCGATGTGGTAGCAGGTCCGCCAGCAGCACGTCGGCGCCTTCTTCAGCAAAGCGAACAGCGCAGGCTGCGCCGATGCCGCTCGCTCCGCCGGTGATCAGGGCCGCTTTGCCCTCAAGTGCTCCCGCCATGTCTTCACCCTCTCAGTGCTGCCGCGTCGCCTCATGGCGATCAGCGTGGGATTAGCTCTGGTCCGTCCGCCGTCGGCAGGATAGGCGCTTGCGGGCTCTCAGGCTGTTCGAACCACAGGAGATCCTGGCGTTGAACCCAAGACGGGTACGATTGGCGTGCGGTGTGTTACTAGACGTAACGACAGGGGGAACCGATGCGACAACTCATGTGGCTTGTACTGGGAATCGTGATTGGCGCCGGCACGCTGGGCGCGGTCTGGGCCAATGTCGCCAACACGCCCGACGATCCCGACGGCGCCGTCGACGTGCGCATCGTCCTGGAGCGACTCGACGACGGCCGCGTGGAAGCAGGACTGCAGCAACGGGAAGTGGACGGTTCGTGGGGCGAGACACTGAAGCCTGCTCGTCGGTTCCTCGCACCCAACGCAGAAGCCAACCGTCCGCTGCACAGCTCGGTCGTCATTGTCGACACCGACAGCCGCTACGAGACCATCGCCGAGAACTACGCCGACTATCTCTTCGCCTCCGGCGGTGAGATCGCCGAGGGGTTCCACGACAGGTTCGGCGGCAGCGACGATCCGCCCAAGATGCTCTGCATCGACGACCTCAACGATCCGGGCATTGAGAGCCTCTGCGACGGCTTCGAGGCGGTCTACACGGGACCGGTGGAGCGCGTCGCCGTGACCAACTACGAGGATTTCCGACTCGACCTGGAAACCCGGCTGCTTGAGGATCGCGAGCTCCGAGGCCTGTTCACCACCAGCGTCCCGACAGCCAACATCGTCGACGAGACGAGGGAGGCAACCGGGCGTTTCATTCGTTGGAGCTACTGGATTGAACTCATCGATCCGCATCTGCCCTCGCCCGACAATCTCTACTGCGTCATCAGTCACGGCAGCGACGAGGACCTGTTCTGGGGCCTGTCTGCAGAGACATCAGTCGCTGCGGCCGGCATGCTGGGGATCAATGTGCGCAGCGAGGTGTATCTGACGGGCGCCGAGCAGGCCGACGCCGTTCGACGTTGCGTCGCCGACAGTGCCGTCGCGATCGCGACCACGCTCTCCGAACCCGAGGTGCTCAAGCCGGCTGTGCAGGAGGCTATCTCGGCCGGGATTCCGGTGATCTCCTTCAACTCCGGCGCCGAGGACGCTGCCGAAGTCGGCACTGCCCTCCACATCTCGCTCGACGACTATGAAGCGGGCCGCGTCGCCGGTAACGAGTTCAACGAGCGCGGCATCGAAGGGCATGTGCTCTGCGTAGTCCACGAGCCCGAGAACCAGGGACTACACGACCGTTGCGATGGGCTCGAAGAAGCCTTCAACGGCACGGTGGAGCGCTGGAGCATGACCGATCGCGAGCGCACGATCGCCGAGCTCTCCGATCGTCTCCGCGAGGGCGACGTAAGCGCTGTACTTGGTCTTTCGTCTTCGATCGGCACCGAGGTCCGCAGCGCCATCTTCCGCACCAGAAGCGGTGTCCAGGGTGCCACCTTCGGATTCAGCCGCACGATCGCCGAGTACGTCGCCGATGGTCGGCTGATGTTCGCTATATTCGACCACCCTGAGATCCAGTCCTACCTCGCCGCGGTCGGAGCGCTCGTCGCCGAACGACTGCGAATTGACCCGTTGGCGTACTTCAACAGCTCGCAGATGCTGATCACGCCGACCGTCGTCAACGCCGAGGAGATGCAGGTGTTGATAGAATCCCTGACCGCGCTGCCGGCGCAACCATGAATTGATTGATCCACTCCATTCACGGCGATGTCGGGTCGCCCGGAGCGTGAACCAGATGGTCGCGCGAACAGAGTCAGGAATGATGCGATGCGTACATTGATTGCGCTGTTGATTGGCGCCGTGATCGGCGCGGTGACCTTGGGAGCCGTCTGGGCGATTAGCCACGGCGACCAAGGCGACGAAGTGGAGGTCCGCGTCTCCGTCGAACGGCTGGTAGATGGCCGTGTCGAGATTGGGGTACAGCAGCGTGGAGACGACGGCGAATGGGGCGAGACGCAGAAGCCGGATCGTCGCTTTCTTGCTCCCGACTCCGAAGTTGGGAAGGTCAGGTACAGCTCCCCAGTGATATTCGATCTCGTCACCCGTGCCGAGTACATCGCCGCCGAGTATCGCGATTATCTGGTCCAGGTTGGACGGTCGTATGGGTACTACTTCGTTCGCCGCTTCCACGCCGAAGACGGCCCGGAGTCGCTCGCCCCGGTGCTTTGTCTGGTCCATCCTGAGGAGGCCACGCTGGGCGCGCTATGCGAGGGGATCGGTGCAACGTTCCCATCCGGCGTCGATGTAATGGAGTCGGATGACTACAACGCGATTGCCGATGAGGTGGAACGCCGTTTGTTGGCAGGTGAGGCCTCCCAAATCATGGCCACGTCGAATCAGGTGCTCGAGACGGCCGTCTTCGCTCGCGACCACGTCTTGCTCAACAACCCCGATCTCGGCTGGACCTGGGTCCACTACTGGTTCGAGCCGATCGACCCGCTGTTGCCCGCCACGGACGACCTGTTCTGTGTGATCAGCCACGGTGGCCGGGATTTGTTCTGGGGTCTCGCTTCCGACACCGCGACGATCGCCGCCGCGGCACTTGGCATCAACATGCGTGCCCAGTCGTTCAGCGAGGTGTCCGACCAGGCTGATGCGATTCGCCAGTGCGTCGAGGACGGCGCCGTGTCGATCGCGACCGCGCTCGTTTCTCCAGGAGAACTGGCGCCGGCGATCGCCGAAGCGAAGGCAGCCGGAATCCCGGTGATGTCCTTCAATTCCGGGGTCCACGCCGCTGCTGACGTTGGCACCAGCTTCCACATCGGCCTCAACGATCGCCGCGCCGGGGAGATTGCCGGTGAACAGTTCAACCGGGAAGGCACCGAGGGCACGATCCTGTGCGTCATCCACGAGCCGAACAACATCGGTCTGCAGGAGCGCTGTGACGGTCTCGCGGCGACCTACGCCAACGGAGAAGTCGAGACCTGGAGCTACGAAGGCCGGGACGCCGCCGCCGCGGTGCTCGAACGGTACGCCCAGGGCGACATCGGCGCAGTATTGGCCCTCTCCGATTCTGTGGGCTCCGCCGTCCTCCGTGCGCAGTGGCCTGACCCCGAGGTTCCGCTGGCCACCTTCGGCTTCAACCTCGGCTTCGCCAAGTGGGTTGAGGAGGGCAAAATCATGTTCGCCATCTACGACCACCCGCTGGTCCAGACCTACCTGGGCGTCATGGGCGCGCTTCTGATCGAGCGCATGAGGCTCGACCCGGTCACCCTCTTCAACGGCATGGCGATGCTGATAGAGCCCCAGATCGCAGACGCCGAACAGATGCGGCGGGTGACCAATGCACTCATCCCGCAGGAGATTCAGGACCGCTATCTCACCGATGACGAAGCCGAGCAGGAAGATTCGGCCGGTGAGTCTGGGACTGAGGAGGACGGATCGGAATGAACGTCGGCGCGCTCGCGTTCGCGACGACACGGTCGAGCGAACGCGGGCGCGTTGACGGCTGCCTCCTGCGCCTATCCGTTTTCATTCGCCTTAACGAAACGACTTGCGGATAACGCGCCTTTGGGCGTAGCGTCCTAGACGACGGGGATGTACCGGGAGTTACTGAATGACCGGCCCGCGTGGCGCGAAATCCCCTTGTTACAGCCGTGTAGACCCTGGTATTGCGTATCCTGCCCCGCACACGTCTATTGTGCGCACGGGAGCGTTTCCCGGTGCCCACACGCGGAGGCTCCTTCCCCAATAGTCTGGGCGGCACGCCCCCTGCCTGTGCCGTCCGCGGAGGCCGTTGCGAGATGACCACCACTTCAACGAAGGCGAACGGATCAGGCAACTCCAGCATGCCGATCCAGGAACGCGACCGGGTTACCGTCCGCTTCGCGGGCGACTCCGGTGACGGCATGCAGCTCGCCGGCAACCGCTTCGCCGACGCCACCGCGATCTTCGGGAACGACTTCTCGACTTTGCCTGATTTCCCCGCCGAAATCCGAGCACCTGCTGGCTCCCTGGCCGGTGTATCCAGTTTCCAGATCTCATTCTCGAAGCACCAGATCTTCACCCCTGGTGATGAGCCAGACACGCTCGTGGCAATGAACCCGGCGGCGCTCAAGTCGCACCTATCGGCGCTGACCAAGGGTGGGCTGCTGGTCATCAACGAAGATGCGTTCACGTCCGGAAACCTGAAGAAGGCGAACTATCCCAGCAACCCGCTCAGCGACGGCTCGCTCGAGGGCTACCGGATCATCAAGGCGCCGATCACGACCGCTGCCGTCGCGGCAGTTGACGACCTCGGTCTTTCAAACCAGAATGCCGAGCGCACCAAGAACTTCTTCGCCCTCGGCCTCGTCTACTGGCTCTACGACCGCGATCTGCAGCCGACACTCGATTGGATCGAGGAACGCTTCGGCCGACTACCGAACATCGCCGAGGCGAACCGACGTGCACTCTTCGCCGGCCACTCGTACGGCGAGACCACCGAGATCGCGGATGCCCACGTTCGCGTCCCGCCGGCTGTGCTCACACCCGGCGAGTACCGCACGATCACCGGCAATCAGGCCATGGTGCTCGGCCTGATTACTGCCGCGCATCTGACCGACCTTGAGCTGTTCTACGGTTCGTACCCGATCACTCCCGCGTCGGACATTCTGGTCGAACTCGCCGCGCTGCGAGAGTACGGCGTGCGGACATTCCAGGCGGAGGATGAAATTTCAGCGGTCGGCACGGCTATCGGCGCGTCGTACGGCGGAGGGCTTGGTGTCACCGGCACGTCAGGCCCCGGGATCGCGCTCAAGAGCGAGGCGATCAACCTGGCCGTCATGACCGAGTTGCCGTTAATCGTCCTCGATGTACAGCGCTCTGGTCCATCGACCGGGATGCCGACCAAGACCGAGCAGACCGATCTGCTCCAGGTCATGTACGGCCGCAACGGCGAGTCGCCGCTCTGCGTGCTCGCCGCCAAGTCGCCGGGAGACTGCTTCTACATGGTGCTTGAGGCGGTTCGCCTCGCCTTCCAGTTTGTCACCCCGGTCATATTGCTCTCGGACACCTACCTGGCCAACACGGCGGAGCCGTGGCCGGTCCCGGACATCACGCAGCTCGAGCCGATCGACATCCCGTATCGCCGACTCGAACAGGTCGATCCCGAGGACTTCGAACCCTACAAGCGCGACCCCGACACGCTCGCGCGGATGTTCATTCCGCCGGGGCTGCCGGACCTGCAGCACCGGATCGGCGGTCTGGAGAAGTCGGACATCACTGGTGACGTGGCCTACTCGCCGGAGAATCACCAGCGCATGACCGACCTGCGGGCGGCCAAGATCGCCGGAATCGCCAACTTCATTCCCGAGCTCGAGGTTGACGGGCCCGAGTCCGGTGATTTGCTCGTGCTGAGTTGGGGCTCGACCTACGGGGCCGTCTTCACTGCCGTCAATGACGCGCGTGAGGCCGGACACGAAGTCGCCCACGCGCATCTGCAGTACCTCAATCCGTTCCCGCGCAACCTCAGCGACGTGGTTTCGCGGTACGAGAAGGTGTTGATCCCCGAGGCCAACACCGGCCAGTTGCGCATGCTTGTCCGCGCCAACTTCCTGGTTGACGCCAAGGGCTACAACGAGGTCACCGGGCAGCCGCTCTCGGCTCGCCTGTTGACCGAGGCAATTCGCAAGTTGGCGGACGAATAGCGACGATATTGACGTAGGATTGAGTCGAGAGAGCCACAGGAGACACGACATGGTACTCCAGACGCCGCATGCTCCAGAGCCGGTTGAGTCCATCATCCCGCTGGCCAGCGAGGACCTGAAGCGCAAGGACTATGCGTCCGACGTCGACACTCGCTGGTGCCCTGGCTGCGGCGACTATTCGATCCTCGCGCAGATGCAGCGTGGCCTGTCCAACCTCAACGTCGCGCCCGAGAAGATGGTCTTCGTCTCCGGCATCGGCTGCTCTTCACGCTTCCCCTACTACATGAACACGTACGGGATGCACTCGATCCACGGTCGGGCGCCGACGATCGCCTCCGGCCTCAAGCTCGCACGCCCCGATTTGATGGTCTTCGTGATTACCGGTGACGGCGACGCGCTCTCGATTGGCGGCAACCATCTGCTGCACGTGCTGCGTCGCAACATGGACGTCAAGATCTTCCTTTTCAACAACCGCATCTACGGCCTGACCAAGGGTCAGTACTCACCGACCTCGGAGCTCGGCAAGGTGACCAAGTCATCGCCGATCGGTACGACCGAGCGGCCGCTCAATCCACTGTCAGTCGCGCTGGCGTCGGAGGCGACCTTCGTGGCACGCACCTTCGACACCGACCCGCAGCACCTGACTGCCACCATCGAGCAGGCGGCCAGGCACCACGGCGCCGCCTTCGTCGAGATCCTGCAGAACTGCAACATCTTCAACGACCGCGCGTTCGCGGACTACACCGACCGCGATGTCCGCAACGAACGCCTGCTCTACCTGGAACACGGCCAGCCGATGTTGTTCGGCGAGAACGAGGACAAGGGACTCGCTGTTTCAGCGACCGGGCTGCGCGTCGTCGACACCGATGGACCCGACGCCGGGCTGATCCTGTCCCACGACGCGACGCGGCCCGCTCCAGACGTGCACCAACTCCTCGCCCGCTGCCAGTACCCCGAGATGCCGGTTCCGATGGGCGTCATTCGCCGCGTCAACGCGCCGACCTACGGCGACTACATCGACAGCCAGATCGAAGTCGCCAAGTTCAAGAACCGCCAGGACGTCGCCCAGCTTCTCCGAGGCCGCTCAACCTGGCAGGTGGAGTAGCTCCCGATTCAGAGACTCAAGCGGAGAGGCCGCCCGCGATGGGCGGCCTCTTTCGTTGCGCGAGCCGGTGTTTGACTAGCGCGCGCGATTGCCGCCGCCGTCGATGGTGTGCATCGACCCGTTGATGTAGCGGCTGTCGTCGGAGCACAGCCAGGTGACGAGTGCGGCGACCTCTTCCGGCTCTCCGTAGCGGCCCAGCGGGTTGGCTGCGGCGAACATGTCGTGGACCGCTTCGGGGTTGTCGGGGTCGAACTGGCGCTCGAGACTGCGCATCATCCTGGTCTCGATTGGTCCGGGGCAGACCGCGTTGACGCGGACGGCCGGCGCGAGTTCCTGGGCCGCGGACTTGGTCATTCCGACCACTGCATGCTTGGAGGCCCCGTAGGCGATGATCCCCGGGGTCGGGGCGAGGCCGGCGATTGATGCGGTGTTGACGATGGCGCCGCCGCCGGAGTCGGCCATCGCCGGCGCGACGTGCTTCATGCCCAGCCAGACGCCCTTGAGGTTGACCGCGATCACGCGGTCGAAGTCGTCCTCGTCGAGATCGGTCAGCGCCGAGCGCACACCTTCGATTCCGGCGTTGTTGAAGAAGGCGTCGACACGGCCGTAGGCCGAGACCGCCTCAGAGACGTAGCGGGCGACGTCAGCTTCCTGGGTCACGTCCGCCTCGACCGTGATGCACTCGCCGCCGGCGTTGGCGATTGCGGCGACGGTTTCGTCGAGGTCGGAGCCGGCGAGGTCGACCGCGACGACTTTGGCGCCGTCCTCGGCGAAGCGGACGCAGGCTGCGCGGCCGATGCCGCCGGCTGCGCCGGTCACGATTGCCACCATGCCTTCAAATCGATCGCTCATCGTCTGCCGTCCTCTCCTGCCTTTGACTCAGCGCAGAATACCCGCTCGCCTCAGGAGGGCCCTCACCCCCCCCGCCTCCGCGGGGGCAAGCTCTAGCCCTCTCCCAGAGGGAGAGGGGACCGGATCGGGGTCAGATTCCGATGATTGGGTCGTACCAGCGGGGGGCGGCGACGTAGAGGGCCAGGTAGACGCAGAGGACGCCGAGTCCGAGCACCGTGAGCTCGGGCAGGGGGCGCAGGATCTTGATGTTGGTCGCTGCCCTGATGAAGCTCGACCAGTTGGGGAAGCTCCAGAGGATGCCGGCGGCGATCGCGCCGACGATCATGCCGCCCAAGTGTCCGCCGATGCTGATTCGGGGGACGAGGAGCGAGAAGACGATGTTGATGATCAGGAACATGAGGATGCCCGAGTCCTGCCAGCGGCGGCCCGAGGCGCGCTCGGCGATGACGACCGCTCCGGCCAGTCCAAAGACGGCGCCGGAGGCGCCGGCGGTGAAGGCGTTGGGTTCGACCAGCAGCGCGCCGAGCGCTCCGCCGGTCAGCGAGACGCCGTAGAGCAGCAGCATCCGCCACCAGCCGATGGCCGGCTCCAACATGCGGCCGAGGAAGACGAGGATGAGGATGTTCATCGCCATGTGGATGAGGCCGTAGTGAAGGAAGGCCGAAGTGAACAGGCGCCACCACTCGCCGTCGTAGACCAGCGCGCCGTGCAGGGCGAAGTCGGCGTGGATGTCGGTGACGCCGCCGCCCCAGAGGGAGAGCGAGCCGGTGTAGAGGGAGACGAAGATCCAGACGATCGCGTTGGCCGCGGCCAGGCCCTGCGACACGCGAATCCCGGAGGACGTCGACCACTCGCGGGTGCGCTTGCGTCCCTCCTGAACGCACTCCGGGCACTGAAACCCGACCGGAGCCTGGACCATGCAGCCGGTGCAGATCGGCCGGTTGCAGCGCTGGCAAAGAACACCGGCCCAGGTATCGGTGTGGCGATAGCACGTGGCGTCGCGGGAGCTCATGCGCTCAGTGTATGAGGGGGTGGTCAGTGGTCAGCGAGGGATTTTTCCTGACGGCGGGGAAGAAGAAAAAACAGCCGATCCCCAGTGTTTTACGGGAGATCGCAAGGATCGAGGTGGCTGAAAGTGGTCAGGTTTGGTTAGCTCTGGTAGGCGAATGGTCATGGCGGCCTGCTCCTCTCTGCTATGCAGAACGGGTGTGCTCTATTCTATGGCAGAAGGCAATCCGCTGATGTTGCGTAGGATGCAGGCATGTCCGACCCCGACACGTGTTCGCAGTACGCGCAGCTGATTATCGACCGGCACCTGCAGGCCGGAGTCAAGGAAGCGGAGATTGGCGTCGCCGTCCGCGACTTCCTGATTCAAACGGGGCTCGTCAGCGCGGGCGAAGAGGGCATGGAGCAGCCGCCGGCGCCGGGCGCGTCGGGCCGGGTTGACTTGCGGACTCGCGACATCATCATCGAGTTCAAGGTACGGATCGGCAACCAGATATCGCCGCGAGCCGACTTCGTGGAACAACTGGATGAATACTTGCAGGCGGCGAGAGCCAGCGGCGAGCCACAGCGCTTCGGCATCCTGACCGACGGCAAACACTGGATCCTGCGCCGGCCTAGCGGTGGACCAGTTAGCACGCAGTCGCCGAATGCGTTCACTTTGAGCAGCGCGGAGCATGGACTGTCGCTGTACGAATGGCTGCGCGACCAAGCGCAGGCATTCGAGGAGCAGGACGTTCTACCGACAGAGGGTGAAGTCCGTTCCGGACTCGGCGAAGGCCCCCGATTCGACGAACACATTGCCGAACTGACGGAGCTGTACCAGGCCAAACGCGACGATCCGACGATCGCGCTCAAGCGCGACCTGTGGCGCAGCCTGCTGGCGGCGGCGCTGGGGCAAGTGGTGGAGGAGGAACCTGACCTCGACCGCCTGTTTGTGCGGCATACATATCTGTCCGTCGTGGTTGGACTGGCGGTGCAGGCCGCCTTCGGGATCCCAATCGAAGGGGCCGCCAACAGCAGCCCGACAGCGTTGCTCGGGGGTCAACTGTTTGTCGACCGGACCGGCGTGAGCGGCGTGGTCGAATCCGACTTCTTCACCTGGCCAGCGGAGGTAGGCGGCGACGAGTGGATCCGCGACCTGGCCAAGCGGATCGGCCGGTTCAAGTGGCACGAGGCGGAGTCGGATATTGCGCGGATCCTGTATGAGTCGGTGATTCCGGCGGACGACCGGCGGCGGCTGGGCGAGTACTACACGCCAGACTGGCTGGCCCGCGAGATTGTCGACGCCGTCGTGACCGATCCGCTCAACCAGCGGGTGCTGGACCCGGCCTGCGGCTCGGGCTCGTTCATCTTCGCCGCCGTGCGCAAGTACCTGGTCGCGGCGAATGCCGACGGACGGACATCGGCGCAGGCGGTTGACGGGCTGCTCGATCACGTGATCGGGATTGACGTGCATCCGGTCGCGGTGCACCTCGCCCGCGCGACCTGGACGCTGGCCGCCCGCGACGCGCTGGAGGGCGCGGTTGAGGAAGGCGAAGCGGTCAACGCCACGGTGCCCGTCTACCTCGGCGACTCGCTCCAGCTCCGCGCCGAGACGTCGGGCCTATTCGCCCAGCAGACGGTCACGATACCCGTGCCCGACCCGCCCGACTCCGAGCTGGAATACAACCGCGAGCTTGAGTTCCCTCGGGCGCTGGTCGAACAGGCCGACTGGTTCGACAACCTGATGACGCGGATGGCCAACGCGATCGAGAACGGGGAAGACCCCGCCTGGGCGCTGGACGACGAACAGATCGGCGAGGGCACCGACCGCGAGATGCTGGAGAAGACCGCCGCCCTGCTCAAGCAACTCCACGAAGAAGGCCGAGACCACATCTGGGCGTACTACACGAGGAATCTGGTGCGGCCTGTGGCGCTGCGGGCGGATCCGGTGGATGTCATTGTCGGTAATCCACCTTGGATCACGTACCACCAGACTCAGGCGCAAGTGCGGTCGTCGCTCGAAGACATGAGCAAGGATCTGTACGACATCTGGACGGGTGGCCTGTACGCGAAGCACCAAGACATATCCTCGCTCTTCTTTGCACGTTGCGCAGACTTGTACCTGCGATTCGATGGGACCATGGGGATGGTCTTGCCGCACAGTGCATTGCAGTCTGGACAGTTTGCGAAGTGGCGTATGGGTGAGTGGAATCGAGTCCATTGCCGCTTAGACATTCTGAGTCCCTGGGACTTGGAAAGGATTGAACCCAATACGTTCTTTCCTGTGCCGGGTTGCGTTGTCTTCGCACAGCGGGTTGACAACGAGAGTGGTGGGCAACGCCTTCCCGCTCAGGCGGCGCGGTGGCAAGGGCTAGAGGGTGGTCCGTTTGTCCGGGAGTCGGTTGATCTGCATGACACAGTAGGCGACCACGCGTCACCGTACGCCGAACGCGCACGCACAGGGGCGTCTCTGTTTCCTCGTGCCTTGTTTTTCGTTACCGCGAGCAATCCAAAGGGACTCGTACACGCCGCGAACATCCACACGGTTTCTCCCCGACGCAGCAAGCAAGAGAAGACTCCGTGGAAGGAACTGACGCTGCCGGAGTTACACAACCAGCCGATAGAAGCCGAGCATGTATTCGAGGCTCACCTCGGAGAGACCGTTGCTCCTTACCTGCTCCTAGATCCGCTCGGGGTTGTACTGCCATTGTCAAGGTTCTCGGCAGAGCTGGCGAAACAAGACCCGGGCTGGTATGGCGTTGACCCTCAGTCGCTTGGAACTCGCATGCGTCGTCGGTGGCGGGTTATCAACGACATTCACCGGCGGCACAAAGGCCCGAACACAGATCGCACTCTGTTAGAGCAGATTGACTACTTTGCTCAACTGACCACACAGAGAGTCCAGACGAGCGGCATCCGGGTCGTGTATCCCCAGTCGGGAAGACCGACCGCAACGGTCGTTACTGATGAAAAGGCGATCATTGACTACACGCTGTTTTGGATTGCCTGTAGGTCCTTGTCGGAAGCACATTTCTTGGCCACTGTGGTCAATAGCCACGAACTGGAGCAGATGCTTGAGCCGCTGATGCCAAAGGGACAATTCGGAGCACGACACGTCCAGAAACACCTCTGGCGTCTGCCGATTCCCGAGTATGATGACTCCGACTCGCTGCACGTCGAGATTGCCCGGGCCGGTGAGGATGCTGCGGTCGGTGCGAGGGCTCTGTGGGACGAGATTCGGGCTGAGCGGGAGGGCACGGGGCAATCGACGTCGGTGACGGTCGCGCGTCGGGAGATACGGAAGTGGCTGTCGGAGTCGTTGGAGGGTCAGCGGGTGGAGGAGTTGGTGTCGAGGTTGCTCAGATAGCGCCCTTGCCTGAGCCGTCGCCGACCTGAACACACGGACGTCGTGATTCAATGGGGAGTAGGAGCAGAAAGGCAGACGGGGGATATGGCTGACAAATCTACATACGAGAAGGTCGACACAGTCCTTGAGATACTTGAATCCACTGCCTTGTATCTCCGTGACGAGATCCAGCGGGAGGAGTGGGATCGGAGGGTCTGGAGACTCAGGCATTCATTGATCGAAAACACTGGCCGTGAAGGGAGCATGGCAGGCAATACAGGTCAGGAGAAGGGTGGGTATTTCGGGAAGCACATGATTCCGGTCTACTTCGCCCATGGTGCTCTCATGGTGTGGGCCGCGTGTGTCGCCCTATTGGCGTGGGGTGTTTGGAGTCTGGCGAGTGGACAAATCGACGGGGACGACACTGAACTCCGTGCTGCGATTCTCACTGGCATCGTGGCCGGTGGATTCTTGTTAGCCAAGCGCAGCATCGAGGCGCTTCGAGGTTTAGCAACTGAGATTGTCGTGAGTGTGATCATTCGGCGCGTCATGGATCGGTTGCCCGGAATAGGGTTCTCGGCGTGGGTGCAGATGACCAACTCGCTGGGGGTGTCCCCGCTTTCGTTCGATACGAGCAAATCCGGTGAAGAAGAGCAACTGAAACGGCTGGCGGACACGATAGACAAGATTGAGCGTCAATCTCATAGTCAACAGATGCACCAGAGTCTCCTCTATGACGATCCGTCGTACTGGACGAAAGTTGAACACAATGGCAATTCATACTGGGTCCACGTTCCTGGCACTCCGGACGGCGTGCATATTCCATACGTCCGGTACTTTGCCATGGGCCGTAGCACCGGGGCATCGTGGAAATGCTCATGTGGATTTGCTGGAGACTATCCCTCAAGGTTTGAGGACCTCAAGGAACACCTGGAGGAGAACGGCCTTCAGCACGACATCGATCGAGAGCAAGGGCTGACGTGGGCGCCGAGCGATGATTGACGATCCATAAGAGTTCATATTGGCGCCGTGCGTTGGTGACGGCGTTCAGGCGCGCGCCGCCCGCTCCCGGTCGTACTCCTCGAATGGACGAGTCTCCATCTGACCGCTCTGGTACTCGTTCGAGCGCTGCTCGGCCAACGCCTGGTCATGCGCCTCTTCCTCAGGGGTGAGTTCATCCAGGAGTTCAAAGAAGCCCAGGTCGAACAGCTTCAGGATCCACTCCGAGATTGCCAGCGCAATGCGGGCTTCTTCGAGAAACACGGGGAAGGCCTTGTCAGCTTCCGGGCGTCCCTCCCAGAGGTTGGCCAGCACCGGCATAACCGTGTCGATATCCGCGACGCGGGAGTGGCGCTCGCACCAGAGGTCGGGGCGGTCTTCCCAGTGCGTGAGGATGACTCCGAGGTCGTCCGTCGGGTTGTCGGGCGTCGCGATCTGACGGAAGGCTT
Source organism: Chloroflexota bacterium (assembly GCA_028874365.1). Taxonomy (GTDB): domain Bacteria; phylum Chloroflexota; class Dehalococcoidia; order Bin125; family Bin125; genus Bin125. The sequence goes on along the minus strand of JAPPJZ010000010.1, from coordinate 286 downwards.
GCTCAACTGCGCGGATGGCGCAGTCGTACGCGTCCGCGGCGACGGATTCGTCGTCCGACCAGGCAGCTTCGCGCGCCAAGCGGAGCAGCTCGGCGGGCGGCGCGTCGACGGGATGATCGATAGTCATCGTCGCTGGCTCGCTCTCTCTGCCGTCGAGTGTATCGGGATGTGGCCAGCCCACCGTCTACACTGACCCCACGGACCCCGCCGCGCCCTCCGAATGGAGATTTCGATGAAGTTTCACTGGTTCAACCTGATGCCCTGGCCCCATCTTCCGGAGGATTTT
>JAPPJZ010000041.1 GCA_028874365.1 Chloroflexota bacterium | reverse complement strand
AGGGCAGTTGGGCGCACACGCTGTCGTTCGCCATGGAGGAGAAGACGCGCGGGCGTCCCGGCACCGAGATCGCCGACAACGTGGCGGTGCGCCGCGCGCTGGCGATCGGCACCGACCGGGAGGCGATCGCCCGGGCCACCTTCTTCGAGGCGGACATCCACAGTTGGCCGGTGAGCGACAAGAACGCGGCCGCGTTCATCCCCATGGACCAGTTGCCGGCGTCGTCGCAGGAGCTGTTCGAGTACAACCCCGAGAAGGCGAAGCAGCTCCTGGCCGAGGCGGGGTACCCGAACGGGTTCACCGTGATTGCCCCGGTGAACGCCGCGGATACCACGCGCGTCGACATGCTGAGCCAGATCGCCGACCAGTGGAGCAAGATCGGCGTGACGGTCGACATGCGCCCCATGGAGTCCGCGGCGCTCAGCGAGTTCATGCGGCGCGGGGAAGACATTGCGCCCAACTTCGACATGTGGCTGCACGGCGAGTACAACATCGATCCGCTGATCACCATCGGCGGGCGCTTCGGGCACTACTTCCACGAGGACTTCCTGGAGGCGAAGCAGACGCCCGAGGGCGACGCGCGCATGGCGATCCTTCGGGACATCGCCGCACGGGCCATCGACGAGGTGGTGCCGGGGATACCGCTCGGCACTCCCTATCAGCTTCGGGTCACCTGGCCGTGGGTCAAGAACTGGTACGGCGAGACCGAGGAGAGCGCCTGGGGAACCGCCCACATCAACGCCCGCATCTGGATCGACCAGGACCTCAAGAAGAGCCTGGGCTACTGATCCGGCCAAGCCGCAGGGCCGTGGTCGCGGAGCCGCCTGAAGCTGCACCGCGACTACGGCGCCGCGGTGGAGCAACCGGAGCGCGGCACGGCTCCGACGCACGCCTTGACGACGCACGCCTTGACGCTGCCGTCAGAAGGGAACATCCTTGGGCCGCGTCGGTGACGACGAGATAACGTCCATGTCCAGATATGCTCGCGCTGATCTTGCCGTCTACAACTCCCATGGTCGATTGACCGCGATCGTGGAAATCAAGAGCAAGGTGGGGACGTCGCGCAGGTGGGCTACGCTGACGCGGCGCAACATCCTGGCCCACGGCGACATCGGCGGTGTCGAGTTTTTTCTCCTGGTCACCCCGGACCGGCTGTATCTGTGGAAAGACGCCGGAATGGCGCCCAATCCCGTACCGCCAACGTACCGAGCCGACACGACGACGGAATTCGCACCCTACTTCGCGGGTGCCGGCGTACGTCCCGATGACATCAGTGGTCATGCCTTCGAGTTGCTCGTGGGCGCTTGGCTGGGCGACGTGATGCGGTCGACGCGCAGGGCTCGCGAGCGTACGGACACGCTGCGTAAGCTTGACGAGTCGGGGCTTCGCATCGCGGTCCAGGATGGTCGCATCGAGTACGAAGCGGTGGTGTGAACGTCTACGTCGAGTCGAACTTCGTACTGGAGCTCGCCCTTCAGCAACAGCAGTCGGCAAGCTGCGAGAGCATGCTGCACCAGTGCGAAGAGGGCCGCTGTCGCATTCTCGTGCCCGCGTATTGCCTGGCCGAGCCGCACGAGACCCTCACGCGGCGTCGCAAGGAGCGCACGACGATGAAAATCGAACTTGACGCCCAACTTGAGCAGATCGCTCGGACCGCCGCCAACGCCCCGCAACTGAGCGGCTTCCGCACCGTTACCGATCTGCTGATACGCAGTACTGAGCAGGAGAGCCGAAGTCTGGATGAGGTTTCCGACAGGCTGCAGCGTGTTGCCGAAGTGATACCACTCGACGCTTCGATCCTGCACGACTCCAGTCGATATCGGCGTGCACACCGTCTCTCTCCCCAGGATGCCATCGTTTACGCGTCGGTCCTCACATACCTCGCTCGCGGGTACGAGCAAAAGAGCTACTTCGTTTCCAGAGACCGGCACTTTGACGACCCGGATGTCGTAGGAGAGCTTGGCGGGTTCAACTGCGAACTCGTGCGCAGCTTTGACCACGGTCGCGAAGTCATCGAGCGATCCGATTTCCGAGCCGGTCCCCGATTGGATTAGACCCTAGCCAGGTAAACCTGAAAGCTGCTGGTGGCAAACAGTGGTTGGTGACCGGT
>JAPPJZ010000040.1 GCA_028874365.1 Chloroflexota bacterium | reverse complement strand
AGTCGGGCCTGGAGCGCGACACGGTAGTGATCTTCACCAGCGACCACGGCGACCACGACGGCGAACACCGCCTCACCATGAAGCGTTCCTTCTACGAGGCGGCCGCACATGTGCCCTTGCTGGTGCGCTGGCCGGGCCGCGTGCCGACCGGGCGCGTGGACGACGTCCACCTGATCAACAACGGCATCGACCTGCTGCCCACCCTGTGCGATCTGGCCGGCGCCGCTCCTCCCGCCGGCCTGCCTGGCCGCAGCTTCCTGCCACTCGCGCACGCCCAGCCGCCGGCGGGATGGCCGGAGCTCATCGTCAGCGAGACGGTCGCCGGCCGGATGCTGCGCACCGCTCGCTACAAGTACTGCATCTACCACCACGCCGGCGTCTCTGAGGAACTGCTGTGCGACCTGCTCGACGACCCGCTGGAAACCGAGAACCTCGCCCCGTCGCCGCCGCACCAAGCCACGCTCCAAGAGCACCGCACCCTGCTCGCCGACTGGACCCGCCACCACGCCGACCCAAGCGGCGCCGCCTACCTCGCCGCCCTCTGAGTAACTCAGGTCGGCGGCGACCTCCTGCTCGGTGTACACGAACAGGTCGGCGCCTACCCCGATGTCGGCGAAGTAATCGCGATACCCGGTGGCGCGGTCGATGAACGGCAGATCGGAGTCTCGCACCACGACCAGGATGTCCGCATCGCTGGAGGGAAGCGCACGATCGGAAGCCACCGAACCGAACAGGATCACCCGGACTACCTCCTCATGGTTGCGCGTCAGGTTCTTCGCCGCGCTCCGGATCCGGCTCTTCAGCAGGTTTCGGTCCAGCCAGAACACCGTTACCGAACCGCAGGATTGCTTCCGAATGACCGATGCACCGGAGCGCCATCCGCCCGATGGCAGGATGGTTGTATCAGGCATCCTGCCCAGTTCGTAGCACTGCGGCTACGTCGTTGCGGAATCGCACCCATGCGGGCACCTCCTCCAAGGGTCCGCCCAGCGGCAGGTTCTCCGCGAGCTGTCTGCGGAACCCGCCGAATCCTGCGCTGAATCTCTTTCTGCGTCGGGACCGCGTGGCTCTCCGGCGTTCAACAGCGCCTCACGCAGCCTCCATCCACGCCTTCCTCGATTTCGGCATATCGCGCATCCGATCCTGCGCTATCGGCATCTCGGTGTACGAGCAGTAGGTCTGCGGCCCCGTACTCCCGCAACCCCAACCGGATCTTCTCACTGATGGAACGACCCCGATGGGACGCTGTACCATCAGCCTCGGAGGCGCCGCAATGAATCAGCATTTTCTGAATGTGATAAATGAGGGCCGCATCGGATGACCCCTCACAAATCAGCAGGAACCGAACTGTCACCGTTTTCCTGCCGCTGCTCCGGCCAGAATTCGACCGGGAACCTGAGCTGGGCATCCTCCGGCGGCAGCAGATAGGACTGCAGCTCCAGCTTGCCCAACCCTTGGGCAACAGGTTCGTCCTCGTGCTGGCTGCGCACCCGCCACGTACCGGCGAGTGGATAACACTTCAAAGGCCATATCGCTTTCCCGCCAGCCGATCTCACGGCGGGGTTCTTGGCGATCACCAACTCGTCCTGACTCTGGAGCTGTACGAAATAGGGCGAGTGGGTCGCGACGATCACCTGACGCAGCGGGTTGTCGGACGCGACACGTTCATCGAGGTCGACCGCGATGTCATGCAACAGCTCATTCATTGCGACGAGCTTCTCCGGGTGGATACCGTTCTCCGGCTCTTCCATGCAATAAACGCCTGTGGCGTCGGTCGCTTCGGCTATCGCTGTCAACGCCAGAAACCTCAGCGTGCCGTCGGAGATGGAATTTGCGCGTAGCCGCACTCCGGTGTGCTCTTCCAGCTCCAGCGAGTAGAGCTGCCGCACGTCATCGCTCACCGCGCGAACCGCCTGTACCGGCACGAGGCTCGACAGCCGGCTCGCGATCCTGCTCATGATGTCGTCGTTGGGCCCGTTCGCGGCATCCGAGGCGGAACCTTGCTTGTCCAGGTGATTCAACGTGACCGGAATGTGGCCTCCGTCCGCGGTAATGCCGGGTTCTTCCGTGAATCTATCGGGCCGTCGCATCGCCGATGGCTCCAGCGCCAG
>JAPPJZ010000082.1 GCA_028874365.1 Chloroflexota bacterium | reverse complement strand
CGACGGAGAGGTCAATGTCCTGTCGGTCCGAGGAGACGCGGGCGTAGAGGGCGGCTGGAGTTGATTCAGTCGGTTGCTGCATGAGAGGCTCCTCTCGCGGACGTTGCATTGCACCGCGATCCATGTTCGAAACATCGTACCCAATCTGGCTGGCCTCGAACATGTCTCGGGCGTCCGATCGGCGGAAAACCGGCAAGGTGGAAGTGCCACCGGTTCCGGGATCGACAAAAGAAGAAGCTGACGTACCCTGCTCCAGGACAAGAGTGGGAACCGCATGAACGTCCGGACGCACGGCGAACTGGCGAACTTCATCTGGAGCATCTGCAACCTGCTTCGGGGGCCGTACAAGCGGAATGAGTATCGCAAGGTCATCCTGCCTCTGACTGTGCTGCGTCGGTTCGACTGCGTGTTGGCGGATACCAAAGACGATGTCCTTGCCGCAGCCGAGAAGACCAAGGGCCAGACGGAGAACATGCGGGTCATCGCGCTCAGGAGCGCGTCGAAGCGCGAGTTCTACAACACGTCGCGGCTCGACTTCCAGCGGCTCCTCGACGATCCGAATCAGATCGGGCAGAACCTGAACGCCTACATCTCCGAGTTCTCGCAGGACGTGCGAACGGTCATAGAACGCTTCGGCTTTGGCGAGCAGATCGCGAGGATGGACGAGAAGAATCTGCTCTTCCAGGTCATCCAGGCCTTCGCCAACGTCGACCTCTCTCCGGAGCGCGTTGACAACGTGCAGATGGGGTACGTGTTCGAGGAGCTGATCCGAATCGGCGCTGAACAGGCCAACGAGGAGGCGGGAGAGCACTTCACCCCGCGTGAGGTGATTCGACTGATGGTCAGCCTTCTCCTATCGGACGAACCCGACCTGGGCCGCAGCCACGTGGTCAAACGGATCTACGACCCAGCGTGCGGCACCGGCGGCATGCTTTCCGTGGCGGAGGAGTTCCTGCGCGAGCACAACCTGGAGTCGCTTCCGGTGCTCTTTGGACAGGACCACAACGACGAGGCGTGGGCGGTCTGCAAGTCTGACATGCTGATCAAAGGCGAGAACGCTGAGAACATCATTCTTGGCGACACCTTCAGAGCTGACCGCTACCAGTTCCAGCCTGACGGAACCAAGTGGACCTTCGACTACATGCTCGCCAACCCGCCGTTCGGCGTGGAGTGGAAGCAGCAGGAGCGGGACATCAGGCAGGAGGCCGACACGCTCGGCTTCGACGGCCGCTTCGGCGCCGGACTGCCGCGCATCAATGACGGCTCGCTGCTGTTTCTACAGCACATGCTGTCCAAGATGCAGCCCGTTGATGACGAGGGCGGAGGCGGCAGCCGGATTGCGATTGTGTTCAATGGCTCGCCGCTGTTCACTGGCGACGCCGGCAGCGGCGAGAGCAACATCCGACGTTGGATCATCGAGAATGACTGGCTCGAAACGATCGTCGCCCTGCCCGACCAGCTCTTCTACAACACCGGCATCTCGACTTACGTTTGGATTCTGACCAACCGCAAGGAGGAGCGGCGGCGGGGCAAGGTGCAACTCATCGACGGTCGCCAGTTCTTCGTCAAGATGCGCAAGAGCCTGGGCAACAAACGCAACGAGCTATCGCGCGAGCAGATTGCAGACCTGACACGCATTCACGGCAACTTTGAGGACGGCGAGACCCGCGAGCTCTCTTACGAAAACCCGATCACACACGAGACACGCCTGCGGCCGCGAGTGGTGAGCAAGGTCTTTGCGAACGGAGACTTCGGATACCAGAAGGTGACTGTCGAGCGGCCGCTCCGACTGAACTTCGCTGCGACACCTGAACGCATCGCCCGACTGGAGGACGTGAAGGCGTTTCAGAATCTGGCGAAGAGTCGCAAGCGAGCCGGTCGAGCGCACGATGACGAAGTGGCTGCCGGCGTGAAGCGACAGCAGGAGATTCGCGAGCTGCTGGACGCAATGCGTGAGGAGACAGGGGGCGCTGTCTATGACGACCGCGAGACGATTGTCTCGGCGCTGGATGACGTACTCAAGGCGCGCAAGGCCAAACTCTCGGCGGCGGAGCGCAAAGCGGTGCTCGCGGCGCTTGGTGAGCGTGACCCCGAGGCAGAGATCTGTATCGACCGACGCGGCAATCCCGAGCCGGATCCCGAGCTGCGCGACACGGAGAACGTGCCGCTCTGCGAGGAAATCGACGACTATATGAAGCGCGAAGTCCTGCCGCACGTCCCCGAGGCCTGGGTCGACGAGAGCAAGACGAAGATTGGCTACGAGATTCCGCTCAACCGTCATTTCTACGTCTACGAACCGTCGCGCCCGCTGGAGGAGATCGAAGCGGACATTCAGTCGTTGGAGCGGGAAATCGTCGGTCTGTTGGGCGAGATAAGGAGGAACTGAACCATGGTCATCGATTCTGGTCAACAAGAGGCCCTTCTGGAACCGCCTGCGCTCAAGACAATCGATCCCGAGATCGACCCAGGCGATATCTGGCACCATGACAAGCTCGATCGCAAGGGTTTGGCCGCACGACTGACATACATAATCGAAGACCAGAGGGCGCCGTTTGTCATCTGCCTGGATGGACGCTGGGGATCGGGAAAGACGTTCTTACTGCAACGCTGGCAACGAGATCTTGCGGAGAACGGCGATTTTCACGCTATCTATTTCAATGCCTGGGAGGATGATTACTGCGAAGGGGATTATAACCCGTAGTTGACAATGGGCGGGAATTTCAGTACGATCATGGCATAGGGAGAACGCCATGACGACCAGATATCAAGCACCAGGACGAGCCGAACGCGAAGGCTTGACGCTCCCCCAACTGTTCCGCATGTTCCCTGATGACGACGCAGCCGAGCGCTGGTTCGAACAGCAGCTATGGCCGGATGGCCCGACTTGCCCGGACTGCCAGACGCAGAACGCGGCGGTTGTCGGCGGCAAGCGTCGAATGCCCTACCACTGCCGCGACTGTCGCCAGTACTTCTCAGTCAAGAAGGGAACCGTCATGCACAGTTCCCAGCTCGGCCTGCAGACGTGGGCGATAGCGGTCTACCAGGTCGTCACTGGTCTCAAGGGTGTGAGCGCCATGAAGCTGCATCGGGACCTCGGGATCAGCTACAAGTCGGCCTGGCACCTGTTGCATCGCATCCGCAAGGCGCTGGAGACGGGCGAGCTGCGCTTCGATGGTGACGTTGAGGTGGACGAGACCTACGTCGGCGGTCGTGAGGCGAACAAGCACAAGTCGCAGCGCGAGGGAGTCGGCGGGGGAACCTACGGCAAGGCTCCGGTGGTCGGAGCCATAGAGCGCAAGTCGGGAAAGGTCAAGGCCCGCGTGATCAAGTCAGCCGACAAGCTGACGCTGCACGGATTCGTACACGACACCGTAGCCCCAGGCGCTCGGCTGTTCACGGACGAATGGCCCGCCTACCGCGGCATCAGGATGCAACACACAGCGGTCAAGCACTCCGACGGCCAATACGTCCGAGGCGACGCTCACACGCAGGGGATTGAGTCGTTCTGGTCGATGCTCAAGCGTGGGATCGTGGGCGTCTATCATCACGTCAGCCACAAGCATCTTGACCGCTACGTGGGCGAGTTCGCGGGCCGTTACAACCTACGCGACTTCGACACTGCGGAGCAGATGGGGTTTGTGGCTCGGGGGATGCAGGGCAAGCGCCTGCGCTACTCCGACTTGACCGCCTAACCGTCAGCCGTCAGAGTGACGACGGCGGCGGGCGAGAAGCCCGCGCATGGCCCACCTCAACTCGCCGACCTCAGCCATTTACACGCTCGATAATCTGCGCGTCCTGCGCGGGTTGAATTCCGAGTGCATCGACCTGATCTGCCTCGATCCCCCCTTCAACACGGGCAAGCAATGGCATAATCCGATAGGCGAGGGGGGGGTGAAGTCGGATTTAACGACATCTGGGGCTGGGATCGCGTCACCGGAGAGACGCTCGAAGAGACGATTGAGCGACAGTGGGAAGAGGAACGCGATTACGCGGGCACAGCGGTCAGGGAGGTAGTAGAGGCCGCTGTCGCCGCGCACGGCCCCAGGATGGGCAGTTACCTGGCTTGGATGTCTCCACGCTTGATCGAGATGCGGCGCGTGTTGACGCAGCGGGGGACGCTCTACCTTCACTGCGATCCCACAACCAGCCACTATCTCAAGACGCTCGCCGACGCGATCTTCGGAAGTAGTTGCTACCGCAACGAGCTGGTCTGGGCATATCCGGCCAGTCCGTCAGCGTCGAAGCGGAACTTTCCGAGCAAGCACGACGTGATCCTCCGCTACAGCGTCTCTGGTGATTGGGTTTTCAACGCCGACGCCGTGAGGGTGCCGTATGCCGAATCGAGCCTAGAGAGAGTGCGGTACGCGGCCAATGCTTCGACGGTCATGGCGGGTAGGTCCATCGAGCTGCAGGAGGGCGGCAAGCTTCCGCCTTCGGTCTGGTCGGACATTCAGCAGACCTACCGATATCGAGCGGAGAACACGCGTTACCCGACGCAGAAACCCACCCTGTTGTACGAACGGATGATCGCTGCATCAAGCAACGCGGGTGACGTGGTGCTCGATCCGTTTGCTGGTTGCGCGACCACTTGTGTCGCCGCCCAGCGGCTCGGGCGACGATGGATCGGGATCGATGTTGAATCTGAAGCGGTCAGACTGTGCCGGATGCGCCTGGTCAATGAGCTGGGCTTCGACGGTCGAACTGAGGAGCTGACTGAGCCACCAGACCGCGACGATGATCGCCAGCTTGAGTTGATCCCACGCAATCAGCGCCTGCGGCTGGAGCTGTGGCAGCGGATGCAGACGGAAGCGGAAGCGGAGACTCCACCCTGTGAGGGGTGTGGGAGGGCGCCGGGGATGGACTATATGGAGGTTGATCACATCATCCCCCGCTCACGCGGCGGCGAGCACACGTGGGACAACGTGCAGCTACTCTGTGGTCCGTGCAACCGCTCGAAGGGCAATAAGACAATGGCCCAATGGCGTCGGGATCGCGCATCGACTGGCAGTCGCTAGCGAGCATACGTCAAATGCGGGTTATAATCCCCACTGCGAAGACCCACTACTTGCGATTATTGGTCAGCTCTCTGAGTACTTTGACGACGGCAGCTTTCAGGATGTCGCATTCAAAGCCGCAAACTTTGTCGTCGGGTTGATCACAAAGCAACTCTCAGGAACGGCAATAGATCTGACGGACTTTAAGCCAGAGAGCATCCTCGACGCTTACGACGCTCAGCGCAGGACCAAGCAGGAAATGAAAGAACAGGTCGCGCAGTTCGCTGCAGATATCTGGAAGGCGAAGCAAAAGCCTCTTGTGTTCATAATAGACGAACTGGACCGGTGCCGCCCGACGTTCGCGATCGAGCTGCTCGAGAGAGTCAAGCACATCTTTGATGTGCCAAACATCGTGTTCGTGTTCGGGATCAATCGGGCTCAGTTGACCAAGTCACTGCGGTCGGTTTATGGAGAGATTGACGCGGACGAGTATCTCCGACGATTCTTCGACATGGAGTTCATCCTGCCCGAAGCTGACGCTAAGGAGTTCTGTGATCATCTTGTGCAGAGATATGGATTGCGCAGATACTCTTCCGAGATGAGTGACAGAACCGGGAATCGCATCTACTGGGATGAGTTTAAATCCGTCGCCTCGTCGCTGGCACTCATTGTTGGGCATCTCGGTCTGTCTCTGAGAGATACGGACTACTGTGTTCGATTACTCGCGTTGGCTGCTAGGGGAGGTCAGCCATACGCCACAGGCCTGCCAAGTCTCTTCGTGCTCCTTGTGGCGGCGAAGATAAGTAATCCTGCGCTGTATCACCGGGTCGTTCATGGGAATGGCCGAGGTGCCGAGCTTCTCGACTATATGGACGAGAGGCATGGTGCCTTAGGAGGTCAAGCCCCGCATGCTGGTTCAAGGGACTCGTCCACGCTCACCATGCTTGAAGCTGCCGTCTATGCGGCCGACGACGGCCCAGCTTCCCTCGACCAGTTGGAGCAACTCAAGGGCCATGCTGAACCGAATCGCCCCGAGTATCTGACTAAGGCGACTGCAAGTCTTCAGATCGGCATTGAAGCCCATGCTTCACGACTGAACACACTTGCAGCATCGCTGGAGAGACTCAACAACGAGGCGTCGTGGGAACCCTTCAGCTTGGCGAGTGTTGCGAGAAGTGTCGAGCTCACATCCGATATCACGATGAGGTGATGAGTGCGACCGTACCCGATCTACAGCGATTCTGGTGTTGGATGGCTTGGCAAAGTTCCCGAGCACTGGCAGGTGCGCCCTTTCAGATACGTCTGCCGGCTCGCATATGGCGACTCGCTGGCCTCAGAAGCTCGCGAGGCCGGCGACGTTCCGGTCTTTGGGTCGAACGGCGTTGTTGGTAAGCACAGCGATCCCAACACGCTGGAACGGGCGATCATTGTCGGGCGGAAGGGATCGCATGGGGAGGTCAACTTCAGCAAGGCAGAGGCCTTTGCGATTGACACAACGTACTTCGTTGATCGGCGGTACACAGAATCGGACCTGCGCTGGCTCTACTACACCCTTCTCAGCGCTGACCTGGCCGATGTATCAAAGGACTCGGCAGTGCCGGGTCTGTCCCGGGAAGATGCCTATGAGAAGAGACTCCCCCTCCCACCCCTCGATGAGCAGCGCGACATCGCCGCCTTCCTCGACCGAGAGACGGAGCGGATTGACTTGCTGATTGCGAAGAAGCGGCTGCTGATTGAGCGGCTGCAGGAGTATCGGACGGCGCTGATCACGCGTACGGTGACGCGCGGTCTCCCGCCCAAGGCCGCCCGCGCCGCAGGCCTCGACCCGTCGACCCGCCTCAAGCCCTCAGGCGTGGAGTGGTTGGGGGATGTCCCGGAGCATTGGATCATTACACGGCTAAGGCGAGTTGTCGGGCTGAAAGCGGGACACGGAATCACAACAGAGGAAATCGAACAAGAAGGGGACTTCCCCGTGTTTGGTGGAAACGGGCAGAGAGGATTCACTGACCAATACACACATGACGGTCAGTTCGTGCTGATAGGCCGGCAAGGTGCCCTGTGTGGCAATGTCCACACAGCAGAAGGCAGGTTTTGGGCTTCTGAACACGCCGTAGTCGGGACGCCAGAGTCGGGGCAGAATCATCGATGGCTCGGCCACCTGCTAGACGCAATGAACCTGGGGCAGCATTCCGCTGCTGCCGCTCAACCGGGTCTCGCCGTCGACCGGATCAACGCACTGCATGTACCCGTGCCACCCACGGCGGAGCAAGCCGCAATCGCGGCTTTTCTCGACAGTGAGCACCAGCGGACCGACAACCTCGTCAAAAGGATGGAAGAAGCAGTCGAGCGCCTCCAGGAGTACCGCACCGCCCTCATCACAGCCGCGGTGACGGGCAAGATCGACGTTCGAGACGAGGCTTCAGTCACCGCAGTTCGTGCCGAATAGCGGCCCTTACGGCTTCAGGAGCGTCGGAGGACAAAGCGCCCATCCGGATTCGCTCCAACAGCTCCGGAGTCAGTGGGGCCTGCAGGTCATACACGCCTTCGATGACACCTCGTTCCAGGCGCGCACGGCTGGTCAGCATCGCTCCCCAGAAGGGAATGCACGAGTCATGCCGCGGATAGGGATGTTCGCCAGGCTGGACCACGAAACAGCCAGAGGAGCAGTTGGGTCGGAGTTCAACTTCGTGCGTGGTGAAGTTGGTCACGACGACATCGCCGTTCGCGTTCTCCTCCGTGAGGACAATCCAGAGGTGACCTCGTTTGTCGAAGCCAAAGAAGGTGTCGCCAGGGTTCACGAGGCTCGGGCTTGATACTCGCGGAAGAGGTAGACGGCCTCGTTGCTGTCCGCCACAAGCTCGATGGCATCGTCGCTGTAGCCGGCGTAGCGGAGAATGTCGGCCGGATCGATCGGGATCGCGCTCTCGCCTGGATCTCGCCATTCGGGCAGGGCCTGGGTCTCGCAGACCACCTGTGATGGTCGCAGTTGGCCATAGGTCTCGTAAATCTCGTTAAGCAGGTCCACGTTGGACTCGGAAAGCTGCTCCCACTCGACCGGCTCGCAGAGGTGGGCGACGAAGTGCTCGCGCTTGATGTAGCGATGCCAGATCGAGTCTTCGCGCGGCTGCTCCTGCAAGATCAGCTCAAGCACCTGGCAGGGTGTCGGTCCATGCTTCATTGAGGCGTAGCGATCGTCGGTGATCGGCACTTCGGTCTCGATCAGGGAGGCGCGGTCGGCAAGGTAGAGCAGCTTGACCAGCTTGAGGTAGTCCATCGAGCCGCCGGCGCGGTCGAGCAGAATCGAAGCCGCCTGCGCAGCGCGGTGCTCGTCAAAGACGAATCTCATCATGGCGGTCACTCTATTCCTTAGCGGCAAGTGTCGCGCGGTCGTTCCAGGTCGTCAAGACAACGAGCGCGGCAGCGGTATCGTGGTCACAGTTCCCCTGTGCCGATAGAGACGGTAGTCATGAGCACCCAGACCAAGGAAAAGGCGTTCGAGGACACCGTCGAGTCGAAGTTGCTGAACGTCGGCTGGATCAAGGGCGTTCGCGAGGACTGGGATGTCGAGCGGGCGCTGTTCGCGGAACCCGCGATCGCCTTCATGCGCGACACGCAGCCTGAGCAGTGGAACAAAGTCGCGCAATTGCTCGGGGACGACCTTGAGCCGCGGATCATCGAAGTCCTGCTCAAAGAGCTCGACACCAAGAGCTCGCTGCACGTGCTGCGGCATGGATTCAGGTTCCACGGCCAGACATTCCGGCTCGCATACTTCAAGCCTGCCCATGGCCTCAATGAGGACGCGCAGAAACGATTCGAGCGCAACGAACTCTCGGTCACTCGACAGGCGCTCTGCCATCCGAATCAGGGCGACACGATCGACCTGCTGTTCGCACTCAACGGAATCCCAGTCGCGACCTGTGAGCTCAAGAATCCGATGACCAATCAGACGTGGAAGAGCGCCATCCGCCAGTACCGGCAGGATCGCGACCCCAACACCTTGCTATTCCGATTCCAGAAGCGCGCCCTGGTTCACTTCGCCGCCGACACGGACGAAGTCCACATGACCACCCGGCTGCAAGGCGACGAGACTCGCTTCCTCCCGTTCAATCGGGGCAGCAACCCGGGCGGCATCGAGTGCGGCGCCGGCAATCCTCCGCATCCGTCCGGATACCGGACGAGCTACTTCTGGCAAGAGGTCTTGGAACGAGAGCGTTTCCTCGACATCATCGGCTCCTACATCTTCACAGAGACGCGTGAGGAGAAGGTCGAGAACGAGCAGGGCGCGCGGACAGTCAAGAGCGAGTCGGTCATCTTCCCGCGCTACCACCAACTCGATTCCGTCAACCGACTCGTTGCCACAGCGAGAGTCGAAGGCGCGGGCCGCAACTACCTGATCCAGCACTCGGCCGGCAGCGGCAAGACGAACAGCATCTCCTGGCTCTCGCACCGCCTGGCGAGTCTGCACACTGAGGCGGACGAGAAGGTCTTCGACTGCGTGATCGTGATCACCGACCGCCGCGTGCTCGATCGCCAGCTCCAGGATGCGATCTACCAGATCGAACATGCGCAAGGCGTGGTCAAGCCGATCGACCAGGACTCGCGACAACTTGCGGAGGCGCTGGTCGACGGCACCAAGATTGTGATCACGACGTTGCAGAAGTTCCCGTTCGTCATGAGGGGCCTCTTGGCCGTGGCAGGCGCCGACTCCCCAGATGCTCCGTCAGAGTCCGACCTTGAGCGACAGAGTGAATGGCGGAAAGAGATCGCGCAGCGCCGGTACGCGGTGATCGTTGACGAAGCACATTCCAGTCAGTCGGGCGAGTCCGCACGCGAGATGAAGGGCGTCCTCGGCTCTTGCTCCCAAGAGGCGCTAGAGGCCAGTGAAGACGGTGAGGATGTGCTCAACGCGGTCGTTGAGTCACGCGGGCCACAGCCCAATCTCTCATTCTTCGCCTTCACGGCAACTCCCAAGGGCAAGACGCTTGAGCTGTTCGGTCACAAACCCACGCCGGACATGAATCCGGTCCCATTCCACCTGTACAGCATGCGCCAGGCGATCGAGGAGGGCTTCATCCTCGATGTGCTTCAGCACTACATCGACTACGAAGCCTACTTCAAGCTGGTCAAGGAGGCTGAGGACGATCCGGAGTTGCCCAAGCGCCGAACAGCCACGGCGATCGCCAAGTTCGCGCACCTGCACGAGCACAACATCGCGCAGAAGACCGAGGTGATCGTCGAGCACTTCCGCAACCACGTGCGATTCCTCATGGGCGGTCGGGCCAAGGCGATGGTGGTCACGTCCTCGCGTCTGCACGCGGTGCGCTACATAAAGGCCTTCAAGAAGTACATCGCCGATCAGGAATACAACGATGTGCGCCCGCTGGTGGCCTTCAGCGGGACGGTTCACGATCCGGACACGGGCGAGGACTCCACTGAGCCCGGCATGAACACTGATGCCGTGACCGGCAAGCCGATCAGCGAGTCCGCGCTGCCCGCACGGTTCGATTCGTCCGACTACAACGTCCTGCTCGTGGCGGAGAAGTACCAGACCGGATTCGACCAGCCACTGCTCCAGGCAATGTACGTCGACAAGCGCCTCGACGGCGTCCAGGCCGTGCAGACGCTCTCCCGTCTCAACCGCACCGCAGCCGGGAAGCAGCCGCCGTTCGTCCTCGATTTCGTTAACGATCCCGAAGACATCCGCAGTGCGTTCAAGCCCTACTACGACCAGACGCAACTGCTGGAAGAGTCCGATCCGTACCGCCTGGAGGAGCTGAAACACGAACTCGACCAGATGCAGGTCTACCACTGGAGCGAGGTCGAAGTGTTCGCTGAGGTGTTCTTCGGCGCCGGTCCCGGAGGTGTGAAGAGCGTTCATGCCCAACTGGTGAGCTTGCTGCAGCCGACGGTCGAACGATTCCACGAGTTGGACGAAGAGGGACAGCAGGAGTTTCGCGATCGTCTGCAGGCGTTCGTGAATCTCTACGCCTTTCTCAGCCAGATCATCCACTACGGCGACCACGACCACGAACGACTCTCTGCATTCGGTCGCGCTCTTCTTCCACTCGTGCGTCCAGACAGAGAAGACCTAATCGACATCGGAGATGATGTCGAGCTCGAGTTCTACCGACTCACACGCCGGTCGTCTGGATCCATCTCGGTCGCCGAAGGAGCGCCCGAATACGTCAGTAGCCCCACCGAGGTCGGCACGGCGAATCCGGAGGAGGAGCGGTCGCCGCTCTCGGAGATCATCGAAAACCTCAACGACCGATTCGGCACGGAATTCACGGAAGCTGATCGGCTGTTCTTTGAGCAGATCAAAGAGAGCGCCATCGAAAACGAGACGATTCGCCAGACGGCGCAGGCAAACTCGCTCGACAACTTCAAGCTCGTCATCAGTCCCCGGATCCAGCACCTCATGTACGAGCGAATGAGCGAGAACGACGCGCTCGTGTCGCGATTCATGAACGAGCAGGACTTCCAGGAAATCGTGCTCGCCGGCTTGGTCCGCGAGATTCACGAGGCAGTCGGCGCCCTGAATCAGGAAGACCCGAAGCAACTCGTCGAGTCATCACAGGTCTAGCTACAGCTACGTGCCACAGGCGGCACGGTGAGCCGCACGTCGAGTTGCGCGCCGGCGATGACCAAAAGGACTCATCCGCAGCACTTGTTCCCGATCTGCTGGCGCTTGGCCGTGCTCCGATTAGCGGCGTTGACACGATGAGGGCGAACCGTTCTCGCCAAGCCACAGAACAGCCCGAGCCTGCGCCGCCCGCGTGCAGCTCCATCCCAAGGCTGAATGGAGAGCGTTCCCTGCGAACTGTTGTTTCTGGTCGCAACGATTGCTAAGGCATCTGAACGCGCCAGATATGATCACCCGCGTCAGAGGATGAAGCTTATGCCGATTCGAGTGCAACCGGCCGAGATCGAGATTCCGGTGGACGATCCTTTCGCCAACGACCTTCTTGGGCACAGGGAGCCGATCGAGGCCCTCACCACGTTGCTGGGAAACATCGAGGGACCGTGCGTGATGGCGGTCGATTCTGGCTGGGGAATGGGCAAGACGACGTTTCTGCGAATGTGGGCTCAGCACCTCAAGCAACATGGGCATCATGTCATCGAGTTCAATGCCTGGGAAACAGACTTCACGTGGGATCCCTTCTTTGCGCTCTGGTCGGAAGTCTCAGCCCAGTTTGCCGATCAACCCGGCCTAGGCTCGCGTCGGCAACTCACCGACCTGGCTCAGAAGCTCATGTCGCTCCTCCGCAGTGGAGCACGCGGCGCATCCCTCGGCCTCGCAGTCGCCGGGGAATCGGACGCAGCAGTAACTGCAGCTGGAATCTCGGCCACGCTGAAGGACTTCGAAGACGGTGCCGATGCGAGCGACCACGCAGGCGAAGCAACTGATCGAACACCTTTTCCCGATTCGACCTATGCAGAGGCCAAACATCTCCTCAACGAGTTTCGGACGACACTTCAAGATGAAGCCTCGTCGCTCGCTGGGGCGAGCAGCGGACTGCCCCTCGTCGTGTTCATTGACGAACTTGACCGTTGTCGCCCTCCTTACGCCATCGAGTTGCTCGAGACCGCCAAGCACCTGTTCAGCGTCGATCACATCGTCTTCGTGCTTTGCCTGGATCGAACTCAACTGGCACATTCGGTGAAAGCGGTCTACGGGAGCGAGTTCGCTGCGGACGGCTACCTGCGGCGCTTCTTCGACATTGACTACCGGCTCCCGACTCCTGACCGATCTGCGTTGCTCCGTGCGGCTATGCGCTCCTCCGGGCTGGTCGAGCACATTGGCACACGGAGGGAGTACGAACCAGAAAGCTGGTATGCAGCTCCCGATTTTCTGGTCGAGATTCTCGGGCTGCTTGGCCTGTCACTACGTGACTCACTGCAGCTCATGCATCGGCTGAGCGTAATCGTATCGTCTATTCCGCGGGACGAAACTGTCTTGGCCAACGCCATCGCTGTGCTGTTGGCGCTCCGAACAATTGACCTCGAGGCGTATCGCAAGCTCTTGGCGGGTACCCTCACCGACACCGATGCAGTATCTGCACTCCTCGGCGAAAGCATTGACCGAGACTCGGGTGCCAACACCACACGGATCTTTATCGAAGGAGCACTCTCAGCGTGCGTCTGTGTTGCAACCCGTGACGACTCAACTCGTCCAGACCTGACGATGGTGCCAATGCTCCACGGTTTCCACGAGGTTGATGAAGAGGTTTCAGCGGGCAAACGCCAGCATGACGCGGAATCGAATCACGCCGGTTTGGTGTTGGCCTGCGTGAATCGTCTCTTCGATCCGATGGGAGGGGGGCACAAGTACGACCTGGGACCGTTAGGGAACAACTCAGCCCTTCAGATCGCCATGCGGAGGACGGAGTTGTTTCCTCCGAACTTCTCCGACTCGATAGTTGGTTGAACCTGGCCGATCCCCTGTTCGCCCAAGTGCCCGACCATCAGACCGCCAAGGGTCGCGGCGACAGTCGCCAAGCGTCCCCCCTCGCTCTGACTCCGCCGAACCGCAGGGTGCTACAGCCAGTTCCCAGGCCGTCGATCGAGAAATCGCTGGCTCCTCAAGAGTGTGGCCCAAGTTGTGAGACCGTATTCACAGATTCACGCGAACGCCGGACCTGCTGAGAGGCCGTCTGTCTCTCGCCACGCAGGTCCGAGATATCCCTCCCTAGCTAAACTCTCGCTGTCGCTCACGAGAAGCGGGACTTCGACTCCGCTGGGCTGTTGTTCCTGCCTGGCGATTCTGAGGAAGTGATCGGCCGCTAGTTCGTCCTCGAAGACGACGAATACGAGCGGGATCGCACCGTGATCCTCGAGCGGCCGTTTGGAGGAGTAGTAGCGCAGGTAGGGCGCGAGCCGACGGGCCATCGTCGAGGGTCGGATCGCGCGGCGCTCCCACTCGAGGAAGAACGGCTGCTCGCGCCTGTGATGGCGAAGCACGCCGAACGCGTCCGGCTGGATCGAGTGCAGACGATCGTCGAATCGGAAGTAGCGCGAAGCCCGATGGGGAGGGTCGAGTTGAATCACCCGCCGACCCGCCGAACGGGCCTGCTCACTCAGCGCCGCCAGGAATCCGTGCACCGACTCGGTGTGGATGAGATTGCGCAGCAGCTGGCGGGTCCGGCCGCCGCGTAGGTTGCGCCAGCCGACAGGCGCATCCGGGTCGAGCGGAGAGGCGCTCCATCGCTTGCGCGCGGCGCCGACTGAGGCGCGGTCGCGGTGGGCGAGCAGGGCCAGTCCGCGGTCGCTCAAGACGAACCGGCGCTTGCCCTCGATCCGACGAGCGGTGAGCAGCTCTCGCCGCTCGAGGTCGGCGGTGAGCTGGGAGACCCGCCGGCGGGCGACGCCAAGCAGCGACCCTAGGTGGTCGGCGTTGATCCAGGGCCAGTCGCCGACGAGGTCGAGGGTCCGCTTCTCCGCTGGCTTGAGCCGCGCCGGGAGCATCCAGTCGGGCTCCCGCGTGCCTGTCTCGGCGGCCAGGGGTCGAGGGGCAACGTTCCGTTCCGGCGCTCGTTCGACCGCCCACTGACCCTCAGTGCGGATGTTGTTCAAGACCTCACTGAGGCTGACCACGGCAGCCCCTGACGGCGCTCTCCAGATCCGCGCCTCGGCGGAGCCGCTGGCCGCGTCGCGCTCCAGTGCGATGAAGCAGATGAATGGCATGCCGCGGATCAGCCGGCGGGCTTGGCGGAAGCGCACCTCGTCCGGCACGAGTAGGAGCGCGCCCGAGTAAGGCGCGCCCTCGCGCAGCCGCCGCATACGGATGGAGACGGCGGTACGGTCGGCTGTACGGCCCCAGCACAGAACTGCCAGGCTACGCCCGTCCGCGAGGGCGAAGGCGGCGTCGGGCGGCTGCGAACGGTACCAGCGCAGACGTGGCCGGCCTTCGAGTTGAGCCACGGCGGAGCCCAGCCGGTAGATCACGGCGACCGAGTCCAGGCGCCGTAAGAGCGTCTGCCGCCAGCGCTCGGAGACCGGAGAGTGGCGCAAGACCGCCTCGCGGCTCTGGCCCTGGTCGAGCGCCAGTTGCGCGATTCCACCCGTCGTGAGCAGAAACCGCCGGGTCGGCCGGATCAGGTCCGAGGCGTGCGACAGACTCTCGATCAGGCCTGTGCGCTCCAGATCACCCAAGCGCTGGTAGACCGCGCGTTCCGACCACTGCGAGTAGGAGGCCAGTTCGAGCCGATCGGCGAGCGGGAGCTCGGCCAGCAACCCGAGTAGATCTCGCTCGATCTCGCGCATCCCCAGGCCTCCCTTCCCAGCCGTGAAGTGTGTCTCACGATGCCGACAAGGGTATCCGAACAGATATGCTGTATAGGTAACGCTGGCCACTGCCGGAACGGAACTGTCCAGCCCGGGCCGCATCACCCGTGAACAGGAAACGGGAGCAGTTGGACAGTGGACAGGAGGTCCTGGCAGTCAGTGTTTTGCAGGCTGAACACACTCTGTGGACAGCAATCGGCCCTGTGGATTCTGCGCGGGCCGGTCGCACGGGGATTGGCCAGCGGCAGTTCAGTGGCAGGGTTTGCCGGACAGAGATGGAGGTCAACGTGATTAGCAATGAGCCGGTCGAGGAGGGGGTGGGGTCGGGCCCGGTGACCGGGGAGGGGCAGCTCTGGGCGCTCCTACAGGACCTCGTGGAGCGGGAGGGCCGGGACGCGGCGGCGGTGCGGCTGGGCCTGAGTGAGCGCACCATCCGCCGGACCCTGGCGGACCGGCACCTGAGTCGCAAGATGACCCAAGCGCTCTTGTACGAACGCGACCGACGGCGTGCTGAACAGTCGGAGCAACCTGCCGAGCCTGACGGACAAGAGCCCCCCGCCGCTCAGGAGGAGACGCTGGGCGGCACGGTGGAGCAACTGGAGCGCCGCCTCGCTGAGCTGGAGCGGGAGTTCAAGGAGTGGACCGAGTTCACCGACGCCGACTTGGGGAAGGCGGAGGAGGGCATCCGCGCCCTGGAGCAGCGGCTGGGCGTTCGACGGGGCTCTGGCGGGGATGACGGGGCCGGTTCCCCTCCGCGTGCCCATCCAGAGCTCGCCACGGTCGAGCCCATGCCCGACGACGGCGAGGTCTTCGGCGAGGCGCTGCCGGTGGTGGCTGAATGGCGGCGGGCCTTGCGGGCGTTGGAAAACCCACCCCACACGCTGGCCTGGCTAGGGGCGACCGAGCGGCTGCTGCGGCTGGAGGTCCAGCTTATCGACGACCGTGGACTGACTCTGCCGCCAGCCGTTGGCCCGTGGGACGACGTGCGCCGGGACAACGAGCTGCAACTGCGTGAGCACCAGCTACGGGAGTTGCGCCGTCAGCGTCTGTGGACCGAGCCACTGCACTGGGCCGGACGCGTTGTCACCCTGGGGCGCTTCGGCGGGGAGGAGGAACTGGGACGCCAGATGCAGCGCGAGTTCGAGGAACGACGAGCCGAGCTGCTGCCAGGTGTGGCGCGTCGGACCGGCCGAGGCCAGAGCGAGGATCGGTCGAAGGCGGCCTAAACCGCGGGGTAGGGAGGAAGCTCGGCCACAGGACCCTGGGGAAACCCTGCGCTGGGAAGTCGAGGCCCTGCGGGTGGAAGTGGGGTCGTTTCGAGAGCACGTAGAAGAGGTCAAGAGTTGTGTCTCACAGGGACCGGAAGTCGGCAGCGACAAGGCCGGTGTAGGAGAAGTGGATGCTGACGACGATGGCCAGCGGCAGCGTGTTGTGCAGCGACCCCGCCGCGTTTTCCCCGAGCTGATCACCGAGGAGCCGTAGTTTGGCGAGGTACAAGTCTTTAGGGCGGCGGGCGTGGATTCGGTCGCAACGGACCTATGGCTAACTGCGAGACGGAAGAATCCAATCCTGTCGCGCGGACATGCGGACCCGCCCCGATGCTCTTTGCTTCACCGAGAGGTGGTCAGATGCTGCCATAGAATGTGCCCGGTCGAACATAGTGAGTGTCTGTTCTTGGGAGCGACACCTGTCCTCTCGTGAAGGCGAACACAAGGTGGCAAACGAGTCCGACACTTCGACTGCGGCGCATGCTGGCGATCCGATCGCGAGCCGGATCGCCGAGTGGCAAACGAGACTGCTGCAACTCGACCGGCGCAACAACCTTCTCTACTTCAAGCCCGGCCGGAGCACCGTAGGCATCGTTGACCTCTCCCCAGATGAGCTTGACCGGCGCCTCCAGCGGGCGCGAAAGGGCTTGGCGTTCACATACGCCGAGTCGACACGTGCGAGGCGGCGTGGCATCAGTCAGGTTTCCGACGATTCCGACGGGGACGCTCCTCTTGAAGACCAAGGTCCCCGCGTCGTTGAAGGAGACCTACGCACAGATTGCGAGCCGTTGGAGCTGCAGCGCCGGCTGAGAAACCTTCACCGTCGGGACCGCGAGTGGGAAGAAGAGCAAGGGATCAACATCCTTTTCCTCGCGGTCGGATTCCTCGATTGGCTCGATGAAGGCGGCGAGCCGGCGCGCTCGCCGCTGTTGTTGATCCCTTGCGATCTTGAGCGCGATTCGCCCCGCGACCCGTTCCGCTTGCATCGAGAGGACGACGACACGGTCGTCAATCCCACCTTGCGCCATCAGCTTTCGGAGAGCGGCATCGAACTGCCGGAGTTCAATGGGGATGCGGGCGAAGTCGAGGAATCGATGGAGGCGTACATCCAGGGCGTCGGTCAACTCGTGAGCCGGCGAGAGGGTTGGGGTGTCGATTACAGTGCCGTGCTTGGGGGGTTCAGCTTCTCCAAGCTGGCCATGTACGAGGACCTCGCCCGGATGCGGGAAGAGGGTGTGCAGAGCGAGCTGACCCGGCAGTTGGCGAGTGGCGAGACGGCACAGCAAGACTCATCGGTGCCGTCAGCGACGCCTTCCGGCGACGACCTTTCCGGTGGCGGTCTCGACGAACTGCTGGATGTCCGGGATCAACACGCAGTGCTGCCGGCTGACTTCAGCCAGCTGCAAGCGATCCAGCAGGCTCGAAGCGGTGCCAACCTGGTCGTCCACGGCCCGCCGGGCACTGGCAAGAGCCAAACGATCGCCAACCTGATCGCCACGCTTCTCGCTGATGGCAAACGGGTGCTGTTCGTCAGCGAGAAGATGGCCGCGCTTGATGTGGTGAAGCGCCGTCTGGAGCAGTGCGGCCTGGGGGTGTTCTGCTTGGACTTGCACAGCGACCGAGGCAGAAAGAGCGAGGTGTACGAACAGCTGCGCGCCGCTTTGACAGACGAACGGCAACGAATCGCGCGGCCCGTCTCGCTTGATGACCTGATCGAGAGCCGCGACCGCCTCAACCGAACCGTGCGGCAGCTGCATGAACGCCGGGACCCTCTGGGCATGTCCGTGTACGACGTGCAAGGGCGACTTGCTCAGCTTCATGGCCTGCCGAGGTGCGATGAGATCGAAGTGCCAGCGGTCACACAAGTCAATCAGGAGTGGCTGCGCGAGGTTCAGCGTCAGGCCCGGCGGATCGAGCAGCGACCGAAGGAGTTCCGCTCTCACACCACGAGCCGCTGGTTGCCCCTGCGAACCCCGCAACACTCGCTGCAGCTGGCCGAGTTGATTCAGGAGGACATGGCTCACGTCCGGTCCGCCGTCGCAGCGCTCCGTGATGCCGCTGCACCCCACGCTGAGTGGAGCGGGTTGCCTGCGGTTGAGTCGACGGACGACGTCGAAAGGATGATCCGTCTGCTGGAGTTGTTTGAGCAGGCGCCTGGAGTGCCTGAATCCTGGCTCAGCCGCGGTGTCGTGTCGAAGCTTCAACGTGTGTCGGATGCGCAGGCCAAGCAACAGCGGAATCGGCGCCGCATCGAAGAGGTGTTGCGCGATTGGTTTGGGAAGGAACCGCCCGCACTCGATTATCGCACCTTGACATCGGTGGCGAGTCTCTCTCCGCGTGAGGAGAAGGCAGTCGCGGCGGTGGTCGGGCCGCAGTGGCGGAACATCCTGGGCGCGGACCCAGCTGCGCTCGCGCAGGCGACAGCCTCGTTCATGGAAGCACTGGGCGCGCTCTCCCACAAGGCTGCAGCTACGGCGCAGCTGCTCGGTCAGGAGCCGCCGCGAACACTCGCCGAGATTGACCGCGCCACTGAACTGGCAACCAGGATCGGCGCCCTCGATCCCGTCCCTCAGTCCTGGTTGGCTGAGGCCGCAGTCGAGAGCCTGCTCCGTTCTTCGGCAGAGGCCGCTTCGCTGGCCGAAGAGCTCACGCAGGCCGAGGCACGCCTCAACGAGCGGTTCTCTGACGGCTTGGCGGCTCTTGTCGACGAGGACATGCTTATCCGCTACCGGACAGACCACCAGAGTTTCTGGCATCGCCTGTTCAGCGGTTCCTATCGTCAAGATCAGCGATTGCTGGCCGGACAACTGAGGACACCTGCCAAGCTCAAGGTGCTCGAAGGGCTGGAAGCTGTTGAGCAGGCGCTTGAAGTTCAGCTCTTGCGCCAGCAGTGGGCTGCGGCCGCCGAGGAAATGCGGGACGCGCTAGGTCCGCGATTCCGGGATAGAGAGACAGATTGGGATCAGGTCGCTGCAGACCTTGCGGCGACGGCCTCGATTCGGGCGGAACTGCCCGGAGATCCTGTGGTGTCGCAGGAGTTGCTCGCTGTCGGCACTAGCGAGCAGAGACGCCGCGACTTGTCTCGCGCACAGAGGGAGCTCTCAGCTGCCGCCGAACGACTCCGGCGGGCGGACCACGAGTTCGGTGATGCGAGCTTGATATCACAGGATCAGGAACTGACCGCGGTCGCAGAGTCAGTGGAACCTGCGCTTGAACCACTGCACCGAGTCGGCAACGGCACGGCTGACCTGTACGGGCGGCTCATCAGACCCATTGAGCGGTTCCCGCAACTGACCGAGCTGGTCAAAGATGGCGCTCAGTTGATCGAGATGGCCGAGGAGGACGCACGGATTGCTCGGGGCCTTGAGGCGGACTTCGGCGCTCACTTCGAGCGCGAGGGGACTGACTGGAAGGGGGTTGATGGCGCACTGGACTGGACGAGACAGTTTTTGCGGATCGCGGGGCGCCGGCGGAGCGCTGAGCTCAGCCGACATGCGACGAATCCACATGCCGCCACAGAGTACGCCCAGCGCGGCGCGGCAGTGACAACCGCCTTCGATGTGCTTCGAGAACGACTAGGTCGGCTCGACGAGCGGTTTGACCTTGCCGCTTCCGCTTGGAGGTCGTGGGACGCGCCGGCGTTCGCAGAGTTGGAGGCCTGGGCGAAGGACCTCGCGACGCATGCCAACGAGGCCAGTCCGTGGTCGGAGTACCGGGAGGCATCACGCGCGCTTGACGGGCGACTCAGCGATGGAGCCACAACGGCCATCCGGGCTCGGACCGAGGAGGCGTCTGACGTGCCAGGAATTGTCGAGCGCCGCATCTACACCTCCTGGCTGGAAGGAACTCACCGTGCCGAGCCTGAGCTACGTGAGTTCAGTCGCGTCGACCAGGAGGAAGTCCGGTCCCGCTTCCGGCAGCTCGACGAGTTGATGCCGATCGCCGCGAGGCAACGTGTTCGGGAGCGGGTGTTCGACCGATACCCCCAGCAGCACTCGACGCCGATTCAAGCGGGTCAGCTGGCCATCCTAAATCAGGAACTCTCCAAGCGCAGGCGTCAGATGTCGGTCCGCAACCTGATCGGGCGGATTCCGAACCTGCTGCTGACGCTCAAACCCTGTTTTCTGATGAGCCCGCTCGCAGTGAGCCAGTACCTCTCCGGTTCTCCGCTGGCGAGCGAACGGGTCGAGTTCGACGCGGTGATCTTCGACGAGGCTTCGCAAGTTTGGCCGCAGGATGCACTGCCCGCGGTTGAGCGGGCACGGCAAGTGATTGTCGCGGGTGATCGCCACCAGCTCCCGCCGTCAGACTTCTTCCGCTCTACAGGAACGGATGATGATGACCCCCACGGTAAGGACGACGCGGCCGATGATGCATTCGAAGGACGGGAGAGCATTCTCGACGTGATGGTGGGCCAGGTCGGTCGCAATGTGGGCGAGAGCTGGCTCAGCGTGCACTACCGCAGCCGATGCGAAGGCTTGATCCGCTTCTCGAATCACGCCTTCTACGAGAGTCGACTGCTTACGTTCCCGGGACCAGGGTCTGACGAGGTCTGTGTACGGGATGTCTACCTGGAGGACGCCACCTACGACGCGGGCGGCAGCCGCACCAACCGAGTTGAGGCGGAGCAGGTCACTGAGATCGTGTTCGAGCTGATGGAACAGACCGCGCCCGATGAGAGCGTTGGCGTCGTCGCGCTCTCCCGCGCGCAGGCCGACTTGATCGAGAACCTGATCGAGCAGCGGCGTTTGCTCGACCGCCATCTCGATGACCGCTTCAGCGAAGACCTGGACGAACACTTCTTCGTCAAGAACCTCGAGAATGTTCAGGGCGATGAACGCGACCACATGATCTTCTCAATAGGGTACGGACCAACTCCTACCGGAAACGTGCCGAACCGCTTCGGGCCGATCAACCGCGAGGGCGGCGAACGCCGGCTGAACGTGGCAGTCACTCGGGCGCGAAGATCCATGATCGTGGTCCACTCGATCCGACCAGAACAGATTACGTCGCAAGCAGCCGGCGCGCGCCAGTTGCGTCGCTACCTGGAATACGTGCGCAACCCATCGGTTGCGTTCGAGGCCGAAGTGTCGGGAGCGGGCGAGCCCGAGAGTCCGTTCGAAGAGGCTGTACTAGCCGCGCTGCGCAACCGCGGACACCGGGTCGAGGCCCAGGTCGGCGTCTCGGGCTATCGAATCGACTTGGCCATTCGCTCGGAAGTCGGCGACAGTTTCGACCTCGGCATCGAATGCGATGGAGCGACCTACCACAGCTCGCCGGCGGCGCGTGACCGCGATTGGCTGAGACAACAGATGCTTGAAGGGCTCGGCTGGCGCATCCATCGTGTCTGGTCGACCGCGTGGATTCGCAATCCAGAAGCGGAACTGGCTGCGATCGAAAAGTCGCTGGAACTAGCCCGAGTTGCGCCCACGGAAGCACCGCCGGCGATAGACCAGTCCGCGCTTGATGTGGCTCCAACAGATACTTCAGGGAATCAGCCTCCAGAGCCCCAGAGTCTGGCAGAAAAACCTGTGACAGATCCATCGGCGGCAAGCCTGTTCGATGACTATGAGCGCTTCAGTTACGAAGGACAACCTGTCGATGCACAGGCCGTTCCGCAACGTTGGCTCAGTTCGCTGGTCAATCAGATCGTCGCGAAGGAGCAGCCGGTTCATGTTGAGACGGTGATAGAGCGTTTACGAACGGCGCTCGGCATCCGGCGAGTGGGTTCGAACATCCGCAAGCGCCTCGACTCGGCTCTCACAACGTCAGTCGAGACAGGGAACGTGCTCCGAGATCCGAGCGATTTCCTGCACTCGCGAGACAACCACGCACAGCCGGGTCCGCGTCGCGACGGAAAGCGACGGATTGATCGAGTCTCAGACATCGAACTCGACGCGGGCCTCTTGCGAGTGGCACGTGCGACTTTCGGGGCAGCTCCAGACGACCTAGTGCGCGAGACGGCGCGGCAGTTTGGGTACCGACGCACTGGATCGGACATCGCCGCGAGTCTGGAGGAGCGTATTGATGCGCTGCGGGCTAGCCGGGAGTTGGTGGAGCAGAACGGCATGCTTGTCGCTCCCGAAGATGATCAGTCGTTGGGCGCACAGGACTAATCACCAAGGTCTGCCATCAAGTCACCTCGAGACACCCGTTTGCAGGAATGGAGTTCGCGATGACCAGCAGCCGAAGCCGCACATTGGATGAGCTACGCGAGATCTTGAGCCACGCGGATCGCCTTGCGGACCTCAACACGCGTGAGGTCTTGTCTGTTGAGCAAATCGCCCTGAGCAGCGAACTTGTCGTGCAGATGCACCTCTGGCAAATCGAGGATCCGGCATTCGATCCGGACCGCGTAGCCACCATCGTGACGGCACTTCGCCAGGAGGAGATTGCCTTTGACATCGCGAACCAACTGATGGCGATTGAAGCCTCGCTCGCAGAGATCGCCACGAATTCATACGGTTGAGCATGCCCGCTTCCTCCGTCGGGACGGATATCGCGTTCAATAGCGACGTTGTCAATGGATCTGACGGGCGCAGGTGGCACTGGCCCGCCTTCTCGAGGCCGGGTCCGTTGTCCAGGCGGGCGATCGTCTGGGACTTCCAGATCCCACGAGAATCCAGTTGCCGTGAAGCGCTAGGCAATCGCCTGCGGGACCAGGCCTACGAGTCGGAGTACAAGCGCGGGTGGCGACCACGCCTGAGTCGAGCGAACCGATTCGCTGCCAGGACCCACTAAGCACCGAAACGGTGCTGGCCGAGATGAGCTAGGCGACGGACAAGTACCGCTGCAATCTCGACGCGCTACGCCATTTGAGCGCATGCCTGAGCCGTGATTGGGCCGCTCGTGCAAAGAGCTGAGCGCGATGTCAGCGGAGTGTCGACAGCCTTAGAGGGTAGGTGAGTTGCGGGAGGGAGCGGGGCTCAAGGCCCTCACAGGACCGGTACGCTATCGCGCCGGGGCTCAAGGCCCGCGCCGATCACGGGCTCCCTCCCGGACTCCAGCATAACGCGGCGGCCGTCGAATCGCTGCGTGGTTTGGACGAAGTGCACATGTCTCGATCGTGGTCTGGAAGGCAGGAGGACGTTCGTAACGATGAATGATCGAAGTGACGACCCTGGCGGAATGGCAGCAGGGCTTCAGGGATTCAAGGACGGTCGCCACAGTCCAGCCTCGGCCTCGACCAACCGCCGCACAATCTTGTCCAGGGAGCTGTCGCCGGTCTTGAGCGACTTCCACAGGAGATAGAGGTCCGTTGTGTGCAGGCAGACGGCACCGACAATCTCGGCGCTCTCGTCAATCTGCCTGTCGGGATTGGGTCGGTCTGATGGCTCCATCTCGCGCCACGGGTTGACCAGCCAGATCGTCAGGTTCGGTTCTCGTCCTGTCTCTCGGTTGTAGCGCTCTCTGGGCATCCGCACCTGTTGGGCGTCCTTGGCTCTGATGCCCCTGGTGTAACCCTTGACCTCGACGATTGCCTCCCACATTGGTTGGGTGGCGAGCGTCAGCCGCATGTCTTCGTGCTTCGCTTCGTCGGGCTGCTTCGCCTCGTCCATCTGCTCGACGCTGAAGCCCATCTCCTCCAGCATCTTGCCGACCGCGTCGACGAGCTCATCGCCGTCTTCCCAGATCGTTCGTCGGACGGTCGCGTCGGCCCGACTTCCCTCTCGTGCGAGCTCCTCTTCGAGACGCTGCCGTTCACGCTCCAGGCGTGCGCTCTCGCGCTCGATCTCGGAGATTGCGCCGGCGATGGCGTCCTCGTGGGGCGTGTACCAGTGGGACGGATCGCTGAACAGAGAAGGAGGCTCAGGCACCCGCTTCTGGTCGAACTCGCTGATGTCGGTCAAGAACGCCCTGAACCAGGATGAAAGCGTCGCTCCGCTCGGCAAGTGCAGCGCTACGACGTCGACTGCTGGACCCTCGCCGCCGCCCCAAACACGATCCGCCCACTGCAGCCGCAACGCAACCGGACGCTTCCGTGAAGTCTCCACGATGGGTTCTTGAAGCAACTCGTCGGCGTTGGTCACGGTGACGGTCGGCGGCGGTTCTTGGGCCTCGCCCAGCTGTTTGGCGAGCTGCTCGGCGGGTCCGCGACACATCGGCGGGCGGGCGAACACAATCGCCACGTCCCGTTCTCGACGGTGGTTGTCCATCCTCACGTTCTCTAGAAACGGCTCGGCGGGGCGCTTGCTTTTGCGCCGCCTGACGCCAAGCGCCATCGGACCAATGGTCAGCACGTGGACGCCGGCGTCGATCTCGGCCTTGGTGGGGCTGACGGTTTCCCGCTCAGCCATTGGCTGGTCACAGTGCTGGCGGCGACGTTCGCAATCATCTGGTTGCCCCTGTTTCCCCGCGTCGTGGCGATCATGAACGCCGTGATCGCCGTGATTGTCGTCTTCGCAATCTTCGGGTACATTCTCTTCGAGTCGTCACTGAGTCACGGCGGTGAATGCGCGCTCGGGCCATTTCTGCATTCAAGCCTCGCGATGCTGATTGGTTTCTCCCTTCTGAGCGGCATTGGCTGGCTGAGGCTCACGCCCGTATGCGGGACCCTGGCTCTGACTGCGGCTGCTTCAGGCCTCACTGCAACTGTGGTGGTAGTCGCAATCTTCCTTGTGTTTTCGGCCGTCGTGGCGCTGTTCTCGCTGCGCCGTTCTCCCATGACAACCATCCCCTTACCTGCGCCATCGTCAGTGGCTCGCTGGCGATCGGTTTGTGTGTCCTTGGCGGCGACTTTGGATTGAGCTGTGGGCATCCGAAGGGCAGCAGGTAGCGCGTACGATCGACGAAGATCGTGCGCGTAACGCGCGGATGTCCATGGTGACGAATCGGATCCCAGCGTGACAGTTTCCCAGATCCGAGTGGCTGACTGGCCTTGCTCCCACTGTGGTGCAGTGACTTCCAAGAACACCTGGTTGGCTGTGGACGCGGAGGAGCGTCCTGATCTCATTGAGCGGTTGCTGGAGCTCATCTACCTCGACTGTCCAGAGTGCCGCCGACGCATGAAGCGTTGCCAACCGATCCTAATCTTGCGCATGGCCAGGTCGGCGCCGCTGATTGCGGCTCAGGAACCGGACGAGGAGGAGGATCCACTAGACAGCCTTGGGGACGTCGTGGAAGCGGTCTGGAGCGAGTTGAATGACGCGCGATTGGAGATCCCGGGACCGGCATTGCTGGCCACGCTCGAAGAGCTCGAGTCAGCTGCAGGACGAGATATTGACGGCGATCTGGATGCCGCCCGGAGAGGGGCAGCTGGCTCCTCGGACCATCCTGCTACCTACACGAGCTTGCTTCAGAAAGTCGAGGCGCACCAGATGCCGATGCGGTTGGTAACCGGTTTCCAGGAGCTGGAGCGGGCAACAGGAGCAGACCAGCTACGTGAGATTGTGGGCCGGCATCCGGAAGTGCTGTCTGATGAAGCCGAGGACTTCTTGCGAGAGCTTGCCGATTCAGATGATGAAGACGCACATCCAAGCGCGAGCATGCTGCTACAAACGGTCGGTCTCTGCAGAATGGGCGATTACGCCACCGCTTGGCAACGCCAGGAAGCGACTTTGCGCGCCTACTTCGAACGGACCTTCATCCCTCTCTGGTCCGCATATCAAGATGCCAGGCGAGGAACCGACCCGGTGCAAGTGGCACAGGCGGGCAGAGCGCTGTTGGCCGCCTTGAGGCCGGGCTCCGATCTGAAGCTGGAGCTCGAAGCAGCAGCAGTAACGGCCACAGCACTGGATCGCGATGAGAGCGCGTCCGCCGCCGAAAGCGTCGAGGATGCAATCACCCTCAACCGACGGGCGCTCTCCATCATGGATGCCCACTCCGAGCTCGATGATCCGCCGCATCGCGTTGCTCTGCTGATGAACCTCGGCCGGGGCTACCGGAACCGATCGAAGGGCGACCCTGATGCGAACTTGAGCAAGGGCATCGACTACATGACGGAGGCGCTCGACCTCTTGGACGAGTTCGAAGACCGCGATGTTCTGGCGATGGCGCAGACGAATCTGGGCCTGTTCCTGATCGAACGCGCGAGTGCTAGAGACTTCGATGCCGCGCGGATCCTGTTCGAACAGGCGCTCCGCCATCGTTCGTTCGCTCGAAGTCCTCGCGACTGGGCGTTCACGCAGCTCAACCTCGCCATCGCCTACTCCCATGCCGAGTCTGGCAATCGAGTGTCCAACGTTCGCCAGGCCATCCACCACAGCGCCGAGGCGCGCACGGCCGCGGTTGCCGCCGAAGACACCCTTATGCACGTCCAGGCCGAGCACAACCTCGCGGTCCAGAGGTTGGAGCTCGCGCGGTTGCTTGACGGAGAGCCGAAGGCGCAAGAGCGCCTGTTCGACCGCGCGGAGGCGAGCGGACTCGAAGTCGTGCGCCTGTGTTCGAGTGCTGACTTACCGCATCAACTCGGCTCCGCCTGGCTCGTGGTCAGTAAGGTTCGTCTGGCGAGAGACGACGCCGACGGGGCAGTCGAGGCGCTCACTGCATCGCTGTCCGTTCTCTCGAACGTGAGCTACCCGGAGGTCGCCCGTCAGGCCGGGTTGCTGCTCCGTGCACTCGCAGAGGAGCTCGGCGACTTCGAACTCGCGGCCGATGCCGCCGCTCACTTCGTGGAAGCAGCGGCGGCCGTGATTGCCCGGCGGGCCCGCTCACGCGATCGAATGTCGGAACTCTACGAGGAGGCGAACACAGAGTTCCACTGCGCGGTAAGCGCCCTTGTCAGAGTTGAACGGCTGGCGGAGGCCGCCCTGTCGGCGGAACGGCGCCGCGCCGGTGAACTCGAGCTGCTGACATTGCCCGAGCTCTTGGACTTGGACACAGTGTCCCAGCTCGATCCGAATCTAGGCGCCCAGATCCTGGATCTCGGCACCTTGCAGCGCAGCGACATCCTCGGGCTGCAGCGAGTCTCACAGCTGGACCTGTCGGACCGGCAGGAGTCCGTTCGCGCCGCGATCCGTGACCTTCCGACGTATGCGCGCACAGTCGATGCTCCGGATCTGGTCGAGCTTGGCCAGGCTGTCGAGTCGCAGCGCCCGCTCGTCTACCTGGGGGCCGCGGCGAACGGCGCATACGCGATCATTGTTGGTCGGGACGCCAATGGCGACGTTGAACTCGATTCGATCCACGCTCCCGAATGCGACACGGGCGCGATCATTCAGCGACTCGTGGACACCGACCCGAGGCTCGCGGACGTGGAGACAGCTGCACTGGTGGTCGCTCGCTCTCTGGCTCAGGAGCGACTGAACTCGTCCATGTCAGCCCTATCCCACGTGCTCGGCGAGCAGCTGTTGTGCCAGCTCAGCGAGTGTTTGGCTGGGCGAGGGGCCGTGGGAGTGACGCTCGTTGCTACCGGATGCCTGGGACTGTTGCCTCTGCACGCCATAGATTGGCCCACCGGGCATGGCGGTCGCCGTTGCCTATTGGATGACTTTGAGGTGACCTACGCTCCATCCGCTCGCATTCACGCCGCTTGCGCCCTGCGCGCGGAGCAACGACACGGAGAGGCTGTGCGGCTTGTGGGGATTGCCAACCCGCTGCCGAATCCAATTCCTCTCCGGGGGGCGGAAATCGAGGCGGAACTTGTCCGCAGCTTCGCACCTCCGGGTCGGTCACACATGCTCTTTCGCGAGGAAGCGACCAAACAGAGCTTGCTCGATGCCCTACCGTCTGGCACGCACATCCACCTCGCGTGCCACGCTGGCTCTCGGCTGGACGCTCCACTCTATTCCGCCTCGGTCTCCCTCGCCGGTCCGGAACAACTTAGCTTCGTTGAGATCGCGAACCTCGACGTGTCGGCTCGGCTCGTCTTTGCATCCGCATGCGAGACGGGGGTCCCTCAGGGCAGCGACGAGATCGATGAGTCTCTGAGCCTCGCTTCCGCATTCCTGGCCGCCGGGGCCGCAGGCGTAATCTCAAGCCTCTGGAAGATCCATGACGACTCTTCGGCCTTCTTCGCCTACAAGTTCTACGAGGGGACATTCAAGCTGAATATGCAACCCGCGGCCGGCCCTCGGAGAGCCCAGCTCTGGCTCCGCGATGCGACTCAGACGGAGATCGATACCGTTGCCTCGGATCAGCCAGCGCTGCGTGCGTTACGCGATTTGCGCGGGGCCCCGTCCTCAACCAGCCCAGTTCCCTACTCTGAGCCGTTCCATTGGGCAGCGTTCGCATTCTCCGGTGCCTGAGCCAAGCGTCCCTTGATCGGCTGCATCGCTCCCCCTGTCGCCATGCCAACTGCGGATCCACTACGCCTCTCAGATGTCGACAATCCACTCAAAAGCTCGCAGTTCAGTACACGACTGCCCACTTTTCGGACCTAGACGTACCGAACTGCGAACTGATTGAGCCGAGCCGGCGCGCGCTGCAGTCTGCGCTCTTGAGCCGGATGATGGGCCCCTTACGCTGGCCAATGCAAGCCTGTTTTGCCGGAGTCTTCCGTCGGTTGGAGCGAGTCATGACGGTGCTAGTGGTGCTGGGCTCAGTAGGAGCCACTATTGTCGCCCTGATCACGATCTGGAACACCGCCCCAGTCAGTCGACAACGCTTCAGGCTTCAACGCGCCGTTCGAGCGCGCCGCGAGAGGAACGAGGTGGCGAACCAAATCGACCTCTTCGCCACCGAGCCGGCGCTCATCGAGCTCGAGGCTCGTTTCGACGAGCTCGCGGACGCCTATGAAGCGAAGCAGATTCCACACGATCTCGGCGTGCTGTGGGCTCAGGTGTTTCGGCTGGCGGGCAAATCTCCCGTTGGACGGCCCTTTCGATACGGTGCACTGGAAGTGCATCAGGAAATGATCGCGATGACAGTGCGAAACGGCTCCCAGTCGATCACCGGTCGAGAGTGGCTAGAGGTTTATCCGATACCTGTTTCTCCGCGTTCGGCGGTCAATCCGCCCAGTGTTCCGATCCCGGCGATCAAAGACTGAGGGTTGCGGTGCGACCAGACATCTGCTGCAGTGAGCGGTCAGGAGAGGTCACTCTGCACCGACCCTCGGAGACTTGGCGCGGAGAGTCCTGTGTCCGATGCGCCGCGAGAGTGCCGGCGATGGTCTGACGGCGGACTGACTGTACAGGTTCGAAGAGACACTTGTCTGTGACGGTCGAAACCCTCCACACCTAGCGTTGCATAGTCCAACCCATCGCCAACCTCGTCGGCGTCTGCGTCTGTTCGACCCAAATGCCTCCTTCTCTCGGGTGTCGATCGTTCCAAGATGGAGTTGGAGGAACGCAGGCGGAGTCTCCCCCAGCGGGGCCTATGTCGCTGCGGACTCGCTTCCCTGGCCCCGAAACGACGTAGCCTGAAGGTCGATTGCCTCTCGGGAAACCGGACAACAGCGAGAACTCGAATGCCGAGCGTGTACCCAGGAGGCCGAGCTCCCACGATGCCAAACCTTGAGTCAACACCGGATGGGAATCCCTTCACAACAGGACCTGTCGCGGACCTGTGGATTGAAGAGGTTCGAGTTGCAAACTTCAGGAGCATCGTTGACGCGCAGATACCTCTTGAGAGAGGTACGACGTTTCTCGTGGGGGAGAACAATTCTGGCAAGTCGTCCATCTTGCTGGCGATTGCGACCGCCTGCGGCTTTCATAGGCCCATGCAAGACGACTTGCATCGCACTTCAGATTCAGTCGTTGACGAGGCAACCATTGACCTAGTGCTCCGCTCTTCCGGTCAGGAGTTTTCCGAAGTCGTTGCGCAGAGATTGGATGGGAACTACGGGAACCGGCCGGGCGGAGGAGAATGGACTGCGATCCGAATGATCCTCCAGCCAAGCCAAGAGTCAGCTTTCCTTTCCTGGACGCGCAGGTACCTGACATGGGTTGAGGCAGAGCGAGATTGGCAGGAATCTAACCTGGTCCCAAGCAGGCAGGTGATGGAACTACTGTCAGCACATGTGGTCGAGGCATCCCGCGATCTCTCTTCCGATTTGGCGCGACGTACTTCGAACTGGGGACAGGTCCTCGCTGAGCTCGGAATCTCCGAATCGGCTCGCAAAGACCTAGAAGAGCGCTTGGGGGGTT
The DNA here is from genome assembly GCA_028874365.1 of Chloroflexota bacterium. GTDB lineage: Bacteria > Chloroflexota > Dehalococcoidia > Bin125 > Bin125 > Bin125. Next base: position 69,698 of record JAPPJZ010000082.1, on the reverse strand, counting down.
TAGGAAGCTCTTTGCGTCAGGCAAGTCCAACGCTCGGCGCTCTTGAGGAAGAGTTGCTGGAGATGAGGGGTGCGCAGTCGAGTATTGAGCATGTCGAGATTCGTCCGCTCCCCGAACGAATAGAGGACTTGATCCATTCCGTCGACGTGGTGATTGGCGGCGGGAACGACGGTCCGTCCCTCCCAATCCGCCTCCAAGGATCAGGCAGCCGCAGCCTGGCAGCGCTGCGGGTCTACTTTGCGCTATGCAAACTCAGAATCGGCGTCGATCAAGGTATCCGTCCGCACCTCGTGACCTTGCTGGAAGAGCCGGAGGCGCACCTGCACCCGCAAGCGCAGGCGGCCGTGCATCATTCGATTCAGTCCTTGCAGGGGCAGGCCGTTGTTGCCACTCACTCCAACGTGTTGGTTGGAGAAGCTGATCTCCCTGCGATCCGATTGATCCGCTCGGCGGGTGAAGGAACCTCTGTGTCTACCTTGTCCCGTGAAACGGCCCGAAAGGTCGCCGTCTTCCGAAGGTTCATTTCGCGCCCCTTGGGAGAATTGTTCTTCGCGAGGCTGGTGATTCTTGTTGACGGGGCCGCAGAGCGGGCGACGATTCCTGTTTTACTCGATCCTCTGCTAGATCGTGATGTGGGCGGGCTCGGCGTGACACTCCTCGACATGCAGGGGCAATCCCAAGAGTGGCTGAGAAAGGTCATCGAGGCATTGGAAGAACTCGGCAGGATTCCTTGGGTCGCATTTGTCGACAACGACTCGGATGGCCTCAATTCGATCAAGGGCTGCTTTGGTTCGGACGGGGCTCCACTGTCAGAAGCGCATCCCCAGGTCGTGATGAGCGGGACGAAACAGCTAGAGCAGTTGCTCCTGGATGCGGGCTACCACCACGAGGTTGAGATGGTCGCAAACGAACACGCCTCGTGGCAACCCCCTGATCCCCGGGCAGGCCAGCCACGGCTGCCGGCGTACGCGCCTGAATTCCAGTCGGACTACTTGGGATTCTTGGCTGACACGAAGGGCTGGTCTGGCGAACTGGTTGCTCGAGCCGCAGTGAGTAACCGTAAGCAAGCTCCGCCGCCTATCGTTGATCTGGCGAATCGAGTAAAGGGCGCTCTAAGTCTCGCCAGCCCAGTCTCCCTTGAACCAGGCCCTGCGGTTGAGGAGGAGTAACCATGGCCTCGCCACTTCACCTAACGCCAGACCAGCAAGCCGCAGTGAACTCGACAGCCAGCAAGAGTCTGGTCCTTGCTCCGGCTGGCAGTGGCAAGACAGAGGTGTTGATTCGGAGGATTGAACGATTGCTCGATGAGAGTCGAGGCCAATCATTCCGTGTGTTGGCGGTCACTTTCACCGTCAAGGCGGCGGGCGAGCTGAAGGCTCGAGTGACTCAATCCATCGGGGAAGAGGCTTGGAGAGTCGATGCGGACACGATTCACGGATTCGCATTGGATTGGCTGCATCGATCCGGTCGAGCAGTAGGCGTCGCTCCAGACGTGGTCGTCTATGCAGACCCGCGAGATCGGGTGGATCTGCTACGGAGGTTTCTTGATTCGGTCGGGGAGCCGTATCCAGACCAGCCGGTCCTGCTCGATGCATTGCGCCGCATCGACTCAATGCGTACCGCTCTCGTGTCGCCAGAAGACGCGCCGAACGAGGTCGTTGGCCCACTGTCCCTCCGCTTACCCGAACTTTATGGCGCCTACCTGACAGCCATGGACGATGCAGGTGGGATCGACTTCGCAGGGATGTTGACAAAGCTTCTGGAGCTCTTCGAGTTGGACCCATCAGTCCTAAGGAGGATTAGGCGGACGTATGGCCACGTTCTGGTAGACGAGGGACAGGACCTGACACAGGCCCAGTCTTCCCTATTGCGAGAGATTGTCGCTGATTCCGTGGGGCTGTTCGTCGTCGCTGACGATCGACAGTCGATCAATGGTTGGGCTGGCGGGGATATCAAGTGGGCACGCAAGCTCGCAGGACCAGGATCTGCGGAGTTCGAACTCCAGAACAACTTCAGGTGCGCAACTCAGATCCTATCTCTGGCTCGTAAGGTCGCGAATCACTTCACTCCTCCCAGAACCGATGCCATCACGCCGCCTGGAACCCCCCCGGGCTCGGTCTGCGCAGCCGAGGCCGAGGACTCAGCTGAAGAGGCTCAGGTCGTAGTCAGTTGGATTGACGACCTACTGCAAAGCGGCATCGATTCTTCAAGCCTGGTGCCTGGGGAGTGGAACCAGCTTGCTCCCGAAGACATCGCCGTGATCGCTCGAACAAGGTATGCGCTTGACGACGTTCAGCAGGAACTGGAAAAGCGGAGCTACGGCCTGTCACTTCGGGTCGACGCTGAGAGCCTACTTGCGACTCCAGAAGCCAGGCTCTTCCTTGCGCTTCTAGAAGTAGGGGTGAACGAACGAAACCAGCCGGCTTGGAGGCGCATTGACGACGAGCTGTTCAACCTGGTGGACGAATACTCCGGTATCGGTGAAGGTGATCGGACCCTGAGTCAACTCTGTGCGACGGTCTCCAATACTCCCATACTCCCTATTGCTGACCTGATAGGCCGAAGCAACCTCGACGGAGAGGGTCTTGATGCTGTGAGGAGCGCTATCGCAACCGGTGAGTACTTTCACGGCCCGGACCTGGATCGATTGCTCGCTTGGTGGGCCGAGTATCGCGCGAGCACCCATGCTCAGGAAAGAAGCGGCTTAGGACTGCTTCGGTTCCTACTGCGTGTTCAGCAGACGCGGCCTGACGAGCCTGGCATCCGACTCTTGACAACGCACCAATCGAAGGGTCTTGAGTTTAGGGCTGTGGCCGTGGTCGGTCTGACCCAAGGATCGTTCCCCGACTACCGCTCAATTGACAACGAATCAGATCTCGAAAACGAGCGAAGAGCCTTCTATGTGTCAGTGACCCGGGCGTCGCGGACATTGCTCCTGACGTGGCCGCAGCGCAGGCGCACTAGATACGGCGAGCGCCATGCGGAACCGTCGCAGTTCCTCAAGGAGGCCGGGATTCGGGCTTGACGCGGGCAACCGACAGGGCGTGGTGATCGCAGCAATGACTCGTGAAGCCGCTTGGCAGTTTCCACCTGATGCAATATGACGACCTAGATGGAACAGCGCAGCTCTACCGGACGAAGATTGTGGGTGCAACATCCTGTTTAGTGACCATTTTGTTCTTAGCGCTCAAAGCGGCACTTGCCACTCAAAAGTTCGCAGTTCGGTAGCGTTTCGCCCACCAACTACTGGTTGAGCTACGTGCAACGATTTCCGATCTTGATCGGCTCTTGTGCGTTAGGCGCGGGTTAGGGCGAGGCCCGATGCGTGAACCCTGGGAGCGCAGGGGACAGTAAGTCGGCAAGGAGCTGCATAAGCTGCAGAGTGGAACTGAGGCCTTCCGAGTTTCTGTTCGTCATTGACTCATCGGGCAACTTCGATGACAAGGCTAGGAATAGGCCACGGCTAACAGCTCCCCGAGAGCGGCGTTGAACTGTTGGGGAAGCTCCCAGTAGACGGAGTGTCCGCCCTCAGGGATCTCGACGTAGTGAGCGCCGGGAACCATCGCAGCGGCCCGTTCGATTACAGCGGCGGGGATAATCGCGTCTTCGGCGCCGGCCAGGAACAAGACTGGCATCGTCAGCGCTGACAGATCTTCGACCGCAATGGCGCCATCCTCGATGCCAAACGACAACGGTCGATCGAGGTCCAGAGGCGGATTCAGCGCTCGGACCTGGTTGTAGAGGAAGACGCCTTCAGGCGAGCGCTCAAGATAGGCCGGGCCAACCATGCGGGTCATCCCGCCGAGCCGCGCATTCTCGGCTGCCGCGGCGGTTGCCGTCCGCATGTCGTCGAGCAGTCCCTGGTCGCCAATACCGAGCATTGTGTCGGCCATCATCAGCGCTGTCACCCGGTCGGGATTGCGAACTGCGTAAGGCAGAATTGAAAAGCCGCCCATCGACTGACCAACCAGCGCCGCTTCGGCAATCTCCAGTTGATTCATCAACTCTCCGAGGTCACGGGCGAATGCGGTACGGCCCTCGCTGGACAGGTCCTGGCTCTGTCCCCAGCCGCGGACCTCATAGGTGACACAGCGAAATCGCTGACTGAAGTGAGGAATCTGGTTCCACCAGCTGAGATGGTTTCCGCCGGCCCCATGGACGAACACGATCGTGTCGGGACCATCTCCAAACTCGTCGTAGATCAAGCTGGCGCCGCTGACATTGAGGGTCTTGGGCATCGGAGTCTCCTGGTTCTTGCACGGGTGAGACGATGGTTAGAGGCTGCCCCGTAGACGCGGGTCTAGGACGTCACGCAGGCGGTCGCCCATGAAGTTAGCCGCCAGCACGAACAGCATGATCAGCGCGCCTGGCAGGATGGTGGGCCACAAGCTATGGCGAATCACGGGGAAGCCCTCGGCGATCATGTTGCCCCAGGTGGCCTGAGGCGGCTGCGCACCGAAGCCGAGGAAGCTAAGCGCGGCCTCGGCCAGAACCGCAACTCCCACCAGTAGCGTGCCTTGCACGATCAAGGGCTGCACCGTGTTGGGCAGGATGTGCCGGATCAGGATGCGCAAATCGGAGGCCCCGAGGGAGCGGGCGGCCGTGACGAAATCCTGCGCCTTGAGCGACAACGTCAGGGCGCGCAGCAAGCGAGAGAAGACCGGGAAACTGGCCAGCCCGATCGCCAGCATGACGTTCCCCAGACTCGTGCCGGCGATCGCCACGATGGCCAGGATGAGGATGATCGGCGGGATCGAGATCCAGGTGTCGACGAATCGCATCAGCACCGCGTCGACCCAGCCTCCGAAGTACCCGGAACTGAGCCCGATTGGCAGTGCCACAGCCGCCGCGATCGCGACAACGATCAGTCCCACGCTGACGGACACGCGGCTGCCGTACATCGCGCGGCTGAGGATGTCGCGCCCGAGTTGATCCGTACCCAGCAGGTGGGTCCAGGATGGCCCCTCCAGACTTGCCCGGAGATTTTGCTCGTTCTCGCCGAATGGGGCGATCGCCGGGCCGAAGGCCGCGAAAAAGATGACGACCAGCAGGATGATCGTTGCGACCTGGGCCTTGGGATCGTGCAGAAACACCCTGATGCTGGTGGGCACCTGCAGATGCCGGAACCGGGGCAGCGACGCAGTCGGTTGTTCGCGGACGGTCATTGGTATCGAATCCGTGGATCGAGCATGCCGTAGACGATGTCGGTGAGCAGATTGGCCCCGATCACGACGAGCGTGACGAGGAAGACGATTCCCTGCAGAATCTTGAAGTCGTGCGCGAGCGTCGCGTCAAATGCGAGGCGGCCCAGTCCTGGTAGTGCGAACAGCCGCTCGATGATCACGCTACCGCCGAACAGGGCGGCGAACTGCAGGCCCATGATGGTTACCACCGGCAGCATCGAGTTCTTCAGTACATGGCGAATGAGAACCGCGCTGCTGGTCAAACCCTTGGCCCGCGCGGTCACGATGTAGTCCTGTCGGCGTATCTCCAAGACGGACGAGCGCGTCTGTCGTGCGATCACGGCGACGCCGCCCAGAGAGAGCGCGAAGACGGGCATCGCCAGGTGTTTCGCGGCCTCCCAGGGGTCGGAAGTGGGATTGACCCAGCCTGAGGTAGGCAGCCATCCGAGCTCGACCGAGAACAGAATGATCAAACCAATGGCAAGCCAGAAACTCGGAGCGGCTACCCCGACGACGGCCAGAAACGTGACGCCCAGATCGCCGCGGGTTCCCGGCCGCACCCCGGCGAGCAGACCGAGCGTCAGTCCCAACACAATGCTCAATCCGAGCGCGAGGCCGTTGAGCCAGAGCGAGACCGGCATTCGATCGGCAATGACCCTGGTCACCGGTTCTTGCGATTGCAGCGAGGTACCGAAATCGAAGTGCAGAATGACCTGTTCGACGTAACGAAAGTAGCGCTCCGGTAGCGAGCCATGCAGACCGAATTGTTCTTTGATTCGTTCAACGTCCTCCGCGCTGAGCTGGGTACCGTCCTGTGCGGGCCCAATCACGGCGAGCAACGGATCGCCCGGGACCAACTCAAGTCCGGCGAAGGTCAGTATTGAGACCAGGAACAGGACGGGCAGTGCTTGAAGGAGCCGAGCCAGGATGAACTTGCTCACGCTCAACCCCTATGCGGACTGCGTCGAGCCCCGCCCCGCCGAAGAGGGGAGAGATCCGGGACCGGGATGTGCCTAGGAGATCCGGTGCAACTCCTTGAACCATTCAAACCCGTTCAAGTCGAATTGGGCGCCTCCGACGTTGTTGCGGCTGAAAAAGTAGCGAGGCGTGTACAGCCCGGGCAGGATGCTGTACAAGAGATCGGCCTGGATTTCCTGGATCTCCGCGTAGATCCTTCGGCGCTCCTCGGTGTCATAGGTGGAGACCGCGTCCTGGACGAGGCCTTCGACTTCAGGCACAGGTCCACCGCCCAGGTTCCAGGTTCCCTTCTCGGTTAGTCCCAATTGCAGGAAGGTATCGGGTTCGCCACGGTCGCCGCCCTGGCTGAAGATGTGGAGATCTGCCGCCTGCCCTCGATTGGCCCAGGGACGTGTCTGGACTTCCTCGTAGGTGGCCGGGATGACACGCACGCCCAGTTGCTCCCAACTCCCTGCCAGGGCCTGGAACATCGGCTCGGCGCCGGCCCAAGCGGCGGTGATCGGAATCTCCCAGTCCTCTTCCGGAATGCCCGATTGGACCAACAACTCCTCGGCCTTATCCATGTTGAACTCGGTCGGGAAGTTCTCCTGCGGAGCATGCGCCCAGTTCCCGTTGGACAGGATTGCGGTGCCCAGGTCAGCGCGGCCTTCGTAGAAGACTTCACGGGCGCCCTCTTTATCCCAGGCGTGCATGAGCGCCCGGCGGAAATCGACGTTGTTCGCCGGATACAGCTCATGGTTCACCCACCAGGAGAGGTGCAGGGACCCCTTGCGCACCACGGAGGTGAGATCGTCATTGTCCAATAGCAGCCCAACCTGGCTGTCCGGGGCCACGAAGGTATCAACGTCTCCCGACTCGATCGCTGCGGCCCGAACGACCGCATCAGGGATCACTACGTAGTGGAACTCGTCCAGCAGGGCATAGGGCCCGCCGTCTTCGCGTCGCTGCCAACTGTCCTGGTACGGAACCAGCACCGTGGACTTCTCGTTTTCCCAGATATCGAGTCGGTAGGGACCTGTGCCGACCGGTTGCACGCGCAGATCTTCCAGGGACGTCGCTTCTATGTGGGTCGGGGAGACCATCATGCCGCCACGCTCTTGCAGATTCGTCAGCAGCGCCGCATTGGGTCCGGTGAGAGTGAATCTCAGGGTGTTGCTGTCGAGCACGTCCTTTGACTCGATTACCGAGAACGCCGCCGCATACACTCCGCCAGCGGGAATGCTGGTATCGACCGCGCGGTCAAGGTTGAACCTGGCAGCCTCGGCGTCGAAGCTCGTGCCATCGTGGAACGTCACACCATCGCGCAGGGTGAACACGATCGTGGTGTCGTCTACCGCCTCGAAGGCTTCGGCGAGCGAGGCATCGAGGTCAACGACGCCGTCGGCTCGCGTTGAGATCAGCGGGTCATAGATCGCGCGCCAGAGGCCTGATTGGGTGAGGGCCGTTGAGGGATCCATGCCGCTCTGACCGATCAGTTCATTCTCGGCGCCGTATTTGACGATCCCACCGCGAGGCAAACTGGGGGCGGCCTGTACCGCTTGCGCCTGCTGCTGTTGTTGTTGCTGTGCTTGCTGCTGCTGCTGCTGCTGTTGAGATGTCTGTTGCTGTGCGGCCTGCTGCTGTCGTTCCTGTTGCTCGGCTTGCTGAGCTGCCTGCTCCGCCTGTTGCTCTTGCTGCGTCTGTTGCTGCGCGGCCGGCGCCTGTTGCTCTTGCTGTTGCTGTTGAGCCTGAGCGGCGGCGGGTTGCGCACCGTCGTCGTCATCATCGTCGCCGCAGCCCACCAGCACCAGGCCGGCGGCGCCGACGCCTGCTCTGGCGCTGGCTCTCAACAGGGTGCGTCGCGAGAGCTTCCGCCGACTCAGTCTTGTCCAATAGTTGCGCTCGTTCATGTCAGATCTCTCGCTGCTAATGCCAAATAGCGGAGCTTGCAGTTATGCGCAAGTATCACGAGTCGATTTTGGCTTGTCAATCAGGGACGCGGCCCCGCCGAGGGCCATCCACTTGTGCCTGAATCGGGTCAGTTGCGGGCCTGTCGACGGCGCTCGGCACGGGTCTGCGCGCCAGACGCCGCGCCGTGGGCGCGCTCCAACGCTTCTCGCATCGGCATCGTTCTCATGGCCGAGTTGCGAACTCCTCGTTGATACGCGGCCCATGCCGCGGCCTCGTCGCTGGAGAGTTCTCGCCGTGCCGCAGTGGGTACGCGCAGGCCGACCAGCATGGATGTGTAGCCCTCGTACTCGAAGTACTCGCCTTCGATCAGCCGCTTCAGTAGGAGCGACGGCCCCAGGCGCTCGTAGGCCTCGACCAGCGCCGAAGCTCCACCCAGCGATGTCTCCGCGCGACAGTGGCGCCAGAATGGCGTGTTCGCGTGGTAGTTGTACCGGTAATGCAGCGCCAGAAAGTCGCGCACGTCGTCCCAGCCGATCTGAAAAGCCTCGTTGAGGACATCGCGTAGTTCGGCAGTAGGTATTGCGTCCGAGTCGATCAGCCCGTCGGCGAGTTTGTAGAGCTGCTCGACGATCAGGTGGAGGGCGGTGGCCTCCAGGGGCTCGACGAACCCCGAGGCATTGCCCACGGCGACGACGTTCCGGACCCAATGGCGCGCATAGCGGCCGCTGGGAAATGCGAGCACTCGCAAGTCATTGCCCAGTTCGGGGTTCTTGGCCCGTAGCTCTTGCGCCGCTTCTTCGTCGGAGCAGAAGGCGGAGGAGAACACGTATCCCCGAGTGACAACATCGGGAAAGTCTATCCGCCAGGCCCAGCCGTGGTCCATCGTCGAGGCCGTCGTATAGGGCAGGATCCGGTCGTAGCGCTGCCAGGAGCCAATAATGGCTCGGTCGCAGAACAGCGTGTCGGCATAGCTCAAGTAGGGCTCGCCCATCGTCTCTCCGAGTAGCAATGAACGAAAGCCCGAGCAGTCAATGAACAGATCGCCCGCGATCTCGCGCCCGCTCTTTAGCCGTAGACGCTCGACTTCACCCGACTCTGCCCGCACCACATCCTGCACCTCGTCCTCAATCAGCGCGGCGCCTGATTCGCGCGACTGCCGTTGCAAGTACTCGACGAAGCGCTTGTTGGGCAGGTGATACGCCGCGCGGGGGTCGATGGCGAATTGTCGCCCCTCCAGCGTGACGGGCGATCGGGCCCGGTCCATCATCGCGTTGAAGACGCTGCAGTCCCTGGGATCCGCCAGGCAGTAAAACGCAGCCCGCTTGTCGAGACCGGGCACGTGTCTCTCGAGATAGCGATCGAATGAGTAGTTGAAGTGGGGCACGTCCTCGGCGCCCCACTCCAGACGAAGTCCCAGCTTCCAACTCGGCCGAACCTGCCGGTGGAACTCGTCACGGCTGATGCGCAGCGATTCGTGCAGGTGCAAGGGCACTCGGCCGGTGGTTGATTCGCCCACCCCGATGATTGGGATCTCGGGCGAATGGACGACCGTGAGTTTGATCCGGGGCAGCATACGTCGGAAGGTCAGAGCTGCCAGGAACCCGGCGCTTCCTCCACCGACGACTACCACGCTGCGAATGCGGTCTGACATCTCGCGTCATACGCTAATGCGTGTAGAAGGTCGGTGACTGTCGACTGCTCGGTCAGCGTGATCGGCCGATGATTCGATTGCAGGCCAAGCGAGCAACCGGCATGTCTTCCAGTCGTGAGCCCTCATCGCCTCCGACACTGCGCGGTCTTCACACTTCTCATGGCGGGCTCACTGCGAACACCCTCTCATCGCCCGTAGCGGAGTCTCCGAGATAGCGAAGCAAAACCGGGATTGCTACCTTCGGTCCAGACCGCAGTTGTGCTCACTCCTAGATCGGGATACTTCGCCATGCCAACCGAGCAGCTCAACGGCATCGACCTGCACTACCAAGAGTATGGAGAGGGTCCCCCGGTCGTCTTCTTACACGGAGCGGGCGGTGGAACGCAGATCGCCTGGTTTCAGCAGATCCCGCATTTCAGCAGACACTTTCGCTGCATCGTGATCGATCACCGAGGCTTCGGCGCGTCGACAGATCCGGAGCAAGAGGGGCCAACCCGGTTCGTCGACGACCTTGAGGTGCTACTGGACCGACTTGGCATCGAACGCGCAGCCCTCATCGCGCAATCGATGGGTGGATGGACTGCTCTTGGCTTCGCGGTTCGAAATCCTGGCCGCGTATCGGCGCTGGTGATGTGTGACTGCGTGGGGGATCTGGATTGGCCGGAGCTGCACAGCGTGATTGAAGAGCATGACGAACGGACCCGCGACATCCCGGGGCTCGATCGGGCCTATGCCGAGGACTATCCCGATCGCGAACCTGCCATGGCGCTGCTGATGCGAATTAGACTCAATTTCGAGAACTTCCCCCTGCCGGAGTGGTTGTCGTTTAACTTGACCAAATCGCGTTCCAATATGAGATACATGCCGACTGGCATTCGTATTGGAACGGACGATCTTGAGGCACTCATGGCGCCCACGATGTTCCTGGTTGGTGATCAAGACAAGATCGTCTATCCGGAGGCGGTCCGCATGGTGCATGAGCAAACAGCGGGATCCGAGTACGTTGAAGTCGCAGGCTGCGGTCACTCCGTGTACTGGGAGCGGCCGGAAGTCTTCAATCAAGTGGTCGGCGAGTTTCTGGAACGACATCTGTTGAGTTGACTTTGCTTCGCTATCCCCTGAGCAGCCTGCGCAGAGGGCTGCCGAAACAGTGAACAATTGGGACGTAGGGAGGGTGGTGGCCCGCAAGAGGAGCGAGGCGTGCCACACGCGACGAGCGGTCGGCAGCATTGGACGGCGAGGCATCGGATTGCCTCTCTGATGACTCGTATCTGAGGTAGAGGTCCGCATCACGAGGGCACGATGGTATCGCCAGGCCCACTAAACTTCCTAAGGGCAAGAACCCTTGAGTTGACGCTCCCGCTGGACCTATTGGTGAGATCCCGGGGCGCGACCGCCAACCGTGGAGCCGTTTGATGTAGCTGTGCCGAATCTGCCCGAGAGGTGAAGTGAGGGTTAGCTGTTGGCGGAAATGAAGGCCTGAGTTCGCCGCCAGTCGTCGTTGCAGGCATTGCTTGAGAGCAGATTGCCTGGTTACCCGCGGGCGCTTGGTGAGACTGGATGACCAAGGCGAAACTCCCGTCGAGCACGACCGGTTTCCTTCGCTCACACATTCACAAGCTGAGGACGGAGCCAACCTCAGACCAATCGAAGCACCAACTAACGGCGTACCTCGGCGTCTAGAAGGACGGCAGTTGCGGATCGAGTCCCAACCGCACGCGGCCTGCGCCCTCTTGCAGCCCCCGCCATTTCTCCAGCGAAGCGCAGATCGCGTGGGCATCCCGCAGACCAGCTTCGACGGGGTTCGCACTCGCGTAGAAGGCGCTTCCCATGAGCAGGAGGAGGTCGCTGAGCAAAGCTCGCGTCTGATCCATAACCCAGAGCGACGTGGCGTACATGCGCGCCTGCGCCGCCTGGCTTAGCTCCCCCCTCTGGGCGTCCGCCCGGACTGACTCTGCCATCGCCTGGAGACCAGCGCTGTAGACATCGACGGCTGCGGTCGCTTCGCCCAGGCGCTGGTGAAAGCTGACCCGGTCGCGCGCGATGATCGAACCGGACGTTCGCGCGGCGAGGCGCGTGGCCGTCTCGTCGGTTGCTCGTCGGGCGATCCCCACGAGTATGGCGGCGGACGCAGGCGGGCCCATGTGCGCGAGCACCGGTATCCGGAAGATCGGGCGATCGATGACCACGGCCGGATTGATCACTGGCCGCGCGAGGCCTTCCGGCACGAAGGCATCCGTCACTGTTGCGGCATCGCTGCCGGTCCCGCGCATCGCCCGGGCGGCTCCCCATGTGGATTCCACGGTGAAATCCGAGGCCGGCAGGATGAACTGGCGAGTATTGGCCATCCCGCCCAACTTCCGGACCGCCCTGTTCTCGTGGACATCACCGTGGAAGAGCGCCCAGGGCGCGTCATTCACGCCGGTCATGAACGGAGCGCGTCCGCTGACGCGATATCCCCCCGCGACCGGCTCCCCATGGACGGTCGTGACACCGGCAAAGCCATACGGGCCGGGCTCTCCAGCGAAAATCGGATCGCGGACGTCCGCCTCCAGGCCCGCGGCCGCACTGCATAGGGAGGCCGAGTTGGCGACGTGCCACGCCGCGCTGGGGTCGGAGTAACCCAGTTCCTCGAAGACCGCGATCCCCTCGGCGAATGCCACTTCAGCGCCGCCGACCTCGCGCGGTGCGATCATGGTGAACACCCCCGCCTCGCGGAGTCCCCGTACCACCTCCGGCGCCATGCGGGCATGTTCGTCGGCCCAGGCGCGGCCGGCGTCGATTGTGCCTCGCAGATCGCGGGTGGACGCGACCAGCTCAGTGCTGCTCGTCACGAAGGCTTCCAATCACTGCGGTACCGGACTGACAGAGAACTCCTCGCCGGAGCGGAAGTCTAGTTGACCGACGCTGCGATTGCCGTCTCGCCGACCGTTCGCGCTGCGGCGTTCAGGTCGCAGCGAGGATGTCCCAAGTGCTAGCTTGCGAACCAACGTTGGGACACTCGACGCCGTTGGGAGAGCACCATGGATGTCGGCATCTTCACATGGTCTAGCGCGTCGATAGATCCGGCCGTGTTGGCGAAGCGGGCCGAGGAGCTTGGATTCGAGTCGTTCTGGGTGCCGGAGCTTCCGATCATCCCTGTTGAGGCGAAACAGGAATTCCCGACAGACACGATAAGCGGGGTGGACACGAGCTCGGCGACGGACCCGTTCGTGGCGTTGTCCCGGGCCTCGGCCGTCACGACCAGGATCAAGATCGGTACCGGGGTCTGCCTGGTACCGGAACACAACCCGTTTCACCTAGCGAAGAAGGTGGCGAGCCTGGATCAGTTCTCGCGCGGCCGATTCATCTTCGGCATCGGTGCCGGCGGACTCCGTGAGCAGCAGGAGATCATGGGGGCCGACTACGACCACCGCTGGACCCAGACCCGAGATGCAATGCTGGCGATGAAGCAGCTGTGGACCCAGGACGAGGCGGAGTACCACGGAACCTACTACGATTTCCCGCCGGTCAAGCTGTTCCCCAAGCCAGCCCAGAAGCCGTACCCGCCAGTGTTTCTGGGCGGTACGGCGAAGAATGTGCTCAAGCGAGTCGTCGAATACGGCGACGGCTGGATGCCCGCCCGGGCTGCCACCATCGTGTCCAAGGACCACGCCAACTTCGTCGATCGGGAAGAAATCGAACGGGGCCGTAAGGAACTGAACGATCTGGCTGAGGCAGCCGGCCGGGACCCGGCATCGATCCAGGTCCTGGCTTTCGGCGGTCCTCGCCAGTACCGGACTCGGGAAGCGATCGAGGCACTGGCTGAGGCTGGGGCAGACCGGGCGACGATCTGGTTGAGAAGTGACACCGAAGGTGGCGCGCTCGAAGAGATGGCGGAACTCGCCGGCGAGGTGTTGGACTAGCACACGGCGCCGACCTCGATTGGTGCCGTCGCGCCTATCTCACATCAGCAACCTTCGGACGAACATGGAGGCCAACCTTGAGCGACGACACAATCTCAGCCGCTGACTCCCACCCGCGGAAGCGAGTTTCCGTTGAGGGAACCGAAATCTCCTATGTGGACACCGGCGATGGCCCTCCCGTGGTATTCCTGCACGGAAATCCGACGTCTTCATACTTGTGGCGCAACATCATTCCCCATCTGTCCGGCTCGGCCCGCTGCCTGGCCCCGGACCTCGTGGGGATGGGTGACTCGGGCAAAGCGCCTGACGGCTCGTACCGTTTCGTCGATCACCGGCGGTTCCTCGACGCCTGGTTCGAGTCGGTGGACCTGGGCGACGATGTGACGCTGGTGGTGCACGATTGGGGTTCCGCTCTGGGGTTCCACTGGGCCTACCGGAACCAGGAACGGGTCACGGGGCTGGCGTACATGGAAGCGCTGGTCCGGCCACTGACCTGGGACGCCTGGCCCCAGGGCGCGCGTGAGCTCTTCCAGGGCCTGCGCTCGCCGGCCGGTGATGCAATGGTGCTCGAGCAGAACGCATTCGTGGAGTTCATCCTGCCCGCGGGCATGCTTCGAGATCCGAGCGATGAGGAGATGTCCGTCTACCGGCGTCCCTACTCCGAGCGTGGTGAATCCCGACGCCCGACGCTCACCTGGCCGAGGGAGATTCCCTTCGAAGGTGAGCCTGCCGACGTCGCGGAAATCGTCGATGAGTACTCCCGTTGGCTGGAGGGGAGCGACGTGGCCAAGTTGTTCATCAACGGAGAGCCGGGATCGATTTTGACCGGCTCCCAACGCGAGTTCTGCCGAGCTTGGCCCAACCAACAGGAAGTGTCTGTTCCCGGATTGCATTACCTGCAGGAGGATTCTCCCGGCGCGATTGGTCAGGCTATCGCCGAGTGGCACGCTTCTCTGCCGCCGGGCTGACGCGAACCGGAATCAGACGCCGCGCAGGCGGGGGTCCAGGACATCGCGTAACGCATCGCCCAACAGGTTGAAGGCCATCACCAGGAGCGTGATCGCGCCACCGGCGAAGACGCTCTCCCACGGATGAATGTCCAGCGCACCGCGTCCGGAAGACACCATCCTGCCCCAGGAGATCTCGTTGCGCGGCCCCGCGCCCAGGAACGAGACGGTCGCCTCGGCCAGGATGTAGGCCCCGATGCCGATCGAGAAGGTGATGATCAACACCGCACCAATGTTGGGCAGCACGTGCTGCAGCATGATGCGGAAATCGGAGGCGCCGATCACGCGGGCTGCCTGGACGTACTCCGATCCGCGTTCGGCGAGCACCGCGGATCGAATCAGGCGCGCGGCGAAGGGGATTCCGCCGAATCCGAGGGCGAACACGACGTTTCTTGTGGACGGCTCCGAGATCTGCACGAGCAGCAGGATCAAGATCAGGAACGGGAACGCATAGATCGCGTCCATCACACGCTGCAAGATCAGGTCGATCCAACCCAGATAGTACGCGGAGATGACCCCGATGATGAGGCCAGCGGCGACGGCAATCAGCGAGGCGCCGAAGCCGATGATCATCGCGAGCTTGGCGCCGTGAATCACGCGCGCGTAGATGTCGCGCCCGAACCTGTCGGTGCCGAACCAGTGGTCGCCGCTCGGCGCCTGGAACTGCGCCACCACACGCGGTGAGCCGATGTCCGGATCCTCGGCCAGCTCCGCGACCGTCGGGTCGGCCTTAAAGTTGGGATTCTCTGTATCGAAGACGAACGTCGAGTCGTAGCGGCCCAGCGCTCCGGCGAACAGGGCCAGCACGCTGAAGCCGAGAACGATGACGAGGCCGAAGCCGCCGAGTTTCTTCTGACGTAAGAAGCGCCCCAGCGCGAAGGCTGCGCTCGTCACGCGCGTCAGCGGCGAGGTGCGATCCCTGAACGGCAGAGCGGTGGAGGCGTCGGGAGGTGTCACGCGAGTCTCACACGCGGATCGAACAGCCCATAGAGGAGGTCGACGAAGAGGTTGGTGAAGACCACGACAAAGGCCACGACCAGGACGAGGCCTTCGAGCAGCGGCGTGTCCCGCAGCGTGATGGCCTGGAAGAGCAGTCGGCCCACACCGGGGACGTTGAACATCTGCTCGAGCACGATCTGGCTGCCGATGATCGTGGCCACCGTTAGGCCCATGACCGTCAGCACTGGCAACCAGGCGTTGCGCAGCACGTGGCGCATGACGATTGTGCGCTCGGGCAGCCCCTTTGCGCGGGCCGTGACCACGTAGTCCGCCCGCAGCACTTCGAGCATCTGCGAACGCAGTAGGCGCATGGTCGTCGCCGTGCCCGCGATCCCGCCGGCGAACATCGGGATCAGATACCACTGGAGGGCTGATTTCGGGTTCTCCCATAGATGGGGCTGGCCGTCAACATCGATCTTGAAGAGGTCCCACTGCAAGACAAGGATCACGGCGATCGAGGCGGTCCAAAAGACCGGCGCCGCGAGGGCAAAGATCGCGCCGCCGCGTAGGACATAGTCAGGTAACTGATCCTGTTTGACGGCGCTGATGATGCCGACCGGGATGGCGATCGTGAATCCGACCAGGACGATCAGGACACCGAGCTCAATGGAGTAAGGCACGGCGCGGCCGAGCTCGTTCCAGACGGAGCGCTTGGAGCGGAACGACTCGCCGAGGTCGAACCGCACCAGATCCCAGAGGAATGTGCCGTATTGCTCGAACACGGGCCTGTCGAGGCCAAGGACCGCCTCGGCCCGTGCGATCGCCTCGGGGCTCACGCTGCCCAGGTTCGCGCTGGCAAACTGCTGGGACGCGAAATTGCCGGGCAGGACGTGCACGGCGAAGAACACCAGCGTCGCGACGATCCACAGGACGAAGATGTTCAGAATCGCGCGGCGAACGATGTATTGCTGCACTGGTCCGTTGGCGGTTTCCTATCGAGAGACGAGCGGGGCCGGGCGGAAGCCCATGCTTCGCGTCCCGGCCCTTAAGTGAACTCCTCGCGTGCCTCGTCGGCTTCTAGAGCGGTCGCGGCTCCGGCTCCGCGCGGCCTTCGATGCTCGGATCGTCCGGGTCGATCCATGAGTCGAGGGCCTGCAGGCTCTCCGACTCGAAGGTGTAGCCCTCGGTCTCCGACTTCAGCGCGGGGTGCAGGTAGTTCCACGCGACCGTCGGCTCGACGGCGTTGTAGATGATGTGACGGCCGAACTGACCGTTCTCGATGATGAAGTCTTGGACTTCACGCACAAGCGCGTTCGCCTTTTCGAAGTCGAACTCCTGCGTTGCGGCGTCGAGCTTGGCATCGATCTCGTCTGGCTCACTGATGCCCCAGTAGTTGCCCGCCGCGTCGGTCTTGAACGCTGCGGCCAGGTCCGCTCGTGCGTCCGGGACCGTCAAGTTTGGAATCCACGAGAAGAACGTGGTGAACGTCTTTTCGAACCAGGCTGGGAAGATCTCACCATACGATTGGGTGACGCCTTGGAACTGGTCGGTGCCGAACGCCTGATTGAACATCTCGGCGACGGCCTCCGTCGAGCCCGGCCGCGTGGCCTCATAGGCATCGGAATTGACCCAGTCGATCTGGCCTGCCTCCGCACCGCCGGCCGCACTCCAGAGTGCGTTGGCCTCTTGCAGGGCCGCCTCGCGATCGAGACTGTAGGCCGCGAATTCGGCGAGTTCTTCCTGCGGAATCGCCCAGGCCTCCTGCACCCACGGCACGGGTCCGCTGGCCTTCCCCAGCCCTTGCGCGAGTTGCTGGATGAGCGCACGCCGATCGATGGCGATGTCGATCGCCTTCACCATGCGCGGGTCGTTCCAGGGTTCGAAGATTGGGTTGACGTAGGCGGCAATCGGGAAGGCGCTGCCTTTGTAGGTGAGGAAGGTCGAATCAGGGTTCTCAGCCTGGATCGACTGGAGCAGTTCTGCGCCCCCGGTCAGCATCGAGTCGACCTGCTTCTGCTCGAAGGCGATCCGGTAGGCCGTGGGATCCTCGAAGGACTGGTTCCAGACCCAGTTGTGCGCCCGCGGGCCGGGGCTGTGGTAGTCGGGGTTGCGTACGGCGGAAATGCTTTCGCCGGGCAGCCACTCGGTGAGGATATAGGGTCCGGTCCCGATCACCTTGTCGGCGGAGACATTGACGGCATCCGGTTCGATGTCAATCAGGAGTTCGGGCTGACCCATGAGGTTGAACTCGTTGGCGAGACCCTGGAGGAATGCTGCATTCGGAGCAGTCAGGTTGAGCGTCATTGCGCCGGCATCGATATCGATCGAGGCAACGTTGCTCCAGTAGCCCTTGCGGCCGAACGCGCCTTCCGTGCCGTCCTGCAACAGGCCGGACTTTTGCCGTTCGATGTTCCACGCGAGGTCCTCGGCGGTCAGCGTGCGCCCCGCTGTAGAAGCAGGGTGGTCCGCGCCGGGCCCCTCGGCGTGCCAGCTCACGCCCTCGCGCAGCTGCAACACGACGGTCTGGCCGTCCGGCACCTCCCATCCGGAGGCGAGATCAGCGGCGAGTTCGCCCGAGTCCGGATTCGAGAATCGCAGCAGCTTCGATTGAATCCGTCCGAGCACCCGCAAGACCTCGCTGGACACGCTCTGGCTGGCGTCGGCGGAATCGAAGATGACGGCCGTGATATCCACGATCGTACCGCCGTCGACGGGAGCTTTGTCATAGCGGGAGACCGCGGCCTGCTGCTCGGCCTGATCCTGCTGGGTCTGCTCCTGCGCCTCGATCTGCTGGGCCTGCTGCTGAGCTCGCTGTTCCTGTTGCTGTTGCGTGGCCTGCTGCTGCGCCGCTTGTTGCTGCTGGGCCTGTTGTTGCTGCGCGGCTTGTTGTTGCTGCTCTTGTATGGCCTGCTGCTGTTGTTGGTCCTGTTGCTGGACCTGCGTGACAGCTTGCTGCTGGACGTCGTCATCGTCGCCTCCACAGCCCACCAGGGCCAGACCGGCAGCGCCGACGCCAGCGCGAGCGCTGCCGCGAAGCAGTGCTCGGCGCGTCAGGTGTCTGCGCGAGAGTTGCGTCCAGTGGTTTCTCTCAGTCATGGTTGTTCTCCAGGCAGAGCACCCAGCGGAAACGGGCTCGCCACTCGTATGTGAATGCAAGGTAGGCATCTGAGATTGGACTTGCATTGGTAGTCTGTGCGGCATCTCTGCCCACGGTTAGCTCCGGCTCCAACGCGTTCCGGCCGATCGCGGCCGCTAGCGCCTGTCATGAGGGAAAGTGGTACTGCCGACATCACCTCGGTCCCACCCGTGTGATGTATCCGTTAGGACTGGGCAAGAGGCCGACCGAGGTCAGAGAGCGCGCTCATGCCGCCCTTCACATTCGGGCGTGCCTGAACGCCTCGCGGACCGGCCGTTGGGACACACACAGCCCAAATGAGCGGACTGGAACCTAGCGAAGATTGGTGAGCTCACGAAGTTCTGAGCTGACGCCTACAGCGCGATCTCCCAAAAGAGAGTTCGCAGTTTGGTACACGATGGCCCACCATCACGTAGTGAATTCTGAATTGCGAGCTGTGTTCTCCGCGTTGTCGACGCGGTGGTCGCTGCGTCTCGCCGCTGACGCTGTTTGCAGTAGGCGTAGTCACGAGCGGACACGGTTGAGCGGTGTCGACGAGACCGATGGCGTGACGGAAGGTCAGGAGATGGGCCTCATGTACGTCCGGGCCGGATTGCTCGTGGCCGGATCCGAGAACCGGTCGACCATTGTCCGGCCAATCCGGCCTCTGTAGCCTCTGTTACTTTCAGTAGTTGCAGAAAAACCTACCCTCATCGGACAAGCCCTCTGGATTGGCCCACCCCTTTGACCCCGTTTTCCAACCTCCGCGTTTCGCGGCGCGTGTTTCTGCGTGCCGCTGCGTCAGCCGGTGTCGGCGCGACGGCGCTTGCGCTCGTCGGCTGCGGCGACGATGACGACGACCAGCCTGCGCCCTCGTCTGCGGCTGCTCAGCAGCAACAGGAGCAGGTGGAACAGCAAGCTGCCAGCCAGCAAGAGGCGCAGCCGCAACAGGAGCAGGCTGTCGCGGAGGCGGCAGAGCAGCAAGAGCAACAGCAAGCGACCGCTCAACAGCAGGCTGCGGAGCCACAGCAAGAGGCCGCTCCGGCCCAACAGGAGGAAGAGCAGCAGGCGATGGTCGCCGAGACGACCGGCGGCACGCTGCGCTTCTCCGCTCTGGGCGGCAGCGGCAGCGCGATCGACCCGCGCGACATTCGCTCGGGGCTCGCGTATCACTCGATGGCGGCCGCGTTCGACTTCCTCGCGTTGCAAGGACCGAAGGGTATCGAGCCGGGGGTCGCAGAGAGCATGACGCCGAACGAGGACGCCACGGCGTGGACGATCAAGCTGCGTCCCGGCGTTCGCTTTCACGACGGGACACGGCTCACCGCACAGGATGTGGCGTTTTCGATCGGCTTCCTGGGCGACTGGGAGACGAGCCCGTACTTCGCGGGACAGTGGGCCGACGTGGACTACGCAAACATGGTCGCGATCGACGACCTGACGCTCGAGTTGCCGCTCTTGCGGCCACGCGCCGACTTTCTCGACGCCTCGTTGGCGCTCTACGCGCCGATCGTGCCTGAAGGAATCACCGATCTGGCGCTACCCAACGGCTCGGGACCCTTCCGGGTCGTCTCGAACGACGGGGCCGACGGCGTCGAGCTGATCCGCAACGACGATTGGTGGGGAGAGCCGGCTGCCCTGGACCGGGTCATCACGATTCCGATCACCGACCCCAATGCACGAATCAATGCGCTCAAGTCGGGTGAAATCGACTTCGCCCGGGGGCTGACGCCGACGATCGCCTTGGCCGAGCAAGACAACGAGGACATCGTGGTCGAACGCTCAACCCTGGGCGGCACGGCGTTGTGCTTCGCCATGAACACCTCGATTCCGCCATTCAATGACGCTCGCCTCCGCGAGGCGATGCGGCTTGCGATCGATCGACAGGCATTGCTGGGAGGCGTGCTGCTCGGGCAAGGCGAGCTCGGCAATGACCTGGTTGGACTTGGTTTGGCCGGTTATCACGACGCCTTGCCGCAGCGAAGCCGCGATCTTGCACGCGCGGCTGAGCTCTTTAGCGCCGCCGGAGTGAGCGAACTGGATATCGTCGCATCGGAGGTCGTGCCGGGCCTCGTCTCGTCGGCGGAGCTACTGGTGTCCCAGCTTGCCGAGGCCGGCGTCACGCTCACGATCGAAGAGGTTCCCGCCGACGCATTCTTCAGCGACTTCGCCAGGGTCCTGTCGACGCCTCTGCAGACCATGTACTTCGTCAATCGGCCGGCAGCCGTGCACTTGCCCACGTTCGTTGGCAGTGCCGCGGTCTTCAACGTCACGGCGTTCGCCACTCCGGAGTTCGATGCGGCGCTGAACGAGTCGCAGAGCACCGTCGACGATGCCGAGCGCGCCGAGTCACTGCTCCGTGCTCAGGAGATCGAGTGGAACGATGGCGGCCTGATTGTCTGGGGCTACAGCCCATTGATCATGGCCTACACGCCCAACGTGACCAATGTGAACCTGGTCAGCGACGGACTCGTCAAACTCCAGGATGTCGTGCTGAGTAGCTAGGGCCTGGTTCGGACGGGGCGGATGACGGCTGGACTGCACAACGCCGCCCGCTACACGATCTGGCGAATGGCGTCATTGGTCGCGACGCTATTGGCGGTCAGCGTCATCCTGTTCGCTGCGGTCGAGTGGCTGCCCGGCGATCCGGCGCAGCAGATCCTGGGCATCAACGCGACGCCGGAACGACTCGACGTTCTGCGCGAGCAACTGAACCTCAACGACCCGGTACCCGTCCGCTATGGACACTGGCTCTGGTCGACGTTGCAGGGCGACCTGGGCGAGTCGGTTCGCACGAATCAATCAGTTGAAGCGATCATCGCGCGGCCGGCGCTCAACACGGCCATACTCGCGCTGGTGGCGTTCGCCACGATCGCTGCGGTGGCGCTGTGTCTGGCCGCGTTGGGCGGCATGCGTGACGGCTCGAAGACCTCGACGGTGGTTTCTGTGACAACACTGAGCGCGGTGTCGGTGCCGGAGTTCATCATTGCCGGGATCCTGATCTCGGTCGTCGGACTCGAACTGGGCTGGTTACCGGCCGTTTCTCTGGTGCCCAGCGAGGGGACTCCGCTGTCGCGGCCGGAGATTCTTGTGTTGCCGGTGATATCGCTCAGCATCGTCGGCGGCGCCTACGGCGCGCGCCTGATCCGTGCGGCGGTCGCGGACGCGGCGCGGCTACCGCACGTGCAGGCCGCGCGACTCGCTGGATTGACTGAGTCCCGCGTGCTGTTTCGACATCTGCTCCCATCGGCGGTTCCACCGTCGGTCCAGGTGCTTGCCTTCATGGTGCCGTTCCTGGTCGGCGGAGCGGTCGTGGTTGAGCGGATCTTCGCGTTTCCCGGTCTCGGCTCGCAGTTGGTTGATCGGATCGCGCTGCGCGACGCGCCCGTGATCGAGGTGATCGGACTGATCCAGGCGGCAACCGTGATTGTCGGGTTCCAGATAGCCGACGCGGTCGGATTCCTCGCTTCGCCAGAGCGGAGGACGGCGGGATGACCTCATTGGCTGGTCAGGAAGTCGTCGCACTACGCGGGAGGCGCACCGGTCGGGATCGTGTGTCCCCGGTGACGGTCGTGCTGTTGGCGGTGCTGTTGGCAATCCTGATCCTTGCCCTGTTCGGTCCGGCGATCGCGCCGCACGACAGGGTGGAGGTGGTGTCGTTGCCGTTTGACGCTGAGGTCAGTTTGCTCGGGTCGGACCACCTTGGGCGCGATGTGCTGTCGCGCATCCTGCACGGCGGGCGGCCGATCGTCATCATTCCCGTCGTTGCGACGGCGCTGGCAACGCTGATTGGCGGAGTGCTCGGGGTGTCGGCCGCAGCCTTGCGCCGAGATGATGTGATCATGCGCGTCATGGACGTGTTCGCCGTGATTCCATCAATCCTCGTCGCCCTGGTGCTCTTTCACCGTTTCGGGGTGCAGCATTGGGTTTTGGCGCTTGCGGTGATCATCGTCTCGATCCCGTTCACGACGCGCTACTCTCGTGCGGCCGCCTTTCCGATCATCCATAGCGGGTACGTTGAGCAGGCGCGCATGATCGGCGAGTCGGCGGCAATGATCCTGGTCCGCGATGTCGTGCCGAATCTCGCCCGTCCAATGCTCGCCGACGCCGGGTTGCGCTTCATCGGGGCGATTTACCTAGTCGCGGCAGCGGGATTCCTTGGCTTCGGTCCGCCTCCGCCTTCGACCGACTGGGGCTCGATGATTTCCGAGAACATTGGCGGCGCCGGGCTCAATCCGTGGGCCACGATCGCACCGTCGCTGATGGTCCTCATCCTGACCATTCCAGTCAATCTGCTTGCCGACCGGTTTGCGAGACAGGTCGCCCGATGATCGAAGTGCGAGACCTCGAGGTTCGGGGCGGTCTTGACGCGCAGATCCTTGTTGGGGTGAGCGTCAGCCTGGAATCAGGTCGGACGCTCGCGGCGGTGGGAGGATCAGGGGCCGGCAAGACGACGCTCGGCCTGGCCCTGCTTGGTTTTGTGCGGCCTGGCATGCGCAAGGTCGGCGGGGAAGTCTGCTTCGGCGGTCAAAACCTCTTCGAACTTCCCGAAGCCGAGCTGCGTCGCCTTCGGCGGGAGTCGATTGCGTATCTGCCCCAGAATCCGGCCTCGACGCTGACCCCGACCATGCGGGTCGAGGACCTGGTTGAAGAACGGCGCCTGGCGACGTCCGAGCCGACTGGACAGTTGCTGGAGCTGGTTCAGCTTCCAAGTGATCGCTCCTTCCGCCGGCGGTTTCCGCACCAGCTTTCCATCGGCCAACAACAGCGAGTTGCGATGGCCCGCGCGATTGCGAATCAGCCACGCGTGCTGATCCTCGATGAACCGACGAGCTCAATCGATCCGACCACGCAGCGGCTGATGCTCTCGCTGGTCGAACGCCTTCGCGACGATCTCGGCGCAGCGACGTTGTTGATCTCCCACGATCTTGCCTCGGTAGCTCGGATGGCGGACGAAGTGGTCGTGCTCCGGCAAGGCGAGATCGTTGAACGTGGAGCAGCGCTTCGGGTGCTCCACACCCCGATGGACTCATACTCGAAGGCACTGGTCTCGGCGTCACCAGACATCGCGGTCGACCAACCGCCACTTGCTCCGAACACTGATGAACCGGTTCCTGTGCTGCGAGCTATCGATGTTTCTGCGCAATTCGTCCTCGGTCGGGGGCGCGGTGCGCGCACGATTCACGCCGCCCGGAATGTCTCCTTCGATCTGGCGTCGGGAGAAACGTTTGCGCTGATCGGCCGCTCTGGCAGCGGGAAATCGACGATTGCCCGAGTGCTGCTCGGACTGCATCCAGCGGAGAGCGGAGAGGTGCTGCTCAACGGATGTTTGCTGCCTCCGCTATTGCGCCGGCGGGACAGGAAGCAACGCGCGGCGATCCAGCTCGTGCCGCAGAACCCCGAGGAGTCCTTCAATCCTCGCCGAACAGTGGGCGACGGCATCCGACGCTCAATCCGCCAAACACGCGGGCTCAGCGGCTCGGCGGCCACAGAGCGTCTCGCGGAACTCCTGGAACAGGTCCAACTCGAACCGGCGCTCGCGAGGCGTCGACCTCACGAGCTGTCGGGTGGTGAGCAACAGCGTGCGGCGATCGCACGAGCGCTCGCGGCTGAGCCGGAAGTTTTGGTCTGCGACGAGATCACCACCGCGCTGGACACCATCGTGCAGAGTCAAATCGTGGATCTGCTGCAGCAGATCCAACGCGAAACCGGGATCAGCCTGTTGTTCATCACGCACGATTTAGCTCTGGCGCACGAGTTTGCCCACCGGGTCGGTGTGCTCAACGAAGGAACACTCGTCGAGATCGCGGCGATGGCGAGCTTCGTGAATGATCCTCAGGCGCCAGAGTCGCGCGAGTTGCTCGACGCGGCGTCGTCATTGAGCCGAACGCTCGCAGCCCGTCGGAGCGCCGAGGATGACCTTCCAGCCGTCGCCGCGTCGTAGATGGAGTCGATGCTGATGCAGTTTGGACTGTTTCTGAACAATGGCGTCTTTGAGGGCGTCGATGATGCTGCGGCACTGCAGCTCTCTGTCGACTCCGCCAGCCTGGCAGAGTCGCTCGGCTATGACCGGCTGTGGGTGACCGAGCATCACTTCATCGACTTCGGAGTGTGCTCGCAGGCTCTGACGCTGGCCGGCTACCTGCTCGGCCTGACTCGGCGGATCCGCGTTGGCACGGCGGTGGTGTTGGCCCCGCTGGTCCACCCGATCACGCTCGCAGAGCAAGCGGCGATTCTCGACCAGGTCAGCGGTGGACGACTCGATCTTGGCTTGGGTCGCGGCGGCTATTCGCTCGACTACGACGTTCTCTCCGTCCCCACCGAACGCTGGTCGGTCGGTATCGAAGCAGTCGTGACAGCGGTGGTCGACGCCCTGTCGAATCGCGGGGTCACCAGCGAGAACGAACTGTTCGCGTACGAGTCAGTGACCGTGCGTCCTCGGCCCCGGACACAGCCACATCCTCCGGTGTACGTCGCGACGGCCACGCCGGAGGCAGTCGAGGTCGCCGCGCGGCTGCGCCTGCCGCTGCAGTTCTACTTCGCGGCCGACACCGAGAGCCGGGTGAAGACGATCGAGCAGTATCGGGGCTTCGCGCAGGAGCACGGCTGGGACGGCGACATCGATCATCTGCACTCGATCCCTTGCCTGGTGGAGGACGACGAAGGATCGGCGCGGAAACGCATGTCGGCGGGGATGCTCGCGTCGTTCAACACGGGTAATCACCCGGGTCTGCAGGATCCGGAACTCGATCTGTCGGTGCGCGCCGAGATGACCCCCGCGCTTGTTGCCAGCGTGATTGGACAGAGCCCGGTCGGTCCGCCGGGACGGGTGGTGGACTGGTTCGACGAGTTCATCGCCGCGACCGGCGCGCGCAACTTTGCGCTGTACATGGAACCGCTGGGTGAACCGCAGGCGACGCTCGAATCGATTCGTCGCTTCGCCGTCGATGTCATGCCTCATTTGCGGTCTAGCGGGCGCGCGCAGCCGTGACCGGGCAAGCCAGCCACGGCGTTCGATTGTCGGGCCGATAGAGCACAGGCCGAGGCAGTGTTATTTTGCATGAACTGAAATTAATGTCACGACAGCCGATCCGTCTGACAGGAAGCGCATATGACCACCGCAGATGCTGCTAGCGAGCTGTTCGCTGATGCTGAACAGGAGGCGTCGGCGCCCGGCTCACAGGTTGGACGGCTCGTCGAGCCCCTGAGGGGCACCATCGCAGTCGCCTGCGTGCTTCAAGCGATCAGTTCGGCGCTTGGCGTGATGCCGTTCATCGCCGTCGCTGAGATCGGCCGCGTGCTACTGGCGGACGGTCCGACGGACGAACGCAGGGCCTGGCTGATCGCCGGGCTTGGGGCCGGGGCGATGCTGCTCCAGTTCATCTTCAAGATGGCCTCAGGAGCGATCACGCACTTCGCCGACGTGGACTTCCAGTTTTACCTCCGCCGCAGCATGGCCACCCAACTCAGCACTGTTCCCCTGGGATGGTTCAACGACCGCAACTCGGGAGCCGTCAAGAAGGCGCTCGAGGACGATGTCTCGACGCTCCACCACATCGTCGGTCACTCGTACACCAACATCGTCGGGGCATTGGTCACACCAGTGACCGCTCTGGTCTATCTGTTCATCGTTGACTGGCGAATGGCGCTCGTCGCCCTCATCCCCATCGTCGGCGGCATCGTGTTGTACGGGTTCATGTACCGAGGATTCGGCGAGAAGATGGTGGCCTACGACCAGGCGCTGGAGGACGTGAATGCATCGTCCATCGCGTTTGTGCAGGGAATCGCCGTGGTCAAGACATATGGCCAGGCGCGGCGCTCGTATCGCCAGTTCGTGGAACACGCCAACCGGTTCGTTGACTACTTCTGGGACTGGGTGAGAGGCCAGATTCCATGGATCTCGGCGGGGAACACCGTGATGTCGCCGATCTTCGCGATGGTCGTCATCGTCGCGATCGGCCTGGGAATGACGGCCAGCGGTGCGATCGAGCCGATTGACCTCCTTCCGTTCATCATCCTCGGTCCGAGTCTGGCTGCCGCCTTCCTCACGCTGTCCTTCGCACAGAACGACTTGATGTTGGCGCAGCGAGCCGCCGATCGAGTGGCTGCGGTGCTTGACACGCCGTCGCTGCCGGAAGCCGAGGATCCGCGTACACCGGTTGGTACACGGGTCACGTTCGAGCAGGTCAGCTTCTCTTACGACGGCAGGAACGAGGCGGTTCGCGAGGTTGACCTGACCCTTGAACCGGGCACGGTCACCGCGTTGGTCGGTCCGTCCGGATCGGGCAAGAGCACGCTGGCCCGGCTGCTGCCGCGATTCTGGGACACATCCGAGGGACGGATCACGATCGGAGGCGTGCCGGTCGATGAGATTAGCAGCGATGAACTCTATCGGCAGGTTGGGCTGGTGTTCCAGGACGTGCAGCTGTTGCGTATGTCGATTCGCGACAACATCGCACTCGCGCGGCCGGACGCTTCATTTGAGGATGTCGAACGCGCCGCTCGGACGGCACAGATCCATGAGCGAATCCTGGAGTTGCCTCGGGGCTACGACTCCGTCGCCGGCGAGGATGCTGTCCTGTCAGGCGGCGAGGCGCAACGCGTTTCGATCGCGCGCGCCGTGCTCGCCGACACCCCGATCCTCGTCTTGGATGAGGCGACGGCGTTCGCCGATCCGGAGGCGGAGGCGTCGATCCAGGATGCGATCTCAGAACTGATTTCGGGCCGCACCCTGCTCGTGATCGCTCACCGGCTGCATACGATCGTCGGCGCCGACCAGATCTGCGTGCTGGAAGCGGGGCGAATCGTCGAGCGCGGAACACACCAGGAGTTGCTTGCTCGCGAGGGCGTCTATCGCAGGCTCTGGGAGGCCAGCCAGGTTGGGGAGGTGGTCGGATGATCTTCCAACTACTGCAGCTATTGCCTGCGTCGTTGCCGCACGGGCGCAGACTACGCGCGAACATCTTTGGTCTGGCGCTTGAGTCGATCCTCACGGGGGTCGGATTCGCGCTGCTGGTGCCGCTGTTGCGGGCCACATTCGACGGCGACTACGCCACCGCCTGGATCTGGCTTGGGGCCATGGCCAGCGTGCTCGCGGCGTATGGGATCGTGCGCTGGGTCACCCAGATGCTTGGCTTCATTTCCGCGATCAACCTGGGTCGGGGCTTGTTCGAGCGTCTGGGGGACAAGATCGCGCAGTTGCCGCTCGGCTGGTTCGACGCGACGCGGGTCGGCAGCCTGGGCCGCCTGACCAGCCAGGGCGTGATCGACGTGATGGGCGTGCCCGCCCACCTGTTGCGCCCGGTCGTGAATGCGTTCGTGACGCCGGTGACCGTGATCATCGTGATGTTCGCGTTCGATTGGCGACTCGCGCTGGCTGCCGCGATCACCGCGCCGCTTGCCTGGGTGGTGTACCAATGGTCGGCCGGGCTGGTTCAGAAGACGGACCACCGCAGCGACGAAGCCAAGGTTGACGCGTCGAACCGGGTCGTTGAGTTCGCGCAGACGCAGGCCGTCTTACGCGGATTCGGCTACTCCACGCGCAGCTTCAAACAACTCGACGACGCGCTGCAAGAGCAGCACGATGCCGGACGATCGCAACTGCTCATCGCGGCGCCCGGGCTCGCCGGATTCGTCCTCGTCGTGCAACTCGCGTTTACCGTCCTGCTGTTGTTTGGCCTCAACCTGGCGCTGGGCGGCAGCATCGAGGTCGCGGAACTTCTGGCGATCCTGGTCCTGGCGGCGCGTTACGTCGATCCGATGATCGAGGCCGCGGATCTCGGTGGCGCGCTGCGTATCAGCCGCAACAGCCTGGGACGCATGGAAACGGTGTTTGCCACCGCCGCGCTGCCCGAGACCGAGGAGTCGCGACAGCCGGCCAATGCGAGCATTTCGTTCGAGTCGGTCAGTTTCGCGTACGAGAAGCACACAGTCCTGGACCAAATCAGCCTGACTGCGCCCGAACGCACGATGACCGCCATTGTCGGACCCTCGGGCGCCGGCAAGACGACGATCCTTCGGCTAATCGCCCGGTTCTGGGACGTCGGCTCAGGAACCGTGCGAATCGGCGGCGTTGACGTTCGTGAGCTATCGACCGAGGTGCTGATGCGGCAGATCTCCGTCGTCTTCCAGGATGTCTACCTGTTCGATGGCACGATTGAAGAAAACATCCGTCTCGGCCGACCGGACGCCAGCGACGCGGAGGTCCGTGCAGCGGCAGCATTGGCCCGCGTCAACGAGATCGCCGAACGTCTGCCTGAAGGATGGGCAGCAAGCGTCGGCGAAGGAGGAGCGCGACTCTCGGGCGGCGAGCGTCAGCGCGTCTCGATCGCCCGGGCGATCCTGAAGGATGCGCCAATCGTCCTGCTTGATGAAGCAACCGCCGCGCTTGACCCGATCAACGAACGCGCCGTACAGCAGGCCCTCCAAGCGCTCACGCACAACAAGACCTTGCTTGTGGTCGCCCACCGACTGCAAACGGTGCAGGCCGCCGATCAGATCCTGGTGCTGGATGAGGGGCGAATCGTCGAGCGCGGCTCGCACGCGGAGCTGTTCGAGCTGGCGGGTCGATACGCGTCATTCTGGCGAGAGCGGGTACGAGCCGCAGGTTGGCGAGTGGCCTCGGTCCCGTCCGAACACCTAGCCGGCAAGGTCGCCGCGGACTGAACAGCGCCGAACACTCGGGACTGCGACTCGACGCTGCCCCGGGCATCTCATTCGCTCCGAAGCTCAGCGGCGGTTGAGGTTGTGCGCATCGCCGCTGCAGCGTTGGCCACCGGCAACCTGATCGTCACGGCCGCGCCCTGACCCGGACCTGCGCTGAACGCAGTGATCGTGCCCCCGTGCGCTTCAACGATGGTGCGGGTAATCGCGAGTCCCAGGCCGGAACCACGGGTGCCTCGAGCGCGAGTCCGCTCGGCGCGATAGAAGCGCTCGAAGATATGCGGCAGATCCAGCGGATCGATTCCAATGCCATCGTCGACGATGGAAATGCTTACCCCTTCGTCGGAGTCCGCTCGCGCGCTGAGCACGATGTTCCCGCCCGGCTCGACGCTGTTGATCGCGTTGGCTATGACGTTGCCAAGCGCCTGACTCATCCGGCTCCTGTCGACTTCCACATCCGGCAAATCTGCCACAACGTCCGGTGACAAGGACACTCGGCGAGCCTGGGCCTGAGGCTGCCAGCGCTCGAGCTCGACGCTGATCACTTCGTCGAGCGGCGTCGGCTCCAGGTTGAGCCGCAGTTCTCCGTGATCTGTCTCGGCGAGCCAGTCGAGGTCGGTCACGAGACCGCGCAACCGCTCTACTTCCTGAATGATGTGGCCGGATGCGGTGTCGGCCGACTGCAGTCCATCGCGTAGCCCAGCGGCTTCGAGTTGGATCACACTCAGCGGAGTGTTCAGCTCGTGCGATACGTCGTTGACCAGCTGTCGGCGGAGCTCGCGCTGGGTCTCCAGCGTGGAGGTCATTCGGTTGAAGGCGTCGCTCATCTGGCCCAACTCGTCGGGCGTAGTGACGCGCAGGCGGGTCGTGTCGCCCTGTGCGACCGCCTGAGTGGCCTCGGTCAATGCCCGTACCGGGGCGGTGATGCGCCTGGACAACCAGACGGCGAGCCCGATTGCCAGGCCGACCGTGACCAGGCCTCCTGCCAGGATGATGACGAGCAACGTGCTCAGAAATCCTTGAGACTCGCTCGAGAGGAGTTCGTGGTTGACGTCAACAAAGACGTGTCCGACCGGTTGGTCGGAAGCCACAGCGACCACCGGCTCGCGATGTCCGTCCAGACTCGAGGCGCTGCTCCCAGGCGGCAACTCGTCGAAGTTGTCCAATACAACCCGGCCGTCTGGGTCAACGATGACGACGCGAATCGGGTCCTGGTGGAAGAGCTCGACGTGGTTTTCCTCGCCGCGCTGCGATTGCTCGCGCTGAGCAATCTCCTCGTAGGTGTAACCGGCTTCTGCGAGCACTGCTACAGCGCTCTGCCAGCCGCCGGCCTCTGTGTAGGCCCGACCGAGACTCTGGGCAAGCCGGCTCGCTTCGTCGTCGCCGATCCGATCGACGAACACACCGAGGCGAGATTCGGTGGCGAAGTATGCCACCACGGAACTGATCAGAACGGTGAGGATCACCACAAGCACCGTCGCAGCCGTGATGCGCCCGCGCAGCGACATCAGTCGTCCTCCGTGACGAACCGATAGCCGGCGCCGTACACGGTCTGGATCGGCTGCTTGCCTTTGTGGCCGATCCGTTTGCGCAGGCGCGCGACCTGGCTATCAATCGCGCGGTCGAAGCCGTCGAATTCGTGGTGAAAGGTCAACGAGATCAGCTGATCACGAGTCAGCACCTGGTTGGGGTGCCGCATGAATGCCGCGAGCAAGGCAATCTGCGTCTGGCTCAGGTCGACCGGCTCATGGTTGACGGTGACCGTGCCCGTCGTCTCATTGAGGCTGATGCTCCCGCTGGTCAGCAGTCGCTGCACCTTGCCTCGAGCGCGGCGAAGCACGGCCTCCGAACGGGCGATCACTTCTCTCGGGTCGAACGGCTTGACAATGTAGTCGTCGGCGCCGCTGTCCAGTCCGACGATTCGCTGGGCGGGAGCTTCCCGGGCGGTCAGCATGATGATCGGCACATCCGACTCTTGGCGAAGGATTCTGCAGAGGTCAACACCGTCGAGGCGTGGAAGCGTCAGGTCGAGGATGATCAGGTCGGGGGCGAGGCGGCGGGCCAGGTCCAGACCGGTCTGACCATCATGCGCGACCTCGGCGGTGTATCCGGCTCGCTCGAAGTAGATCCGCACCCATTCGGCGATTCTCGGGTCGTCTTCAACGATTAGGACTTGGCCGCTCATCGTCGTTCCTTGCGTCGGCTCCGCCAGGACGCGACGCCCGGCGAGGGCGCCGCGTCCGCTGAGTCGGAACTGCGCGGATTGTATTCCTTGCAGCTCCCGCTGATGCGCCTGGCGAGGCCCGTCCTAGTCGTGGCCGCCGCGCTCTCCGCGGGAGCCGTGTTCGCCTCCGGACTCGCCATTGCCGCCGTGCTGCTCGCCGGCCTCGCGCTTGCCGGATGACTCGCGGCCTTCACCCGAGTGAGGTTGCGGGCCGGGACCGTTGCAGTCGAAGACTTCGAGGTGCACCACGTAGCCGTCGAACGAGACGTCCGCGAGCCCTGGTTCACTGTCCACCGAGATGCTGGTGGTCACCTCTTGTCCCGGCGCGAGGTCGCCGATCACGTCGGGTCCCAGCTCGCCCACGGTTCGCGTACCGGACTTCAGGTGCGGCTCCGACTGGACGAAACAGAGCGTTTCGTCGAGGGTGTTGCGGACGGTCGTGTACATCGTCCCCGTCGCTGTGTCGAAGCTCGCGTCCACGGCGATGCCGCCGAGCACGCCGCTCCAGGGTTCGTTGAGCGGTGTGATCGGACTCGACATCTCGGCTTCGCGGCTCTCACGGCCGCCTTCGCCGTGCTCGCCGCCGCCTTCACCGCTCCCGACCTCGGCGTGGGTGGTCCAGGAATTGAATGTCTCCGGCGTCGACGGGAGGACGATGTCGAGCGTCTCGCCCGGCGAGAGGTCGGTCGGCGTCGTCGGGCCGAGCTCGGCCCCGTTGTCGAGGTGGACTTCGACCCGAACCCGAGTCAGGACGCGGTCGCTGGTGTTTTCGACGATGCCGCGGAACGAGTTCGATGCATCGTCGAACTTGAGGACCAGTCGGGCGCCGCCGCGGACTTCGTCGAACGTGGCGTCGCGAGTGAGCGCGTCGGCGCTGCTGGCCTCGCCGCCGTCGGCGGCGCCGGACTCAGCACCGCGCTCGCGCGCCTCGTTGTGTTGGCCGCTCTCGCGGCTGGATTCGCCGCCGTTGCCATGTTCGCCGCCGGCTTCGCGGCTCTGTTCCCGGTTTCGATCGTGTTCTCCTCTCGAATCGCTTTCTCTCTGTTCGGACGCTTCCTGGCTGGCCACGGCCGGTTCGTTGTTGCGGCCGTCGTCCGCTCCGGAGGCGCAGCCGATCAGGACTGCTCCACCGACCACGGCTCCCAGGATTGGACCGATTATGACGGTCCTTTTGAGCAGCTTCGCGAGTGTCATTGCGCGCTCCTTTCATGAAGATGCTGCGTTGACACTCACCATCGAGACGAAATGTTGCCGAAATGTGTCAGCCGGAAGATGAGTCCATCTGGTGCTGCACTTGACCGATTCTGCATTGTGGTACACGTGCTGCTCACACATCTGTAGGATTCAGTGCGGGAGCGACACGGTAAATCGATGACGACCGTCGGCGACGCGCGGGTGTAGGCCAACCCCAACGAACTGTCGGTGTTAGCGACTGAAGCCCAGCAATCGGTCCAGAGCGAATCGGTCCATGTTCGAGTTCTTTCTAATCCTGCTTGTCGTCATCTGGTTAGGGTTCGGCGCGGCAGCGCTGGTCCGGCTGAACGGGCATCTGCACATCTTGCGATCCGTGGATATCGCCGTTCTGACGCTGGGTCCAATGGGCCTGATGATCGCCCTCGTGGCCCGTCTGCGGGTTCAGTGACGCAACAGTTCACCCAAGCACAGGCCGGCCGGCCTGGCTAGTCGACACGGGTGCACTCGCTCAGGTCCGCGATTCCCAGCGATTGCGCCAATGGAGCGACGGGAATCGCGGCTTGTTGCACGGCGTTCTCTATCGCCTGTTGCCAGGACTGTGCCACCGGTTCCAGTTCCTCGGCGTCGAAACGTCCCTCGCGGATCGCGAACGAGTTGGCCGGGTAGACGACCGCATCAACCGGCGGGCCAACGTCGGCGGAGCTCGCCTCGGTTGAGTGAAACGAGAGCATGCCCAGCCGCAGCGCCTCTTCCAGCGTGGCTTCGTAGCGCAGCGCGCGATCAAGGATGGGCTTGCCGAAGCGCGTCTCGCCGATGATCAGATACGGCGTCCCGTGCGAGACTTCGACCCAGTTGCCCTGCGGGTAGAGCAGATACAGGTGAGGTGATTCGTCTTCCGTCAACTGGCTGCCGACGATGCAATGAAGGTCGAAATGCAGCCCGGCCTTGAGCAGCCAGTCGTTGTCCTCGTTGTAGACGCGACGCATTTCTTCCGCCAGTGCGTTGACGGCCTGGTACGAGCGGGCAATGTGGCCGCCGTTCTGGCGCAGGCGCTCCTCGAAGTAGGTGAGCGCCTTGTCTCGAACCGAGCGCAGGCCGCTTGAGAGCACAAACATCGAGTGCCGCTCGCCCTGGTGTACCGCGATTTTCTTGGCCGTGGAGACCTCGGAACCGCTCGTGATCCTCGTATCGGCGATCGCGACGAGTCCGTCCTGGCACTTGATCCCCAAGCAGAACGTCATCTCAGCCCCGTTCTACCGTTGTTTGTCGCTGCGCCTGCCCTCCAGTGGGCTCTGCGCGGAAGACATCGTCCGTGATCGCCTGGTCGATATCGATCAGTCGTTTCTGGAAAAAGTCCAGGAACTCGTGGAGGCCCTCATCGATGAGCTGCTCCATATCCTTCACGCCGAGGTCCAGTTGGAGCAGGGTGATACCCCGCTCAGCGGCAGCCTGGCGGCGTTTCGGTGTCTCCGCCGTGGCCTGTTGGAAGTGCCGCTGGAGCGCCTGTACGCAGAAGGAGAGGCTGCGCGGGAACTCCTGCGAGAAGATCAGCAGCGACGCGACCTGGATGCCGTCGACTTCGCTGTTGCCCATTCGACGGTAGGCCTCCCGTGCGGAAGCTGAACGCAGCACGGCGGTCCATTGGAAGCGGTCAAAGGCTCCACCGACAGAGTCTTCACCCGGCAGCAGGATGTGGTACTTAGCGTCGATGATCCGGCTGGTCATGTCGGCCCGCTCGAGATACATTCCGCAGCGGAACCATTCCCGGCCTTCGTCCCTGAGCACGGTGTTGTCGTACAGCCCGAGGATCGTCTGGGTCCGTCGCTGGGTCTCGGTGCAGAACTCGTGAATATCCCTGGCGATGTACTGCTTGCGCAGCGCGAGGAACAGATAGAGCGCGTTGATCTCCTCCCAGACTTCACGCGAAATGTGTTCGCGCAATCCCCGCGCCAGCTCTCGCGCGCGGACGAGCGTCGAGCGCAGCGAGGCGGGGTTGTCCAGCGAGTAGATCAGAAACTCGGAGTGGGTCAGATCGGGCGAATCGACCAAGGTGTCCCAGAAGAGCTGGTTTGACGCGGTCGTGCTGACCAGGCTGTGCCAGATCTCCTGACCGCTCTCGAGCATCACCTCGTGTTCGACACGCGCCATGCGGGCGATGTTCTCGGTGCGCTCCAGGTAGCGGCCCAGCCAGTAGAGGTTGTCAGCGACGCGACTGAGCATTAGCCGGGCTCCTCGTTCAGCACCCAGGTGTCCTTGCTACCGCCGCCCTGCGAAGAGTTGACGATGTACGAGCCTGGTCGCAGCGCGACGCGGGTTAGTCCCCCGGGGATTACCCAGGTCTCGTCGCCGGACAGGACGAACGGACGCAGATCCGCGCGGCGGGCGTGGAGTTCATCATCCTTGAAGGTGGGAATCGTACTGAACTGCAGCAACGGCTGCGCGATCCAGTTGCGCGGATCGTCTTCGACCTGAGCGAGCGTCTCCTCGAGTTCGACGCTGGATGCCTGCTCACCGATCAGCACGCCGTAGCCGCCCGACGCGTTGGCGGGTTTGATCACGAGCTCCCGAGCCTGAGCCCGGATGTGGTTCAGTTCGCTGGGAATCAGCGGCGAGTAGGTCTCGACGTTGGCCAGAATCGGATCCGCGTCGAGATAGAAGCGAATGATCTCTGGCACCCAGCGGTAGACGACCTTGTCGTCGGCGACGCCGGCTCCCGGCGCGTTGACCAGGGTCACGTTGCCCTTGAGGTAGGCGCGCATCAGTCCGGGAACACCCAACAGGGAGTCCTCACGGTAGACCGTGGGATCGAGGAAGTCGTCGTCGATCCGGCGGTAGACGACGTCAATGCGCTCGAGGCCGGTGGTTGAGCGCAAGTAGACGTAGTCGTCGTCTCCGACAGTCAGGTCCGAGCCCTCGACCAGCGGGATTCCCATCTGGTTGCTGAGGAATGAGTGCTCGAAGTAGGCGGAGTTGTAGATGCCCGGCGTGAGCAGCACGGCGCGCGGCGGGACCCCGCTGTTCTCCGGTCGGACGGAGAGCAACATGTCCATGAGCTGGTTGGGATAGTCGGCGACGGCGCGGACGCCCCAGCGAGGGAAGAGGTCAGGAACGACCCTGAGCATCACCATGCGGTTTTCGAGCACGTAGGAGACGCCCGACGGCGTTCGGAGATTGTCCTCCAGCACGACGAATCCGCGCTGTTTGTCGCGAACCAGGTCGCAGCCGGCGATATGGGCGTACACGCCCAGCGGCGGTTGGAAGCCGGCCATCTCGGGCTTGTAGCCCGGCGAACTCAAGACGATCTCTTCGGGAACGATCCCGTCTTTGAGGATGCGCTGTTCTCCGTAGATGTCTAGCAGGAACAGGTTCAGCGCTTGCAGGCGCTGCTTCAGCCCAGCCTCCACGCTTGACCATTCTTCCGCTCCGATGACCCTCGGGATCAGGGAGAACGGGAAGATGCGCTCCGTGCCTTCTTCCTCGGAGTAGACATTGAAGGTGATGCCCGCGCTGAGCAACGCGAGGTCAGCGCGCTCTTCGCGTTGCTGGTGCTCCTCCAGCGACCAGCCCTGGAGGACTTCCCCGACCTCACGGTAGTCGTCCCTCAAGGCACCAGAGTCGTCGAACATCTCGTCGTCCGACGCGCCGGCGGCCTGATAGCCCTGCAAGAGGTTATGCGTCATGGACCGTCCCCATAGGGCCAAAGGCTATCGCAGCGCCCGTCCCGGACTGGGCCTGTCCCGAAGCGATCGCCGCGTTAGGAGTCGGTCAATGATCGATCGGCGCACCAGAGCAGGCCGTTGCGGACCAACCGCGCGAAGGATGGGTGCTCCCAGGTACGCGGGTCGTGGCCGAGCTGGGTGCAGAACACTCTTGAGTCCCGGAACTGGTGTGTCCAGGCGAGGGTGCGCATCGAGTTCACGTTCTCCGTCGTCAGCAACACGTCACAGTCGTCGCCGCAGTCGGCGATCGCGTACGTCTCGTCCTGGATCGAGAAGTTGGCCAGTCCTGTGGCCGCGGGATGTTCGGAGTTGACCTGTATCTCGTAGGTGCTCTCCCATGTGTCGTCGACCTCGATCCGGCGGTCGGGCATGCCGATCGCCTCGGACCAGAATCCACCGGTGCCCCAATTGAGCAGCGCATGATGCATGACGAACACGGGCATGCCGGAGTCAAACATGCGCTCGAGGCAGCTCACTGTCTTGGCGTTGGGTTCGTCGCGCAGCATGGTGTAGAACAGGGTCACGTCGTAGCCGTCGCGCATGTCCTGGTCGTCGGAGGGCGGCTCGGTGATGCCGTGGTCGCCGCGTATGTCGGGTCGGCTGATGCGGTTGCCGTCCTCCATGAACGAGTCGTTGCCGGCGCCAAACAGCCACTGGTCGAAGTGGTGGACGTAGGCGTCGATGCCGTCGAGTCCGTTGAAGAAATCGATGAACGGCCGGACGTGGAAGTAGTGTCCACCGGTCAGGACGGCGACTTTGAGGTTGGTCATGGCAGCACCCGTTTCGTGATATCTGCTGCCGAAGCTAGCGATTTCAGCTCCGTCAGTCGCCGGACCAATAGGTTTGGTCGGCAGGGAAGACGGTCGAGGTTCGGGTGATCTCGATGTCGCCCTCCAGCGTGTCCGCCGCTGCCGACCAGACCGCGTAGTGCGGCGCGGCGCGGTGCGCGTCGAGTGCGGCTTCGTTCTCGTAGACCTCGTAGAAGTAGTAGGTCAGGTCGTCGGAAGCGTCCTGGAGGACGTTGAATCGGTGGCAGCCGGGCTCGTCGCGCTCCGAGCCGAGGCAGTCGACCTCGATTGCATGGAGGAACCTCTCGCGCCCCTCCGGCTTGACCCTGACCTTGACCCAGATCGCGATGTTGCTCATGTGGTCCGCTCCCGTTCCTCAGTCGTCGGCGTTGCGGCGTTCAGGCTACTCGTTGGGCTGTAGCTTGGTGCCTACAGCGAGCCCAAACGGAAGGCGACGACGATGAGCAAGCTCTCAGAAGACCCACGCATCGACCCGCGGCTCAAGGCCCTGTTCGGGGAGCTCGATCTTCCGGCCTCGCCCAACTTCGCCAGCAGAGAGGAAGTCCTGGCGGAGGCCAACTCGGAAGAGGCGGTGGCAATGCGCGCGGGTCTGGCGGACTTCCTGGCGATGAGCGACACGGAGGAGATTGCACCCTCGGACGGGCTGACGATCACCACCGAAACGTTCGTCTCCTCGCCCGACGGCAACACGATCAACGTCCAGATGATCGTGCCCGACTCCGACGAGCCGCTGCCGGGCGTGTACTACATCCACGGCGGCGGGATGGCGTCGATGTCGTGCTACGACGGCAACTACAAGGCCTGGGGCCGAATCATCGCGCAGAACGGCGTGGCGGTAGCGATGGTCGATTTTCGCAACTGCGTGACCCCGTCGTCGGCGCCGGAGGTTGAGCCGTACCCGGCCGGTCTGAACGACTGCGTCGCCGGCCTGAAGTGGGTCTCGGAACACGCGGATTCATTGGGCATCGACGCATCGAGGATCATCATCGCGGGAGAGAGCGGCGGAGGAAATCTGACGCTGGCAACGGGGATGAAACTGCTGCGCGACGGCGACATTGGTCTCGTCCAGGGCCTGTACGCGCTCTGCCCGTACATCGCGGGTAGCTGGCCGCGTGACGACCTGCCCTCGACGATCGAGAACAACGGCATCCTGCTCGACCTGCACAACAACCAGGGGGCGATGGGTTACGGGATTGAGGCGTTCGAGTCGGAGGACCCGCTGGCCTGGCCGCTGTTCGCGTCAAGCGAGGACGTCATCGGTCTGCCGATGACCGTGATCTCGGTGAATGAATGCGATCCCTTGCGCGACGAGGGGATCGCCTTCTACCGGCTGCTGCTCGACGCTGGCCAGCCGGCCAGGTGCCGCCAGGTGATGGGCACGATTCACGGGACAGAAGTCTTCCCCATGGCCTGCCCGGACGTGTCGAGAGACACCGCGCGCGACCTCGCGGCGTTGGCGATTGGCTAGCCCGACTAGAACGGTCTGTCGCCCTTGACGGTGACTCGGATGCCGCTTCGGGATTCGGGGTAGTAGTCCCAGATCGCCATGTGCTGGGTACAGCGGTTGTCCCAGAGGGCGACTGAGTTGGCTTCCCACTGGAAGCGGCACTGGAAGTTGACGTTCTTCACGTGTTCATAGAGGAAGGCGAGGATCGCGTCGCTCTCCTCGATCGGCAGCTCGATGATGCGCTTGGTGAAGCTCGAGTTGACGAACAGCGCCTTGCGTCCGGTGACGGGGTGTGTGCGGGCAATTGGATGCACGGCGCGCGGCGATTCGCGCTGCGGCTTGTGCTCGCCGTACTGGCCTGAATAGTCGGAGGCGTGCAGCGCGGTCAGCGGCTCAAGCAGCGTTTGCAACTGCGGCGAGAGCCCGTCCCAGGCGGCATACATGTTGGACCAGCAGGTATCGCCGCCCTGGGTTGGGATGCTGTGGATGTGCAGGATCGAGGCCATCGGCGGCTCTTCGTCGGCCGAGACGTCGGAGTGCCAGCGCTCGCCGTTGTTGCGGAACGAGTCCTTGTCGGTGTGAATCCGCATCAACTCGGGGTTGCCGTGCTCGTAAGGCGCGGCGGGGTGGATGTGCAGGTCGCCGAACATTCGCCCGAAGGTCAGGTGTTGATCGGGCGACATCGGCTGGTCGCGAAAGAACAGCACGAGGTGTTCCATCCAGGCGTCATGGATGAACTGGAAGGTCTCCTCGTCAATCGGCTGGGTCAGGTCGACGCCATGGATGGTGGCGCCGATGGTCGGGGTCAGCGGTTCGATTGTGATCGCGGATGTCGTCATGTGCTACCTCAGCGTTGGCGTTGCGCGCTGCCCCGAAGATAGCGCCGACTCGTAATCCGCTATCTTTGACGCGCGAACCAGAGCGTTGGTGAAGGGAACGATCATGGCACTTGGCGGATTTGCGAACCACGTGGCTCGGGTCAATCTGAGCGACCGCAGTGTCTCCTACGAGGGCATCAATGAAGACGACGCGCGCAAGTACATCGGCGCCCGCGGACTGGGCGTCAAGTACCTGCTCGACAACGGTCCCGAAACCGACCCGATGTCGGACGACAATATGCTGGCCCTGGTCAACGGACCGATGACGGGCACCGAGGTGACCATGTCCGGGCGCCTCGCGTTCGTGACGAAGTCTCCGCTGACCGGCACCGTAACCGACTCGCACATGGGCGGCTGGTCGGCGGCCCGACTGCGCTGGGCCGGCTTCGACGCGATCCTGATTACGGGCAAGGCGGACTCACCGGTCTACCTCGAAGTCGAGAACGGCGAAGTTGAGATCAAGGACGCCTCGGAGATCTGGGGCAAGGGCATTCACGACACCGTCGCCCACTTCGGATCGGACAGTGGCAACAAGACCGATGTATCCGTGATGTCGATTGGTCAGGCTGGGGAGAACGGCGTGCTGTTTGCGTCGTTCCTCAACGAGGACGACCGGGCGGCCGGCCGCGGCGGCACCGGCGCGGTCGCGGGGATGAAGAATCTCAAGTGCGTGGTCGTGCGCGGTACCCGCGACGGTCGCTGGCGACCGGAGCAGGGCGAGGCGCGACAGAGGTTCCGCGAGGCACAGGGTCAGCACCTGAAGCTGATCATGGAGTCGCCGGTTACGGCGCCGTCGTCGGTCAACGACGACGGTTCGCTTAAGGACGGCTCGGGCGCGCTCTCGGCGTTCGGGACCAACGTGCTGATGAACGTGGTTAACTCGATCGGCGGACTTGGGACGAAGAACTCGCAGATGACGCAGACGTCGCCGGAGGCGGCCAACGCCGTCTCGGGTGAGACGATGCGCGACGACTTCCTGACCGCCGAGCCGACCTGTCACGCGTGCCCGGTCGCCTGCAAGAAGGAAGTCGAAATCACCGAGGGTCCGCACGCGGGCCTGAAGATGGAGTCGTTCGAGTACGAGCCGGCCTGGTCGCTGGGCGCGAACTGCGGCAACGACGACCCGGCGGTGATCGCCAAGGTGATCGACCAGTGCAACGACTACGGCATGGACGCGATCGAGATCGGCAACGTGCTCTCGATGTACATGGAGGCCTCGGAGCGCGGCTACGTCGACACCCCGCTGGACTGGGGCGACGGCGCGGGCATGGTCCGAGTGACCGATGAGATGGCGATGGGCTCGTCCTCGATCGGCCAGACGCTGGGCCAGGGCACGGCCAAGGCTGCTGCTGCCTGGGGTCACTCCGAGATCTCGATGACGGTCAAGGGCCAGGCCGTGCCGGCCTACGACCCGCGTGGTCTCAAGGGCGAGGGTCTCGGCTACGCGACCTCCAACCGCGGCGCCTGTCACCTGCGCGGCTACACGCCGGCCTCCGAGCTGCTCGGGATCCCGGTCAAGACCGACCCGCTCGACTGGGACGGAAAGGGTCCGCTGCTGAAAATCTTCCAGGACCTGCACGCGTTTTCCGACTCGCTCGACCTGTGCAAGTTCTCCGCCTTTGCGGTCGGCGCGCCCGAGTACGCGGCGCTCTACGAGAACGTCGTCGGCCTGCCGATGTCCGAGGAGGACGTCATGGTCGCCGGCGAGCGGATCTACAACCTCGAGCGCTACTTCAACAACCTGGCCGGATTCGACGGCAGCGACGACTCGCTGCCCGAGCGATTCCTGACCGAGCCCGCGACGGGCCCAGCCGAAGGCCACATCTGCGAACTCGACCAGATGAAGGAGCAGTACTACGACGCGCGCGGCTGGGACGACGGCGTTGTCGGCGAAGCCAAGCTGCGCGAACTCGAGATCATCTCCTAACCGCAACCGGTTGGCCGATGATCATCCGCTTCTACGCGACGCTGCGTCCGCTGGTTGGCGGGCGCAGCGTCGAACTTTCTGACCCGCCGGAGACCATCGGCGGCATCCTTGAGCGTCTTTCCTGCGAGCACGAAGGACTGCGAGATCAGCTCTTCGACGAAGACGGCGCCGTACGCCGCTTCGTCGCGATCATGGTCGACGGACGAGACATCCGCCACATCGACGGCCTGCAGAGTCGGGTGAGTCCCGAAAGCGAACTGGATATCTTTCCCC
The DNA here is from genome assembly GCA_028874365.1 of Chloroflexota bacterium. GTDB lineage: Bacteria > Chloroflexota > Dehalococcoidia > Bin125 > Bin125 > Bin125. Next base: position 27,897 of record JAPPJZ010000082.1, on the reverse strand, counting down.
CCGTCGCCGGCGGCTGACCGCGGAGCGATGAGTTGAAGCGCCTCAAGCGGCTCTGGCAGATCGACGTGATCCGGCAGTCGGCGATCGCATTCGTCGTGCCCGCCGTGGTGATGGGCGTGGGAGTGGGCGCGGCCCTTGCCCTGGATCTCGGTTCCGACCCGGATGCCGTAGACATTTCAGTTACCTCCGACCAAGAGACCGATGCGCTGAATCGAGTCGCGGTCCGAAACTACGCGACCGTGCAAGGCAAGCAGTTAGGAGCATTTGAAGCCGAGCGAGATTTCGAGACCCTGGTCGATGCCGGATCCGAGGCGGAAGGATACGAACAGGGATATCGGCGTTCGTGGAACGCATCGATTGAGAACGCCCTCAAAGTGGCGATACTGCAGCGCAATGCAGGCGCTGAGGGCACGCAGTGGGTCGAGCTCCTCAAATGAGCCGCCGCCCGGCGCGACTGACTGGTTGGTCGCCGGCTTCCCCGGCTACGCTCGGTTGGCGGCGCACCAGGGATTGGGTAGGTTGGCACACAGCCTTGGCAGCACTGATCGGCGTTGCCTTGCCATTGACGATCGGCATCCTCACCGGAGCATTCGAGGTTGGGCAAGGCCTGCCCTACCTCGCGGGTGACCGTGTCGCGCTCGAGGAGCGATATCGCCAGTTGTGGACCTCGATTCTCGAACAAGAGCGTGAACTGGCGTACTCCGAACGGCTGCATGAACTGGTCGCAGACGGCACGGATACCGCTGCCCCCTGGGCGGTCGGATTCAGCACCGGCTGGGTGAATGGGCAGCACGACGCGATCACCGCGATGCGGCAATCTGCGATCGAGCAAGGGCTGCGCGAACACCGAGGCGAGTGGCAGGTGCTCGAACGTCTACAACGCTCGTTGCCTCCGCGACAATGAGCTCTCAGGGTCGACGGATCCCGCTTACGGCCGGCATACGCTGAATCCATGACGCGGATTCTCATCCTCGGGGCCAGTGGTTACGTGGGCGGACACCTCGCCCCGCGGCTTGCTTCCGACGGGTATGACGTTCGCGCTGCGGCTCGTCGGATTGATGCCTTGCGAGCGCGCGGCTGGAACGATGTCGAGTGCGTTCGTGCCGACGCGCTCGATTCGGATTCCCTGCACGCGGCGCTCGAAGGCGTCGATGTGGCCTACTATCTCGTTCACTCGATGGCGTCGGGCGGCAACTTCTCCGACCTCGATCGGCGTGCCGCCGCGAATTTCCGCGATGCGGCCGCTGGGGCCGGTGTCAAGCGGATCATCTACCTCGGCGGTATCCAACCCTCGGACGCCGCGTCGCCGCACCTGGCCTCGCGGATGGAGACCGGAGAGATGTTGCGCTCAGGCACCGTGCCGGTGACCGAGTTGCGAGCCGGGATCGTCGTCGGGCCTGGTTCCGCGGCGTTTGAGGTTATCCGCGACCTGGTTTATCACCTGCCCCTGATGCTCGCGCCGCGCTGGGTCAACTCACGCAGTCAGCCGATTGCTCTCGACGATCTCCTGGACTACCTCGTGGGCCTGCTTCGACTCGACGACGACGGCGAATCGCGGATCTACGATGCCATCGGGCCCGAGACCCTGAGCTACGGCGACCTGCTCCGTCAGTTCGGTCAGGTTGTCGGGCGCACGGTTCGGATCGTCTCCCTTCCGGTCCTGACGCCGAGGTTGTCGTCCTACTGGCTCGACCTCGTCACGGCGGTGCCCGCGAGCATCGCCCGGCCGCTGATCGACGGTCTCAAGCACGACCTGATCTCGGACCGGCCGAACGAACTGCAAGACTTGATTCCCATTCGGCAGCGGTCCTACCGCGAGGCGGTCCAGCAGGCAATGGAGCAGGAAGAGGCCGCCGCGCTCACGATTCGCTGGACGGAAGGTGGATTCCGCTATCGGCGGCAGCGCCACGACGTTTCCTGGTACGACAAATCAGTACGCGTGTCAGTCGACAGTTCGCGATCCACGGAGGAAGTCTGGCGTGACATCAGCTCGATCGGCGCTGATCGCGGCTGGTACGTCGCAACCTGGATCTGGAAGCTGCGCGGCCTCATTGATCGCGCCATCGGCGGCGTCGGCATGCGACGCGGACGCCGCCATCCGACAGAACTGAGGGTTGATGATCCGCTCGACTTCTGGCGCGTTGCTGCCGTCGAGCCTGGACGCAGTCTCACGCTCGTCGCCGAGATGAAACTGCCCGGATCGGCCGTGCTGGAACTGGCGGTTGAGCCTGACGGCGGCGATTCGATCACCTCGCTTCAGGCGCACTTCCATCCTGCAGGAATCTGGGGTCTGATCTATTGGTTCGGCCTCTGGCCGATCCACATGGTGATGTTCAAGCGCCTGGCAATGTCGCTCGCCGAAGGCCCCGGGAATCGCTCAAGTTAGGGTTGAGTGCATGTCTCAGGCAGTCCGCGAACTGACCCTACGTGCGGTCCCGATCTGGCTCCTGCGCCAATACCTCGAGCAGTTGGGCGCAACGGAGATCGAACCGCCCGATCCGGGTCCCACGGACCCCGACGCCGTGGTGACGCCTGACGCCGCCATGTCCGGCGACGGATGGACCGTGATCTGGCGCAGCGAGCAGACCCAGATGCATCCGCGGCTGCCCACGAAGATGGACGAGCACCACTTCGTCTTCACCGCCGATACAGAAGAGGCGGTCGAGGAACTGCTCGACCGTTTCATGATGAAGGCTCAGCGCGGCGGAGGGTAAGCGCCAGACCTATCATGGCGGCTGACAGCGACCGTGGACGGAGACCGATATGCCCGGACCGCTCGATGGAGTACGCGTCTTCGATCTGACGCTGTGGATGGTCGGGCCTTGGGCCTCGACGCAGTTGGGCGCGCTCGGCGCGGACGTGATCCACATCGAGCAGCCGTCGATCGATCCGCGTACTCTCGGCGCGGGTGTACCGCCGACGATCAATGGCACCTCGATTGGCTACATGACCTGGAACCAGAACAAGCGTGGGCTGTTCCTCGATCTCAAGTCGGCCGCCGACCGACAGACCGCATACGAGCTGCTGCAGACCTGCGACGTCTTCCTGATCAACATGCGTCCCGGCGCGGCCGAGCGCATGGGCGTCGGCTACGAACAGGTCAAAGCCGTCAACCCGGACATCATCTACACCGCGATCACCGGCTGGGGCGAAGTCGGGCCGATGCGCGACAAGCCCGGCGCCGACGTCCAGGCCCAGTACTTCACCGGCTTCTGGTCGGTCAGCGGCGCAGAAGGCGGACGTCCCGAGGTCTATCGGCACATGGCCCAGATCGACGCCACGACCGGCAATGTCGCCGCACAAGCGGTGCTCATGGGACTGCTGGCGCATAAGCGCACCGGCAAGGGCCAGCGCATCCACGTCGGCATGCTCCGCGCCGGTATGGCCCTACAGAGCGGACGCATCGCCGAGTACCTGAGCACCGGTGAGCTGTACCAGCCGCAGGGCTCCGCTGCGTTTGCAACCGCACCTGATCAGGCTTTCCAGTGTCAGTGGGGCGACTGGATTGGCGTCTCAGTCACCAGCGAAGACGAATGGCAGCGCTTCGCCGCCGCAATGCGCGAGTCAGAGGCAGGGGTCGAGGGAATAGACGACCTCGCCAGCGATCCGCGCTGGAGCACAAACCGAGGGCGCGTCGCGCGGCGAACTGAACTCGCGGCGCTGCTTCAGGCGGGATTCCTACAGCGGCCCAGGCACTACTGGATGTTGCGGCTCAGCGCGGCGGGGATCCCGTGCGGCTACCCGATCTCGTTCGAGACCCTGCAACATCATGCGCAGGCGATTGAGAATCAGTATCTGCGCGAGGTCGAGACCTCGGGCTGGGGCAATGTCTGGACCGGCGGCGCGCCCTGGGAGTTTTCCCGCACGCCCGCTCGTTGGTTCGGCGCCTGTATGCCCGGCGAGCACACTGGCGAGATCCTCGACGAGCTGACCGCGCGAAGAGTGACTGCCGACGAACCCACCCCGCTGATCGGCGACTAGCGTGCCGGCACCGCTCGACGGATATCGCGTCGTCGAAATCGCCGAAGGTGTCGCAGGCCCATATACCGCCATGTCGCTGGGCGACGCTGGCGCAGATGTGATCAAGATCGAGTCGCTGCAAGGTGATCGTTCGAGAGGCTGGGCGCCATCCCTCGACGGCGATTCACCCGTCTTCCGAACCCTCAATCGCAGCAAGCGTGGAATCGTGCTGGACTGGTCCTCGCAGAGTGACGTCGGGACCGCGCGACGCCTGCTCGCGCAGGCGGACGTCGCCGTCGTCGACAAGTACGGCCTGCCGGAGGCACTGGGCTGGGAACGACTCGATGCGCCCGGGCTCGTCTACTGCGCGATCTCCGGCTTCGGACCGCGAGGCCCCTGGGCTGATCGACCGGCGTCGGAGATCGGCACCCAGATGGCGAGCGAGGCGACGTCGTCACTCGGCAACCTCGGCGAGCCGCCGGTTCGCCATGGCAGCGACATCGGCTCAGTCTTCGCGGCGAACAACGCCATCCAAGCGATCTGCGCCGCCCTATTCGCGCGCGACGACAGCGATCCTGACAATCCGACGGGCGGCCAACGTGTCGAGGTTTCGCTGTTCGGCAGCCTCATCGCGATGCGCTCAACCCTCTGGGTGGCGCTCTCCAATCCCGACGAATGGTGGGGCTTCCATCTCGACAGCTACGTCAAGCCTCCTGATCACGGCTACCAGTGCCGCGACCTGCCGATCTACTTCTCCCTGGCCCGGATCCGCGGCGAGGCGTTCGAGTCGCTTATCGATGAACTGGGCATGGATTGGGCGCGTGAGCATCCCGAGTACGACAAGCTGCGCACCGACGGCGCCGGTGGAGCCGGCCGATACTCGGCCGAACTCAAGCCGCTGTGGGAGCGGGGCTTCGCCAACTTCGACGCCGAGCAGGTCATGGAGATCGTCGAACGCCACGGAGGCTGGGCCTTCCCCATGCACGACTACGAGCGCCTGAGCAGGGATCCGCAGGTTGAAGCAGTCGGAGCGCTGTTCGATCTGGCACAGGCCGACGGATCCGTCATGCGCCAGGTCGCGCCGCCGTGGGACTTCGAGGGCACACCCGTCGCGACTCCAACGCGTCCGGCGCCGAGACTCGGCGAGCATCAGGCGGAGGTACTCTCAGAGTTGGAATCGCTAACATGAACGCATCTGCGGGGTTAGGGCCGGCGGCCGGAAAGGGAGGCAGAGATGGCGACCGCTAAGGATCGCGAAGGAACCGTTGACAAGTCCGAGAAGGCCGCTGCTGGCAAGCCACCTACCAAAGCGAGCCAGCCACGGCGTCGTCCCCTTCCGCGCACCATCTACAAGAATGGCGCATGACCAACGTCCATCCCAGGACGGTCGATTCGAAACGCTGAGTTCAGCTGGTTGCCCTAAGAACTCGCAATCGTTGCGGCGAACAGCAGGACGAGTTGTGCTGCGACCGCGAATAGTGACCTCGTGAGCCAACGTGCTTTGGCACGAATCGTGCGCTCATTGAGTATGAAGTCCTCAACGTGCGACTCCAGCGCGGCGTCCTCTAACTCTTGTCTTGACGCGCCTGCATAATTCTCGCGTATGGCTTGCATTTCCAAGCCCGTGCCGGTCTCTCTCAGCCAGTAGGCGAATCCCAGCAGAATCCACGCGATTAGTGAAGCAAACACCGCCATCATTGTGAGAAGCGCGGCTGCGGAAGCGTCAAGCCTGAGGTTGCCGAGAAAGCCGCTGAGTGCGAATAGACCAGCGCTCGCGGTGAACAGGGCGGCGATCTTGACGTCGTAGTTCCTTACCTGCGCGAGTTGTTCCTGAACACGCTGACGCGCTTCGTGAAGCAAGTATGCTCGCGCTTCCGCGTCGAAGTCGCGTGCTGGCCAACCTGACTCGAGCGGCAGTTCGTCGGACACGAGAGACTACGTGGTCGCGGGTCGAAACACCGGCAGTGTGATCTCGTCGTTGACTCTGCGGAAATCGACCTCGACCGCGAGGTCGCAGCTGACGTCCTGGTCCTCGATCTCGACGAGTGTCGAGTACATGTAGGGACCCTCCTCGAGCTTGATCAGCGCGACGGTGTATGGATACTCGTCGGGCGACCAGCCGGGGAAGTACTTCTGCCACATGCGGATCCAGGACCAGACCGTTCCGTGGCCTGAGATTGGCCGCCATTCCCAGTCGTCCTGGAGACATCGCGGGCAGGCCTCGGCCGGCGGGAACCAGGGGAGATCGCAGATGTTGCAGAACTGAATCTGCAGCACGCCTTCGCGGCAGCCGTCCCAGAACGGCTTGGTCAGTTCGAGCACCGGCGGCAGCGGCTTCTCGTAGCTGAGTTCCGGAGTTGGTGATTCGGTGGTCATCAGTTGTCCCGCTTCAGTATGTGTCCGGTCGCCAGGGGAGCGGCACAGGCGTAGAGGCCGTACTGTGCGTCGTCGACCTGGCGCTCGCCGCACTCCTGCCGCAGCTGCCGCACCGCCTCGACGTGCAGCGCCCAGCCCTGCATGTAGGATTCGCTGGTGTGTCCGCCGCCGGTGTTGAGCGGCAACTCGCCGTGCAGACCGATCCGCTCGGGCGTAATCCAGTCGCCACCTTCACCCGGCTCACAGAAGCCCATCCCCTCGAGCGTGAACAGCATCGTCGGGGTGAAGTTGTCGTAGAGCTGCGCGAACGCCAGATCCTCGCGAGGGGCCTCGGAGTTGGCGAAGAGGTCGTCGGCGATCTGCGACATCGGCTCATGCCAGAAATCGTCGGCGACGTAGACGGGTGTGATGTCTGAAGCCTGGGAGGTCGCGTGGATCAGCACCGGGGTGTGTTTGAGGTCGCGGGCACGTTCGGCGGAGGTGACGATGAAGCAGACACCGCCGTCGTTGATCAGGCAGTAGTCGAACAGGCAGAGCGGTTCGGCTATGTAGCGGGCGCCGTGGTAGTCGTCCATCGTGATCGGCCGCTGCATGACGGCGTTGGGATTGAGCGCGGCATTGGCGCGATTGGAAATGGCGAGGTGCGCCAGCGGCTCGGTCGTGGTGCCATAACGGTACTGGTGGCGGCGGAACATCATCGAGGTCACCGCCCCGGGTGAGGTCATCCCATAGGGCGCCTTGAACATCGCCTGCGTCGAAATGCCGCGGCTCTCGCCGCCGTACTTCGCGCCGGCCGAACGTCCATTGTTGCCGTAGATGCAGGCCACCACGTCGGCCATGCCGTTCGCGACCGCCAGCGCTGCGTACTGCAAGGCGATCCCGGATTGCCGACCCTCGCCCGGCAACACGTTGACAAATCGCGGATGGCGCAGGCCGATCATCTCGCACATGCGCCCGTAGTGAGGTAGCCGCGAGACGATCACGCCGTCGACCTCGGTGCGCTTGAGACCAGCGTCCTTGAGCGCTTGGCGGAAGGCGATCAATCCGAGTTCGTAGGCAGAGCGCTCCGGATCGAGGTCGCGGTAGATGGCGCCAAACTCGGTCGTGCCGACGCCAACGATCGCGGTCTTGTCCTGGAGGTTTCGCAGGTCGCTGCGGTCGGGGTGGTTGCTCATTCGGCGAGTCTAGGGCGTCAGTTCAGACCCAGAACCGGCCGAGCGTTCTCCACCAGCACGCGATCCAACTCGCTGTCTGTGAGCCCGCTGCGGAGCAACTGCAGGACCTGCGGCTGCTGATCGGCGCCTGGCGCGTCGGAGCCGAACAGGACTCGCTCCACTCCGAGCGTTCGGATCAGCCGCGCCGCATCTTCCAGTGCGCAGGCTCGGCGTCCATCGCGGCAGGTGAAATGGCCGTCGTCGAAGCCTCCGGCAGTATCGAAGATGACCTGGGGGAAGCGCTTGGCGATGTCGATCCGCTGGTCCCAGTACGCGCCGGGCATGTGGGCCATGATGAACTGCAACCGTGGGAAGCGCTCGAATACGGGAATGAAGTGGTCTGGCATCCCGTATACGTGGTCTCCCGGCCCGCCGCGCAGTGCTCCGGTGTCGCTAAGGATCGGCAGGCCCAACTCTTCCAGCCGGGCGTAGAGGGGCATCATCCGTTCGTCGGCAGGGAAGTAACGGCCCAGACCGGGATGCATTTTGACGCCTCGCGCGCCGAGAGCGACGCCGCGCTCGAGTTCCTCCATCAGCAGGTCCGTCTCGACCCATGTTCCGATGTCACAGCAGAGGAACGTTCGAATGCGGGAATCTTCCGCCTGGCGCGCCAGTGTCCAGGAGTTGAAGCTGCGTACTCGGTCGTGAAGCATCTCCAGGAGTGCCTCGGCCGTCGCCTCCGGCCGGCGCTCCCGTTGCTGCTCGAACATCTCCGGCACGACCATGTAGTTCAGCCCGACGATCGCTTCGACGTCGTTGCGGGTCATGTACTCGCCGCAGGCGTCGCCGTTGGCCCAGCGCCACTCCAGCGGCAGGCCGCGTCTGGGAAAGACGATTGCCTCCTGCTCGGGCGTTCGGCAGAGGTGGACGTGGACATCGATGACAGTCGGCATCTGGTTCCCTCACGGATCCTTCGGCAGGCGCGCGGCGAGGAAGTCGGCGTAGTGCAGCGTCTTATGGTTGGCGCCGCCGGCATTGGCGCCGGCTCGGAGGTGGATGACGCAGCCCGGATTGTTGGTGATCAGCGTGTCGCATCCAGATTCGGCTACGCAAGCCAGTTTGCGCTCGAGAATGCCTGCTCCGACCTCCGGAGCGGCGAGGGATGTCAGTCCGCCGAAGCCGCAACAGACGTCCGGTTCCGCTAGCGGCCTGGCGGTCTCACCAGTCAGGCGTTCGACGAGTTTGTCGATCCGAGCGCCCGCATCATTGCGGTTCGAAGCCTGGCAAAACCGATGCGCGGTCCATGACGTACCGTCGCCGTTGCGCAGGCAAGCGTCGGGCAAACGGCCCGGCCCCTCGAGCCAGTCAGCAAGGTCGTGAACTCGGTCGCTGACGCCGGCGGCTCGTGCTCGCCACTCGCCATCGTCGGCAAACAAGCGCGGCCAGTGATCCTGCATCGAAATGACGCAGCTTGGCGCTGGAGTGACGATCTCACGCTCGCCGTCTTCCAGTGCCTCAATGGTGTGCTCGGCCATTCGTCGCGCCATGTCCCAATCGCCGGCATCGAACGCGGGCAGTCCGCAGCAGTGTTGCGACTCGGGGACGTTAACTGCGGCTCCCCCGGCCTCAATCAGCCTGGCAGCGGAGTCCACGGCAGACGGCATGAGGCGGTCGGCCAGACACTGGGCAAACAGGTCGACGGTTTGGCCGGCAGCCGGGGAGTCGGAGAGCGTGGACTGGGGAGCGCGGCTCTTGATCAGTGTGCGGCCACTACGCAGCGGTAAGGCCGGGATCGCGCGCCAGCGAAGCCTCTTTGGCAATGGTGCACGGAGATGATCACCACGGACAAGACCGACAAGCCTCGCAAGCCCTGACCCGGCGGCGGCGACGCCCATCAGGTGGTGGAACAGCCGCGGCCTGGCCCACAGTCGCAGCGCAATCTGCTCCCAGAGCGGTGCATGGCCTGACTCGTGGGACCGGTGGCGGATTTCGAGAATCTGCTTTGGCAACGGTATGTCGACCGGGCAGACCGTCTGGCAAGCGCCGCAGGAGACGCAGAGCCCTTGCGGTCCGGCGGCGTCTTCAATCCCGTGGTGGAACGTTGTGTTCACCAGCCCAATCGCGCCGGTGTAGATGTGGCCGAAGGTGTGGCCGCCGACGATCTGGTAGGGCGGACACACGTTGGCGCAGGCCCCGCAGCGGATGCAGCGCAGCGCATCTCCGATCACATCGCTGTCGCGCATGGCGCGTCGGCCGTTATCGAGCAGGATGACGTGCATCTCCTTGCCCGGCTGGGCTCCCGTAATGCAAGTCGTGTAGGTGCTCAACGTCTGCGCGGTGGCGGAGCGCGGCAGGAGTTGCAGCTGGCGTTCGGCGTCCGACCAGGACGGGATCAGCTTCTCGATCCCGGCGGTCACGAAATGCACGTCGGGCAAAGACGTGGCGAGGCGCATGTTGCCCTCGTTGGTCACGACGACAATGCTGCCCGTCTCGGCGATCAACGCGTTGGCGCCGGTCAGACCCGCGCCGGCTGAGAGGTAGTGCCGACGCAATCCATCGCGCGCGCTGGCAACCATCGCCGGGATGTCGTCCGGATCGAACTCGCGACCCAGCTCTTCACCGAGGATCTCGGCGACGTACTGGCGCTTTTGGTGGATCGCCGGCATGACCAGGTGCGAAGGCCGCTCCTCGGCGAGCTGGAGCAGCCATTCGCCCAGGTCGGTCTCGATCGCGGTGATGCCTCGTTGCTCAAGCTCGTAGTTGAGTTCGATCTCCTCCGACACCATCGACTTGCTCTTGACGACGAGATCGATACCGCGCGACTTGCAGACGGCGGCGATGTAGTTGACTGCCTCTTCCGCCGTGGACAGCTGAACCACGGTCGCGCCGGCGGCCTCGGCGTTGGCGCGGAACTCTGCGATGTAGTCGTCGATCCGCTCGAGGGTTGAATCCTTGACCGCGGCGAATTCCCTGCGCAGTTCGTCGAATGATCGCTCGGTCCGCTGTTCCAGGCTTCGGACCTGCGCGTCACGGCTTTCGCGCCAGGATCGTTGGAAGGCGAGCAACCGCGGCTTGAGCTCTGGGTCACTGACCGAACGCCGATAGCGCTGCTTGAACGGCGCGGTCGACGCGCTCATGGGAGCACCGCCACCGTGAGCCGGCTCGGTCCCTGGACACCGATCGTCAGTGAACGTTCGATATCGGCGGTGCGCGACGGTCCGGTGACGAAGGTGGCATAGGCCGCGGCGCGAGGTTGCTGTGCGAGCCAGCGGAAACCGTCCGTCAGTTCGTCGACGATATCCGGTTCCGCCAGGGCGACGATCAGATGCCTGGTCAAGAGCGAGACCGCCCGGTCGATCGGCGCAGGTTCAATCAGTAGTACTGATCCCGTTTCAGCGATCCCACAAGTTGCAATAGTGATACCTACTGATCGATCAGCGATGGAACGCAATGGATCCTCCTCGTCAGGCGACTCACCTCGTTGTAGGTGTACATAGGCGGCCGGCGCGACAACGGGCGTTTCGTCGCTCAGCGATTCTGCGTATTGCCAGACATCGTCCCACGATCGACACTGCACGAACTCTCCCTGAGCGGCCCGCAGGCCCTCGGCGAACAGGGCGGTCCGATTGGTGGTCGTCGTCATGGGCGGAGTCTACCAGCCGGCCCGATACCCCCTGTATGCTCAGGGCGGACCGAAGGTCCGATCCGCGATCGACGGAGGCCCGGCGATGATTGAACTGACCGAAGCGCAACAGTTAATTCAACAAACAGTACGAGACTTCGCTCGCGCCGAAATCGACCCGATCGCCGACGACATTGATCGAGAGGACCGATTTCCTACGCATCTGTGGCCCATGCTCGGCGAGCTCGGACTATTGGGAGTGACGATCGAAGAACAGTACGGCGGGTCGAATGCCGGATTGCTGGCCGGGGTGATTGCTACTGAAGAGATCGCACGTGCAAGCGCATCAATAGCATTGTCATACGGTGCGCATGCCAACCTGTGCGCGAACAACATCGCGACCAACGCCAGCGAAGCACAGAAAGAACAGTATCTTCCCGGGCTGTGCGACGGTACCCAGATCGGCGCACTGGCGCTGACCGAGCCCGAGGCCGGATCCGATGCGATGGGCATCCGCACGACCGCGGTGCGCGACGGCGATTTCTACCGGCTTAACGGCTCGAAGATGTTCATTACGAACGGATCTGTAGCCGACACGCTGGTGTTGTACGCCAAGACCGACCCCGAGGCCGGCTCAGCCGGCGTGACAGCCTTTATCGTCGAGTCGGTGTTCGCTGGGTTCAGCGTCGGACAGGTACTCGACAAGGTAGGACATCGCGGTTCGCCGACGGCCGAGCTGATCCTCGAAGACTGCGTCGTTCCGGCCGCAAACGTGTTGCGCGGTGAGGGCGCCGGCGCGGGTGTGATGATGCAGGGCCTGGCGGTTGAGCGCGCGTTCCTGGCCGGAGAGCCGTTGGGTATCGCGCAGGCCGCTCTAGACGAGGCGGTTGAGTACGCCCGTTCCCGCAGGCAATTCGGGCAGCGGATCGGCGACTTCCAGCTCATCCAGGCGATGCTCGCCGACATGTACACGGAACTCGAGGCGGCACGCTGGATGGTCTACCGGACCGCACATGTGGTGGAGGAGTCCGCAGCGAAGGGCATTCGCAGCAACAAGGAGGCCGCCGCGGCGATCCTCTATTCGGCCGAGATGTCGAGTCGGGTCGCCGACAAGGCGGTCCAGATCCACGGCGGCTACGGCTACATGAGCGAAAGCCGTGTCGCGCGCTACGTCAGAGATGCGAAGTTGCTGGAGATTGGAGCGGGGACATCCGAGATCAGGCGGATGCTGATCGGTCGGGAGTTGGTGGGTCGGGAGTGAGTGCGGACCTCACGCAGAGGGGAGTGCCCGGTTAGGCGCCCACCAGGATTCGACGGCCCTGCTCGTAGGCGTCGAGGGCCCGCGCCTGGAGACCCTCAACTCCGGCGCTGCCGATTGGGTGATCGACGAGGGCGTAGCGGAAGTCGGGCATACCGAGGGTCTTGGCGATCATCCGACCCGTGGGATCGAAGGGATGAGTGCAGAGGACCAGGCCCGGCTTGCCGGTCTGCTCGAAGGTGATGCCGTCGTGCACACTGCACGTCGAGCAGGAGCCTCAATCGCCGACCGCGGTGATCAGGAAATCGACATCGTTGGCGATCCGTTCCAATACCCGAGGCTCGGCGATCCGACTGGCGTTGCGCTTACCGGAATCGATCACGATGTGGCAGCGCGCCTCGCGCTCGAAGACCTCCGCGGTGTAGCGCAAGAGTTTGTCGGCGTTGACCTTGCCGTTGGAGAACAGGCCCACCTTGAGGCCGTTCAGCGTGGTCAGGCGAGGGGCGGCCGTGTATCCCGTCGGCGCTGGCTCGCCAGTCGGGTCGAACAGTTCGAGTGCCATGATCATCTCCGATGTCAGGCTCAGCAGTCGAGACAGACGCCGATCGCCTTGGTCTGGTAGATCGAGTTGCGGCCGCGGCTCCAGGAAGGCAGAAAGGCGGAGTGTCCGCCGGCCTCGCCGCCGGCGACGACGAGCAGGATGTCGTCGGGGCTGCGCCCCCGATGGAACCGGCCCATGGTGCGGTTGTGGCCGCGTTCGCCCTCGGACAGTCCGTCGCGGTCCAGTCCGGTGGGCCATTTGCCCTTGCCCAGCATCTCGTTGGGATCGCGGCTGGCGTGCTCGAAGAGGTAGGCCTGGACATCCCGCTTCGACATGCCGCCTGAGGCCGCGATCTGCGCATGCTCCGGCGACATCACGACCAGTGACTGGCCGTCAGTCAGCGCACCTAATGAACCCATCGCATCGGCGAACGTGTCCAGCAAGCGCTCCGGGTCGCTGGTGTAGTGATTTTCGACGTTGTAGAAGCCGGACGCGGCGAAGACGGTCGCCGTTGAAACTTCGGGCGGGAAGCCCAAAGACTCGTGCAGCGGCTCCCAGGGACTGTTGAGGACGTTCTCAGCAATGCAGCACGAGTACTTGCCCGGCCAGCCGGTCGTGGAGCGGTCAGAGATGCCGGGAATCATCTGGAAGATGTTCATGATCACCAGCCGGATCGCCCGTCCGATCGTCGCGTTGGCGCGGTAGCCGGGTCCGAACACGTTGACGCTGGCGTTCATCCCGATCTCGTCGCGAATGTCGCCCGAGACGATCACGACAGGCGCCGAGCCGCCAGTGCTGGCCGTCGATCCGTGGAAGTTGTACGCGTCCTCGTTGAGCCCCTCGAGCGCGGCGAGAACGGTGGGGAAGTATTGCGGCAAACAGCCGGCCATGACGGCGTTGACGGCGGCCGACTGCACGCTGCATTCGCGTCCGGTCGCGGGGTGTCGGGCAACGATCTCCTCGGGCGGGCGTCCGGCGGCCATGAGGAAGCGCTCGACTCGCTCGCGCGCCGGCGGAACGACCGGGAGCCCGTCGGTCCAGCCCTGTTCGTAGCAATAGTCAATGGCGGAGAGTTCGTCGCTAAGGGTATGGGTCTCGTTGGTCATGGGCTGAGTCTAGGGCGTCGGCTTTGTGGGCCTACACCTCAATCGAGTTAGTTCGTCCGTACGAAGTGAGCATCTAAACTGGCCTAGCGGCGCGTCCGGAACGGCTCCTGGCGGGTCTGTGAAGAGGCGGCGATGGCGGAGCGAAATGGCTCGGGCGCTCGCGGCGCCGAAGGCCGCGGGCCGAGCGACGACCGACCCCTGGTCACCGGACCGTCCCTTGGTCCAATTCCTTATCACTGGGTTGCGGCGATCGTGGTCTGTGTCGGCACCTTTCTCGGTGTCATGGACAACACAATCACCAACATCGCCCTGCCGACCCTGAAGGACGAGTTCGACCGGCCCCTCGACGACGTGATCTGGGTCGCGCTCTCGTTCATCGTGGTCAGCACCGGGCTCTCGCTGACCATGGGACGCCTGGGCGACCTCTACGGCCGCAAGAAACTCTACGCGTGGGGATTCGTGGTCTTCACCATCGCCACGTTCCTCTCCTCGATCTCCGGTTCACTGGAAGAATTGGTCGGCACCCGCGTGCTGCAGGCGATCGGTTCTTCCATGACCATCGCCAATGGGGCGGCGATCATCACTGCATCCTTCCCACCGTCGAAACGCGGGACCGGTTTGGGCCTGATCGTCTCCACCGTCGGAGCCGGCGCCGCGGCAGGGCCAGTCCTCGGTGGTTTGCTGATCGATCTGCTGGACTGGCGCGCGATCTTCTGGACGCGCGTACCGTTTGGTCTGCTCGCCGCCCTGCTCGCCTGGAGGTTCCTGAAGGACGCTCCCAGCCACCAGCGCCCCAAGGGCCTCGACATCCCCGGTGCGGTACTGCTCTTTGGGATGCTGGCCTGTCTCACGTTCGGCATCAACCGCGCTCGAGATCTCGGCTTGACTTCAACGCTGGTAACCCTGGTCATCGGCGCCGGGCTGGTCTTCATGGTCTGGTTCGTGATCGTCGAGCGCCGCTCGCCCTCACCAGTCGTCGATCTGGGCCTGTTCAAAGGACGGGGATTCTCATTCGGCATCCTGGCGGCGATCCTGCAGTTCTTCGGCATGAGTTTCACGTTCTATCTCGTACCGACCCTGTTGCAGGACGGACGCGGCTTCACCGCGACAGAAACCGCATTGATGATGATGCCGTTGTCGCTGATGATGCTGATCTGGTCTCCGGTGTCCGGCCGGCTATCCGACCGTTTCGGATCACGCCCGTTGACAACGGTCGGCATGGTTCTGGTCTGTCTCGCGCTATTCCTGCTTTCGCGAACGACGGCAGACACATCGCCGGTCGACTTCGCCATGCGCATGATGCTGCTCGGCATCGGCACGGCGACGTTTGGTTCGCCGAACACGTCGGTGATCATGTCGGCGGTGCCTCCCGAACGTCTTGGTACGGCATCGGCCTCGCAGACGACGGCGCGCACCTTCGGCAACTCGTTCGGCACCTCGGTCGGTGTGGCGGTGATGACCTCGGTCGCCGCCAGCTTCGCGCTCAACAACGGGATCTCGGCCGAGAGCGGCGAAGCGATCACGCAAGGATTCCGCACTGCGCTGCTGGTGGCGACCATCGCGGCAACCCCGGCAATTCTGCTCTCCTTGCTTGGCGGACAGCGCGGCGTCCGGGTGGTCGCCGAAAAGGCGGCGGAAGGCGTACAGGTCGTGCGCGAAGCAATCGAGATCGAGATATTGGCAATGGTGCCGTTGTTCCGAGGCCAAAAGGCCAGGTTGCACCGGGAGAATGGCCTGAACGGGATGCAAGAACAACGACCGGCCGCTCCGGTCCCGGTGGAGGAAGAGACGACGTGACCCATGTGATTGTCGTTGGAGCCGGCAACGCGGCGCTCTGCGCGGCGTTGTCCGCTCGAGAGCACGGTGCCGACGTGACGGTCCTGGAGAAGGCCCCCGAGGGCGAACGCGGCGGCAACACCTACTTCACCGGCGGCGGCTTCCGCTTTCCCTACGGCGGCATGGACGACATCCTGCGCATCATCCCCGACCTGAGCGACGCCGAGGTGGACCGAGTCGACGTCGGCTCGTACCCGGGTGCACAGTTCCGAGACGATCTGGCGCGTGTGACCGATGGCCTGATCGACGACGGGATGGCCTCGGCGCTCGTTCGCGAGGCCGCGCCGACCATCGAGTGGCTACACGAGCAGGGCGTGAAGTTCACGCTGATGACGGGGCGGCAGGCGAATGAGGTCGATGGCAAACTGGTCTTCTACGGCGGCCTGACGGTCGAGGCCGTGGGCGCGGGCAAAGGATTGTCGGACCAGGAGTTTGCCGCCGCCGAGCGGGTCGGCATTGACATCCGCTACGACGCCAAAGTGGTGAATCTGCTCCGCGATGGGCGCCGCATTCGCGGCGTCGAGCTCTGGACCGAGGATGACGTTGAAGAGCTCGAGGCGGGCGCAGTGGTTCTGGCGGCGGGCGGATTCGAGGCGAACATCGAGATGCGAACTCGATACCTCGGTCCCGGCTGGGACATGGCCAAGGTGCGGGGATCCCGCTTCAATACGGGCGACGCCATCCAGGCAGCCATCGGCGCCGGCGCGCAACCGTTTGGCAACTGGTCTGGCGCGCACGCGGTGGCGTGGGATCTGAACGCACCACCGACCGGCAACCGGATCGTCGCCGATCTTTACCAGAAGCACTCATACCCGTATGGGCTGATCGTCAACATCGACGGCGAGCGGTTCGTCGATGAAGGCGCCGATATCCGCAATTACACGTATGCCAAGTACGGTCGTGCCATCCTGGCGCAGCCGGAGCGAGCGGCGTTCCAACTCTTCGACCAGCGGACCGCGCATCTGCTCCGCGATGAGTATCACGTCCGACAGGTGACCATGGCGCAGGCCGACACCATCGATGATCTGGCCGACTCGCTCGGCGTCGATCCCGACGGCCTGCGGCGCACAATCGACGACTACAACCGCTCCTGTCCCGAACACGGAATCGACCGCTTCAATCCGTCAACGCTTGACGGTGTTGGAACGCGAGGAGTCAGCCCGCCGAAGTCGAACTGGGCCTTGCCCTTCGATTCCCCGCCCTACCTCGGCTACGCGGTGACCTGCGGCATCACATTCACCTTCGGCGGCCTGAAGATTGATCCGCGCACCGCACAGGTTCTGGACACGGAGGATCGCCCGATGGCCGGTCTCTACGCCGCCGGAGAGCTGGTTGGTGGGCTCTTTTACAACAACTACGCCGGCGGTTCCGGTCTGATGGCCGGCAGCGTGTTTGGGCGGATCGCGGGAAGGAGCGCCGCCGTTGACGGTGTCTGAGCGAGGTGAGGCGCTGCTGCGCGAAATCCTCGAGTCTCCCGACGTGCTGATGACGTCGCAGCTCCGAAAGATTGCGCGGCGAGAGGCCAGAGCGCTGAAGTCGGCGTCCGGCGAAGAAGTGCTCGAACTCTGCAACCTGCTGATTGAGCACGGAGGAAGCGGCCGGATCAGGCGCAAGGAACACGGCCCGGCGTACGAGTCACGCATGGTGGCGTTCGACCTCATATCGATGCATCGTCCAGCCTTTGCGCTCCTGGATTGGCGAGAACTGGAGCGATTGGGGCGCACTCTGGACGGCTGGGCCTCGGTCGATCACTTCGCGCGCCGACTCAGCGGTCCGGCCTGGCAGCGAGGACAGATCTCCGATGCGAGAGTGCGTCGCTGGGCGACGTCATCGGACTTCTGGTGGCGACGCGCCGGCCTGGTCTCGACGATTGCGCTGAACGAGCGTCATCTGGGCAAGGGCGACGCGACGAGGACGCTGGCCATCTGCGAATTCTTCGTCGACGATCGGGCCGACCTTCACGTCAAGGCATTGAGCTGGGCCCTGCGCGAGTTGGCAATCAGGGATCCGGATGCCGTGATCGAGTACATCATCGATCGCGAAGATCGACTCGCGCCAAGAGTGCTTCGCGAGGTACGCAACAAGATCGAGACCGGTCACAAAATGGCCAAGCCCTCAGAGGCGATGCAACGTCGGATGCGGGAGCGTCGTCCGAACTGAGCGATCTGCCCAGAGGTGACTAGACGCAGGTCGGCCAGCTGGCAAGTTCCCTGGTCTCGCCTCTTCGCGGAGGGGTGACCGTGAAGCGTTGGAGGCTTTCCATCAGCCAGCGGCGTGTATCGGCCGGGTCGATGATCTCGTCCAGGTTCATGATCCCGGCCGCACCCCACGGCTCGTGACCCAGCGTCCATTCGTCGATCAGCCGCTGACGCTCGGTATCGGGATCGGCCGCTTCGGCGATGTCGCGTGCATGGACCACATTCACCCCGACGCCGGGGTCCATGAACGAAATCTCCGCTCCGGGCCATGCCGTGATCAGGGAATTGTCCATGCTGTTGCCGGACAGGGAGAAGTACGCCAACCCAAACGCCTTGCGCAGCACGACCGTCATCCGCGGGACCGTCATCTGGCCCAACGCTTCCATGAACATGATCGCCTTGTTCAGCAGACGCGCATGCTCGGGTTGCGAGCCGACGATGAAGCCCGGCACGTCTTGCAGCCAGATCGTGGGGATGTTGAAGGACTCGCACATACAGACGAACTGTGTGCCCTTGTCGCAGGTGTTGGGGTCGAGCGCGCCCGCATTGAACATCGGGTTGCTGGCCATGATCCCGACCGTGTGGCCACCGATCCGGGCCAGCGCGGTGATCAAGGAACGACCGAAGCGCGGCTTGAACTCAAGCATCTCGCTGTCGTCCACAATTCGCTGGATCACGCGGTGCATGTCGTACGCGCGCTGACGGCGCGTCGGTACGAGGTCGGCAATCGTAGGGTCGGGTTCGGCATGGTCGTAGCCTTCGCGAACCGGAGGCAGTTCCCAGCAGTTTGACGGCAGGTAGGAGAGGAACTGCTTGATCTGCCCGATGGCCTCCTCCTCCGTCTCGGCCGACTGGTCGATCTGGCCGGTCAGATCGAGATGAATGTCGACGCCGCCGAGGTCCTGGAGCGTGATCAGTTCGCCCGTCGCGATTTCAATCACCCTCGGCGATGAGACGTTCAGCGCGGAGCCGCGAACCTGGACGGTGAAGTCGGAGTAGGCGCTGTGAAAGCTGGAACCGCCGAATGACTCCCCGACGATCGCCGTCGCCATCGGGATGCGTCGGCGCCGTCGGGCGGACTCGATGCCCGGCGGGATCTTGCTGAAGCCCTCTGAGCCGAGTGCATCTGGCAGCCGGGCGCCTCCGGTCTCGCCGAAGTAGACGTACGGCACTCCCTGGGTGAGCGCCTGTTCGTAGATCCGCTTCATGCGCTTGCCGCCGACGACCGAGGAGGAGCCGTGCAGCACGGTCACGTCATCGCCGCAGCCGGTCGCGGGGCGGCCGTCGATCGTGCCCCAGCCGCCGATCTTGCCGTCGCCGGGCGTCCGCTCGCGAACGTCCGGGATCTCTGAGAACGCGAAGGTGCCGATCTCGCGGAAGCTGCCCGCGTCGAAGAGCTTGTCCAGGCGCTCGCGAATCGTCAGCCGACCCTTGGCGTGCTGACGGGCGATGCGCTCGGTTGAGCCCATTTCCGAAACGATCTTCTGCCGCCGCATCAGGAGGTCTTCACGGATCTGCTGCGGAGTGAGCGGGGTGACGGCCATACGGTTCTCCTGTTGGGACAGACGGTTGGACCGGGGACGGGTCGCGTTCGCAGTGACGATATCGGCTGGTGGGGGTAGGTTCATTCAGCCGTTTGAGGCGGCGCCGGCAGCGCGACCGCTTCTGCGTCGCCGCTGGCCGTTCGAAGAATGTATGACTCCGCCACGTCGATTCCTGCTGCGCCGAGCATCGAGGCATAGTGCCGCACCTGGCGCTCGTATGCCTCGCGTCGTTCGGGGGGAATGTGCGCGTCGGACTTGTAGTCGACGAGAATCCAACCGGCCTGGTCACGGAAGAGCAGATCGGCAACCCCTTCCGTGATCGTCGTCTCCGATTCGTCGGACTCGATCGTGGCCAGGGGCAGCTCTCGATGGACCGTCTCGGATTGCGCCGCCCGCTGGAGCAGGCCCGAGGCAAGGCATCGCTCGACATGTTCGAGAACCTGTTTGGCCGGGACGTCATGTCTGCGGCAGATTCGGCGCGTTCGCTGCCGACTGACATCGAGATCGTCGAAGTCAGCAGCCTCCAGTGCCTCGTGCACAGCTCGGCCGAATTCGAGCGCGTCGATCGACGAATCCCCTGCGTCCGCGTCGTCCACGTGTGGATCCGGCTCGTCCGACCAGTCGACCTGGTGCGCTTGTGAGGGTGTCAGGGTCCTGACGCTTCGGGCGCCACCCGATGCTCCTGACTCGTGTCGCTCTCTCCATTGCTCCCTGAGTGCTTCATGGGGCGGCACCTGCATTTCTGTTGCCGGAGTCGGGACTGCGTCGAACGCTCTCGGCGAGAGCAGCAAGACGTTCGCATCAGATTCGCTGGTGAGCCAGTCCGGCGCGGCGTCGTCGATGAACGTGTGGAACGATTCTCGCCGCGAAATGCTGTCTGCCGGGAACGACGGCAGGATCAGCCAGTCGCGAACCCGGGTCGCCGCGACGTAGAGCATCCTCCGCGCCTCCGCGTCGGCGTATGCGCGGTCGCGGAGCTGGGCGGCGGCGTAACCCGGCGTGTGGAACGGCGTCCGGTCCTCGCCCAGCTTGAACTCCAGCCGTTCGTTGACTCGGTCCACGATGAAGTCGCGACCGAACGCCGGCTGGTCTTGCAGCTTGGGCGCGATCACGATTGGGAACTCGAGGCCCTTGGCCTGATGGATCGTGAGGATGCGCACGGCGTCGTCGTCGGCCTCGGTCGTTGGTGACTCGGACTCGGGCAGGTTGCGCACGCCGCGCTGTGAGAGCCAGCGGACGAACGGACGCAGGCTGTCGTCGTTGCTGTCGGAGAAGTGAGCTGCTCGTTGGACGAGCATGCGCAGATTGGCCTGACGCTGACGCATCTGCGCCGGGCGACCGCCAACCGCCTGGGCCAGGAGCAGGCCCGACTCCCGGATCACATGATCGATCAGCTCCGGCAGGTTCGACGCGCGCAGACTCCGGCGCAAGTTGGCGAGGTCGGCGATCGATTCGCGCAACCTGCCCCCGTAGTCATCTGGAAGCAGCTCGTCGTCAAGCAGAATCGGCTTGTCGCCGAGTGCCTCGCGCAGTTGGAGCAACTCGTTGTCCGACGCGGCGACGATCGGCGACTTGAGCACGGCGACCGCTGCGGCCTGGTCGGTCGGGTCGTCGAGCGCTTGCAGCAGGTGCGCGACGGCGCGAATCTCCGGTTGCTGATAGAACCCCTGGCCGCTGTCGAAGTGATAGGGGATGCCGGCCTGGTCGAGGGCGGCGGTGTAGAGATCGGCCCCGGTGCGGGTGCGCACGAGCATCGCGATATCGCGATACTGCGGCGCTCGCAGCTCTCCGTCGTGGGGAAGTTGGCCCAGCGCAGAGGCCGCTTCGTGGATATGGGTGATGAGATTGGCGAGGAGTCGTGCTTCCGCGCTTCGGGCTTCAGGAGCGCGGTCGAACGTGCGATTGCTGGGAACCACGGCGACTGCGGGGCCACGTTCCCGTCGATCCGGCACTGTTGGCTCCCACCTCGCCTGCGCTCGGGGATAGTCGCTGTTCGGCTTGAGCACGCCGGCGAGCACGCGGTTTTGCCACTCGATGAGCCGCGGCCGCGCACGGAAGTTGACGGTCAGGCTCGCGGTCGCGCAGGTATCGGGCGCCGCACGGAAGATGTCCCGCACCTGCTCGTAGATGTCGATGTCGGCGCGCCTGAACCGGTAGATCGACTGCTTGGGATCACCGGCCAGCACCAGACGGCCCGGTCCAGGTCGGGCCTGGGTCCAGTCGTCGGTGTCGGGCTCCGACGCCAGCAGCAGCGCGATCTGCGCCTGCAGTGGATCCGTGTCCTGGAATTCATCGATCAGAATGGCGCGGAATCGATTCCGCAGGTCGTGCCGCGCCTCGGCCGAACGGACCAGGAGGTTCCGGGCTTCCAGCAGCAGATCGTCGTAGGTCAGAACGCCCTCGGCGCGACGCTGGGCAGCGTCCTGTTCAATGAAGTCGTGCAAGGCCTCGCTCAGATCTGCCAGCGCCGCGTCGCGCTCGCGTTGATCCAGGGCGAGTTCGTCTTCGGATTCCGCGATCGGTCCTGGCCCGGCGAGATCGCGATTGCGCGACAGCTGCTCGGCCGCGAACTGAAGGTCCCGGAGTTCAAGGCCGAGGTCGAGTAGGCGCTGCAACGGCTGCTGAGGCGCCGATCCGCTCCAGAGCCAGGTGCGCCACGACTGAGCGAAGCGTAGGTCGGCCTGGAGTTGGTCAAGCACGCGGAAATCAGGATCGAGCCCGGCATCGATCGCCCGGCTTCGCAGGATGTCCGAGGCGAATGCGTGGATTGTCTGGATGTGGGCCGCGTCGACATCGCGCAACGGGTCGTGCAGACCCGCAAGCGCAAGTTCCGATCGAATGCGTTCCCGCAGTTCACCTGCAGCCTTCTCGGTGAATGTGATCGCGACGATCTCGGATAGCGGTCGTCCACTGCGCACGAGATTGACGACGCGTGCGACGATGACCGAGGTCTTGCCGGAGCCGGCGCCGGCCTCGAGGAAGAACGACGTGGCCAGCTCGTTGACGAATCGCTGGCGCACATCATGGTCGGCGGGCAGACGAGGGGGCTGACTCATACGCGCTGCCGTCGCAGGGTCTCGAGCGGCCGCACCAGATCAGCGTTCTGACGCGACTTGTGCTGGTAGCGGCGACCGATGTCGGCCGTGCAGGACGACTCGACCGGACACTGCCTGCAGTTCGGCCGGTCGTGCGGTGGATGGCCCGGGTAGGCGATGAAGTGGCCGGCTTCCAGTTGATCGGCGATCGTCGCCAGCACGTTCCGCAGACGTTCGCCGTCGCTGGGCGCGCCGCGACCCCCGCTACCGGTCAGGGATTCGCCGCGCAAGCTCTGTGACTCGAAGTTGCCCCGGCGTGTGACCGATCGATGCTCAACCTCCGCTTGCGCGATTGGCACGCCTCGCTGGGTCAGGGCGCTCAGCGCGGCGACGGACTGGAACGACGAGCCGTTGACGAATCCGCGTACATCGGGGAGTGACCGACCAGTGAAGAAGGACAGCGCTCGACGACGGCCACCGACATGCTCGTCGATTCGGTGAATCAGCCCACGCAGTCGCATCTCCCGCCCGCCGACCACGCGAATCGGCGCATCGTCGAAGCTGACGTTGACCTCAAGCGGCCGCCAACCGTCGTGGGCGTCGGCAGCTTCGCGTCTCCGAGCGCGATCGAGATCACGCAGCGTTTCGTTGCGGATTGAGGAGATGATCGCATCCGGTCCGAGCAGCCCGGCCTCCGCGGCATGGTCGAGGATGCGGCGCGCGATCGTGTTCATGAACTGTGGCGTGTTGGCGTACTCGTACCAGGTGTGGTCGGACTTGTAGTGCTCGTACTCGCGAACCCAGCTCGACAGGACCTGGCGGGCGATGCGTCCGTGCGCGTCGCGTCGAGGCCGATCCGGCCGTCCGCCCTCCACACTTCCGCCGACCCCAACGATCTGCACCAGGAAGAAGCGGTAGGGACAGACGACGAATGTCTCCAAATCGCCCGCGCTCCAGGAGCGGTCGAGCGGTCGCCAGTCTTTGGGCAGCGCGGAATCGGGCAGCAAGCCGTCGAACTCTGTGAAGCGGGGCTCGTTGCGTCTGACGCGGGCGTGTTCGGCCGAATCTGCTCCGGGCCAGATGTCCGCCAGCGTCGCGCGGATGTCGACAGTTGATTCCGACAGCAGCTTGAGTTCGAAGCTGCGCTCGTCGGGAACGCCGAGGACGTTGCCCCAGTCCTGCTCCTGACCGTCCACCGAACCGGTGGCGGCGAATGACGCAGCATTTGAGATTCGTTCGATCCGGCCCTGGTCGGCGAGCGCGGCTTCACTTTGAATCACAGCCGAATCACCTTCGCCGCTGCTGGCGGATTCGAGGATCAGCGATGAGGCGCGTGCTGGACCGCCGGTCGCGCTACTGCGCCGACTCCACGAGGCGGTGAACTGATCGGTCGCTGCCTGTCGCATGAGCGCCCAGGCGTGGCGATCGCTGGCGGCGCGGTCGCGCTGCAGCGCGAGTGCGTCGGGAATCCTGGTGTTGATGGCGGCTCGTTCGTCATCGGTGAGCAGCGGATCTTCGCGTCCGATCGTGGGGAGTACTCGTTCGGCGACGCCGGCGGCGAAGATCGCGCGGTAGCGGATGCCGCGCGCCGGTCCGGTGGCGGCGCCGACGTTGACGCCGCCGATCAGCCGGCGCGGATCGCGAACGACCCGCGAACTCAAGGCTCGGTCGAGCACGGCCAACCCGCTACCAGGTGACCACGGTGCGTTCAGAGCGTCGTGCGTCGCCAGGTGGTCAAGCGTCTCGCGGGCCGCGAGCAGGAGGGCTTGTTGCTCGGACTCCTCGTCTGGTTCCGGCGCGAGGTAGTCATCGAAGGCGTCGAGCAGCGTTTCGCTGGCTTCGCTCCAGGAGCCTGCCTCTACCAGTTCATGGCTGCGCTCGCTGAGGTCTTCGAGCAGGTGGGCGAGGTCGGCCGCGGCGTCCGTGAGGATGGACTCCTGCCAGCGGCTCAGGCGATCGGACATCTGGTAGAGCCCACGCCCGAGCCCTGCGTCCAGCGCGACCCGCTCCCATGCTCCCAATCGCCGGTCGACGCCGACCAGGCGATCTCGCAGCGCCCGATGCGAGAGCCAGTCGAGGAGCGCGCCGCGTTCGACCGCCCCGGGATCGAGCAGTACCTGCGTCAGCGATCTCGTCGCGTGACCGACCGGCGTCCGCAGGAGTTGCCGGCCGCCGATCCTCCAACTCGGGATGTCGGCCCGCTCCAAGGCGGCGCAGATGCGATCGTCGGCCGGCGCGCCCTGTTGATGGAGTATGGCGACCTGATGGAACGGGACGTGCTGCCGGCCGAGCTGGAGGATTCTCGTGGCGATCTCGTCGGCCTCGTCGGTCGGATCGCCGACGCTGAAGTAGTGGTCGGGCGCGAGCGGTTGGGTGGGGATGGTGGAGCGTGTGACGCTCGGGTTGAGTTCGCGTTGGAGCGCGGCCAGGGTCTTCACGGCCGGCGATGCGGGATCGTGCGATGGCAGGACGAGGAGCATGCGGACGCTGGTTGACTCGGCCAGCCGGGCCAGCAGGAGGCGCTGGATTCGGGTCAGGTCGTAGATGCCGGAGACGACGAGCGGGGCTCCGCCGAGCGCTTCTCGGTATGCGTCGGTGGGGGTTGAGGCGTCCACCGCATCCTCGTAGCGGGATGTGCGGTCGGCGCATTCGCGGACGAGGTCGCGCCAGGCGGCGAAGATGCGCTTCAGGTCTCCGTCGGGAAGGTCGTCGGGCGCGAGCGCGGCCTCGCGCAGATCGGTGAGGGTGCGGAGCACCGCGGTCGGAATTCCCGGCGCGTCGGGGTTGAGCCGCTGCAGTGGGATCGAGTGCAGCATCCGACTGAGCGCGGGGAGCTCGGCGCCCGGGGGCCAGGCCTGGCGCGGCGGGGCGTCGCCGAGTTGGGCGGCCGCGCCGGCGAGGTCGACCGGCGTGAACCCGTACACGGCCGCCAACGCCCCGCCGTTCGCTTCCGTGAGCATGCGCTGCGTCGACAGTCGTTGCAGCGCGGAGCCGTGGAGGATGTTGAGCCGGTCCAGCGGCGAGGCCCGTTCGGCGGCGAGTTGGGTCAGGCGCAGGTTGTTGGCGGCCGGATCGGGCAGGACTTCAATCGTCAGGGACATAAGGAGGTCAGGGTAGACCTCCGGATCGGATCAAACGCGTGAAGCGGGGGCGGCTCCGAAGAGCTGCCCCCGCCCCAACCGGTCCCCGCGGAGGGGGATGGGCCGTCGGTCAACCGCCTACGCGGTTGCAGGCACTAGACGGCGGCCGGTCCCCGTTCACGGGTGCGCACGCGGACGGCGTCCTGGACGTCGAGCACGAAGATCTTGCCGTCGCCGATCTGGCCGCTGGCCGCGTTCTCGACAATCGCGTCAATCACGTCGTCCAAGGGCGTCGTGTTGATCACGATTTCGATCTTGATCTTGGGCAGGTAGTCGACCTGCACCTGCTGTCCGCGGAACTCCTGGACGACGCCCTTCTGTGCGCCGCGTCCGCGGACTTCGGAGATGGTCATCGAGACGATGCCGATGGCCTCGAGCGCCGTGCGAACGACGGAGAGTCGTTCGGGGCGGATGATGGCGATCACCATTTTCATGATCGTGTTCCTTTTCTGTGTTCCGTTCCCTCTCCTTGAAGGAGAGGGTTAGGGTGAGGGGCCTCCGGTGGCCGGACCCTCACCCCGGCCCTCTCCCAGAGGGAGAGGGAGTAAGAGGGATGAGGTTCCTTCCATTGTGCCAACTCAGTCGCCTCCGCCTGCAGCTCCGCCGCCGCCACCGGCGGGGCTGGCTGCGGGGAGCTCTTCGCCGGCCGAGACTTCCACGGCGACGCCAGGGGCGACCGTCGGGAACTCGGGGTAGGCGCCGATGCCGTGCTCTTGCACGTCGAGGCCTGCGAGTTCCTCGTTCTCCGGGACGCGGAGACCGATGGTGTTCTTGATGACGAAGAAGAGGATGCCGGCGGTGACGGTGACCCAGCCGAGGATGGCGAGGACGCCGATGAGCTGCTCGAGCAGGGCGCGGAAGCCGCCGCCCATGAACAGGCCGTGGCCGGGAGCGCCCCAGGCCTCGGCCGCGCCGGCGGTGGCGAAGAGGCCGACCGCGAGGGTGCCCCAGACGCCGCAGGTGCCGTGGACGGAGATCGCGCCGACGGGATCGTCGACACTCACCTTGTCGAAGAACTCGACGGAGAAGACGACGAGTGCGCCGCCGATGGCGCCGATGATCAGGGCGGCCCAGGGCTCTACGAAGCCGCAGCCCGCGGTGATCGAGACGAGACCGGCGAGCGCACCGTTGAGCGTGAGGCCGAGGTCGGCCTTGCCGTAGCGGAACTTGGCGACCGTTACGGCGACGATCGCGCCGGCGCCGGCGGAGAGGGTGGTGTTAATGGCGATCCAGGCGGCCTCGGTGGCGAGTCCACCGGAGAGTCCGAGGGTGGAGCCGGGGTTGAATCCGTACCAGCCGAACCAGAGGATGAACATGCCGAGGGTGGCGAGGGTCATGTTGTGGCCGGGGATGGCGCGGATTTCGGAGCCGACGTACTTGCCGATTCGCGGGCCGACGAGGATGGCGCCCATCAGGCCGGCCCATGCGCCGACGGAGTGGACCAGCGTCGAACCTGCGTAGTCCATGAAGCCGCGGTCGCCGAGCCAGCCACCGCCCCAGCCCCAGTGAATCACGATCGGGTAGATGATGCCGGTGACGAACACTGTGTAGAAGAGGTAGGCGGAGAACTTGGTGCGCTCGGCCAGCGCGCCGGAGACGATGGTCGCGGCGGTTGCGGCGAAGGCCCACTGGAAGAAGAAGACGGCCGCCTCGGAGACGCCGTCGGTCTCGGTCAGTCCGCCGAGGGCTGGGAAGAACGAGTCGCCGCCGATGAAACCGCCCTGCGAGCCGCCGAAGGCGAAGCCGAAGCCGACCGCCCACCAGACGACCGCGCCGAGCGAGGCGTCGAGCACGTTCTTCATCAGGATGTTCGCGGTGTTCTTGACGCGCACGAACCCGGCCTCGAGCAATCCGAAGCCGGCCTGCATGAAGAACACGAGGATGCCGGCGATCACGAACCAGATCGTGTCGACGGCGAGGATGATGTCGGCGAGCGCGGCGGCGTTTTCTTCAACGGTCTGGCCGTAGGCGATGCCGAAGGTGGCCAACAGGCCGGTGAGGATACCGAGGAACAACCCCAGTCCAGGTTTGCGGACAGCACCAACGGAGAATGAGGGTGTCGTCCTGACCAATCGGGCTAATGTCACAAAAGCCTCCCTTCCCGAGTTCCGGTCTGTTCAGAACCTA
>JAPPJZ010000071.1 GCA_028874365.1 Chloroflexota bacterium | reverse complement strand
CACGACCGCATCGAGCGCACCATCGGCTCCTACTACGTCGCCATCCACCCCGCCGCCGGCTGACCGGCGTCACGTAACGTAGCAGTGTATTGACAAAAGGCACACTGACGATCATCATCAGACGTGACATTCTCGTGGAATCGGACGAAGAACGAGGGTATCAAGCGCGACCGGGGAATCTCGTTCGAACGGGTAGTGGTTGCCATCGAATCAGGCGATATCTTGACGGTGCTCGGGCATCCCAACCCAGACAAGTACCCTGGTCAGAAGGTGTATGTGGTCGAGATCGACCGCTACGCGTGGGCCGTGCCATATCGTGACGAGAACGAGCGCCGCGTGTTGATCACAGCTTACCCAAGTCGCCGGTTGACGCGAGATTATCTCAGAGGAGCGGATCGGAATGAACGACAGCTCGAAAACAGAACGTGAGTTCATTCAGTCGATTGAGCGTGGCGAATGGCGGGAGGTCGACGATGTCGCGTCGGCCGTCATGGAGGCTCGGCACATCGCTGAGGCCACGCTCGCCAAGTCGGAACGAATGAACATCCGCATTTCTTCCGCGGATCTGAAGGCGCTGAAAGCAAGGGCGATCGAGGAAGGATTACCCTATCAGACCCTCGTCACCAGCGTACTGCACAAGTACGTCACCGGACAGCTACAAGCTTTCGAGTAGCTCACTGCCCCCATCTGAATTCCATTTGATGGACGGGTCGGCAGTCAAGGACCGGCTCCTACTCAGCCTTGGGGTCGCTCTCGGCCCGTCCGCCCGGTGCATGTAGCGCGGCCGCGAGCCCGGAAACTGTTACGGTCTCGATCTCATCGAACGCCGTGAAGTCGTCCCCGTTATCGGTAACCAGGGTGTGAATCCCGTGGGCAACCATGGTCGCCACGATGTTGGCGTCATGGAATCGCTTGCCGCGAAGGCCCAGGCTGATGCCCAGATCGCGCAAGCGCTTGGCGACCGCCTCGGTTTCTTCGTACGTATGGATGTGGCGGAGGAACTGGTGCAGGTTGGCGGTCGCGTCCACGACCGTCAGGCCGAGGCCGTTCACCTCCGTAGGCCGGGTCGCCACCACCAGGTACTCACGCAGAATCTGTCCGCTCGCTGCCAAGTGCAGTCCCCGCGGGCCGGATTCGGCGATCAGCCCATATGCCTCGCGGTGTTGCAAGCGCGACTCGTCGGTGGCTGACACCAGTACGTTGGTGTCAACGAACACCATCTCACCGACCGTCGGCGCCATAGATCTCTTCACGGCTCCACGATCCCGTATATCCGGTGCGTACCGTCACCAGCTTGAACTCGTCCCTGGTGGCGTCCGGCGGCGCCAATCTGGCAGCACGCTCCAGAATGACGCGGAGTTCGCCCTGCAGGGACCTGTGGTTGCTGCGGGCCAACCGCTTCAAGGCGTTGATTGTCTCCGGATGAATCTGCGTGATGTGTACTGCATTCATACCTGTATTGTAATAGTATAACTACGACCGCAACAAGGGCTATTCATGGATCGTGATCCGTTTTTCGAATCGAAATATGGACTACGGTCCGTCGTTCTGATAGGATGCCGTCATGTTTCGCCGGCTTCTGCAGGTCAGCCGCGGCAATTCGTTCTTCCTGTTCGGGGCGCGCGGTACCGGCAAGACCACCTACATCGGGCAGGCGTTCGATCCGGGTGCGTCGTGGTACGTGGATCTGCTCGACCCGGAGGTGGAGGACCGCTTCCGGAGGAGGCCGGGCCTGCTGGAGAGCGAGGTCAGGGCGCTGCCCGCGTCGGTGGAGTGGATCCTGGTCGACGAGGTGCAGCGTGCGCCCCGGCTCCTGGACGTGGTCCACCGGCTGATCGAGAGCACCGGCAAGCGCTTCGTGCTTACCGGTTCGAGCGCCCGCAAGCTCAGGCGGGGGGCGTCCAACCTGCTGGCGGGCCGGGCGTTCGTGTACAACCTCTACCCGCTTGCCGTGCCGGAACTCAACGACGCGTTCGCTCTCGACGACGCTCTGCACTGGGGCACGCTGCCGAGAATCTACTCGCTGGCGGGCACGGAGGAGAAGAACGCCTACCTGCGCGCCTACGCACTCACCTACCTCAGGGAGGAGATTGTCGCGGAGCAGATCGTCCGAAGGCTCGATCCGTTCCGGGAGTTCCTGGAAGTGGCGGCCCAGTCGAACGGCACCATCATCAACTACGCCAACATCGCGCGCGACG
>JAPPJZ010000053.1 GCA_028874365.1 Chloroflexota bacterium | reverse complement strand
AGATCAACCACGAGCTGGCCAAGAAGTCGCTCAAGGAACTGATCACGATGTGCCATCGGCTGCTGGGGCCGGAGGAGACAGCGCTGATGGCGGACCGGATCAAGTCGATCGGCTTCCGCTACGCGACGCAATCCGGCACGACCATGGCAATCGACGAGTTGCGGGCGCCCGGTACCAAGACCTCGCTGCTGCAGGACGCCGACAAGCAGGTCGAAGCGATTCGCGACGACTACGGACTCGGCCTGATGACCGAGGACGAGCGCTACGCGGCGACCGTCAACGTCTGGCAGACGGTGACCCAGCAGGTGAAGGACAGGATCGACGAGCAGCTCAACGAGCCTGGCTCGCTGCGGCTAATGGTGACCTCCGGCGCCAAGGGCAACCTCGCCCAGGTGACGCAGATGGCCGGGTTGCGCGGGCTGATGTCCGACCCCTCCGGTCGAATCATCGAGTTGCCGATTCGCTCCTCCTTCCGTGAGGGGCTGTCGGTGCTCGAGTACTTCATCTCGACCCACGGCGCACGCAAGGGCCTGGCCGACACCGCCCTGCGCACCGCCGACTCCGGTTACCTGACCCGCCGCCTGATCGACGTGTCCCAGGATGTCATCGTTCGAGTGCATGAATGCATCGCGGAAGGCGACATGATCCCCGGGATCACAATCGAGGACCGCAGCGAGGACAACGAACGGGTCATCACCAAGTTCCGAGAGAGCGTGATGGGCCGCTACACGGCGGCGCCCGTCTACGACCCGTCCGATCCGTCCGAAGTGTTGCTCGCGGCCAACGAAATGCTCGACGAGCCGACCGTTGAGAACCTCGTGATGAACCACGATGTCAAGTCGTTCCACGTCCGTTCGCCGATGGTCTGCCGCGAGCAGAGCGGGCTCTGCCAGCGCTGCTACGGTCAGTCGCTGGCCACCGGTGAACTGGTTGAACTTGGCGCTGCCGTCGGCATCATCGCCGCGCAGAGCATCGGCGAGCCCGGTACGCAGCTCACGATGCGGACCTTCCACACCGGCGGCATCGCCGGCGTTTCCGACATTACGTCCGGCTTGCCTCGTGTGGTCGAGCTGTTCGAGGCCCGATCACCGAAGGGCCAGGCGCTGATCGCCGAGATCGACGGGCGCGTCGACGTGCTCACCGACGGCGAGTTGCGGCGTCTGCGTTTGACGGCCGAGGAGGTCCACCGCGACGAGTATCAGCTGCCGCTGAAGACGCGCGTGCTGGTCAAGGACAGTGAAGAGGTCGACGCCGGTCACCTTCTTGCTCGGATGCCCAAGTCGGGCGAAGAGGACGAGGACCCCGAAGCGCGACAGGTTCGGGCCCGAGTTGGTGGTCGCGTGACGCGTAAGCGCGGTTCGCGCCTGCTGACGATCTCGTACGAGACCAGCGACACGCGGGAGTACGAACTGCCCGCCACGGCGCGGTTGCGCGTCGCGGACGGCGAAGAGGTCGAGGCGGGCGAGCCGCTGACTGAGGGTCCGCTGGACCCGCAGGACATGCTGCGCATCCTCGGCGAGGGCGCCGTTCACCGCTACCTCGTAACCGAGGTGCAGGATGTCTATCGCTCGCAAGGCGTGGACATCCACGACAAGCACATCGAAGTGATCGTGCGTCAGATGCTGCGCAAGGTCGAGATCGACGATCCGGGCGAGTCCGACGAGTGGCTCGCGGGCGAGCTGGTTGATCGCCATAGGTTCGAACAGCGCAACCGCGCGCTGGCGGCCGAGGGCAAGCAACAGGCGTCGGCCAAGTCGATGCTGCTGGGCGTGACCAAGGCCTCGCTTTCGCAGGACAGTTGGCTGTCCGCGGCGTCGTTCCAGGAGACGACCCGCGTGCTCACCGAGGCGGCGATCACGGGCCAGGTCGACGAACTCAAGGGGCTCAAGGAGAACGTGATCATCGGCAAGATGATTCCGGCCCGAGCCAAGATCGAGGTTCCGCCGCTGCCGAAGCCGGAACCGCTGCCGCTGGCAGCCGGACTGCCCGGTGCCAGTGCGGCCGGCGTCTACCCCAGCGACGACGACGACCTGGGCGAGTTCGGATTCGGTCTCGAGGACGAGGACGAGATGGACATGATTGGCATCTCGTCCAGCGGCTACGACGAGGAGGGCGGCTACGTCGCCCTACCGGACGAGCAGCCCGACGAGTAGCACTCGCTCGTTTGAGGAGAACGACAACGCCCCCCGACGCTGAGCGTCGGGGGGCGTTGCTATGGCTCTTGTGAGCGGTTGGACTTAGTAGTCCATCCCCATGTCAGGCATGCCGGCGGGCATCATCGGGGCTTCGGGGATTTCGGCGACGAGGCTCTCGGTGGTGAGGACCATGCCCGCGATCGAGACGGCGTTCTCGAGCGCGGAGCGGGTGACCTTAACCGGGTCGACAATGCCGTACTCGATCAGGTCGCCGTAGCGGTCCATGCGCGCGTCGTAACCGTGGGTGTCGTCCTCGACCTTGCGGATCTTGCCGATCACGACCGAGCCTTCCTGGCCGGCGTTGTGCGCGATCTGACGGATCGGCGACTCCAGTGCGGTCTTCAACAGGCGGACGGCCGTGCGCTGGTCGCCGGTGGACTCTTCGTCCATTTGGGCGAGCGCGCGGTCGGCGCGCAGCAGGGCGCAGCCGCCACCGACGACGATGCCCTCTTCGACGGCCGCGCGGGTTGCGGAGAGCGCGTCTTCGAGCTTCGCCTTCTTTTCCTTGAGCTCGACCTCGGTCGGCGCACCGACCTTGATCACCGCAACACCGCCGGCCAGCTTGGCCATGCGTTCCTGCAGCTTCTCGCGGTCGAAGTCCGACGCGGTGACGTCGATCTGGGCCTTGATTTCCTTGATCCGGTCCTGGATCGCCTCGTCGGAGCCCGAGCCCTCGACGATCGTGGTGTCGTCCTTGGACGAGACCATGCGGCGGGCGCGGCCGAGGTCGGCGACCTGGGTCTGCTCGAGCGTGCGGCCGAGTTCTTCTGTGATCAGCGTGCCGCCGGTGAGGACGGCGATGTCTTCGAGCTGGGCCTTGCGGCGCTCGCCGAAGCCGGGCGCCTTGACGGCGAGCACGTTGATCGTGCCGCGCATCTTGTTGACGACCAGGGTGGCCAGCGCTTCGCCGTCGACGTCGTCGGCGATGATGACGAAGTTCTTGGTGATCTGGAGCAGCTTCTCCATCAGCGGGACGACATCCTGGACGGCCGAGATCTTGCGGTCGGTGATCAGGATGTACGGGTCGTCGATGGCGGCTTCCATGCGCTCGTTGTTGGAGACGAAGTAGGGCGAGACGTAGCCGCGGTCGAGCTGCATGCCGTCGGTGAACTCGGTCTCCATGCGGATCCCTTGTCCCTCTTCGACGGTGATCACGCCGTCCTTGCCGACCTTCTCCATGACGTCGGCGATGATTTCGCCGATTTCTTCGTTGTCACCGGAGATGGTGGCGACGGCTTCAATCTCTTCCTTCTTCTCGACCGGCTCGGCCATGTCGCGGAGTTCGTCGACGACGGCGCGCAGGCCCTGGTCGAGGCCGCGCTTGAGCGCCATCGGGTCGGCCCCGGCGGCGACGTTGCGCAGGCCTTCGGTGACGATCGCCTGGGCGAGCACGGTGGCGGTGGTGGTGCCGTCGCCAGCGACGTCGTTGGTGCGGATCGAGACCTCTTTGGCGAGCTGGGCGCCCATGTTGCGGAACGGCTCGTCGAGCTCGATTTCGCGGGCGATGGTGACGCCGTCGTTGATGATCAACGGGGCGCCGAACTTCTTGTCGAGGACGACGTTGCGGCCACGCGGGCCGAGGGTGACCTTGACGGTGTCGGCGAGGGCGTCGACGCCTTCGCGCAGCGCCTTGCGCGCATCCATGTCGAATGCGAGTTGCTTACCGGCCATGATTGCTCCTGGTTGTGCTTGGCGGTGGGTAGCGGCTGAACGAAACGATCAGCTAGACGATCAGCTTGGCCAGGACCTCGCGCTCCTCGAGCACGATCAGGTCCTCGTTGTCGATCTGGATTTCCTGGCCGGTGTACTTCTTGTAGAGGATGCGGTCGCCCATTTCGATGTCGAGCGGGACGCGGTTGCCGTCGTCATCGCGCTTGCCGGGGCCGATGGCGATGACTTCGCCCTGCTGCGGCTTTTCCTTGGCCGAGTCGGGGATGACGATGCCGGAGGAGAGCACCTGCTCCTGCTGGAGCGGCTTGATCACGATGCGGTCGTTGAGCGGCTTGAGCTCGGTAGCCATAGTGCTGAGTTCCAATCTCTGCTGTGACACTGTCTTGCTGGTTGCTCGCAGGCGAATGTTGGCACTCACAGCCTGCGAGTGCTAACGACTTGCATCGTAAGCAACGATCTCGCGTGTCGCAAGCAACGGCGAGTAACCGAAGCGGTCATTACGTCGCGCTGACGCCGGGATGGGGCCGTTGCGTAATCCACTGAACTGAGCGGCGGGCGCTATCAGGTGGGGAGAGGGCCCTCGCTCCAACCCTCTCCCTCGGGCGAGGGGACCGCAGCGGAGCGGGCAGGTGTGTCCACCGGGGTCTGGTGTATAGCCTTGACAACCGGTGCGGGGGCCTGCTTGTTGTTGGGGCGTGAGATAGCTTGACGGCGTGGACCTTGTTGCGCCATTGGCCACAGTGCGCCTTGGGGGTGTGTTGCGATGAGTCGGTATGTGGGCGATCCGGCGGTGTTCACGGGTAATGCGCATCCGCAGCTGGCGCAGGATGTGTGCTCGGCGCTCGATGTGGAGCTGGGCTGCGCCAACGTGTTCGACTTCGCCAACGGCAACACGTTCGTCCAGTTCCTCGAGAACATCCGTGAGCGGGACGTGTTCCTGATCCAGCCGGGGGCGAAGCCGGTCAACCATCACCTGGTCGAACTGCTGATCATGATCGACGCGGCGCGGCGGGCATCGGCTGGACGGATCACGGCCGTCGTGCCCTATTTCGCCTACGGCCGCTCGGACAAGAAGGACCAGCCGCGCGTGCCGATCACGGCGCGGCTGTTCGCGGACCTGATTCAGACCGCCGGCGCCGACCGGATGCTGACGATGGACCTGCACGCGGGACAGATACAGGGCTTCTTCCATATCCCGACGGACGAGCTGACCGGACAGATGCTGCTGATCGACCACTTCGCGGAGCTGGAATTCAACGGCGTAGTGGTGGCTCCGGACCTTGGCTCGGCGAAGCGGGCGCGGGCCGCGGCCGACCGCCTGCACTTGCCGCTCGCGATCACGGAGAAGCGCCGCAGCGGCAACGAGGACCAGTCCGAGGTGATGCAGTTGATCGGCGAGGTCGCCGGCCGCGACGTGCTGATCATCGACGACGAGATCGACACGGCCGGCACGCTGGTGCACGTGGCGGAGTTGCTGCGCCGCGAGGGGGCGCAGCAAATCTTCGGCGCGGCGACGCACGGCGTACTCTCGAATCCGGCGCTCGAGCGGCTCGACGCGAGCCCGATCAGCATGGTCGCGGTGACGGACACGCTGCCTCCACAGTCGAATGGCGACGGATGTGGGCTGGAGGTGGTGTCGATCGCGCCGCTGCTGGGCGAGGCAATCCGTCGGATCCACGAGGGCGACTCGGTGGGGGCGCTGTTCCGGTAGGGGAACCTCGCGGACTGGGGCGGAGGCGATTCACGGCCATCATTGTCGCCGTTACACTGGATGTGTATGCCCGGCTCTGCGGGCTAGCCGATAGGGGACGGTTGGATGGGTCTGTTTGATCGGGCGAAGCAGCGGGCCGGGTCGCTCTTGGGGGATGCGAATGCCCGCGAGGTGAACCGGCTTCAGGGCGCGGTGGCGGCCGTGGCGGAGTGGGAGCCCGAGTTCGCTCGTCTGCGCGACGACGAACTGGCGGCCAAGACGAGCGAGTTTATTGAGCGGCTTGAGGACGGGGCGTCGCTGGACGACATCCTGCCGGAGGCGTTCGCGGTCGTGCGCGAGGCGGCGCGTCGGCAGGTCCAGATGCGGCATTACGACGTCCAGATCGTGGGCGGGATCGTGCTGCACCAGGG
Organism: Chloroflexota bacterium; assembly: GCA_028874365.1. GTDB lineage: Bacteria > Chloroflexota > Dehalococcoidia > Bin125 > Bin125 > Bin125. The sequence goes on along the minus strand of JAPPJZ010000053.1, from coordinate 15,344 downwards.
CAAGATCTCGGAGATGCGGACGGGCGAGGGCAAGACGCTGGTGGCGACGCTGGCGCTGTATCTGAATGCGCTCGAGGGCGACGGGTCGCACCTGATTACGGTGAACGACTACCTGGCCAAGCGCGATGCGCAGTGGATGGCGCCGATCTATCACTCGCTGGGACTGTCGGTCGGTGTGCTCCAGCATCGGGCCGCGTTCATGTTCGATCCGGAGGCCGATTCGACGGTTGATATCGAGAATCCGGAGTCGCTGGACGAGGAAGAACTGCGGCGCCGACGCGAGCTGGGCGACCTGAAGATGCTGCGTCCGGTGCCGCGGCAGGAGGCGTACGCGGCCGATATCACGTACGGCACGAACAACGAGTTCGGCTTCGATTACCTGCGCGACAACATGGTGATGGACGCCAGGGAGAAGGTGCAGCGGCCGCTGGCGTACGCGATCGTGGACGAGGTCGACAACATTTTGATCGACGAGGCTCGGACGCCGCTGATCATTTCCGGTCAGGCCGAGGAGTCGCTGGATACGTACCGCGTGTTCGCGAACCTCGTGCGCGGGCTGCAGCCGGAGGCTCACTTCACGCCGGACCCGAAGTCGCGGACGGTGGCGCTGACGGAGGAGGGGATTGCGCGGGTCGAGGACACCCTTGGGATCGACAACCTGTTCGAGGGCGAGAACGCGCGGCTGACGCGCTTCCTCGATTCGGCGCTGAAGGCGAACTTCATGTACCAGCGCGACCGCGACTACGTGGTGCGCGGTGGCAAGGTGGTGATCGTCGACGAGTTCACGGGGCGGATGATGGACGGGCGGCGGTACTCGGAGGGTCTGCACCAGGCGATCGAGGCCAAGGAGGGCGTTTCGGTCGAACGGGAGACGGTCACGCTGGCGACGATCACGTATCAGAACTACTTCCGCATGTACGCGAAGTTGGCGGGGATGACCGGTACGGCCGCGACCGAGGCGGAGGAGTTGCACAAGATTTACGGGCTGGATGTGATCGTGGTGCCGACGCATCGCGACATGATCCGCGACGACCAGGCGGATCTCGTGTTCCGCACCGAGCAGGCGAAGTTTGAGGCGGCGATCGACGAGATCGCCGAGCTGACGGAGGACGGGCGTCCGGTGCTGGTTGGCACGGCGTCGGTGGAGACGTCGGAACGGCTGTCGTCGATGCTCAAGCGGCGGCGGATCGGGCATGAGGTGCTGAACGCCAAGCAGCATGAGCGCGAGGCGCACATCATCGCGGCCGCGGGCGAGCCCGGCGCGGTCACGATTGCGACCAACATGGCCGGTCGGGGAACGGACATCAAGCTGGGCGAGGACGTGTCCAAGCGAGGCGGCCTGGCGGTGATCGGCACCGAGCGGCATGAGTCACGGCGGATCGACAACCAGTTGCGCGGGCGCTCGGGCCGCCAGGGCGACCCGGGATCGTCGCGCTTCTACGTCTCGTTCGAGGACGGGATCATGAAGCGGTTCACGCCCGACTGGCTGCCGGGGATGCTGGAGAAGGCGGGGCTCGAGGACGGCGCGCCGCTGGAATCGGGGATGGTGGGCAAGGCGCTGGAGCAGGCGCAGCAGAAGGTCGAGACGTATCACTTCGACATCCGCAAGCACCTGGTCGACTACGACGACGTGATCAATCGTCAGCGCGAGGTGATCTACAGCGAGCGCGACAAGATACTGACGTCGCAAGCGGAACTGGTCGAGATCGTCGAAGACATGCTGATGCATACGATCGACGACCTCGAGAGCTCGTTCGCCAACGAGCTGTGGGACGAAACGACGGCGGACGAGCTCTGGCAGGAGGCGGCGCAGGTGCTGCCGCTGACCGGTCTGGACCGGGATGAGCTGTACGGCGCCGAACTGGACGAGTGCGTGGAAGCGCTCCGCGAACATGCGGCCGGCGAGTTGCGGACGCTGGCCGAGAAGATCGACACGAGGACGGTGGACGGCGCATCGGTGGAGTTGCTGCGCGGGATGCTGCTACGGACGATGGACCGGCTCTGGATTCGGCATCTGACCGAGATCGACGGACTGCGCCAGGGCGTTGGTTTGCAGGCGTACGGACAGCAGGATCCGCTGGTGACGTACAAGCGCGAGGCGTTCGACATGTTCGATCAGCTCGTCGCGGCGCTGCGGCGTGAGGTCTCGGCCTCGGTGATGCACGCCACGCTGCGGGTCGACGAGCCGGGTGCGCCGGTTCCTCCGCAGCGGCGGGCGCGCGGAATCACCCCGGCGACGCGGGACGCGCCGGTTCGGGTGAGCAACGTGCGCGAGTCGGGTGGCAGCTTGGACGCATCGACCGGTGGCGTCGCGGTGGCGTCGCGGCCGGCGGCTTCAAGTCGCCAGGTGGGCGGGCAGAAGGTCGGGCGTAACGCGCCGTGTCCCTGCGGCAGCGGGAAGAAGTACAAGCGCTGTTGCGGGAAGGCGGCCTGAGCATGGCGGAGGCGACGGCTGATCAGGCAGGCGACATTCCGTTTCCGCATTTGAGCGGCCGCAACGGCGCCGACGGAGACGGACGCGTCGAGACCGGGTTCGCTCCCGACCACGGACCCGACGAACCGATCATCAACGGTGAGTTGATGGAGTTCGGTCCCGAGCTGTTGCTCGCGGCGTTTCACGCGCAGTTGCACGCGGGCAAGCCATGGTTCGATGCGCTGCTCGACTGCATCCGCGACTGGGAGTCGCCGCGGGAGACGTTCGACGGTCGTGAGTATGTCTACCTGATCGAGCATGAGGCGTTCGACTGGCTGCTGCTGGCCGAGCGGATTTGCGACTCGGCGCCGCCGGGGCTGTTGCCGCTGCGGGAGGTCGAGGCGCTGTTGGTCGATGAGTTGCCGCCGGTGGTGCTGAGCGAGGCGGAGTTCCAGGAGCGGCTGGGGACGGCGAAGTACTGGGCGCATCTCAACTTCCTCTACGGCGTGCGGGTCGAGCAGGCGTTGCACCTGGCGATGGAGCGGATCCTGCAGAAGGAGCGCAGCGGGCTGTCGTTCTCGCATGCCCGTGACGAACTGGACGGCGATGTGTTCGGCCGAATCTACGGCGCACGTCAGTCCGATCTGTTGCGCGAGTTCCGGACGACGGCGCAGCGCCAGGAGGCCGACCCGGAGCGGATCGAGCATTCGGAGTGGCAAGCGTTTACCTACTGGCTGTTCCGGCGTCGGCTGGAGCGGCAGGATCCGGCCCGAGTCGCCTCGGACACGCGGCAGGGTCTGGAGATGCTGTACGAACTGGAAGCGGCGAAGCAGCGGCGGCTGCGGCGTCGCGGCGCCGAGTCGGAGCGGCAGACGGACGACGCCGAGGTGATTGACGGCGTACTGGTCGCTGTAGGTTAGGTTCGGCGCGCGCCACGGAGCGTACGCGCCGGACCCGAAGCCTCTTTTCGCTGAGTTACATGACCTGTCGAGCATCAAGCGGAGTTCAGCCGTGACCACTACTGAATTCGATCTGTCAATCCTGAGCGATCTGACCGGGGCTTACGACGCCTCGGTCGTGGAGGATCCGATCTACGCCTTCTGGGAGGACAACGGCTGGTTCCGGCCGGCCGATGTCTCGGAGAACGACTCGGAGCCGTTCAGCGTGATCATGCCGCCGCCCAATGTGACCGGAGTGCTGCACCTCGGCCATGCGGTGACGCTGACGATCGAGGACGCGCTGATCCGCTGGCACCGGATGTTGGGTGAGCCGGCGCTCTGGTTGCCGGGGCTCGATCATGCCGGGATTGCCACTCAGAGCGTCGTCGAGCAGCAGCTCGCGCGCGAAGGCATGACCCGCCACGACCTGGGCCGCGAGGCGTTCGAGGAGCGCGTCTGGGACTGGGTCGGGGTGACGCGGCCGCGGATCACCTCGCAGGCGCGGCGGATGGGGGCGTCGTGCGACTGGGAGCGGACGGCGTTCACACTCGATCCGACGCCGCGCGACGCGGTGCGCCGGACGTTCGTCGACCTGTTCAAGGACGGCAAGATCTATCGCGGCGCGCGGATCATCAACTGGGACCCGCAGATGCTGACCGCGCTCTCGGACGTCGAGGTTGAGTACGAAGAGGAAGAAGGCCACCTCTGGCACGTCCGTTACCCGTTCGTCGATGAACGCGGCAACGAGCTTGAGGACGGCCCAGACAGCGGAGTTGTGATCGCGACGACGCGGCCGGAGACGATCCCCGCCGACGTGGCGATCGCCGTCCACCCAGACGACGAGCGCTGGCAGCCGCACCTGGGGCGTCGCGTCCGATTGCCGTTGCGAGGCTTTGACCGGCTGATTCCGCTGATCGCCGACTCCGGCGTCGACCTTGAGTTCGGCACCGGCGCGCTGAAGATCACGCCTGGCCACGACCAGCTCGACTTCGAGATCGGCGAACGCCACGGCCTCGAACCGATCCGCGTCGTCGATTGGGATGGCACGCTCACGGCTGAAGCCGGACTGTATGCAGGCATGGACCGCGACGAGGCGCGCACACTGGTCGCGCAGCATCTTGAGGAGGACGGCTACCTGCTCAAGACCGAGTCCCACGTGCACAACGTGGGACATTCGCAGCGGTCCGGCGTGGTCGTGGAGCCGTTGGTCTCGAACCAGTGGTTCGTCGATACCGACGAGATGGCGGCAGAGGCGGCGCGGGTGGTGCGCGAGGGCGAAGTGAGGATCGTGCCCGAGCGCTCGACCTCGGTCTACCTGCAGTGGATGGACAACATCCGGCCCTGGTGCATCTCGCGCCAACTCTGGTGGGGCCACCGGATTCCGGCCTGGTACTGCCGGATCTGCGACGCCGAGGCGATCATCACCGGCGACGACGGTGAGATCACGATCGACGAGGGTTCTCATCCGATTGTCGAGCTGGAAGATCCGAGTTCCTGTCCGACATGCGGGCGAACCGACCTGGTTCAGGATCCGGACGTCCTGGACACGTGGTTTTCGTCCGGTCTGTGGACGCATTCGACGCTGGGCTGGCCCAACACGACCGATGACCTGTCGCGCTTCTATCCGTCGTCGGTGATGGAGACCGGCTACGACATTCTCTTCTTCTGGGTGGCTCGGATGATCATGCTGGGTTGCTACAACATGGGCTCGGCGCCGTTCCACACGGTCTATCTGCACGGTCTGGTGCGCGATGCGCAGGGTCGCAAGATGTCGAAGTCGCTGGACAACGTGATCGACCCGTTGGAGAAAGCCGATCAGTACGGCATGGACGCCTTGCGCTTCACCCTGGCGACAGGCTCGACCCCGGGCAATGACATGCGTCTGACGGACGAGCGGCTGGAGGGGTCGCGGAACTTCGCGAACAAGCTGTGGAATGGAGCGAAGTTCGTGCTGGGCGAGATTGAGAGCGCCCACTCATTGTCTGCCCCCGCGGAGCGGGGCGAGATGTCGCAGGCAGAGGAGGGCTCCCCACTGGAGGACCGCTGGATCCTCTCCCGACTCCAGGCGGTGACGGACTCGGTCGACGAGTTGCTGCGCCAGTTCCAGCTTGGGGAAGCGGGTCGGCAGATTCAGGATTTCCTCTGGGGCGAGTTCTTCGATTGGTACGTCGAGGCGAGCAAGGTTCGTCTGCGCAGCGGCGATCTGTCGCCGCTGCCGGTGCTGACGACGGTGCTGGACGGCGGGCTGCGCTTGCTGCATCCCTGGATGCCGTTCGTGACCGAGGCGATCTGGCAGCAGCTTCGGCCTCACCTGGCCGTCGATGCGGACTCGACAGCGCTGATTGGCGCTCGATATCCGCAGCCCGGGGATTCGGACAGAGATCCTGAGGCTGAAGCGTCGTTCGCTGCGGTGCAGGAGATCGTCACGGCGGTGCGCCAGGTGCGGGCCGACTACCGGGTGCAGGCGGGTCAGTGGGCAGAGGCGTACGTGCTGCCGCAGGCGGAGGTCGCGCAGGCGGTGAGCGCCGCGGCGCCGATCGTGGAGGTGCTCTCGAGAGCGCGACCGCTGACCATCGTTACGGATCGGGGCGATGCGCCCACCGACCAGATCGCCTCTGCCGTGCTGCCCGGCGCGGAAGTGATCCTGCCGCTCGGCGGTCTCGTCGACCTTGAGCAGGAACGCGCCCGACTGAACAAGGACCTCGACGGCATCCTCAAGCGGCTCAGAGGCGCCGAAGCCAAGCTCGCCAACCAGGGGTTCCGTTCGAAAGCGCCGGCCGAAGTCGTCAGGCAGGCCGAAGAGTTGGCCGCCGACCTGCAGCGCCAACAGGCCGACCTGGAGTCGAGGATCGGCGCGTTGGGCTAAGCGTTCATATGCGCACGCTGCGTCTGACTCTCGCGAGTACCAGGCCAGCGACAACAGCGGACCCGGCCGCCAGCATGTTGAAGAGCATGTCGATCGGATCGAACACGCGGTGCGGTAGCGTGAGCTGGATCGCTTCGTCGATCACCCCGATCGCAGCCGCCGCCAGGATGCTCAGCACTGCTGGCCAGCGCACGCGACCGCCCTGCTCCACGCGTTCGGTCAGCGCCGCATGGATGAAGACCGCCAGCACGGCGTATTCGATCAGGTGAGAACGCTCTGCGAGGGTCAGGCGCAGGAACACCATCAAGATGACGGCGACCATGCCGGACGCGACGGCGACCTCAATGCGTGTTGGCCGCGATTGCAACCCGTCGGTCAAGATCGTCGCAGCGACGAGAAGCAATGCCACGCTGAACGCCGCCGCGCCCGCCGTATCGTCGCTGAGCAGGTCAATCAGTCTCCCGCTGAATCCGAGGGAGGCGAAGATCAACGCCACGACCGCAAACGCCCAGAGCCAGAGCCGTCGTTCTCGCGGACTGCCGAACAGACCCATTCGGTCGCGGCCTGCCTGACGCAGCTTGTCAGAGACTGAGCTTCGACAGCGCCTCGCGGAACTGCGGCACGTCGGTGCGGAAGTCGTCGGCATTCACGCCGTCGTTGGCGGCCAGGTGCGCGGCGAGCAGTTGCGCGGGCACGACCGCGGGAATGGTCAGCAGTTCGGGCGAGAGCTCGGCCAGCACCAGGTGTCGCGCCGACTCCGGGCCAGGCACGCTCTCGGACGCGACCCAGGCGGCGGCGCAGCCGTTGTCCATCGTGAGCTGGGTGATGGTTCGGGTCCGGTCGGCCGCGTCGTCGTTGGCGGCGAAGGCGAGGATGCGGTCGGAATCCACAATCTGCACGGCCGGACCGTGGAGGAAGGACTCGGGCTCCTGATGGCGGACGGCTCGCCGTGAGGCTTCGGCGATCTTGATGTGCGCCTCCTCGGCGGCGGTCAGCATCGGGCCTGCGCCGAGCGCGATCATCGCCCCGTCGCTCCACTCCGAGGCGAGTTCGGCGATCTCGTCTTCCAGCTTCAGGGCAGCGGCAAGCGCAGAGGGAATCTCAGCGACATCGCCCAGCGCTCCGGGCGCGACAAGGTCGGCGAGCATCGCGGCCACCGCCATCGCGGTCGTGTGCGAGATGGTGTACATCGAGGACGGATCCTGGGTGGTCGTGTGCAGGACGGTCACGCTGTCGGGGAGGGATTCGAGGTCGAAGCCGGTCTCGATCTTGGTGATCAGGACGACCGGGATGCCGCGCTCGATGCAGAGCGCCAGCGAATTGCCGCTATAGGTCTTGCGGCCGGTGTGAGCGAAGAGCAACACCGCCTCGCCCTCGGCGACCGGCGGCCAGGTGGCGAACTCGAAGCTGGTGAGGGGACGTGCTTCGAGTCCGGCGGCTCGGAGCATCCAACTGGCTGCGTTGGCGGCGTTGTACGAGGTGCCGATGCCGACGGTCCAGACTCGGGTGGCATGGGAGAGCGTCTGGGCTGCGCGATCGAAGGGTTGGGCGCTACTCAAGACCTTGGCGCATTCCGAAGGTTGGGCCTGGATGGCGGGGTAGAGGCGGTAGTCGGTGACGGAGACCATTGCGGCTTCGCTTTCCGGAGCCCTCACCCCAGCCCTCTCCCAATGGGAGAGGGAGTTGGGTTGGGCGCAACTCTACTGAGGGAGGGCTGGATTCGGCTGCTCGTTCCGCTCCCCTCTCACCGAGGGAGAGGGTCAGAGCCTGCCCCCGCGAAGGCGGGGGTGAAGGCCCTGCGGGTAAGGACACTAGGCGACCGCGCCAGCCGTCTTGAGATCTTCTCCCTGAGAGCCGTTGAGGCCGATTTCGGCGAGGATTTCGTCCGTGTGCTCGCCGGGGTAGGCGGGCGGGCCCTGAATCTTGGACTCGGTCCGGCTGAAGCGCGGGGCGGGGGCGGGTTGGACGACGCCGGCGACCTCTTCGAATGCTCCGCGGGCCTTGGCGTGCGGATGGTTGGGAGCTTCCCACGGTTCGAGCACCGGGCCGAAGCAGACGTCGGAGCCCTCGAAGATCGCTTCCCACTCGGCGCGGGTCTTGGTGCGGAAGATGGCGGTGACGCGGTCCTTGAGTTCGGGCCAGCGCGTGTTGTCCATCTGGTGCGGCAGTTCCTCGTTCTCAAGACCGAGCAGGTGCAGCAGTTCGGCGTAGAACTGGGGCTCGATCGAACCGATCGAGACGAACTTGCCGTCGAGCGTCTCGTAGGCGTCGTAGAAGTGGGCGCCCGTGTCGAGCACGTTGGCGGCGCGGCCTCGACGCCAGCCGCCGGTCGCGAGACCGGCGTGGACCGAGGTGATCAGCGAAGATGCGCCGTCGACCATGGCCGCGTCGACGACCTGTCCCTTGCCCGAGCGTTGAGCTTCGATCAATGCGCCCAGCATGCCGACGGCGAGGTACATGCCGCCGCCGCCGAAGTCGCCGACCAGATTGAGCGGCGGCACGGGAACCTGGCCCTTGCGGGCGATCGGCGCGAGTGCGCCGGCGAGCGAGATGTAGTTGATGTCGTGGCCGGCCATCTGCGCGTAGGGACCTTCCTGGCCCCAGCCGGTCATGCGTCCATAGACGATCTTCGGATTGCGCTCGAGGCAGACATCAGGACCGAGGCCGAGCCGCTCCATGACGCCGGGACGGAAGCCCTCGAAGAGGGCGTCTGCGCCTTCGATCAGCTTGAGCGCGACCTCGACGCCCTCGGGGTTCTTGAGGTCGAGCGCGATCGAGCGGCGGCCGCGGGCGAGCAGATCGCCGGGTGGGTTATCGGGCGCCTCGGAGGGCGCGTTGGAGGCGCGGTCGATGCGCACGATGTCGGCGCCCATGTCGGACAGGATCATGCCGCAGAATGGGCCCGGTCCGATGCCCTGGAATTCAATGATGCGAATGCCGCTCAGCGGTCCCATATCGTGCTCCTCACGTGCTTGACGCGGATTGTTCGTTTCTAGCAGCAGAGTAACGCGCCATGAGCTTCCAGATAGAACGCGTCGGTGTTGAGGCGGCCGCCGAGGTGATCGAGCTGATCCACCGCGTGTTCGACGAGTACGGCTTCATCTGGGATCCGGAGGACGAGTTCTGGGACCTGTTGGCGGAGGAGCAGGCGTTTCCGTATCGGTCGCCGATCGGCGGGATGTGGGTGATGCGCGACGACGAGGGCTTCGTGGTCGGTTCGATCGCAGCGGAGCGAGTCGATGGACCGACAGTCGAGCTGCATCGGCTGTACCTGGACGCGCATCTGCGCGGGCGAGGATTGGGTCGGCGGTTGTTCGAGACCGGGGTCGAGTGGGCTCGGGAGCATGGGGCGTGGCGGGTCGAGCTGTGGTCGGATACCCGGTTTGAGGACGCGCATCGGCTGTATGAGCGTCTCGGATATGTGCGGACGGATTCTCGAGAGCTGGACGATGTGAACGAGACGGTGGAGTTCAAGTACGAGCGGGAGATAGACGAAAACCCTGGCTCGTTGCCCCGTGCATGACACGGGGCCCAGGGCACACCGCACAGCCGGTGCGCTGCCGGTTGACCTATTGGCACGATTGAGCGCGGATCGATCCATGCGCGGCCGGAAGCGAGGCGTTCGGTCTGTCACGACTCAATGATCGAGGGCTGGGCCCCGCATCAAGTGCGGGGCTTCGATCGAGGGACGGGAACATCCATCCACGACCCCCCAGACATTGACCCTGATCATGCCGCGCGGGTACGATCTGTTCGGCATCGGGGAATCTGGTGCTTGCGTCCAGAGCGGGTGACGGCAGGTAGACGTGTCTGAGCTGTTTGAGAACTATGGCGCGGTACTGATAGCGGTCCCGGTCGGGATCATGCTGGTGCTGACCGCGCTGCTGGCGACCAAACTGCTCGCGCCGCAGCGACGCACGGCGCTCAAAGGCCAGGTCTACGAGTGCGGCATGCTGCCGATCGGCCGTAACTGGGCCCAGGTGCACGTGCGTTACTACACCTATGCGCTGCTCTTCCTGGTCTTCGACGTGGAGGTCGTCTTCCTGGTGCCGTGGGCCGTGTCCTTCCTCGGACTGATCGAGGCCGACGCCGGCAAGGTGATTCTCTGGCAGATGGTGCTCTTCATCGGCACGCTGTTGATCGCGCTGGCCTACGCCTGGCGCAAGGGCGTGTTCGACTGGCAACGAAACTGATGGAACAGACAGCGAGACGCGGCGTATGACGACCTCCCAGCCACCACACATGGGCGATCCAACGCCTGTGATCATCTCGCCCGAATCGCTCCGTCTGCAGGCGATTGACGACCAGCCGCCGACGGTGCCCTACAAGATCGTGCTGCCGGGCGTGATGCAGGCTCCGGCCGAGGCGCTGATCTCGGCGGCGCGCAAGTCGTCGCTCTGGCCGATGACGTTTGGTCTGGCCTGCTGCGCGATCGAGATGATCGCGACCTACATGGCCAACCACGACCTGGACCGGTTCGGGATCGTGCCCTGGCCGTCGCCGCGTCAGTCGGACGTGATGATCGTGGCCGGCACCGTGACCAAGAAGATGGCCCCGGCGGTCAAGCTGCTCTACGAGCAGATGCCCCATCCCAAGTGGGTAATCTCAATGGGCGCCTGCGCCACCAATGGCGGCCCCTATACGCAATACGACCGCGTGGTTCAGGGTGTCGACAACATCGTCCCGGTCGACGTCTACGTGCCGGGCTGCCCGCCGCGTCCGGAAGCTCTGATTGACGGTCTGCTGGCGCTGCAGGAGAAGATCGTCGAAGAACGCGCGCGGGGTTACTAGTCCACCATGACATCCCGCCGCACGCCCGCCGCGCCCGAGGAACCGCCCAGTAACGAGCCGCCGCCCGGCTCAATCGCCGATACCTACCGCGAGGTGATGCCGCTCGTGAACTTCGACGCGGCGCTGACCAAGGGCGACGATGTCGCGCTGACCATTCCCTCAGACTCGATCCACGAAGTGATCGAGCGGGGCCGCGAGGACGAACGCCTGCAGATGAACCTGCTGCGCAACCAGACCGCCGTGGACTGGGAGGAGCGCGGGCTGGAGATCGTCTACCACCTCTACTCGATTCCGCTGCGCCAGGCCGTCACGATCAAGTCGTGGCTGCCCGCCGAGGGCGCGATCGTCGAGTCGGTGACCGACATCTACGAGATGGCCAACTGGGCCGAGCGTGAATGCCGCGAGATGTTCGGGATCGAGTTCATCGGCCATCCCGACCCGCGCAATCTGCTGCTCGACGAAGACCTCGACATCCATCCGTTGCGCAAGAGCCATCCGCTCGCTCCGATCGAGATGGAGCAGGGCGTCGATGTCGAATTCTTCACCAAGGAGTATCCGCCGCCCGAGCCGGCCGAAGAGGAGGCGCCGGCGCCCGAAGCCGCTGCCGCTGCGCCGGAGCGCAAGCGCGTGGAGGACATGACCGAGGAAGAGCGCGAGGAACGCCGCGCCGAACAGGCCGAGCGCGTCGCCCGAGCGCGTGAACTGGCTGCCGTCCGCCGCGCCGAGCGTCTCGCCGGGGCCCCACCCGCCGGCGGTCCGCGACCGGAGGGCGCGGCTCCGCCACCACCGCCCGCAGCGGCTCCAGCCGCCGCGCCCGCCGCCGAGGCAGCGCCGTCGGCGGCTCCTGCACAGGACGATCGGCCGCCGGCACCGCCGCCGCCCGAGTTGCCGACGATCCCCGACGCCGAAGAAGACCCCGAAGGTCGAGCTGCCGCCCAGGCCGAGCGCGTACGCCTCGGCCGCGAACTCGCGGCCGCTCGACGCGCACAGTTGCGCGGCGACTAACGGGAGACGAAGGAGAAGACCGCATGGTCCAGCAAACCTTCGAAGGTGAAGTCCTGACCGAGCCCGTCGTCGTCGAGCGCGAGTTCGAGACGGTCGACATGAACATCAACATCGGGCCGCAGCACCCGGCGACGCACGGCGTGTTCCGCATGGTCCTGACGGTTGACGGCGAGATCGTCAAGGACGCGATTCCCTACATCGGCTACATGCACCGGGGCGGCGAGAAGCTGTCCGAGAACCTCGACTATCGCGGCGCGCTGGGGTACCAGGACCGCACTGACTACCTGGCCGCCTTTAACTCCGAGTGGGTCTACGTCAATGCGGTGGAGCGGCTGGCCGGAATCGAGATCCCCGAGCGGGCCGAGTACGTCCGTCTGATCCTGGCGGAGTTCAACCGCCTGCTCTCGCACTTCATGTTCATGGGCGCATTCGGTACGGATGTCGGCTATTTCGGCACCGCGTTCACCTGGACGTTCAAGGAGCGCGAGCGAATTCAGGACCTCTTCGAGGCCGTCTGCGGCGACCGGATCATGTACAACTACTTCCGCGTCGGCGGACTCGCCTGGGAGCCGCACGAGACCTTCATCGAGGACTCGCACTGGGTGCTCGACCAGGTCGAGGTCGGGATCTCCGACGTCGACGAGCTGATGACCGACAACGAGGTCTTCGTCGCCCGCTGTCGCGACGTCGGCGCGATGACGGCCGACGAAGCGATTTCCTACGGCGTCACCGGGCCGATGCTGCGCGCCTCGGGCGTGCCCTTCGACCTGCGGGTGGAAGAACCCTATTCGATCTACGACCGCTTCCACTGGGAGATTCCGGTGGGCGAGCGCGGCGATGTCTACGACCGCTACCTGGTGCGGCTCGAGGAGATGCGCCAGTCGGTCACGATCCTGCGGCAGGCGCTCGACCAGATGCCGACTTCAGGTCCAATCGAGCCGGAGCGGATGCCGGCGCGTCTGCGTCCGGCGCCGGGCGAGATCTACATGCGGCAGGAGAATCCCAGGGGTGAGTACGGGATCTACATGGTCTCGGACGGGACCGACAAGCCGTGGCGGGTGAAGATGCGCTCGCCCTGCTTCCACAACCTCTCGTCGCTCAAGCCGCAGGTGATCAACACCTACCTCGCCGACGCCGTCGTGGCGCTCGGATCGATCGACATCGTGCTCTGCGAGGTCGACCGCTAATGTCCCTGCAGCGCCAACTGCGCCAGCCTCACCTGATGGGTGTAAGACGGATCGCGTGTAACCTACGTGAGCAGCGCCAACAGCCAGCGGGGATGCGCTAAATGGTCTTGAGCGAGTTCGCCGGCGTCAGCATGCCCGATTGGATTGATGCGATTCTGCGCATCATCTTCATCGTCGCTCTGATGACGATCATGGCGTTCGCGCTGATCTATGGCGAGCGCAAGATTCTGGCCCGATTCCAGGCCCGAGTCGGGCCGACGCGGACCGGGCCGATTGGCACGCTGCAGTCGATTGCCGACGCACTCAAGCTGATCACCAAGGAAGATGTCCGCCCGATCACGGCGGATCGCTGGGCGTTCGAACTCGCGCCCTACATGGCGTTTGTGCCGGTCTTCCTCGTCTTCGTGCCGATGCCCTTCACGGAGACGTGGTTCATCCGCGATCTCAACCTCGGCCTGCTCTTCGTCTTCGCGGTGCTCGGACTGAACATCGTTGGCGTGGTGATGGCCGCCTGGGGCTCGGACAACAAGTACGCGTTGCTGGGCGGGGTCAGAGCCGCCGCGCAGGCGATCTCCTATGAGATCCCGATGCTGCTGATCGTCGTCGCCGTGGTGATGGTCGCGGCGGGACGACTGGCCGTTGACGGAGACGCCTCGGCCGCCGGCTCGATCAACTCGATCGTCGGTGATCAGACCACGACGCCGTACATCCTGCTGCAACCGCTGGGCTTCTTCATTTTCATCATCGGGATGTTGGCGGAGCTGCATCGCCCGCCCTTCGATATGCCGATCGCGGAGTCGGAAGTGGTCGGCGGTTACTTCGTCGAATACTCCGGCATGCGCTGGGGGCTGTTCTTCCTCGCCGAGTACACCGCGCTCTTCCTGCTGGTGGTCCTCGCCTCTTCGCTGTTCCTGGGCGGCTGGAACTGGCCGTTCGGCGCGGACGTCGGACTCGGTCTGCAGATAGTGCTGACGCTGGTCAAGACGACCGTGATGATTGTGCTCGTGATCGGTTCGCGGGCGCTCTTCCCGCGTCTGCGGATCGACCAGTTGATGTCGTTCTCGTGGAAGGTGCTGCTGCCCTTCGCGATCATCCAGGTGATCGCCAACGGGATCATCCTCAGCTACGGCGGCGCCGACTGGGTGGTGGGTCTGGTTTCCTTCGGACTGCTGGTGGCCCTGGGCGGACTGGTCTACTACATCATGCGCCGCAAGCAGGGCGAAGGCACGCGGACCGTACAAACGACGCCGGCCACGCCGCGCGTGATCACAGCACCCGAAGTCACGCCGGTCGAGGCCGGCGGCGACTAAGCGTTGAGCGGATAGAGGAAGAGGAGTTCCGTGGAGGACGGTGTAACCGCAACGCAGGTCGTGTTCTGGATCCTGGCTGTGGTCATGCTGGTCTCCGCGATCGGCGTGATCACGGCAGGCAACATCGTCTACGCCGCGCTGTTCTTCATTGCAGCGCTCGCCGGTGTGGCCGGGATCTACCTGATCCTCACGGTCGAGTTCATCGCCCTGGTCCAGTTGCTGATCTACGGCTCAGCCGTCGTGATCCTGATCCTCTTCGCGCTGATGCTGACCAGAGCGAGGGAGCGCCCGCAGGCGCTGTTCGGGAGGTCGCGTCCGCTCGGGATCGCCGCCGCGCTCGGTCTGATGGCCGCGCTGATCGGCGGCATTGTGGCCACGACCTGGACAACTCCGGAATCGTCCTCGGCGATTCAGCCGGTTGGATTGCAGACGATCGGCGATGCGATCTTCACGATCTGGATCGTGCCGTTCATCATCGTCGGCGTGCTGCTCTCGATTGCGCTGGACGGCGCGATCATGCTGGCCTCACCTGACGAGGACGACAACTGATGCCGGCCCTCGAGCACATCCTGGTCGTCAACGCGATCCTCTTCGCCATCGGCGCGATGGGCGTGCTGACCCGACGCAACGCGGTGCTGATCCTGCTCTCGGTCGAGCTGATGCTCAACGCCGTGTCGCTGAACATGGTCGCCTTCGCGGTCTACGGACACGTCGATTTCGGCAACATCACCGGGATCGTGTTCGCCTTCTTCATCATCGTGATCGCGGCCGCCGAGGTCGCGCTGGCGCTGGGCATCGTGGTGCGGACGTTCCGCAACCGCGCCACTGCCAACG
>JAPPJZ010000004.1 GCA_028874365.1 Chloroflexota bacterium | reverse complement strand
CGTCGGTGCCGCCGGCGGTCAGCAGCAGCGGCGCCGCGCACACCATGAGCGCGGCCAGTAGAGCGATTCGTTTCAAAGGGATCCTCCTGATTGTGCTCCGCGGCACCCGGGTGACGGGCGGCGGGACCGTCGCAGGGTAGGGTGAGTCCTGCCCGATGTCAAGGAATCATCGCCGACCTGGACAAGCTGCAGGAGGCCTGTACGGTCGCTGCCCCGGAACTCACCCCTCGCGGTTGGGCATGCCTGGCGCGCGCGGTTGGTGGGGACCGACCTGGAGGGTCATTCCGCGAGGAAGCCGACGATGCGGGCCGATGAGTCGCCCGCGCGTTTCATTTCGTCGAACGCCTCCTGGAAGGCGTCCTGCGACAGGCGCAGGGGCGCCTCGCCGTCCAGGTCCTCGGTCGCAATCTGCACCGTGCGATGGACCCACTCCTTGATAAACGCCGGGGTGGCACCATCGCTTATTGCGACCAGCCGCTCCAGGTCGGTCGCCGCGCAATCGTACTCCCTGGCGTACTGCTCCAGGTAGCGGCGCCGCAACGTGTCGCCGGGCGGTCCGAAGTACACGCACTGGCTGATGCGCCCCGGACGGTCCTTGATCGCGGCTTCCAGACGTTCGATCGAATTGGTCGTCAGGATCACCCCAACGTCGTCGGCCGGGCGCAGGCCATCCATCCGGTCGAGCAGGTCGCCGAGCGACGAGGAGTAGAGACTGATGTCGCGGGCGGCGAAGGCGAGATCCACGTCCTCCAGGATCACCACCGACGGTTGATAGGTACGGGCGAAATCGAACAACTGGCCGATCCGATTCAGGGCGCTGCCGGCAACCACGATGCGGGTGGTGTCGGGCAACTGCCCGCAGAGGTAGCGGCAGGCGAACGTCTTCCCGGTACCGGGCGGCCCGTGCAGCAGCACTCCGCGGCGGATCGGGACGCCGTGCGTCTTGAGAACCTGGCGCCGCTCGTGGAGATCCACGACGTTGCGCCACAGCAGCTTGTGCAATTCCCGGTCGACCACGAATTCGCGCCGCGACACCGGCGCAGCGACGGCGAAGCTGACCCGCAGGCGCTCCGCCTTCTCGACATCGCCAAACTGATCGCGCGTTCCCGCCTCGAAGGACAGGGTGAGCAACCGCGCGCGATAGATCGAGGTGGCGATGCTGTCGGCGATCAGCCGCTTGAGCAGCGCGTCGACCCGATCCGAGTCGCTCCCGGCCAACGCGAGCACTGCCGTTTCGTGCTCCCGGTCGTAGCGCAGACGGATGATGGCCCGCACGGCCGCCGCGCCGTCGGGAAAGATCCAGTAGCGATCGATCGGGAGGAAGACCTCTTCGTGGGGGCCGACGGTCCATGCCGTGCGCGGAGACTTGGTGATTCGGCGCGAGTCCCAGCGATTGCCGCGGCCGTGCAACAGCTTGTTCAGGCTCTCGCTGTTGTCGGATTCGATGCTTCGCACGCCGTCGACCGAGGCCAGATGAGCGTCGATCGCGCGATACAGATCCACGAACCGAAATGCCGGCAGATCTTTCTGGCTGACCACGTAGCGGGCAATGGCTCCGCGGCCCACCTCCACTCGCAGCCGGCGGTCGATGTGCGTGCGATGACTGTGGAACCAGCCATGCATCCAGCTCCACGGCCACCGCCTCCGTCCAGCGCGGCGGATCATCGTTCTGCAATCCCTGCTCGGCCGGCCCGAGCGGGTGCGATACTGCTCTCGTGGGAACTCATTCTGAGAAGTGTGCGTCCCGTCGCGTGCGGAACGGGTTTCGTGTCACCCGAGCCGCCGTCGAGCGTGTTCGTGACGAATGAACCGTCGTCCCGCGCACCGGTTGCGAAACTGGAAGAGCGTAATGTAGTTCGCGCCGCTGCCGCCGTCAACCGAAACAGCGAGGGACAGTGGCGGCAGCGTCAGCACTCGGAGCTGTTCGCCCCGGCAGTCCGAGACTGGCCGGGCGTGCCGCGCCACGCCCACCTGCTGATCGACCAGACGAGGGTGGGGCCGGATGAGTTGCGCGGCGAGTTGCTCGGTCGCATCGCGCAACTGGCGCTGATGGCGGCGTACCGGGCGAGCTGGTCGGTGATGCAGCGGTTGGTGCCGTTGCTGGCGGAGCTGGTGCAGGTCGGGGGAACGGACGAACTGCGGCTGCCGCAAACCTGAGCGATTGGCGGATATCCTCGACATCGAGATCGGGATACTCCTCCATGATCTGCGTCTCGGGCATCCTCTGCGCAACGAGGCCGACGACCGTGGAAACCGGGATGCGCAAACCCCGGATACACGGCACTCCACCCATCTGCGCCGGATTTATCGTGATTCGTTCAAACTGCATCTAGCGTGAGTTTCCTAGTTAGCTCGGGTGCCTGACGGTCTGAGTGGATAAGTG
>JAPPJZ010000039.1 GCA_028874365.1 Chloroflexota bacterium | reverse complement strand
TCGAAATCCACCCCGGCCTCAGCCCCGACCTCCGCCGCTTCGGCTTCCTCACCGAGGAAGCCCCGTCCACAGATCAACTCTCCGCCGGAGAAACTGAGCCGACCGACTGACGACTCGTCCGCGGGTCAGACCCTCAGACTCGTCGCCCCGAGCAACTGTGTCGTCCCCGCACAAATCCGTCGTCCCCGCGAAGCCTGCCCCGCACTTGATGCGGGGGCGGGGACCAATGCACCGCCTCACCGAGTTGCGGATGCAACACGTATCGTAGTACATGAGTTCTACAGTATCGGCATGAAGTGGCTCAATCCAGAACAGAAGCTCTACCAACGAGACGATCCGGTCGCACCTGGGTCAACGGCGCACGAACGCGCCGCGACTCCTCTCTCCCCCAACACGCCACCACGCACGAGGATGGCTAACCCTGCCTGCCAGCAGACTCGCCGTGACTTCAGCATCACCGCCCAAAACCGACCAAAATTGAGCATTTTCGACCACCTCAACCGCACGATCTCCAGTGCTCAGCGGTACTTCAGCCCAGACTCACCCCAGAATTTTTTCGACCTGACCACCCAACCGAAAAACTCACTCGAGCCCCGGCCGGCCGTTCGCCGTGCCCCGATCGCCGTTGAGCAGCATCGAACAAAGCCGAACAAAGCCGAACACCACCGAACGCCCGATCTCCAGCGCTCAGCGCCGCTTCCGCCGAAAAACCCCCGAAAATCTCCTCGCCCCGAACACCCCGAACAAGCGCAGGGAATCTACAGCGAGTTCTCCTCGTGCGGCGTAACCATGATCTTGCAGTGCTCCTCGGGATCGCCAAGCGTCTCGAAGGCTCCGGCAACTCCGTCGAGCCCGACCCTCCCGGTCACGATTGGGCCGGGCTGAATGCCGCCGTCGGTGATCGCGTCCAGCGTCTCCGCGTACTCCTGCGGCGTATAGCCGAGCACGAACTGGAGCTGGATCTCCTTCTCGATCCCGGCCATCGGGACGATCCTGTCCTCCTGCATGCAGACGCCGACGATCACCAACCGCCCGCCTCTGGCCGGAGCCTCGCGCATCAGCAACGCGATCGTGCCCTGAACGCCTATCGCATCGAACATCACGACCTCGCCGCCCGGCGTGTACCCCCGCTGCTCCAGCGCCGACATCGGCGGAGTCTCACGCGGGTCGACCACCACATCGGCGCCCATGATCCCCGCCAGCTCCCGTCGTCGAGGCGAGAAGTCGGAGGCGACGATCGTGCCCGCGCCCTCGTTGCGCAGGCTGGCGATCGTGGCCAACCCGACCGGTCCGCAGCCGTACACGACCGTCGGCTCGCCGCCGCTCAGCTTGCCCATCCGCACCGCGTGCATGCCGACCGCCATCGGCTCCGTCGTCGCCGCGTGCTCGGTCTCAACGCTGTCCGCGACCGGCAACAACATCGACGCGTCCAGGACCATGTACTCGCTGTAGCCGCCCGGATATTCGTTGCTATACGCACCGCGGCTCGGCACCGACGTCACGCGATCGCCAATCCCGACCGGTCCGGTCGTGTTCGGCCCGTAGCCAACGACCTCGCAGCAAAACTCATGCCCCATGATGATGTCGCGGCTCAGGTCCGGCGCGAAGCGTCCGTTGCCGGAGTCCATCGACCCCTTGACGATGTCGGGCCCAAACCGGACGAAGTGCAGATCGGAGCCGCAGATGCCGCAGGCCAGCACCTTGACCAGCGCCTCACCCTCCGCCGGCTCGGGCTGGGGGACATCGGTAACTCTCAGTTGTCCGTTTCGTGATGCGACTGCGCGCATGGCAAGCTCCTCTCCAGGAAGTCAGGCTCATCGATTCGAGCGCAGGCTAACCATTAACCTGACATCAGGTTGAGGCTCGGAAGAGGAACACGACGATGTCAGACTTCAACGCACTGCAGCGCTCCTATCGCGCCACCGATGGCTGGGTGCATCTCAAGGTCGAGACCGATGAGGAATGGCGCCGCTTGCGAGACACCCTCGGCGAAGCAGCACTGGCCGACCACATGTGGGACCACCACGAACGTCACCCCGCCGACGGCGAGGCCTACCGACCCGAGTTCCAACTCCAGGTCGAGGACGATCCCCGCTTCGCCACCGCCGAACTCCGTCTCCAGAACGCAGCCGAACTCTCAACCGTGATTACGGAGGCCCTGCGCAATCGCACCCAGAAAGAGTGGGTCGACCTCTTCGAAGCGCGACGCGTCCCGCACGAAATCAAGACGCCGGCCGGAGCCTGAACGGGGTATCACGTGACAACGCTGAACACCTTCACCTCGGAACTGGCAGAGGTGAAGCTGCGCGAGCTGATCATCTACCTCTGCGAGCGCCGAATCACGGCCCGCTCATTCGGCACCAGCCAACTCAACACCCTCCTCTGCCTCAGCGACTTCCTCCACTACCGCCGCCACGGAGAATCAATCACCGGCGCCGAGTACGTCGTCGCCGAGCACGGACCGTGGCTGGTCAAGTTCGAACTGCATCTGGACCCGCTGATCGACGACGGCAAGATCGTCATTCAGTCATCGGACCTCGGCGGGTACACCCAGTACCGTCCCATGGCCCTGGCCAGCGCCGACCTCTTCGGCTTCAACGGAGCAGAAATCGCCACGGCCGAGCAAGTCTTGCGCGCCACCGAGGATCAGACCGCGTCGGAACTCGGCGACCTCGCCCACTCCCTCACCCGCTGGCGAAACGGCGACCTCGGCGACTCGTTGCCCTACGAACTGGCCCTCGACGGCCAGTCGGGCTGAGCGGCTAGTCCGCCTCTTCGTTGAGCCAGGACATCATCCCGCGCAGTTCGGCCCCCACCTCTTCGCTTGGGTGACTCGCCGCTCGAGCCCGGAGCTTGTCAAAGCCCGGCCGCCCGGTCTGGTTCTCCATGATCCACTCGCGCGCGAACGTGCCGTCCTGGATATCCGAGAGGATCTGCTGCATCCGCTCTTTGACCGAGGCATCAATGATCCGCGTCCCACGCGTCAGATCGCCATACTCGGCCGTGTCCGAGACCGAGTAGCGCATGTTCGCGAAGCCGCCCTCGTAAATCAGGTCGACGATCAACTTGACCTCGTGGATCGTCTCGAAGTACGCCGACTCCGGCTGGTAGCCGGCTTCAACCAGCGTCTCAAAGCCCGCCTGCATCAGCGCCGTGATACCCCCGCAGAGCACCGACTGCTCGCCGAACAGATCCGTCTCGGTCTCCTCGAGGAAGGTCGTCTCCAACACCCCCGCGCGGGTACCGCCGATGCCCTTGGCATAGGCGAGCGCGACCTCCTTGGCCGTCTCCGATGCGTCCTGGTGGATGGCCAGCAACGCCGGGACGCCGCCGCCCTCTTCGAAGACTCGGCGGACCAGGTGGCCGGGTCCCTTGGGCGCGATCATCGTCACGTCGACCTCGGGTGGCGGCATGACCTGGTTGAAGTGAATCGCGAAGCCGTGAGCGAACATCAGCGTCTTGCCCTCGGTCATCGTCGGCGCGATGTGCTGGTCGTAAATCGACTTCTGGACATGGTCGGGCGTCAGCACCATGACGATGTCTGCCGCGGCCGCGGCGTCGGCAACCGTATCGACCTGCAGTCCCGAGTCCTGCACCTTGGTCCAGCTGCGCGAACCGGGATATAGGCCAACGATCACATCGCAGCCCGAGTCGCGCAGGTTCAGCGCGTGCGCGTGACCCTGAGAGCCAAAGCCGATCACGGCAATCTTCTTGTCCTTGAGCAGGTCAAGGTCGGCGTCGGCGTCGTAAAACATCTGGGCGGGCATACCGGTCTCCTGCGGTTGAGATTCGCTGTTCGTGGTTCTGGCCTGAGTGTAGGCGTGGCTCTGGTTCCCGCCAGTGGTTAGTCGCTGGCGAAAGGCAAGACGCCTTCGGGCCGCCTGCCGAGCATCGCGCGAATCGCGGCAGCGGCCTGCTGCGAGTCCGAGATCGCCGGCGGCTTGGTCGTCTCGGTGCCGCGAACCATGGCTACGCGACCCGTCCGCACCATCTCCAGGATGCCGAACTGCTCGAACATCTTCACGGCGGCGTCGACTTTGCCCTCGTCGCCAAGCACCTGGACGATCAACGCCTCCGAGTGCACGTCAACGACATCGGCACGG
This sequence comes from Chloroflexota bacterium, assembly GCA_028874365.1. Lineage (GTDB taxonomy): Bacteria > Chloroflexota > Dehalococcoidia > Bin125 > Bin125 > Bin125. The sequence goes on along the minus strand of JAPPJZ010000039.1, from coordinate 19,779 downwards.
AAGACCTCGACGACGTCCAGCACCTCGCGTCGGTTGAAGTTCGTCGCCGAGACCTTGATCAACGCCAGTTCGCGATCGACCATCGGCGCGTAGGTGATGTCCTGCACTGAGACCACGTCGATCAGCTTGAACAACTGTCGGCAAACCTGATCGACCTGATGGTCATCGCCGTCAACGACGATCGTCATGCGGCTCAGGCCCGGTTCCTCGCAGTGACCGACAGTCAGCGATTCGATATTGAATCCACGCCGTCGGAACAGCGACGCGACCCGGGCCAATACACCGGGGCGGTCCTCAACGTGGGCCACGATGGTGTTACGAGAAGCCATGTAATGAATCCCCTCCGTCTCGCTCAGTACCGCTCAGACATCCTCTACAGATCCTCAGCCGACTCAATCGTCTCCGAGAGCGCCGCACCGGCCGGCACCATCGGCCAGACGTTCTCCTCGCGCTCAAGCTGGAAGTCGATTACGACCGGTCCGTCGTAGCCCTCAAGGTCGCGGAAGACCTGCAACGCCTCGGCTCGCGTGGTCGCGCGGACTCCCCGTACCCCGTAGGCCTCGGCGAGCTTGACGAAGTCGGGCTGGCCCAAGTCGACCGAGTGGTAGTTGTTCGCGTAGAACAGTTCCTGCCACTGACGGACCATGCCCAGGAACCCATTGTTGAATATCGCGAACCGAACTGGCAGGTTGTGCTCGGCCACCGTCTGCAGTTCCTGCGACGTCATTTGGAAGCCACCGTCGCCGCAGATCGACCAGATCGGCTCACGTTGCGCGAACTGCGCACCCATTGCGGCTGGCACCTCATAGCCCATCGTGCCAAGACCGCCGGAGGTGACCCACTGGCGTTGCTTCGTGTACGGGTAGTACTGCGCGGCCCACATCTGGTGCTGACCGACACCCGTCACGATCGTCGATTGACCATCGGTCGCCTCGGCCAGCGCCTGCACCAGCCAGGGACCGCCGAGCGAGGTGCCCTCCTCGACGTAGTCAGTCGGATGCTGAGCCATGATCTGATCGATCTCGGCGAGCCATTCGGGATGTGAGTGCTGCTCGATCTGCGGCAGCAACCGCGCCAGCGTCTCCTTCACATCGCCGTTGACCGGCGCGTGCGTCTTGAAGTTCTTGCCGATCTCCGCCGGGTCGATATCGATATGAACGATCTTGGCGGTCGGGTTGAAATCGCTGAAGCGACCCATTGCACGGTCGTCGAACCGCATCCCGATGCCGATCACCACATCGGCTTCGTCGGCTGCCATGTTGGCGTAGAAGTGACCGTGCATGCCGAGGAAGCCGTATGAGAGCTCGTGGTCCTCGGGCATGCCCGAAATCCCCAGCAGCGTGGTCAGCACCGGTGTATCCGAGCGTTCGGCAAACTCGACCAACTCGCCCTGCGCCTCCGACTGGACGACGCCGTGTCCGGCAATGATGATCGGCTTCTTCGCCGCGTTGATGGTCTCGGCCGCCTTGGCCACCTCTTCCTCGCGAGGAACGTCCATGATCGGATAGCCGCGCAGCGAGACGCCCTGCGGATAACCGTCCCACTCGGCCTCCTCGATGAACACGTCCTTGGGAATGTCAACGAGCACCGGACCCTTGCGCCCGGTCGAGGCGATATGGAAGGCCTCTTTGACTGCGGGAGCGATCTCGGAGGCGCGCATCAGCAGGTAGTTGTGCTTCGTGATCGGCAACGTGATACCGGTGATATCGGCTTCCTGGAACCCGTCGCGGCCAATCAGGTCGCGAGCGACGTTGCCGGTCAGCACGACCATCGGCACCGAATCCATATAGGCCGTGGTGATGCCGGTGACGAGGTTGGTCGCGCCGGGGCCCGAAGTCGCCAGGCAGACGCCCGTGCGACCGGCCACGCGCGCGTATCCGTCGGCAGCGTGCGCAGCGGCCTGCTCATGGCGTACGAGGACGTGCTTGATATCGGGGTATTCGCCCAGCGTGTTGTACAGCGGAAGCACGACGCCGCCGGGGTAGCCGAAGAAGACCTCGACCCCCTCCGCGCGCAGGCATTCCATCAGGATTCGGGCGCCGGTCAAACGCATGGCGTTCTCCTCAGCCTTCGCCCGACATCATGGCGGGCGCTCTGACTCAATCGTGTCGTTGGTTGTTGCTCGTCTTGAATCGGCGATTCCGAGGTGGCGGCGCTGGTTCCGTACTCGTCGCCTGAGCGCCGATCACTCAGGCGCGGAGCGCGCGGCCGCCCGCTACAGCGACATGTACCCGCCTGGCTCGTCGCGCCGTGAGACGGCTCGATATCCCGACGCAGGCGAGGCGTTCGACTTCACACCCTGAGAATGGCGCGCACAGTGTCATAGTTGCCCTGAATGTACTAGCTCAGGCAGATTGCGTCTGTTACCGCAGCGATCACGTTCTGGCCTTGGCCGCCTCGATCACCTGCTGCTCGTAGGCCTGCTCGATCTCCGGATAGTCGTAGTAGCGCTCGCGCAGCAGCCGGTTGATCTCGCGGGACGGAAAGAAGCGCCGCGCCCACTCGGTGTCCTCCACCAGATCCAGTGGTTCTCCGGCGTTGGCCATGACGACCATCTCATACCGCCGGCTCCCAACCTCGACCTCGTCCTGTAACTCTCTCGCCGTCATCTGAACGCGCGTGTGCTGCGACCACTCGACAATCGGCACCTGCCACGTGTCTTCAACAACGCTGCGAATCGTTTGAGTCAGAGCCGAGCGGCGCGCCTCCTGATCGAGTTCTGGATCCAGCGGCTCGGGTCGCGGTTCGATATCGAATTCAAGGATCGGCAGCAGCCACGGCTGATGTCGATCACCATGGCGAACCACGAGGCAGCGATCGCCGCGCATGACGACGAGGAAAATGCGCTCAACCAGGTCCGGCTCCGGCAACTCGTCGGTGCCGTCCCGATACTGCAGGTACACGTCGTCGACGAGTTTCTCCTGCCGCCACAGCTTGCGGCGTGGCTTGGGGATGTGCTTCATGATCTCGGCGGGATCCATGTCCATGCCAGGACCGCCGCCGAGCGGGTGTTCGCCAAATGCCATGTTTGTGCCCTCGTGCGCTCTTTCCGTCTGCTTCCTTAGTCGGTCCCGACAACTTCCAGCGTCTCCGCGATCGCGTGCGGCTCTTCAGAGCTCCACACGTTGCGACCCCGTTCGCCGGCGCTCAGACGCCCGACGCCCGGGAACGGGTTGTGGACCGCGACCAGCAATGATCGGTTCTTGATCGCGTCCGCGATCAGCCGTTTCTTGGTCTCCAGGTTGATCAGCGGCAACACGTCAAAGGCCGACAGCCACGCGACCCGCTCCAGCTGTACCTGGTGCTGAATCATGTCGCCCAGGTAGATCGCCGACTCGCCGCCGTTGGCGATCACCACTGACGCGTGTTCCGCTGTGTGGCCCGGCGTTTCGATCACGGTGATGTCGGAGGTCACCTGCGTCTCGCCCTCGATGAACTCAATCTGCCCCGCCGTTTCAACCGGCAGCAGATTCTCGGGCAGGTAGGTCGCCCGGGTGCGCTCATTCGGGTGCATCGCATCCTCCCACTCGCCGCGCTGAATGTAGTAGCGGGCGTTTGGGAAGGTCACGGCCAGTTCGCCGTCGCCGTTCTCGATCGTGTTCCAACCCGTGTGATCGTTGTGCAGGTGCGTATTGATCACGATGTCGACGTCCCCCGGCTGCACGCCGTTGCGGGCCAGATCATCGATCAGCTTTCCGTGGTCCGGCTCCCAGCCACGGCGCCGGGTCTGCTCAAAATCCTTGTCGCCCTGACCGGTCTCGATCAGTACAGTCTTCCCGTCCGACTCCAACAGCAGGCAGTTCAGCGCCAGTGGGATCTGATTGAGTTCATTCGTCTCGCCGGTCACGCGCTGCCACATCACCTTCGGCACGAGTCCAAACACGGCCCCGGCGTCGAGCCAGATCACGCCGTCCGACAGCACCCGAACCTCGCGCGATCCGACCCGATAGATTGGTGTGGCACTCATGGCGTGACGTTATCACGCGGCTGCGCAGTGACACTACGCTCGGACCTTGAGGAGGAACCGCCTATGCCCGACTCGACTTCGTTGGAGCTCGAACCGTTTCACCTGCGCATGCGCGGACTCTTGCCCGATCATCTCGGCATACGCCTGACTCACGCATCTCCCGAGCTGATGATCGGAGAGATTGATGTCACCCGCGAACTCTGCACCGCCCCCGGCTTGATGCACGGCGGCGCGATCATGGCGTTTGCTGACACCCTCGGTGCGCTCGGGACGATGGCCAACCTGGACGATCAATCGGGCACCACGACAATCGAATCGAAGACCAACTTCTTCCGCGGCGGCGTCGAGGGAACCACGTTGCGGGGTGAATGCCGTGCCATGCACCGAGGCCGCCGTACCCAGGTCTGGCAGACGACGATCCTCAATCCCGAGGGCAAGCTCGTCGCCCAGGTCACGCAGACTCAGATGGTGTTGTAGGAAGCCAACAGACTCGCGTGTATCGTGACGGATAATGCTTCTGCCTTGACCTCATGTTTACGAGGAGCGCGCGATGTCCGGCACTGAAATGGCCTACCTGCAGGGCGAAGTGATGCCCCTGTCGGAGGCCAAGATCAGCATCATGACCCATGCCCTGCACTACGGCACCGCCGTATTCGAGGGCATCCGCGCCAACTGGAACGCCGAGCACGAGCAGCTCTACCTCTTCCGCATGCGCGAGCACTACGAGCGCCTGCGCCAGTCCGCCCGGGCATTGATGATGGACCTGCCGCTCTCGGACGATGAGCTTTGCGAGATCACGGTCGACCTCGTCCGGGGCAGCGGCTTCAAGCAGGACGTCTACGTCAGGCCGATGGTCTACAAGTCGGCCGAGGCGCTGGGCGTCCGCCTGCACGGCGTGGCCGACGACTTCCTCTGCTTCCTCATTCCCTGGGGCGCCTACCTCGACACGACCGGCGGCGTCCACGTCGTCACCTCGTCCTGGCGGCGGACCGAAGACCAGTCGATTCCGGTCCGGGCCAAGGTCACCGGCGCCTACATCAACTCGGCGCTGGCCAAGACCGAAGCTGAGACGGCCGGATTCGACGAAGCGATCATGCTCAACGAAGACGGGCACGTTTCCGAGGGCTCGGGCGAGAACATCTTCATCATCAACGACGGCGTGATCTACACGCCGCCCAGCAGCGATAACATTCTCGTCGGCATCACCCGCAACACCGTAATGGAACTGGCTGAGCAGGAACTCGGCATCGCCACCGTCGAACGGACGCTTGACCGCTCCGAGTTGTGGCTCGCTGACGAAGTGTTTATGACCGGCACCGCGGCTCATGTCACCCCGATCGCGTCGGTCGACAGACGGATGATCAACGGCGGCGAGACCGGACCCATCACTGCCCAGCTCGAGCGGCTCTACTTCGACGCGATCATCGGCAACCGCGACGCCTACTCACATTGGCTGACGCCCATTTACACGAACGGCTAGTCCGGGGAGCGCCGCCCGAGGAATCGACATGCCCGAGGCGGTCACGCTGATCCTCGCCTACCTGCTGGGCTCAATACCGGTCTCCTGGCTGGTCTTCCGCTGGCGCACCGGACAGGACCTGCGCAAGGTCGGCGACGGCAACGTCGGCGCGGCCAACGCGGCGCGTGAAGGGGCCGGCCACTTCTTCGGCGCCGTGATCATCGTGACCGACATCGGCAAGGGATTGCTGGCGGTCTCAATCGCGCGCTGGTGGGGACTGGAGCTGGGCTGGTGGATGGCCGCCGGCGGGATCGTAATGGTCGGTCACATGTGGCCGCTGTTCCTGCGCTTCAACGGGGGTCGCGCTGCAGCCACAGGACTTGGCGCTGCCGGAGCGTTCATCCCCTGGCAGTTCGGCATCACATTCGTCGTCGGCGGTCTGACGTATCTGGTCACCAGAATCGCCGAACTCGGCATCCTGCTCGTCGCTGCGCCGCTGCCCTTCCTCGCGATCGCGTTTGGCGAACCGATCGAGTCGATCATCTTCTGTTTTGCGGCGCCAATCGCCGCTGGAGTCAAGACAGCGTGGGACAAATGGCGAGAAGCTGGGACGTCATAGTCGTTGGCGCCGGCCCTGGCGGATCGACCGCCGCCTACGACCTCGCCCGGGCGGGCGTCGATGTCCTGCTCCTTGATCGCGCCGATTTCCCGCGCGACAAGCCCTGTGGCGGCGGCGTCCTGGTGTCCGCGCTCAAGCTGCTGCCCTACTCGCTGGATCCTGTAACAGAGCAGACCATCACATCATTTCGAGTCCGCTACAAGCGATCTTGGGAATTTGAACACCGCTACCACGAGCCGCTCGCAATCATGACCCAACGCTCGCGACTCGATCACTACATGGTCGAGCAGGCCATTGGGCTCGGTGCGGAATTCCGCGACGGCTCGGCCGTGCGCGGTGTGGAGGATGGAACGATCACTCTGGCCAACGGCGATGTCCATGAAGCCCGGGTGATTATCGCCGCCGACGGCGCCAATGGAGTCGTCCGACGCGCACTCGGCCTACCGAGACTGCGCGGCGCCTTGGCGCTGGAGGGCAATGCATCACGATTGGCTCAGCCCGCCGGCGAACGGTGGAGCGATGCCGTCGGTCTTGAGCTCGGTTCCATGCCGGGCGGCTACGGCTGGGTCTTTCCCAAAGATGATCACTGCAACGTTGGCCTCGGCGGCTTCCCTGCTGCTGCGCCCACGCTGCGCGGCGAGCTCTCGCAATACGCCGATTGCGAGTCGTTTGATGCCAACCGGCTGACTGAGCTGCGCGGACATCACTTGCCGCTGCGGGATCCAAGTAGTCCGCTGATCTCCGGCCGGGTCGCCTTCGTCGGCGACGCTGCCGGCCTGGTCGATCCGCTCTCGGGCGAAGGCATCGGCAACGCGATTCGCAGCGCCCAACTAGCTGCGGAGGCCGCGCTCGAATATCTCGGAGGAACAACCCAGGACTTGACCGCCTATCAGGGTTCAATCGAAGCGGAGATCGAACCCGAGCTCAGGGTCGCTCGGCAGCTTCAGGCGTTGTTCCACCAGTGCCCCTGGCCATACGTCCAGCTCTTGCGCCGCTCGGATCGCTTCTGGACCGCCTTCTGCCGGATCGTCCGCGGGGAGTCGAGTTACACGTCGTTCCAGGCCCGGCTGGGACCGGGGAAGACCCTGGTCGCTGCTGCAGCAGAATTCGCGGAACGTCGAGGTCGAAGTGCTGCCGCCTGGCAGAACGCTTCCTGAGTCAGCCTTCGATCTCGCGCGCCGTCTCCAGCGCCTCTTCCCACGTCGCCTGCTTCCGTATGAGCCCCTGATAGCGGCGCAGCATCCTCGGCCAGCCGACCGCAACCACGCCAGTCAGATAACCGCGCAGCCCGTAGATGGCTGCAAACCGATTCGACTCCAACGTCCCGTGGACAAGTCGAAACTCATCGCGCGGCGAGGTGATGCCCGACGCCGTGATGCTCAGTCCGTGCTGGTCCGACCAGAAGTACGGCACGGGTGCGAACGCCTCCAACGGCTCGCCGCGGCGTTCGAGCAGCAGGTTTCGCGCCGCCGCCATGCCCTGTTCGACGGCGTTGGTCCAGTGCTCGATCCGCATCGTGCGCTGAGGTTCGCCGTAGCGAAAGTGCATGAACAACTCGTTCGGCCAGCGCGCGACATCCCCCGCCGCGTAGATCATCGGCGCCGCGCGGCAGTATTGGTCGCAGATCACGCCGTCGCCTACGGTCAGGCCTGAACCTTCCAGCCAATCGACGTTCGGGCGGACCCCGATACCAACAACGACCGTATCGGCTGAGATCCTCGAACCGTCGTCCAGTTCGACGGCTTCCACTCGCTTGGTGCCGATCATCCTCGACACCCTGGCATCGAATCGCATCTGCACACCCGCCTGCGCATGAAGGTCGCGAGCCCAGGCCGCGAGTTCTCCGCCTAGCGGCCCGATCATCGGCCCCGACAGCGCTTCGACCATCGTCACCTCGAGGCCCCGCGTTCGAGCAGAGGAGGCCACTTCTGCACCGATGAATCCCGCGCCGATCACAACTACGCGGCCGCCTTGTTCAAGCGCGCTGCGTATCCGCAACGCGTCCGCCTGGCTGCGCAAGGTGTGCACACCCTCCAAGTCCTGTCCAACGGGAAGCGCCAGCGGACGTGCGCCCGTCGCGATGATCAAGCCATCGAACTCGACCTCCAGACCGTCGTCAAGCCGAACGACGCGATCGGCAACGTCGAGTGCAGTGGCCGTGCGTCCGCGAAACAACTCGAGATTCAGGTTCCCCAGCTCGTCGTCCGAACGCAGCGGCAGCCGGTCCACGTCCCATTCGCCGGTCAGGAGCTGCTTGGAGAGCGGCGGTCGATCGTAGGGAGCCTCGGCTTCGTCGCCGATCAGCGTGATCCGACCATCGAATCCCTCCTCGCGCAACGCCTCGCCGGCCGTCACGCCGGCCAGGGATGCGCCCACGATCACCACACGTTCCATGGCCAGAGGCTATCGCGGGGCGTATCTGGTTTCGTTTGTGAAATGCTTCGCTATGATGCTTTCGAACGCCATCGCAAGATCCCAACCACATGACTGGAGAACCAAATGGGCAAGCTGGACGGCAAAATCGCCATCGTCACTGGAGCCAGCCGCGGTATTGGCGCGGCCATCGCTGAGTGCTTTGCGGCCGAGGGTGCGAAGGTCATCGCGACCGCTCGCACGGTGCAGGAGGGTACGCACCCGCTGCCCGGTTCGCTTGAGATGACGATCAAGAACATCCGCGATGCGGGCGGCGAGGCCACCGCCGTGGCCGGCAACGTCTCCGAGTACGAAGAGTGCGCCGGGATCGTGCAGTCTTGCATCGACACCTACGGACAGCCCGACGTGCTGGTCAACAACGCGGCGCTGACCTATTTTATCCCGGTCAAGGACTTTCCCGTCCGCCGCTGGTTGCGCTCGACGGCCGTCAACTTCCATGGACCGTTCTACATGAGTCAGCTCTGCCTGAACGAGGGCGGCATGATCGAGCGCGGCTCAGGCGCAATCGTCAACGTCTCCTCGGCCGCGGCAATCGGCCCGGGCCGAGGACCGTACGAAGGTGACGGCGGCGGCGGCACGCTCTACGGCGCCGAGAAGGCAGCGTTGGAGCGCTTCACTCAGGGCCTGGCCTCCGAGGTCCACCAGTACGGCGTCTCCGTGACCTGCTACAGCCCCTCCCAGATCGTCCCGACGCCGGGCGTCGTCTTCCACAAGCTGATGGAAGGCCGAGACCCCAACGACGCCGAGAGCGTCGAGATCATGGCCCAGGCCGCTCTGTTGCTCGCAACTGAGCCGCTGGACAAGGTCTCGGGCCGCGTCACGTACTCCCAGGAGATCCTCAAAGAGTTTGGCTGGGACATGGGCGGCAAGGAGCCGGCCGGCACTGGCGTCACCTCGCCGGGTTCGGGCTACTCTCAGATCTAATCACCGCCGAGCCGTTCCTTCAGCCCCAGGCGGTCTAGTTGGGCATGGCCGTGGCCTCCCCCGATGTCGAACGAGTAGAGCGCTGGTTCCGCGACGGGGATTTGCTCCACCCGTTCGAAGGTGATGCCCCGCCCTCGACCGTGGACCTGGCTCGTGCAATCGCTTCGATCGGCGGGGTTCCGCTCTCTGATCAAGACGTCAGAGCCGCAGAACTCGCCGAGCGAATCGGTCGCGACCGACCCTTGCTCTTCGTCCTTGTCGACGGCCTCGGCTGCGTCTTCGACGAGCTGGCGAAACCGGGCGGGTTGCTCGCCGGGGCAGAAGGCATTCAGCTTCGCTCGGTCTTCCCCTCCACCACCGCGGCAGCCTTGACCACCCTCGCCACCGGCGCCTGGCCGTCAGAGCACGGAGTCCCCGCCTGGTACACGCACCTGCACCGCAACGACCTCACTGCCACCATCCTCCCCTTCGTCGAGCGCGACTCTGAGCGCAAACTCCAAGAGTTCGGCATTCGACCGAGCGAAGCCTTCGCCTTTCCGTCGCGGATGGCGCTCATCGACGGTCCCTTGCGTACGTATCATCCGCGAGCGATCTCCAACAGCGAGTTCACAACCTACCTGCGCGGCGCTGCTCCGACCGACCCCTACGACAACCTGCGCGATGCGGCCGCAAACGTCGTCTCCCGAATCGTGGAGCAGGACGAGCCGGGGATTCACTACCTGTATCTGCCGATGGTCGACTCCGCCTCACACCGAGAAGGTCCTCACGCCTCTGGCACGATGCGAGCTCTGGAAGCAGTCGACCGCACGCTCGGAGCGATCGCCGAGCAACTGGACGGACGCGCCCGGATCGCGATCAGCGCCGACCACGGAGAGCTACACGTCTCCGCAGCCGAGAAGTCGCTGTTCCTGCCCGACGACGAGATCATCGACGAGCTCCACACGCCGCCGCATGGCGAACCACGCGTGCCCATGTTTTGTGTCCGTGCCGGGCGCGAGGACGCCTTCGCCGGGCAGTTCCGCGAGCGCTGGGGCCGCGACTGGGCGCTGCTCTCTTTGGACGAAGCAGAGGAACTGCAGCTGTTCGGCCCGAAACCGCTCAGCAACCTGGCCGCCGAGCGCATCGGCAGCCACATCGCCGTCTCAGCGACTCGCAACATCCTCGTCTACGGAGAGGCCGGCAATCGCGTCTCTGCATTGAACGGCTACCACGCAGGCATGCGCTCCGAGGAGATGGAAATTCCGCTGCTGCTGGCCTGAGCCGAGCCTAGTCGTCAAACTCCATGATTGCCCGGCCGAAGATCTCGCCTTGCTCGAGCGCCGCCGTCGCCTCGTTGATCTGACCGATCTTGAAGCGCTCGGTCACCATCGCATCCAGGTCGAGCGCCCCATCCTCGGCCCAGGCCAGGAACATCGGGAAGTCGCGGTCCGGTCGGCAGCTGCCGCCGATCGAGCCGATGTACTTCTTCTCGTTGACCAGCAGACCCATCATCTCCTGCTGCGTGAACTCGGCGCCGGCCTCGTGCGGAACCCCGACCAGCACCGCCGTGCCGCCGCTCTCGGCGCCCAGGATGCCGGGCCGGACGGCGCGCAGAATCTGCTCCATCGTGACCTTGCGGCCGATGCAGTCGAAGGCGAAGTCGACCCCGGAGATCGGCTCGCCGAAGCTGGTCGTCAGACCTGCCGGTCCGCCCGTCAACTCCTTGATCTGCTCGATGGCGTCGCCGCCGCTTGCGTTGACCCCGTGTGTGGCGCCAAACCGCTTGGCGAACTCCAGCTTCTCCTCGTCAAGGTCGACGGCAATGATTGGATCGGCCTTGACCACCGATGCCGCCACAACAGCAGAAAGTCCGACGCCGCCGACGCCGAAGATGGCCACGCTGTCGCCCTCGCGCACGGCGGCCGTGTTGTAGACCGCCCCGGAGCCGGTCAGGACCGCGCAGCCGATGATCGACGTCACGTCGCGGCGCGTGTCCTGCGGCACCTTGACGATGTACTTCTCATCGGCGATCGTCGTGTCGCACCATGTGAAGACGTTGCGCGTCGTCGCAGTGCGGCCATTCGGGCGCTCGACCACGATGGTGTCGACGTCACGAACGGCCGTTTCGGCATTGCGCGGCACCCACGTGACGAACACGATGTCGCCGACCTGCACGTTCGTCACCTGCGAGCCGACCTTGATCACCTCGCCGGTCGCCTCGTGACCGAGAATCTGGTCACCATCGCGGGGATTGTGCATCTGGTGCAACTGAGAATGGCAGATTCCCGAAGCGAACTGCCGGACGACGACCTGGAAATCGGTCGGGTCGGGCAGGTCAACACGCTCGACGGCCAGGGGCTCGTCCGCTTCCGGGAGAAAAACAACGCGTGCGGGAGTCGGCATTCTAGGTTCCTAACGATTGCTCAGTCAGTGTCTAGGGGATTCTAGTCTGCCCTCAGGAAAGCGGCATGGAGATCATCACCAGACGCGGTCCACGACGCTTGGACCCGGCCGAGTTTCAAGAATCACGAGCCAGGTACTCGTCGACTCTGGTCGACCTCGGGACCGGCGACGGCGCCTGGCCGCGCCGCTTTGCCCGCGAATATGGCAACGTCCTCGCAATCGGCGTCGATCCCGACCGCAACGCCCTGCGGGAGGCAGCTAAGCTCGCCGAGCGCAAACCCGCCAGGGGTGGTGCGCCCAACGCGCTCTATGTTGCGGCCAGCGCGGAATCGCTACCCGCCGAGCTACATGGCGCAGCCGACTGGGTCACGATCTACTTCCCCTGGGCCGCCCTCCTGCGCATGATTCTCGCGGGAGACCAACAGATCGGCGACATCATCCACACTCTCGCCGCGCCAAGAGCCCGGCTAAGCATCGTCCTCAACGCCGATGCCGCGCCTGACGGCTTCCGAAACCCTGAGCCGACCGCGGTGAGGAAATCGCTCGAAGGCCCGCTGGAATCCACAGGCTTCCGAGTCACGAAGTCCGAGTGGCTGGACGCCGCCGCCGCACCACCGACCACCTGGGGCGGCCGCCTCGTCAAGGGCAGCGGCCGGGCGATGGTTGGGCTGGATGCCTCGCGCTAGCTCTTCCGACCAACGTGCAACGCCACCACACCCATCGACAGCCTTCGATACGTCACATTCTCCAGCCCGGCCGACTCCAACATCGCCGACAACTCATCCGCCGTTGGATAGCCCGACAGTGAGTTCGGCAGGTAGCGATACGCGGAGCGATCGCCCGACAACAGCCCCGCAACCCTCGTCACGCCTTCCTGGAAGCCAATCCTCAGCACACTACCCCAGGGAGTATCTGGCGGATGGGTAATGTCGAGGCCAATCAGCCGACCTCCCGGCTTCAGCACCCGCGCCATCTCCGCGAATGACCCTGCCAGATCGGGCAGATTTCGCATCACGAACGCCGAAGCGACGATGTCGAACGACTCGTCAACGAACGGCAGCTGCAGCGCGTCGCCCTGCAACCAGTCAACACCGCCATGTCCGAACTTCTCGTCGGCGCGGACGAGCATGGCCGCCGAGATGTCGAGCCCGATCACACGCGCTGCGCCCTGCCGACGGAACTCCGCGCTCAGATCGCCGGTACCCGCCCCGAGGTCGAGAACCGCCGCATCGTGCGGCTGTGAAGCGTCAACGGCCAGCGTCCGCCAGCGGCCGTCGCGGCCGGCGGTCATGAGCCGGTTCATTCGGTCGTAGTGCGGAACCAGGCGGCTGAACATCTCCCCAATCGTCCGCGTCCGCTCCCGCGCCGTGAGCTGGTCAGCCATGCTGATACAGTACAGAAACCGACCGGCGCGTCGGATTTACTTTGCCCGGGCACGGCCAATGACCACGACTGGACCACGACAGGCCAGAGCAATCGAGCGCCGCGAGCACTTGCTCGACGCGGCCGCCACGGTCTTCGCCCGTCGCGGCTACGCCAACGCCCAGATGGACGAAATCGCCGCCGCCGCCGACACGTCCAAGGGCGGACTCTATTTCCATTTCCCCACTAAGGAGGCACTGATCGCCGCCGTGATCGGGCGAGCCGGCGACATCCTGCGTCGACGGGTAACCCTAGCAATGACGGCCGCAGGAGCAGATCCGGTTGCCCGCGCCGACGCCGCTCTGTCCACGCTGGTCGACACACTGTCCGCTCATCGGTCGCTGGCGCGAGTGCTCGCGGCTGAGACGCTGGGCAGCTCGGCCGCGGCGCGAGAGCGCGTGGCGACGATCGAGGACGAGTACGTCGCGATCATTGCGGACGAGTTGCGCAACGCCCTCGCACTCGGACGTCTCACTCGACTCGAAGCGCCGCTCGATCCGGATTTGACCGCCCGTGCCTGGGTAGGCATGGTTCGCGCCATGCTCTCCGCCTGGGCTGCCGGCCGAGTCTCGGCGCCGCTCGACGACATCTACCCCGAGCTTCGACGCCTCCTGCTGCGCAGCGCGGGCGTGCAACTTGAACCACAGCTTGAAACGCAGCCACACGATCGCTCATCGAAGGAGTAGCCGCTATGTCCCGACCCACCGTCACCGTCGAACGCACCGGCCTACCCGATTGGAAACGTTCCGGCGACTACGGCGATATCTACTACGACGTCGCCGAAGGCATCGCCAAGATCACGATTGCGCGACCGGAAGTACGTAATGCCTTCAGACCGAAGACGCTCTTCGAGCTGCTGGACGCCTTCAAGCGCGCGCACGAGGACATGTCCGTCGGCGTGATCATCCTGACCGGAGAGGGCAAGGAAGCGTTCTGCTCGGGCGGCGATCAGCGCATCCGCGGCGACGGCGGTTATGTCGGCGACGACGGCGTGCCCCGGCTCAATGTGCTCGACCTGCACCGTTACATGCGCTCGATCCCCAAGCCGGTGATCGCAATGGTCGCCGGCTACGCGATCGGCGGCGGCAACGTCCTCGCCACGGTCTGCGACCTGACCTACGCCGCCGACAACGCCTGGTTTGGCCAGACCGGTCCCAAGGTCGGCTCATTCGACGCCGGCTACGGCACCATGTTGCTGGCCCGTCTGGTCGGACACAAGAAGGCCGCCGAGATCTGGATGCAGTGTCGCCAGTACAGCGGCGCAGAGGCCGTCGAGATGGGGCTCGCCTGTGACGTGTTCCCGGTCGACGACCTCGAGCTTGAGGTGATCAATCGCTGCCGCGAGATCCTTTGCATGTCGCCGACCGCGCTGCGCTTCATCAAGCGGGCTCTGGTCGCCGACACCGACGGCCTCTCCGGCATGCAAATGTTCGCCGGCGATTCGACCCTGCTCTACTACCTCTCCGAGGAAGCCAAGGAAGGCAAGAACGCCTTCCTCGAAAAGCGCAAGCCCGACTTCTCCAAGTACGCACGCTTCCCCTGATGGACGCCGCAGCGCCTCCGGTTCCCAGCAAACGGCGAGCCTGGCTGCTCGCCGTTCGTCCGCCGACATTGCCGGCCGCCGTCTCGCCCGTCCTCGCCGGGACCGGGATCGCAGCGGTTGACGGGGACTTCGAGGTCGGCCGTTTCTTCCTCGCCATGATCGGCGCGATCTTCATTCAGATCGTGGTCAATTTCGCCAACGACCTCTCCGACTTCCGTCGCGGCGCAGACACGCCCGATCGGCTCGGGCCGCCTCGCGCCGTCGCCGAGGGCTGGTTGTCGCAACGGGAGATGACCATCGGCATCGCGCTGGCGACCGCTGCCGCGTTGATCGTGGGGATCGTGCTAACTCTGATCGTCGGCTGGCCGATCCTGATCATCGGCGCCGCCTCGCTGATCGCGGCCGTCACCTACACCGGAGGACCACTGCCCTACGGCTATCGAGGGCTCGGCGACCTGATTTGCTTTGTCTTCTTTGGCTTCGTCGCGGTCATGGGGGCGGGATACGTTCAGATTGAAGAGCTGACCTGGGAACTCGCCGCCGCCTCGGTGCCGGTCGGGTGTCTGGTGACCGCAATTCTCGTCGTCAACAACCTGCGTGACATTCACACCGACCAGGCGAGCGACAAGCTCACCCTCGCCGTACTGATCGGTGAGCGCAACACTCGGATCGAGTACGCGATCCTGACGATCGGCGCATTCGTCGGCATCGCTGTGTTCGCCTCAGTCGGGCTGCTGCCGTACTACTGTTACATCGCCTGGCTCGCCCTGCCGCCGGGCATGTGGCTCGTCCGCGAGATCATCAATGGCCGCTCAGGCGCCGCCCTCAATCCGATGCTCAAGCGCACCGCGCAACTGCATCTGCTGGTCGGAGCGTTGATCGGCCTCGGCGGCGTGCTGGCGACGCTGTAAGTGGAGGCATGATCGATGCCGATCTTCAAGCTCGAGGCCGCGCAGACGCTGCCCAGCGACATCGACACCGCCTGGCAGTTCTTCTCCGATCCACACAACCTGGCCGTAATCACGCCGCCCGAGATGCGCTTTCAGATCACCGGCGAGCCGCCCTCGACGATCCATCCTGGATTGATCATCACCTATCGACTGACACCGCTGCCAATCCTGCCCCTGCGCGTCTCGTGGGCGACCGAGATCGCCCAGGTCAACGCCCCGTACTACTTCGCCGACGATCAGATCGCCGGCCCCTACGCGCTCTGGCATCACCAACACCACTTCCAGGAGGTCGAGAACGGAGTACTGGCGACGGATCAGGTCCACTGGTCATTGCCGCTCGACCCCATTTCCGCGCCCGTCGCCAATCTCGCGGTCGTTCCCCAGCTACGGCGCATCTTCCGATTCCGCGCCCACAAGCTGCAACACCTCTTCGGTACGGCGAATGGCGGCCAGACCAGCCTTCGCATTACGTCGCTTTGATCCTGTTCGCCATCCGATGAACGCTGGTCAAAATCCCTAGAATTTCCTCACACTTGGAAGGTGAGGACCGACATGACTGAGCGTCAGAACTACTGGCGGCGGATACGCCGCAGGCGAATGAGTCGGCGCTCGCTCCTGCGAGCTTCGTCCCGTGCCGGCGTCGGCGCCGCCGGCCTCGCGCTCGTTGGCTGCGGCGGCGATGACGACGACGGTCAGCAGACCGTCACTGCAGCGCAGCAACAACAACAGCAGGCGCAACAGCAAGCCGCCCAGCAGCAGGCCATGCAGCAGCAACAGCAGCAGGCCATGCAGCAACAGCAGCAACAGCAGGCCGACCAGCAGGCCTCACAGGCCGAACAACAAGAGGGAACACAGGAGGAGCAAGCCCAGCAGGCACAACAGCAGCAGACAGCCGCTGTCGCGGAGGCTCTCACCAGGGGCGGTACCCTGCGGTTCTCCTCGCCTGCCGCCACGCATGACTACTTCGACCCGCACCGCGGTGTCTTCGGGCCTACCCAGTTCTGGATGGGCTTCTACATGAACTACCTCATCCGCTGGCGCAACAAGGAGAAGGGCATTCTCGAGAGCGATATCGCATCGCTGCCCGAAATTCCGGACGACACCACGTACATCTTCTCGGTTGACCAGGGCGCCGCCTATTGGGATCAGTACCCGACCGAGGGCGGACGCCTCGTCACCGCCGAGGACATCCGCTTCAACGCCCAGCGACAGATCGACTCGGTCGACGCCGACGGCATCGAGGACACCTCGTTCTTGACCGCCAGCAAGTACCAACAGACCGACGCCGTCGAGGTGGTCGATGACGTGACCATCAAGTTCACGACGGCAGAGCCCGACGCGACCTATCTCGGCGCGCACCTCAGCCCGTTCTCGTGGATCACCTCGCCGGAGGCGATCACCGAGTTCGGCAACCGTTGGCGCGACGAGCAAACCAACATCGAGCTCTCCTCGGGAACCGGCCCGTTCATCCCGCTGTCATACGACCCCGACCTCGGCGTCGAGCAAACGGTGAACCCCAATTACTGGAAGATGGGAGTCGACGGCCAGCCGCTGCCCTACCTCGACGGAGTGTCTTTCGCCAACCTGACGGACGCCACTGCCGTTGAAGCGGCGTATCGCGGGAACGAGATCGACCTGGGTGGGTTCCCACTCTCCACCCTGCAGGTGGAAGGCATCCTCGGGGACTTCCCCGACCACAACAAGTTCGATGTGCCGTTCGGCTTCACGATCCAGATTCGCTACAACTTCAATCCCGACTGGCCCGGCGAGGATGGGCTGGGCAATCCCTGGGCCGACCGCCGATTGGCCTACGCCTTCCATGTGGCAACCGATCGATATCTCCTGATCGACGCCGTCTACCTCGGCTCGGCCAAGATCAGCGCGATCGCTCAGACGCCGTGGTTCAATCAGGCCTGGACGGTGCCACCCGACGAGTTGTCGACCTGGCCCGGCTATCGGCCCAACCGCGACGCCGACATCCAGATGGCGAACGAACTGATGGACGCCGCCGGTGTCGACCGCGAGAACCGCACTTTCTACTGGATCACACCCGACATCTGGGAGCAGACCTACCCGGGCATCACCGAGACCGTGCGCACGATGTACGAACAGGCGCTCGGCGTCGAGCTCTCCATGGACATTCAGCCCTACACGGTGATCCTGCAGCGCTTGCTCGAAGGCACGCACCCCGGCCAGACGCCCGCCTGGACCAACCCACCGCAGGACCTCGACCCAACCGGCGAATGGAACATCACCCACGTCGTCGGCGGTAGCTCGAACTTCTCGCAGTACAACTACCCGCCCGCCGAGGAGCTGATCAAGGGCATGAAGACCGAACTGGACGTCGAGAAGCGGATGGAGACCGCGACCGAGTTGTTGCAGATCTTCCTCGGCGTTCATCCCGATCACGGCGTCGACGGCATGACCGGTCAGCCGTCCGTGATGAATGCCATCTCACCCGCGCTCGAGTGGCCCTACGTGAACAACAACACCGACGTGTACCAGTTCGCCCATTCGTCGCACCGCTACGACGAAACCTGGCTCGATTCCACGCATCCGGACTACTCCGCGTAAGGAAGTGAAACCGCGTCGATCAGATTGACACTGAGCCTCGACCTTCAATACCTTGCCCCAGAGATCGCCCGCTGGTCGGGCGTTGCTGCGACCGTGGAACCGAACGGAGTGTGCCGTGAAATTTGAGTTCTTCCACCTGATGCCGTACCGGGATCTTCCGCCCGATTTCGCCGAGACCAACAACTCGGTCTGGGTCGACGTTGACTCCAAACTCTTCGACCCGGCCAAGGCGCACGAGATGTACAACGACGGCCTCGACGAGCTCGAGGCCGCCGCCGCGGCCGGTTACGACGGCATCTGCATCAACGAGCACCACCAAAACGCCTACGGCCTGATGCCGTCGCCCAACCTGATGGCCGCCAACCTCTGCCGGCGGACCAAGGACGTGGCGATCGTCGTGCTGGGCAACTCCATTGCCCTCTACAACCCGCCGACCCGCGTGGCCGAAGAGTTCGCGATGCTCGACTGCATCTCCGGCGGCCGCCTCGTCGCCGGCTTCCCCGTCGGCACGCCGATGGACGACTGCTTCTGCTACGGCGCCAACCCGTCGCACCTGCGCGACAAGTACTACGAAGCCGCCGACGTGATCACGCAGGCCTGGACCCGGCCCGAGATGTTCTCCTACAACGGCCGCTACAACCAGCTGCGCTACATCAACATCTGGCCGCGACCGATCCAGCAGCCCCACCCGCCCGTCTGGATTCCCGGCGGCGGCTCGGTCGAGACCTGGGAATGGTGCGCCGAGAACAACTACGTCTACTGCTACCTCTCCTACGGCGGCTACAAGGCCGGTCAGAAGAACGTCGACGGATTCTGGCGCACGATGCAGCAGCGCGAGAAGCCGCTCAATCCGTACCACGCCGGATTCCTCCAGCTCGTCGCCGTCGGCGAGACCGAGCAGGAAGTCGCCGACAAGTTCGGGCCGCACGCCGAGTACTTCTACAACAAGATGCTCCACATCGACCCGCGCTACGCCGACCCGCCCGGCTACCGAACCGTCCGCACGATCGAGCAAGGCTTCACCCGCAGCCAGGGCCTCAAGCCCGTCTTCGGCGACTCGAAGAAGTTCGAGGGCGAAAAGACCGCTGAGAAGATGGTCGAGTCCAAGGCCAACTCGGAGATCACCTGGAACGACCTGATCCGTGAAGGCAACATCGTCGCCGGCACGCCAAGCCAGGTCACCGAGCAGCTCGAGGAAGTCATCCGCACGCTCCACGTCGGACACCTGATGATCCTCAACCAGTTCGGCTCGATTCCCAAGGAACTGGCCATCCCCAACATCGAGATGACCGCCCAGCAGGTGCTGCCCAACCTCAAGCACATCTGGGACGACGAGGGCTGGGAAGACCACTGGTGGCCCCAGGGCATGGAAACGGGACAGGCCGACCCCGCGCCGCTCGCCTTCTAGTCGGCCTCAATCCGGACAGGGTTCCATTCACGAAGGCGCGCCCCCCCCCCCCCCCCCAACAAAAAAAAAAAAAAAAAAAAAAAAAAAAAAAAAAAAAA
>JAPPJZ010000002.1 GCA_028874365.1 Chloroflexota bacterium | reverse complement strand
AGCGCCTGGAGCAACGAGCGTCCATTCTGCCCATGTCGGGATGGATTGCATCATTCACTACCGTTGGCACGCGCATTTCGGACGACGGTTGCGCCTCGAGTCCGTTGAGCATCGTGCAGGCGAGCCCGTCGCCCATGTCGAAGTGCGGCCCGGCGAGATCGTCAGGCTGCCCGCATGGATGCTCGATCGGGCGGCCTGCGCCAGCATGACCATGGGGGCGCCTCGAGTTTCTCTTCTCGCTCTCGTCGCTCTCCACGACCTTCTCGTTGAGCAAGGATTCCGGCAACCCTCCCCCGGTGACCAGACCGTCATCGAGGAGAGGTTCGATGAAGCCATCGCCAACAGTGCCGGAACCGCCGAGCGATCCCCACCAACTGAGCATGCCGCTCGACGCGCCCAAGCTTCGCGGGCTGAGCCCCAGCGAACGGGGCGAAGTGCTCGGCGCGTTGGCCACGCTGCTTCTACAGGCGGCAGATGCCGAGGTGGAGGGCAGTGACGATGCATGCGCTTGATCCCCTGCCACGCTCGGTACTGACGCGCAAGGCTGTCGTGTACGTTCGCCAGTCCTCGCCTGGCCAAGCGAGGGTCAACCTGGAGAGCCAGCGCCGTCAATACGATCTCGTGGACCTCGCCCGTCTGCATGGCTTCGAAACTGTAGACGTCATCGACGATGACCTCGGCGTTTCGGCAAGCGGCATGGTTGCGCGGCCCGGGTTCGAGCGCCTCGTTGCCGGGCTGTGCGCCGGCGACATCGGAGCGGTGCTTTGTTTCGACGCGTCCAGGGTCGCTCGAAACGGACGGGATTGGCATCACATTGTCGAGCTCTGCGGCCTCGTCGAGGCACGCGTCATCGATCACGACGGCGTCTACGATCCGCGCCATCCCAATGATCGTTTGCTGCTCGGCATGAAGGGAACGATCAGCGAGTTCGAGCTCGGCGTGCTGCGGGCCAGGATGCACGACGCCCGCTCGTCCAAAGCAGCGCGTGGCGAACTCCGCATCCCCGTTCCCATCGGCTACGTATGGGATCGGCAGATCGGGCTGGGCTTCGACCCCGACGTGCGCGTCCAGGAAGCGGTCCGTCAGATCTTCGCGCGGTTTCGCGAACTGGGTACAGGGCGACAGGTTCTGTTGGCGCTGGCGCAGGAAGAAGTCTCTTTTCCGCGCCCTTCGGACGGCAGGACGATGATCTCATTCGACTGGATACCGATCCGCTATCGCAATGTGATGTCCGTCCTGAAGAACCCGTTTTACGCTGGAGCCTATGCATACGGGAAGACCGAGCGGAGGACGGAGATCGTCGATGGACGCGCACGGAAGAGCTACGGCTCGCGCAAACCGATGGAGGAGTGGGAGGTTCTGTTGAAGAATCACCATGAGGGTTACATCGATTGGGAAGAGTTCGAGCGGAACCAGGCGCTGATCGTAACCAACACCTATGGCAAGGCCGGAGGCACGAAGTCGGGGCGAGGCGGTCGTGCACTGCTCGCCGGCCTTCTCAGTTGCGCGCGCTGCGGTCGCAAGCTGGCGGTCCATTACTCAGGTCGACCTCCCGGCCGTCTGACCTATCGCTGCAATCGTCGAAGGGGCGAGCTTGGCGTCGAATGCTGCTTCGCCTTCGGTGGCGTCTCCGTGGACGCCGCCATTGCCGAGGAGATTCTCCGCACTGTCGAGCCCATGGCCATCGAAGCCTCGCTGAAGGCCGAGCAGACGCGCGTGGAGCAGCAGCATGAGCGAGAGCGCGTCGTCGAGTTGGACCTGCAACAAGCTCGTTACGACGCCTCTCTCGCAGAGCGGCGCTACGCTGCCTGCGATCCCGACAATCGCCTGATCGCCGCACAACTCGAGAAGGCCTGGGAGGCCACGCTCCAGCGCGTTCAGGCGTGCGAAGCGCGGCTCGATGCCATGCGTTCAACCGAGCCGCCAACCGTCGTCCCGGATCTGGCCGGGCTCGCCGGCGATCTCAGGGCCGCCTGGAACGCGCCGGGCGTGAGCATGCGCGCGCGCCAGCGGCTCGTACGCGCCCTGATCGCCGACATCATCGTCGATGTTGACGACGAGGCGCGAGAGGTCGTCCTGACAATCCATTGGCGAGGCGGCCAGCATTCTCGGCTAAGGGTGAAAAAACGCCGAAACGGCCAGCATGGCCACGGTACGAGCGAGGAAGCGCTGGCGGTTATCAGAAGCATGGCGGGACGATGGTCCGACGATCACATCGCCGCGTCCCTCAATCGGATGGGAATACCTACCGGATACGGCAACGGCTGGACTGCCAGACGCGTGGCCGGCACCCGCCGAAAGAGAGGAATCCGCGCGTATCACTCCAGCGAAACGGACGCCGACTGGCGCACCATGACCGAAGCCGCCAAGGAACTCGGCGTCAGCAACCATGTCATTCGCAGTTTGATCAAGGACGGGGTGCTCCCGGCCGAACAACTCGTTCCCTGCGCACCCTGGCAAATCAGGGCCGAAGACCTCCGATCCGAGAAGGTCGCCAACGCCCTGTCGCAGAAGAAGGCTCCGCGTCGCGCTTCTTGCGAAGGGCAGATGTCAATGTTTTCAGATAGTTGACGAGGGCACGCACAATGAATCCGCAATCAGCTTGCGGACCTGCCC
>JAPPJZ010000036.1 GCA_028874365.1 Chloroflexota bacterium | reverse complement strand
TCGAGGACGCCGGCGTGCTCACCGACGACACGGTGCACCTGCACCTGGAACAGCGGATGGCGCAGCGCCTGCTGGCCCGATTCCGCGCCCAGGGCTTCGTCCACCACGACCTGTCCCGAGCCTGCCTGGTACAGGCCGGCGACTCGATCCCGCGGGTAATCCTGTTGGGCCGGGTGTGCCTGTACGGCCGCCGCGCCGAACGCCTGCACGAGATCCTGACGCCGGTGGCTGCCCGCTGGATCGAGCCGTCACGCCGCACCGGACCGCTCAGCGCATACGCCGGCGAAGCCGAAGCGCGAACCCTGGAACGGCTGGAGTCCGCGCTGCAGGATGCGCACGCCCCGAGCGAGACCGTTCACCGCCGTCTGCTCGACACCGCCTCCCAGGACATCAAGGACCTGCTGCCGCAGCTTGAGGAGCGGGCCAGAGTGGTCGCCCGAGACGTGACCGACGCGCTGCACAGTCGCGGCGAGAGTGAGGCGCGCGAGCTTCGCGCGACCCTGGAACGCCAGCGACGGCGCGTCAACGCGGAACTCGCCAACCACGACGACCCCAAGGATCAGCTCACCCTCGGGTTGAACCATGAAGAGGAGCGCCAGCGCCAGGCCGACGTCGCCGCATGGCGCAGGCGCCTGATCCAGTTCGACCGCGACCTCGAAACCGAGCCGTTCCGGATTCGCCAGTTCTACGAAGTACGGGCTCAGCGCGTCGAGCCCGTTGGTCTGGTGTATCTTTGGCCGGACACGGGATGACGGGGATCGGATGGTGAGTCAGACACCGCTGCAAGAACTCAGGCTGCGCGACTTCCGCTGCTTTCGGGAGCAGCAGACGGCGCGCTTGGCGCCCCTCACGTTGCTGGTCGGCGAAAACAGCACCGGCAAGACCTCTTTTCTGGCAGCGGCGAGGGCGATTCTGGAAGTCGCCACTTGCCACTGGGCGCCTGACTTCCGCAGTGCCCCCTACGATCTGGGCTCGTTTTATGAAATCGTTCATCATCAGCGAAGCGGAAGCCGCCTCGGAGCCGAGTCGTTCAGCATCGGCTTCCAGTGCGCCGGGTTCGATTCTGAGTCCATAGCGTTGGAAGCGACGTTCACCCTTGGCGAAGGAGCCGCACCCGAACTTGGTAGGGTCGAGTGGAGGTCGGGAGATGTGTGGATCAGAGAAGTCCGCAACGTCCAGGACTCACGTACCGAGTTGGGCTGCACAAGCGGCTCATGGAGGTTGGCAACCTCGATCGGAGCACCTGAGCAAAGCGTCTTCCACGGTGCGGAGGCATTGGCGATGGAGCACGTCCTGCTAGCTGCTGCCGAGAACGGTTTGCTGGACGAGCTTCATCCAGTACAGGGAGATACTCGTGTAGTCCCTACTGCGCGTGACTGCAAGGAATTCGGCAAACTGTATTTCGAGGGCGGCTACTTCCGATCCAGAGCATTTGCCGCAGCACCGGTTCGCTCCAGCCCGCTCCGTACATATGATCCGATACGATTGAGTCAGCACCCTGAAGGTCTTTCAATGCCGGCGTTCCTCGCGAGCGTATATGCGCGGGACCATGAGGCGTGGCCGCAGCTCAAGCAGCGGATTGAGGAGTTCGGCCACAAGTCGGGCTTGTTCGACGAGATATTCGTGAAGCGGTTCGGCAACCACGAGTTTGAGCCCTTTCAGCTCGAAGTGCGGAGATGGGGCAAGAAACGGAAGGGTGCACGGCGTAATCTGATTGATGTGGGCTACGGTGTGAGCCAAGTGCTGCCTTTGCTGGTCGAGATGCACCGTCGGGACGGGGATTCCCTGTTTCTCCTGCAGCAACCGGAGGTGCACCTCCATCCCAGCGCCCAGGCGGCTCTCGGAAGCCTGTTCTGCTCTACCGCTGCGTCGGGTCGTCAACTCATCGTCGAGACGCACAGCGAGTACATCATCGATCGTGTTCGCATGGATATCCGGGACCGTGAGACGGATCTGAAGCCGGAGGATGTTTCGATCTTGTTCTTCGAGAGAGCCGATCTTGACGTTCATATCCACTCGTTGAGATTCGATGAACAGGGTAATCTGCTTGATGCACCGGACGGCTACGGCCAGTTCTTCATGGACGAAACGAGACGGTCGATCGGACTGTAGATGTGCGCCATCGTCGATGCCAACGTGGCATACGAAGTATTCGGAAGCGACCGCCCTCCGGCTGGCAGACGATTCTTCGATTGGCTGTCGAGCCCACGCGGCCAGCTCGTGATCGGCGGTCAACTTCGAGAGGAGCTGGCCCGGGACCGGCGATTCTTCCAATGGCTCAGGAGCGCCCTCAGAAATGGACGCGCTCGCTCAGTGATTGACGAAGCAGTGGATGATCACGCCACGGGCCTCCTCCGGAGGGGGGTGTGCAAGTCCAACGACCCGCATGTGCTTGCGCTCGCGCTGGTGAGTGGCGCGCGTCTGCTCTACACCAACGACGCTGCACTCATCGAGGACTTCGGGAATCCAGAGATCGTCGCGAGACCGCGCGGCAAGATCTACACGACGGCCAGGAACGCCAACGTGACGGATGCGCATAGGCGTCTCCTTGCGGCTCGCGGTCTCTGTCGAGTGCCACAAGGCTGACGATGCCCGCGCAAGATCCGAACACACGCGCCCACCTCGAATGGCTGGGTTTCATCCAACCAAACGGATTGGTGGTTTCGGCTCCGGCGCTGGTCAAGGCGGGAGCGATCCTGAACCGCCAGGATGCCGAGGGGCAGG
>JAPPJZ010000080.1 GCA_028874365.1 Chloroflexota bacterium | reverse complement strand
TAGACGTCGTCGATCCCCTGCGCCACGAGCAGGTGCGCCCGCTCCCTGAGGTCGGCGCCGGCGTGATTGAGGTGGGTCTTGCCGAACACGCTGGTGCGATAGCCCGCGTCGCGCACGGTGCGCATCCAGTTGGGCGCCTCCGGGTCGAGCGTCGTGGTCTGGTTGCGCCAGATGCCGGTGTTGTGCGGGTAGTGGCCGGTCGCCATCGACCGGCGCGTGGGAATGCACACCGGCGAGTTGGTTACGCAGCGGCTGAAGCGCACCCCTTCGGCGGCGATGCGGTCCATGTGCGGGGTTTCCATCCACGGCGTGACGCAGCCGAGCGCGTCGGCGCGCTGCTGGTCGGTCATCAGCAGAAGAATGTTGGGCTTCATGGTAGGAAAGATCGCACGACAGGCCGCGCTGGTGCCACCGGCCACGGGCCACGGACCAGTGGGACCAGTCCGCCTGTGTGAGCAAGGGCGGATAGGGCGGTTGCGGATGATCGACGGGGCGATTGGTGCGCGTTTGTAGCTCGGCCGATACCGTGACTGACGAAGAACGTGGCACCTTCCACCTCACCGACCGCCGCCGCCGCCGCATCATGCAGCCCCCGCACGTCGACGGCCACCGGCCGGTCCTGGACGGCACCTGACCAAGCAACCGGCGGCGCCGATCGCGAGGCCCCAACTTGGATCACTGCGGATGCTGCTGATTCTCCAGTTGCTCCAGCCGCGCCAGCCACCTTCCAAATCGCGGGCATTCTGTACGAAGCGTAGCCAATCCGATGCTACCTGCGAGCAAGTGCCCATCGACCCTCTTTTGGTAACTCGGCATCAGGTCTTTGATGCGCCTGCTCGGTTTCGTTTCTTTGTTGTCATTGATCTCTTCCGGGGTCGGGAACCTCGATCTGACCGCTCTCAGCTTCTCCACCAGATTTGGAGGACGATCCAGCAACTTCCCAAAGACCATGACATCGGAGAACAGCAGACCCTCGAATTCATACTGTTGGACGTACGGAAACACGCGTGATCGATCCCAGCTCCGTTTGATGTTCTTGCTCACCTGTTCATGTATGCGTGCTTCCAGGTCTTCCCGCGACGCCTGACCCTTGTTCCGAAATCCGTAGAAATCGACGAGCGATGTCACGCGATCGTACGACCAGAAATAGTTGGCCATTTCATATGCCAATCGCTCCACCGTTACGTTCCCGCCGATCGAGTGCGGCGTCGCCTGAACCTCGCGCGCCTGAAGATGTGCGGTGAGCACGCGCTTCACGAACTCCTCCTCTGTTTCCCCCTCTACTACGATTGCCAAGCGAATCATGGTCGGCCGCCGAGCAGATTTTTCTCCCAGAGCTGGCCGGGAGAAAACTCCTCGATCCAGCGCTGATACTCTTGTGATGCGAGCCTGCGACACAGCGTCCGTCCATCACGCAGTTCCAATACTACGATTTCATGGAGATCGAAAGAATCCAGGAACCGGGGCGACTGGGTGGCCGCGATTACTTGTCGATCCATGGAGCGCTGTTTTATCATACCGGCGATCAATCCGATCCCGGCCGGGTGCAGGCCAAGTTCCGGTTCGTCCAGCAGCAACACGTCGGGAAGCATGTCAGAGGGAAGGTTGAGCAGCGTCACGAGCGCGAACAGACGCAGGGACCCGTCCGACGTGAGGTGCGGCCCGAACGTCTTGTCTGTGCCTCTGGCCTTCCATCTGAGCAGTACGGTGCCGTTGGTCTCCTCGACTTCGAAGCGGTCGAAAACGGGAAGGACCCGGCCGATGTGATAGCAGATCAGTTCGAAGCGTCCTATATCCTCTCGCTCCAGTCGGAGCAGGACGGCGGCCAGATTCCCGCCGTGAGAACGCAGTTGCGCGTTGTCGCTCGAGTCCCACCTCTGCTTGAAGCGCGATTCATTGGAGGTGTCATGGAACTGGTAGACTGCGCAGCTCCGCAATAGTGCGACGATGACCCGTGCGGTCTTGCCGCCGGCGCTGTCGGACTGGGCGATTTTCAGTATCTCGGCTTCGGTATGGCCGCTCCCAAGGAGAAACCATTCTCGCTCGTGCTCCGCATCGGTTGCTTCGCTGCTGAAGCGAAACGCTTCATCGACGAACATGAACCTGTCCGGTTGAGCATGTGCGAGCGCGAATCGATAGTCGTTCCGGCCTGCGTCGGTGCGCATGGAGAGCGTCGCTTCCATGCGTGGGCTGACACTGCTTCCGCGAAATAACTGATCGTCGGCTCCACCCTGAAGTGTGATGAATTGCGCCAAGCGGCGGGACCTCAGCATCCAGCTAATCATCTCGAAAAAGCGGATCAGGTTGGACTTGCCCGAGCCGTTGGCGCCTATCAGCACGGCGGCCCGCGGCAAGTCCGTGATCTCGATATCGGAGAGGGACCGGAAACCCTTGATATGGATGGCTTCCAGCGAGCTAGCGTTGCGCGACGAATCCTCGCTGTCGGCTCCTCGAGACGGCGTATCGTGTCGAGATGACATTGCGCCACCAGTATAGCAACTTCCTCGACCTTCTGCCGCCGGACCTTGGCGGCCACCGCCCGTCCTGGACAGCGCCTGACCCACCCTCGGCGTGCTATAGTCGCCCATGGCAGCGCATGAGGTTCACGTACGGCAGGCGGTCGACTCGGACGCACGGGGAATCGCGCGCGTCCACGTCGACAGTTGGCGCTCCACCTACGCCGGCATCGTCCCCGCGGAGCACCTGGCCGCATTGGACTACGATCGGCGGGCGGCGAACTGGCAGCGCATCCTGGCCGACCGGCGCCAGAACGTGTTCGTGGCCGAAAATCGGGACGGCCGGATCGTCGGGTTCTCCTCCGGCGGGCCGGAGCGGAGCGCTGACCCCGCCTACCCGGCCGAGTTGTATGCGATCTACCTCCTCGAGTCCTGGCAGGGACAGGGATTGGGCCGGCGCCTGGTTGCCGCGCTCGCCGACTGGTTCATCTCCCGCGGCTGGCGATCGATGCTGCTCTGGGTCCTCGAGGACAATCCATCCCGCGGCTTCTACGAGGCGCTCGGCGGCGTGCGGATCAAGCAGGAGACCATCTCCATAGGCGGCACCGAGCTGGTCGAGATCGCCTACGGCTGGCCCGACATCTCGCCCCTCAC
>JAPPJZ010000020.1 GCA_028874365.1 Chloroflexota bacterium | reverse complement strand
CTGCTCGCAATATGCAATCATAATGCCTGCACCGCAGGAGCATGGCCATGGCCAACGTAACTGTCCGCAACATTGACGACCAGATCATCGCCTCGTTGAAGGCGCAGGCGAAGGCCAACCATCGCTCGTTGGAAGGCGAGATTCGCCACGTGCTCGCTCAACAGGCGCTCCGCTCGGCGCGACTACGGGAGTTCCGGGAGCGTACGGAGGGGCTCCGGTCGCTCACCGAAGGTATCCCTCAGACAGATAGCGTTGCCCTGATCCGAGCAGACCGCGACCGGTGAGGCTCATTGTCGACGCAAGCATCGCCGCCAAGTGGCTCATCGCGGAGCCTCATTCGCGCGAGGCCAGGCAGCTCCTCGCCCCACGCATTGTCCTCCATGCGCCGGACTTCATCCTGACGGAGGTCGCCAACGTCATCTGGAAAAAGGCCCGTCGGCAGGAGATTCCGTCGCCTCAGCCCTACGTCGACGAGTTGGCGAAGCTGACGGACGCCGTTGAATTGCAGCCTTCGCCCGAGCTTGTCGTCAAGGCAACGGCGTTGGCCGTTCGAATCGACCACCCCGTGTACGACTGCGTCTATCTCGCCTGTGCCGAAGAGTGGGCGGCACCCTTGGTCACCGCGGACGAGAGGCTGGCTCGGCGAGCCGGCGAGGCGCATCCGACGGTTGCCGTCTGGAACATCGGGGAGGCCGAAGTCACTCAGCGCATCACCGCTGCCGCTACCGCGCTCGTCATCCAGGACGACACCGTTCAGCGGGCCATCGACGCGTACGACACCTTCAGGAAGACCGCCGACTCGGTCATCGAAACGGTGCAACGAAGACCCAGCGGCGTCCGGATACTCTCCCCGGAAGACCAGGACGCCTACTTCGAGACTCCAGCGTACCGCCAGTTGACCAGGTTCATCGCCAGCCTCGCCCTCGAAGAACGAATCGACCTCAAGGCGCTCGCTTGGTACGGCCGCCAAGCTGCGTCGGGGGCCAACTGGGCCTACTGGCTGGATCATGCATGCAGGATGGGTGCTGACGACCTCGACTACGAGGCATCGTTGGGTCGCCACTGGCGCTCGGGCTTTGACCGTCTACGCCATCGGCTGGACCGCGATCAGGTGGAGAGGATCGAAACCGACCTCGCCCAACGGCACACCGCCGGTTGATCGGCTGGGGCGTTACAGCCCTCCCGGCCCGCAGTCGTTGGCGAGGTAGTCCTCCAGCGACGACAGCATCGCCAGGTGATGCTGCGGCCACCACGGCAGGCTGTGCCAGAGGTCGACGATCTCCTCGTACTTGACGTCCTTGCCGGCGCGCTTCAGGGCGTTCGCGAACTTGCGCGACTGCTCGATGGGTACGCGCTGGTCGCGGTCGCCGTGGAAGATGTAGATAGGGATCGTCGCCTCCTTCACGCGGTCGAGAGGTGACAGCCCGCCGATCGTGGGGTTCTGGTACTCGCGATTGAACGGCGACTGGAAAGTGATCTTGTCGAAGGTCCGCAGCTCCGACAGCCCGGCGCCGGCGACGGCGCACTGGTAGGGCGAATCGGGCCGTACGCTTGCCGCCATGGCCGCGTAGCCGCCGTAGGAGTAGCCGAAGATCGCGATCCGCTGCTCGGCCGCGATGCCTTCCCGCACCAGCCAGTGGGCGCCGTCGTCCTTGTCGTCCTGCATCTTCTGGCCCCACTCGCGGTCGCCGGCGCGCCACAGCGCCTGGCCGAAGCCCTCGGACCCCCGGTACTGCGGCTGCAGCACGACGTAGCCGCGGTTGGCCAGGAACTGGGCCCAGCGGTCCCAGCCGAGGAAATCCCTGGCCCACGGGCCGCCGTGGGGCAGCACGACGGCTGGGAAGGGCCGCTTGCCGTCCCGCGGAACGGTCAGGAAGGCGGGGATCTCGAGTCCGTCGCGCGCCTCGTAGGTCACGAACGTCATGTCCGAGAGCTTCTCCGGCAGGAGGTGCGGGAAGCTGCGGCCGAGGGGGACGAGCTGGCTTCCGTTGACCAGCAACTGATACAGGCCCGCTTCGCGCGGCCCCGACGAGCGCACGACGATGATGGTCAGGTCGTCCGACATCGACACCCACTGGTGCACCATCCCTTGCGGCAGCGCCGCGGCAAGCCTTTCCTGCAGAGACCTGCGCTTGGGCTCCGTGTACTCGCGCACGATGCCGGCGGCGAAGCCGGTGAAGCCGACGACCTGCCCGAAGTCGTCCGGGTTGGTCGCTGTCATGATGCCGATGGCCTCGATGTCCCCGCCGCCGAACAGCGGTTCGCCGAGTTCGCGGGTGATGAGGTCGTAGGTGCGGATGACGGCCCTGTCGCGACCCGTGTCGTCGCGCATGTAGACGTGGCGCCCGTCCGGGTCGAATCCGACGGGCTGCATGCCTTCGCGGTGCGCCGCGTACAGGTTGTGGTGCTCCTCCCACTTGTCCGTTTCGGGGTGCCGGTACGAGAAACGGATATGGATGTCGTCGCCGGTGCCTTCGATTTCCTGCCGGCCGCGCACGGCGCCGTGGACGTCGCCAAAGATGGCCTGGTTGGTGGCGCCCCGGTAGATGCGCTTCGAGTTGTAGCTGCCGAGATCGACCTCGTAGAGGTCGGCGGCGAACTCGAGGTTTGTCACCTGGACGAGCACTTTGTCCTTGTCCTGCGGGAGCAGGTTGAAGATCCGGACTCCGAAGATGTCCCGGTTGCGGAACAGCTCCGTCCCCCTGCCGTCGCCCGGTACCTGGTAGAGGTAAGCCTTCTCCCGGAACCAGCGGGTCGGGCGTCCTCCGGTGCGGATGTCGAACTTCTGGCGCCCGACGACCAGCAGCCGGTCGTCGTTCAGCCAGAATACCGCGCGCGCCTTCACGTCCGGGGGCCGGAACCGCAGCGGCTGCGCGGAGAGGTCGGCGGTCTCCCAGACCGTTACGTCTGGTGGCGCGTCGACGTCGGCAAGGGTCAGCGCCACCAGCCGCTTGCCGTCGGGACTCACGTCCACGCTGTCGATGACGGGATCGTGGATCCAGGCGCTCATGGGGATGCGCTCGGCCGCCGCCGGAAGCGCGATGGCGACGCAGAGGAGCGCCGCCTCGATCCGTGTCGCGAAGGCGCGCTTCATGTCAGAACCGCCGCGCGACCTGGAGCACGAACACGCGTCCGAACAGGGGGTAGCCCACCCCTGGCAGCGTGTTGAA
>JAPPJZ010000043.1 GCA_028874365.1 Chloroflexota bacterium | reverse complement strand
CCTGCGCGCAACCGTTTGCCATACTCATGTCTCCAACCCAAAGGAGACATGATTATGTTTGAGACTCTCTTTACCTGTCCAGGCATCACCGAGCGCTATCTCACCGCGCCGCTACTGGATCAACGGCTCGACTATCTTGGGCACTGCGCCCGGGAAGGCACCCGTCGGCAGACGTTGCGCACCATCGCGGTGTGCCAGGTCAGCCTGGTTCGCCTTCTGGACCTGCACGAGGGCGAGCGCGTGAGCGTGACTCGCGTGGAAGCTGCGGCTGATCAATGGTCCCTGCCCGGCGGGCGGCGATGCAGACGACCTGCTTCGTCTGAGGTCCGTCAACGATTCATCGGCCACGCAGGGCGATGGCTGCGCTTCGCCGGCTTGCTCGACGAACCGGACAAGGCGCGGCACACTCACGCCATGGAGACAGCAGTCTTCGAGGCCTGGATGCGCGACGAGCGCGGGTGGTCCAAAGATACGGTTAGCTGCTGCCTGAGTGCCGTTGACCGTTTCCTTGAAGGACTAGACGACCGCAAAGTCGCCTTGGCCGAGGTCGGGATCGCCGACATCGATCGGGAGGTCGCACGCTGGCATGCCCGCGACTGCAGCCGGATCACGATCCGCGACTACTCGGAACATCTCCGCACCTTCTTCCGGTTCGCGGAACGTCGGGGCTGGTGCACTCCGGGACTGGCCGAAGGAATCATGCCGTCGCGATTCCATCCCGGCAAGCCCCTCCCGAAGGGGCTCGACCGGGACGAGGTCCTGCGTCTGCTCGCGACCTCCGAGGGCGGCCGTATGGTCGACCTTCGCGACCGTGCGATCCTGATGGTGCTGGTCGCCTACGGCCTGCGTTCGGGGGAGGTCGCCGGCCTTCGGCTGGACGATCTCGACTGGGCGGAGGAGATCTTGCGAGTGCGCTGCCCCAAGCCGGGGCGCACGCATCTCTATCCGCTTTCGCGCGGTGTCGGACAGACGATTCTGCGCTACATCCGCGACGCCCGTC
The DNA here is from genome assembly GCA_028874365.1 of Chloroflexota bacterium. Lineage (GTDB taxonomy): Bacteria > Chloroflexota > Dehalococcoidia > Bin125 > Bin125 > Bin125. The sequence continues at coordinate 2,246 of JAPPJZ010000043.1, read as the reverse complement.
CCCGACGTCCGGACAGAGCGCTGTTCCTGACCCTGAACGCCCCGGTCCGGCCGATGACCCGGTCCGCGATCGGGCATGTCGTCAGAAGCCGCCTCGACCGGATCGGCATCACCGGCAAGTGTCGCGGTCCCCATGCGCTACGCCACGGTACGGCGCAGCACCTGCTCGACTGCGGCCTGTCGATGAAGGAGGTCGGCGACTATCTCGGACATCGCGGTATCTCGGCCACCTCAGCATACGCCAGGGTGCAGCTCGGCGTACTTCGCGACGTCGCTGACATCGACCTGGAGGGCTTGACATGATTATCCGGGACGCGATCGATTCCTATGTCGCATGGCGCCGGGCCCATGGCGCGAAGTTCGACACCAGTGCACGAATACTGTATCGCTTCGGCAGGCATGTCGGCGAAAGCACCGACTGCGATTCCGTCGCCGACGCGGACGTTCTCGGCTTCCTTGCCGGTAACGGCCGACTCACCCGGTACCGGGCCAACAAGCACGGTGCCCTGGCCGGATTCTACCGGTACGCGATCAGCCGCGGCCTCGTCGCCCGGTCTCCGCTTCCGGCACCTGAAGACGAACCGAGGAAGCCACGCTCGGCTCCACCTTATGTTTTCTCCCGCGAAGAGCTTCAGCGCCTGTTCGGCGCCATCGACGTCAGCCGGCAACGCCCGGTCCAGCTCGATGCGGACACCCTGCGGGCCCTGCTCCTGCTTCTCTACGGGGCAGGCCTTCGGTTCGGCGAAGCGCAGAACCTGACACTCAACGATGCCGACCTCACCGAGGCGGTGCTGACCGTACGCAATACGAAGTTCTTCAAGACCCGTCTCGTTCCTGTCGGACCGCAGCTCGTCGATGCGCTGCGGACCTATGTCGCCAGACGCGTCGACCGCCCCTTGCCACGGCGCAGGGACTCGACCGTGCTTGCCAACCTCGACGGCACCCCCCTGGTCAAGGGGACCGTCCGGTACGCGTTCAATAGGCTGCTTGATGCGGCCGGGATCCAGCATGACCGGAACGACGGACGGCGTGCGCCTTGCTTTCATTCGCTGCGCCACGCCGCGGCGGTGCACCGGCTGGAATCGTGGTACCGGCAGGGAGCCGACGTGCAGCGGCTGCTGCCAGCGCTCTCCACCTGGCTCGGTCACGCCCATCTCGACGGAACCCAGGTCTATCTCTCGATGACGCCGGAACTGCTGCACGAGGCCTCGGTCCGCTTCGACCGCCATGTCAACGGAGGCGGCCATGAGTGATCCCCACACGCTCGGACCTTGGCTGCGCCGGTTCCTGGGGGAGCACATCGTCACCGAGCGGAACCTCGCACGCAACACCCAGATCAGCTACCGCGACGCCTTCGTTCTCCTGATCCCGTTCGTTAGCGCAAAAGCACGCAAGCCGATCGAACGGCTTGCGGTGGACGATCTCACAACCCGGCATGTGCTTGAGTTCCTTGCCCATCTGGAGGAAGGTCGCGGCTGTTCCGTACCGACCCGCAACCAGCGCCTGACGGCGATCCGGGCCTTCGCCCGCTTCGTCGCCAGCCGCAGTCCCGTCAGTCTGGAGTGGAGCGCCGGCATCCGTTCGATCGCCATGAAGAAGGCGACACCGCAGCCGGTCGGCTGGCTCAGCAAGGCTGAGATGGAGGCGCTGCTCGAAGTCCCCGACCACGGTACGCCACGGGGCCGGACGGAATACGCTCTTCTCCTGTTCCTCTACAATGCGGGCGCGCGCGTTTCCGAAGCGACCGGCCTCGTGAGGGGAGATCTGCAGGTCGGACGGCCCAACGGCGGCCACGCACTCGTGACGATTCATGGCAAGGGCGGAAAGCGCCGCCAGTGCCCACTCTGGCCCCGCACCGAGCGCGCACTCTCGAAGCTGCTGCATGACCGGGCCGACGGCGATGCCGTCTTTATCAGTCGGCAACACAGACCGTACACCCGGTTCGGGGTCTACCGGCTTGTGGAACGCTGTGCCGCCCGCGTGCCCGCACTCGAAGGAAGGAAAGTGACACCGCATATGATTCGGCATACCAGCGCCTGCCACATGCTTCAGGCCAAAATCGACCTCAATACGATCCGTGCCTGGTTGGGTCACGAGAGCCTCGACACCACCAACGTCTACGCCGAGGTCGATCTCGAGACGAAGACAAGGGCGATGGCGCTGTGCGATGTCGCAGAAGAAGGGCCAGACCGTCCGTGGAAGGAAGACAAGGGGCTGATGGCCTTCCTTGACAAGCTCTGACTGCAA
>JAPPJZ010000006.1 GCA_028874365.1 Chloroflexota bacterium | reverse complement strand
ACTCGATCCGCGATGTCGGCTCGCTGAACGGCACCTACGTCAATCGCGAGCTCGTTGATCAAGGCGAGCTCAACGAGGGTGACGAGGTGCAGGTAGGGAAGTTCAAGCTCGTCTTCGTGCACGGAACGTCGCCCCAATGAGCCGCGGTTATCGATCCATCGGCGAGGTTCTCTCGCTGCTCACGGAGGAACACCCCGACCTGACCATCTCCAAGATCCGCTTCCTTGAGAGCCAAGGGCTGATCGCCCCCCAGCGAACCCCCTCGGGCTACCGAAAGTTCTTCGACGCCGATGTAGAGCGGCTCAATTGGGTGCTCATCCAACAGCGCGACAACTTCCTGCCCCTCAAGGAGATCAAGCGTCGGCTGGCCTCGGGGGCGGTGGCGAAGGCGGCCCCGAAGGGTGCCTCCGGCGAGTCCGAGGCGGCATCGGCGACACCGTCGCTGTTCGCAACCCCGTCCCGCGACGAATCCGCCGGAGACGACGTCGAGCCACCGGCGGAAGCGGTGGAGGGCTCGCTCAGCCTCACCCTGACCCAACTGGCTCGGGCGGTCGGCGTCGACGCCGAGCACATCGCCGAACTCCATCGGCTCGGCATCATCACCCCGGTAACGGAGCGGACCGAGGCCGACGGCGACGCCGGACCGGTGTTCGACCACGATGCCCTGCTGATCGCGAGGACGGCCGCCGCGCTGGCCGACCACGGCATACCGGCCCGCAATCTGAGAATGTTCAAGGTCGCGGCCGACCGCGAGGCCGGCGTCTACGAGCAGCTGCTGGGCGCGCTGATCGCTCGAGGCGACACCGACCGGCTGCGGACCGAGCTAGCCGAGATCGTCGATCTGACCGAATCGCTCCGGCGGCTGCTCCTGGCGCGGGCGATGCGCCCTCATCTGGACTGAACACGGTGTCCTCCGACTCCCCGGACCGGGGCGAGCCGCGCGTGCTGTTGACCGCGGCACAGATCGACGAGATCGTCGCCCGTCTGGCCGCCGCGATGTCGGCCCGCTACCCGGACGGCGCGGTGCTCATCGGCGTGCTGCGGGGCAGCGTGCCGTTCCTGGCCGACCTCGTGAGGGCCATGACCGTCCCCGTGAGCGTGGACTTCATGGCCATCACGCCCTACACCCCGGGCTCCGGACGGGTCCGCCTGCTCAAAGACCTCGATCTCGACATCGCCGGCCGCGACGCGGTGATCGTCGAGGACATCGTCGACACCGGTCTCAGCACAGCCTTCCTCCGCTCGGAACTGGAGCGGCGCCGACCCCGGTCGGTGGCGGTGTGCACGCTGCTGGACCGTCGGGTCCGGCGCGTGGTCCCGGTCGGGATCGACTTCGCAGGAGCCGAAGTCTCCGACTCGTTCGTGATCGGCTTCGGGCTCGACCACGAGGGCCGCTACCGCAACCTCCGCCTCATCGCCGCCGCCGACGTCGAACTGCTGGCCGCCGACCCGGACGCATACGTTCCGGTCCTCTACGGATCGTCCACCAAGACGAGCAGAGGCCGAACAGAGTGAGGCCGTGGCCCGAGCGGCCCGTGAGCGCAGCGAACAAGAGCGGAGGTCAGGCTAGGATGCCGCCGTGCAGGAGATGGAGCTGGTCGGGGTGAGGGTGGAACTGCCGTCCAACACGCCGATCGTGCTGCTCCGGGAGATATCCGATTCAGCCCGACTGCTGCCGATCTTCATCGGCGCTCCCGAGGCAACGGCCATCGCCATCGCCCTCGACGGGGTCACCACGCCCAGGCCCATGACCCATGACCTGCTCCGCAGCGTGCTCGAGGAGCTGGCGGCCGACGTCGAGCGCGTAGTGGTGACCGAACTGCGTGACAAGACGTTCTTCGCGGAACTGCACCTGCTGCGTGACGGCGGCCGCATCGTGATATCGAGCCGCCCGTCGGATGCCATTGCTCTTGCGGCCCGCACCGGCACGCCGATCTTCGCAGAGGAGGCGGTGATACAGGAGGCGGGCTACACCACCGACGGTGTCGCCGTGGCGGGCCAGCAGCAGGCCGAAGAGGTCGTGGAGCAGTTCAAGGAGTTCATCGACTCCGTCTCTCCCGAGGATTTCGGCAACCAGTAGAGAGCCGGGTGCGGCCCGTGCGGGGGCCGCGACCCAACCATCGGAGACAGGCCGAGTAGGGCCAGTGGTTGACTCGCGCGCCGTGCCACCGTAGAGTTTCCACAGGTGACAGCCTCGTAATTCCGATGTTGTCATTGCGATGGGCGTACGCGACAAGCAAGGAGCGGCTCATGGACCTCACGGCCCACACCAGCCACGGTTACAGCGCGAAGCTGACCGCCGACGTTGTCGGCATCACCTACCGCCAGCTCGACTACTGGGCCCGCACCGACCTTGTGGTGCCCTCGCTGGCCAAGGCCACCGGCAGCGGGAGCCGCCGCCAGTACAGCTACGCCAACCTGCTCGAACTCAAAGTGATCAAGCGCCTGCTCGACTCGGGGATCAAGCTGGAGAAGGTCCGGTCGATCTTCGACTACATGCGCAGCGAGCTCCAAGAGGACATCTCGCGGGCCAATCTCGTGATCGACGGATCCAACGTCGTGTGCGCCCGCAGCGACGCAGAGTTCATCGACGTGCTGCAGCGGGGACAAGGCGTGCTGAACGTGCTGCCACTGTCGAATGTGAAGCAAGAGGTGGACGCGGCCATCATCGAGTTCAGGCCGTCCGCCGACGACACAGACGAAGAGCCTTCCGACGAAGCGCACGAGGAGTCCGCAGGCGAGTTCCACAGGGCGATCGGCGAGTCCTGACCTGATGACGTTCGCCCATCCCTCCGAGCAGGCCTTCGCCAGCCTGCTCGACTCCTATGGGATCCGTTGGGAGTACGAGCCCCGCATGTTCGTGTTGCAGCGCGACGCCGAGGGGAACACGGCGTGCGGGTTCACCCCCGACTTCTACCTGCCCGACTTCGACATGTACGTGGAACTGACCACGCTGCGGCAACGGCTGGTCAACCGCAAGAAGCAGAAGTTGCGGCTCCTGGCGGAGACCTATCCGGACGTGAGGGTGAAGCTCCTGAACCGGCGAGACATGGAGTGGATCGGCCGCAAGTACGGCCTGCCCGTCGCCGCCTAACCTGACCTAGATGGCTGAGGGTCTGAGACAGTCGCCTCTGCGCGAGGTGCATGAGGAGGCAGGCGCCAAGCTGGTGCCCTTCGGCGGCTGGAACATGCCGCTTCAGTACTCCAGCGGCACGGTGGCCGAGCACATGGCCTGCCGCACGGACGCCGCCATGTTCGACGTGTCGCATCTGGGGACGGTGCGGGTGCAAGGCGCCGCCGCGCACCGCTCGCTGCAGCGGGCGCTGACCAACGATCTCGACCGCGTCGGGGTCGGATCAGCCCAGTACACCCA
>JAPPJZ010000049.1 GCA_028874365.1 Chloroflexota bacterium | reverse complement strand
CCCTAGTGCATTGATAATAAACAAGACTCGAATCCAAACTGTCGAAGATGAGTTTGAGGGGCTCGACTGGCGCCGGGTGTGGGGGCCGCGGGTGCGCCGGCCGCTCGCGGCGGCCTGATCGCAGAGAGCGGTTCCGATTCGGCTTGGCGCGTCGCGGGGCGCCGGGGCGATGATAGTCTCCGGCCATGGCACCGAGCCCCGGCACGGTCGATCTCTCCACCCTCGCACCGCCGCTGCGGGCACTGTTCGCGGGTCAGCAGGAGACGGTCGCGGCGCTTCCCGGCCGCGCGACGGCGAGCTCTCGCTGTGGCACCGGGTCCGCCGCGAGGCCGGCATCGAGGACGTTCGCCTGCACGACCTCCGACATACGTTCGCGAGCCAAGCGGTGATAAGCGGCATCCCGGTGCCGGTGGTCTCCCGGATGCTCGGCCATTCCAACGTCCGGATGACGCTCCGTTATGCGCATCTCGGGGACCGCGAGATCGAGGAGGCGGCCGAGACAGTGGGGCAGGCCATCGCAGCTATCATGAAACTGGATAACGATTGATCCGCCGGTGGGGTGTCCGCTGGCCGCTGGCTCGAATACACCTGTCATCGTATACCGCGCCGTACCACCCGGAAACGATAACGAGGGTTATACTCATGGCCACACCGTGCCCTTTTTCAGGACTCGATCCTCGATGACGATCCGTCTCACCGACATCTGGGCGATACCCGAGCCCTCCCGGTACAAGCTCCATTTTGCTCGCTTCAACCGCATCGATCAGCCGCTCGACGTTTTCGTCCGCAGCCGCGCGGAGTGGCAGGGCTGGCAGGAGTTTCGGCCCAGGAGCGACCAGTTCAATCGCCCGTTCGTCTTCTCGGTGATCGACTTCTATCGGGAGCCCGACATTTGGCTGTTCGGTGGCGTTTGGGAAGTCGTCGAGCGGTTGCCCGACAGATACGTCGTCTCCCTGACCGATCAGGGGCGCGATTTCATCGGACGCCTCAAGCTGCATTCTCCCTACCGGCAGCGGGGAACCCGCGTGAACTTCGAGAAACGCATGGACGAGTTCACGGTGAGCGAAGTACTTCGGGAGGAATATTCCGGGCTCGAATTTCCCGGCCATGACCGGATCGATATCGGTTTCGGCGAACTGGAAGCGCTCATCCGTAACGGCCGAGCCGACTGGCGCGGAGCATTGGAGAATGCCAAGGGGGTCTATCTGATCGCCGACACCGGAACGGGGCGCCTCTATGTCGGAGCGGCGTACGGCGAAGGGGGCATCTGGTCGCGGTGGCGCGAATACGTCGAGACGGGACACGGCGGAAATGTCCGTCTCAGGGAACTCCTCGAAGATCGCGATCTGGACTATTGCCAGACGCATTTCCGGTTTTCACTTCTGGAGAGCCACTCGGTTCGCATTGCCGACGACGCGATCATCGAGCGCGAGACGTACTGGAAGGGGGTCTTGCATTCCCGAGGAAAATTGGGCTTCAACAGCTGAGCCGGGCGGAGAACAAACGCCTTGGCCGCATCACCCTGTCGCGCGGCACAGCAACCGGGTGTCCTGATGCGGAATCCGGCGGAAGGCAGACTTCGACGACGCGGCTTCAAGATCTCCGATACCCCCATCTCGAAGGCCTATGGATCGAGGCTGAGCTGCGGAACGTCGGCCTGGTCATCGAAGAAGTCACGCGATTGTAGATCGATCGCCGTCTCTCTCGGTATCTGTTGGTGGCCTGAGTGGAACCGGCCAGTTACGCGGTGATCGAGGGGACGATGGTTCAGCGACGACAGGCAAAGCTCGGCAATATGCGGAGTTGTCATCGTGTTCCTCATTTCCGGCAACGCTTGAACGAACGGCTTCGCCTGAATTGGATCACGGAGGAGTATCGCGGAGATGGACAAGGCCGGTTTTAACTTGGAAGTCTGGGTCCGAATGTACGAAGAACAAATCCGCCACGTTCGGCATCATGAATCCTTGCGTTCCGCCTCGACGAACATCGCGGTCGTCGTTTCGGCAGCTGTTCTCGGCTTGTTTGCAGCGGGCGTGACTTCCGAACAGCAGTGGGTTCTCTGGTCCTTCCTCATGCTCCTCAACATCTATGGGCTGGTGATGAGCCTGAAGCATTATGAAAGAAGCAGGCTGCACCATGCAGTTTCCACGAAATACCGAGACGTGATATCCGAAGTCAGCAAATTCGATGACTACGCCATTAACGCAGTGCGCCACGACGCCCACCGTGAACACAAGACTTGGTCCCTTCCAATCCAGCGCGTGCGGGCCTACTGGATGTGGTGCGGTCTACACGTCCTTCTTGTATTTCTTGGGGCGGGTCTGCTGCTTGCCGGAGCCTGACAGGTAGCCGCGGGTGGTGTCGGCGCTCCGATGGCCGAGCGCGTCGCGGATCACCTCCATATCCGCGCCCCGCTCAAGAACATGGGTGGCCGTCGAGTGACGGAAGGTGTGGAAGCTGTGGCGGGGATTGATGCCGACCTTTTCGCGCGCCGCCTTGAAGGCGTGGTGCAGGGCCGCCACCGACAGGGGCTTGTCGGGCGAGGCGCCGTAGAACAGCCAGCTCGCCGGGTGCGGCCAGATGTTCTTCCAGTAGCCGCGCAGATAATCGATGACGCCGTCCGGCCACGGCGCCAAACTCTCGGCGCCGCCCTTGCCGGACGGGACGTGCAGGCGCTTCCTGTCCGACTTGATGTCGCCGACCTTGACGGTCACGGTCTCGGAGACGCGGAGCCCGGCCGCGTAGGCGGTGATGAAGGCGGCGCGATGGCGGAGGTCGGGCGTGGCGAGAATCAGGCACTCGACCTCCTGCTCCGTCATGTGGCGCGGCAACGCCCGGGTCTTCTTGCGATTGCGCAGCCCGGCCACGCGTTCGGGGCAGCCCAGCGTCTCGACATACAGGAACCCCCTGGCCGAGCTTCGTTTCACTATAGCCCGGCGATCTCGCTTCGTGCTAGGCGACGACCAGTAGGGCGGGCTCCGCCGGTCCGATCAGAGGAAAGGCGCCAAATGACGAATATTCATCCCATCCCGACTCTCCTTAACGTCCTCAGCCAGGCTTACGCACGGAGCGAGATGCGCCGGGTTGACGCCTGCGTGGCATACGTCCTCACTCCCGACGCGCAGAACGCCGCTTCTGCCGTCCCGCAGGGAGACGAATCAGGGTCACAGGACAACAATCCCGAAAGGACCCAATCATGACCATGATCGACCACCCGTCGGTCGGAAAGTGCTCGACGATCGCCCGCAGCGCGGCTTAAGAGATTCTCCAGCGCAGCTTTATCGATCGCCTGCCAGTCGGGTCTCCCGGCAATGGTGTCGCAGAGGAAGTCGTTAGCGAAGAAGTTTACCCTGAACGCGGCGTCGATGCTCAGGCTAGGCCGAGACCGGTGTGCTCTTCGAGCTCATCTCG